>NZ_JAIOAB010000006.1 GCF_019890635.1 Streptomyces sennicomposti
GGGGGGGGGGGGGGGGCGCGGGGGGGGGGGGGGGGGGGGGGCGGGGGGGGGGGGGGTGGGGGGGGGGGGGGGGGGGGGGGGGGGCGCGCCCCCGCCATGTCCGCTGGTGGGGGTTCAGTCCGCCGTGCGCCTGCGCGGTAGCCTTCCGCTGCACACACGTGCGCACGACGACCCGACTTCCGGTCCGCACCTGGAGGAGCCACGGCGATGGCGGAACACACCAGCTCGAGCATCACGATCGAGGCGGCCCCCGCCGACGTCATGGGGGTGATCGCCGACTTCGCCCGCTACCCCGACTGGACCGGCGAGGTCAAGGAGGCCGAGGTCCTCAAGGCGGACGAGCGGGGCCGCGCCGAGCAGGTGCGCCTGGTCATGGACGCGGGCGCCATCAAGGACGACCAGACCCTCGCCTACACCTGGACCGGCGACGACGAGGTCTCCTGGACCCTGGTCAAGTCCCAGATGCTGCGCTCCCTGGACGGCTCCTACCTCCTGCGCCGCTCGGGCCCGGCCACCACCGAGGTCACCTACCGCCTCACGGTGGACGTCAAGATCCCCATGCTCGGCATGATCAAGCGCAAGGCGGAGAAGGTCATCATCGACCGGGCGCTGGCGGGACTGAAGAAGCGGGTGGAGTCGAAGGAGCGGTAGCCCTCCGGGCGGGGCGGGACGGGGTTCCGCTTCCTCCGGCGGGCGGTCGGGGGCTCGGCAAGGGCCGGCCGGGACGGTTCGCGGCCGAGCCGGAACGGGGCGGGGCGGGGTTCCGTTCGTGGTCCCGCCGGGCGGCTCGTCGGGCGGTCGGACCGGCACGGGAGCTTTCGGGTGCGCCCGAGGCCCGTCCGGACTCCGCCGAGGTCGGTTCGGATCTGATCGCGGGGGCGCTCCCGGGGTCGCGGTCCGGCGGCCCGGCGTTCGCGCGCGGCGGGCGGATGTAGCGTTCGGGGCATGCGTACCCTCCTGATCACGGGACCCGGGGGCAGTGGCCGTACGACCGTGGCCGCCGCCACCGCACTCGCCGCCGCCCGTGACGGCGTCCGCACTCTGGTGCTCAGCGCCGACCGCACCGACACCCTCGGCGCCGTCCTCGGGGCGGCGACCGGCGCCGAGCCCGTGGCCGTGGCACCGGGCCTCACCGCCTGGCGCCCCGACGCCGCCGCCGGCTTCCGCGCCGACCTCGCCGCCTTCCAGGACCGCGCCGCGAACGTCCTCGACCTGCTCGGCGCCGCCCGCCTGGACGCCGAGGAACTGACCCCGCTGCCCGGCGCCGAGGAACTCGCCCTGCTGCGCGCCCTGCGCGACGCCGCCCTCTCCGAGCGCTTCGACCTCCTCGTCGTCGATCTGCCGCCCGCCCCGCAGGCCCTCGCCCTGCTCGCCCTCCCCGCCGAACTGCGCCGCTATCTGCGCCGGCTGCTGCCGCCCGAGCGGCAGGCCGCCCGCGCCCTGCGCCCGGTCCTCGGCCGCCTCGCCGGCGTCCCCATGCCCGCCGAGTGGCTGTACGAGACCGCCGCCCGCTGGGACGTGGAGCTGGCCGCCGTCGAGGCGGTCGTCGCCGACCCGGGCACCGCCGTACGCCTGGTCGCCGAGCCCGGCCCGGCCGGCGCCGACGCGGTCCGCGCCGCCGCCCTCGGCCTCGCCGTGCGCGCCCTGCCCGTGGAGTCGCTGGTCGCCACCCGCGTCCTGCCCGAGGCCCCCGCCGACTCCTGGCAGGCCTCCCTCGCCGCCCAGCAGCGAAAGGCCCTGGACGAGTGGCGGGAGACCTACGCCGTCCACCCGGCCGCCCACCTCGGCCGGGACCCGCGCGGCCCCGACGACCTGACCGCCCTCGCCCTGCCCGCCGCCGCCCCGGCGCCCGCGCCCGCCGCCTGGCCGGTCACCGACGAGATCGCCGGGGACGGCGTGCTCGTGTGGCACATCCCGCTGCCCGGCGCCCTGCGCGACGAGCTGGACCTGGTCCGGCGCGGCGACGAACTCGTGCTCACCGCGGGACCGTTCCGCCGTATCGTCCCGCTGCCCTCCGCCCTGCGCCGGTGCACCGTCGAGGGCGCCGCCCTGCGCGAGGGGGAGCTGCGGATCCGGTTCGCGCCGGACCCCGCGCTGTGGCCGCGCGAGAGATGAACCGCCGCCCCCGGTTCGGGTAACGTCGAAGGACGAACCGTAGTCAGGAGCCCGCCATGAGCGAAGAGCGCCCACCCACCGACGCCGCTCGGGACGACGCCGCTCAGGAGGAGACCACCGCCGCCCCGCCGCGCGCCACCGACGACGACGCCTGGTCGACGGCGTGCGCCGAGGACCTGGCGGCGGAGCAGGCCCGGCGCCGCGCCGAGTACGGCCCGCCCCCCGGCTCGGCCGCCGAGGAGCTGCGCAAGTTCGTCGACGCCGTCGCCGGCAAGCTGTCCTCGCTCCAGTCGCCGCTGCTCGGCGCGCTGGCCGGGCCCGCCGCACAGCAGGTGGTGCGGCAGGTCGTGCAGCAGGCCAAGGCGACCGTCGAACCGGTCATCGAACGCAACCCGGACGTCTTCGACCACCTCGCCGCGGCCGGCGGCGAACTCCTCGCCGCCTACCGCTCGGCCGTCCAGGCCCAGGAACGCCGCTGGACGTCCCGCACCGGCCGCGCCGACGACCTCGACGGCGACCTGAAGAACCTGGACGACCGCGGGGACGGCCCGGGCCGCCGCGACGGCGGCGAGGGCACGGGCGGCGGCCAGCGCATCGACCTGGACTAGCCCCGCCGGACGACGAGCCCCCGCCGAAGACGAGCCCCACCGCGGACCCGCCCTCGGCCGCCCCGGGGGCCGGCTCCGCCGCCGATGCGCGCCTGCTCGGGGGGTGGACGCCGCGAATCGGACGGTGGCGCCTCGGGTACGGTTGGCCGTAGCGGGGCTCGACCGGAACTGAGGGATTCATGGGACTCACCATCGGCGTCGACATCGGCGGCACGAAGATCGCGGCCGGCGTGGTCGACGAGGAAGGCAACATCCTCTCGACCTTCAAGGTGCCGACCCCCACCACACCCGAGGCCATCGTGGACGCCATCGCCTCGGCGGTGGAGGGAGCGCGCGCGGGGCACGACATCGTCGGCGTGGGCATCGGCGCCGCCGGATACGTCAACCGGCAGCGCTCCACCGTCTACTTCGCGCCCAACATCGACTGGCGCCAGGAGCCGCTCAAGGCGAAGGTCGAGGAGCGCGTCGGCCTCCCCGTCGTCGTGGAGAACGACGCCAACGCCGCGGCCTGGGGCGAATACAAGTTCGGCGCCGGCAAGGGCCACCGCAACGCCATCTGCATCACGCTCGGCACCGGCCTCGGCGGCGGCATCATCATCGGCAACAAGCTGCGCCGCGGCCACTTCGGCGTGGCCGCCGAGTTCGGCCACATCCGGATGGTCCCGGACGGCCTGCTGTGCGGCTGCGGCTCGCAGGGCTGCTGGGAGCAGTACGCCTCCGGGCGCGCCCTCGTCCGGTACGCCAAGCAGCGCGCCAACGCCACCCCGGAGCGCGCCGAGGTGCTGCTCGCCCTCGGCGACGGCACCCCCGACGGCATCGAGGGCAAGCACATCTCCATGGCCGCCCGCCAGGGCTGCCCGGTCGCCGTCGACTCCTACCGCGAGCTGGCCCGCTGGGTCGGCGCGGGCCTGGCCGACCTGGCCTCCCTCTTCGACCCGTCCGCCTTCATCGTCGGCGGCGGACTGTCCGACGAGGGCGAACTGGTCCTGGACCCGATCCGCAAGTCGTACAAGCGCTGGCTGGTCGGCGGCAACTGGCGGCCGGTCGCCGACGTGATCGCCGCCCAGCTCGGCAACAAGGCCGGCCTGGTCGGCGCGGCGGACCTGGCCCGGGAGCCCGACCCGGTCATGTGAACGACACCGCCCCCTGACCGGCCGCGCCTGCCGGACGGGACGGCCCCGGCCCGTCGAACGGCCGGTCCTGCCGGGCGGCCCCGTCCGCCGAGCGACCACGCGCCCACCGCCCTCTCCGTCCGGGCCGGTGGGCGCAGGCGTGTCCGGGGGAGGAACGGGCGGGTGTGGGTGTGGATGTGCGCCTGAGGGCGTGTGCGGGTGTGGGGGCGTGTGCGCGGGGCGTGCGCTGCCCCCCCCCGGGACTGCGTGGCCGGGACTGCGTGGCCGGGACGGCGGAGTGTTCCCGCGGTGGGGGAGGCCGCTGGGGAAGCCGGGGACGCGGTGCCGGTGTGGGGGCGCGGGGCGGCCGGGGGAGGCCGGGGACGCGCTGCCGCTGTGGAGGCGCGGGGCCGCCGGGGAGGCCCGGGGCGCGCTGCCGGTGTGAGGGCGCGGGGCGGGGCGGTGTGTCTGACCGGGCGGGCCGAGGCGGGCGTGCGGACCGCCCGGGGGCGATGCGTTCGCGCGCCCGGCGGGGAAGCGGGATGCCCCGCTGCGGGCCGCCGCCTGGAGGGCGGCTCGCGGTCCGCCTCGTCGGCGAGACGGGTCGCCGTGCCGGTCGGGCGGCGGGCGCGGCGTATGTTGATCGTCATGCTGCTGCCCAACTCCCGCACGGAACCCGACGGTTCCGCCGTCGTCCGTGTCCTCGGCTACAACATCCGCTCGCTGCAGGACGACTTCGAGGCCCTCGCCCGCGTGATCAGGGCCTGCGCGCCCGATCTCGTCCTGCTCCAGGAGGCGCCCCGCTTCTTCCGCTGGCGCAAGAAGCTGGCCCGGCTCGCGTCCGCCACCGACCTGGTGATCCTCACCGGCGGCGCGACCGCCGCGGGGCCCGCGGTGCTCTGCTCGCTGCGGGCCACCGTCGAGCGCACCGAGGACGTCCTGCTGCCGCTCACCCCCGGGCAGCACCGGCGCGGACTCGCCACCGCGGTCGTCCGGTTCGGCGGCGCCCGGCTCGGTGTCCTCGCCTCCCACCTCTCCCTCGTCGCCGCCGAGCGCCAGGACCAGAGCGGGCTGCTCCTGGACCGGCTCGCCAAGATGGGCGTGGAGCACGCGATCGTGGGCGGCGACATCAACGAGGGCCCCGAGGGCCCGGCCTTCCGGCGGCTGGCAGACGCCCTCCAGGACGGCTACGCCACCGCCCCCTGGGGCGGCGAGCACACCTGGTCGGCCACCGAGCCGCACCGCCGCATCGACGCGATCTTCGCCACCCCCGGCATCGAGGTGCTCGGCTGCGGCGTCCCGCTGGACCAGCCCGGAGTCACCGAGGCGGACCTCAGGGCGGCCACCGACCACCGTCCGGTGCTCGCGGCCCTGAAGATCCCGGCGACGGCGTGACCGCGTGACCGAGGGCGGGACGGAGCCGCCGTAGCGCCGCCGTACGGGCGGGCGTACGACGACGGGGGCCGTACCGGCGTACGGCCCCCGTCGTCGTCTCCACGACCGCTCTCGTCCCGGTCACACGACCGCGCCGCGCCCCGGGTCGTCGTCCTCGTCGTCGCCCGGGTTCATCCGCGCCACCAGCGTCGCGATGCCGCCGAGGAAGCCGCCGATGCTCAGCGTGGTCAGCCACCACGTCATGTCCCAGCCGAGCAGCACCGCCAGCAGGAGCAGGACGGGCCCGCCGATCACACCCAGCCAGGCGAACTTCGCCGTGGCGTCCGCGTCCGGCAGCGGGGGCGGCTCCGGGGGCACGAAGTGGCCCTCGTCGTCCTCGTCGAAGTCGTCGTCGGAGGGCTCGCGCACCGTGAAGTCGCGCGGGCCGGCGGGCGTGCCGACGCCGGGCGCGAAGGAGACCGAGCCGCCCAGCGGCCGGGCCGCGCCCGGCCCCGCTTCCTCGGAACGCCCGTCCTGCGCTGCGTCGCCGGTGGTCCGCCCGTCGCCCGTGGCGCGTCCGTCCTGCGGGCCGCCGTCCTCGGGCCGCCGTGCCTTCGGGCGGTCCTTGGTGCCGGGCCGCTCGTCGTCCGCGTCCGGCGGTTCCGGCAGCGGCAGGTCCCGGATCGGCCGGAACGGCCGTGCGCCCGGCGGGTCCGGCGGCTCCTCGCCGTACCCGGCGACGATCGCGGCCCAGGCGGCCTCCTCGTCCAGCGGCATGCCCGCCGCCGTGCGCTCCACCGGTCCGCCCGGGGCGCCCGCCTCCGCCGCCCTGCCCGCGGCCCGGGACTCCCCGGCCTCCCGCGCGTCGCCGGCGTCGACCGACCTGACGGCGTCGGACGCCTTGAGGGGATCGGCGGCCTTGGCCGCGTCGGACGCCTTGACGGGATCGGCCGCCTTCATCGGATCGACCGCTGAGATCGGATCGCCCGCCGTCAGCCCGTCGCCCGGTCCGGCGGGTTCGGCTGAGTCGACCGGCTGGGTCGCCCCGGCCGGCCCGGCGTCGGCCGGCTCGACCGCGTCGGAGGCCCGCGCAGCCTCGCCCGAGCCACCCGCCTCAGCCGCCCCGGAGGCCGCGTCGTCCCGTACCGCCGCGTCGTCCCGTACCGCGGCGTCGTCCCGTACCGCCTCCCCGGGCCGTGCCGCCCCGTCGGGACGGTGCGGCGGCCTCGGCTCGCCGTTCTCCCGGCCCTCGCGGTCGGAGTCGTGCTCAGCCACCTTGGGCCGTCCCTTCCTTGCCGACGCTGGGTGCGAGCCGTCCGATGAAGGCGTAGCTCTCCTCGAAGATCCGGTCCGCGTCATGGTCCAACGTCGCGACGTGGTAGCTGTGTTCCAGCAGCACCTCCGTCACGTCCAGGGAGGAGACCCGGCTGAGGATCCGCGCCGGGTCGGCCGGCGGCACCACATGGTCGGCGGGGCTGCGCAGCACCAGCAGCGGCTGGGTGACCTGCGGCAGCTCACCGTCCAGCATGCGCAGGAAGACCCGCAGCGAGTGCGCGGCGTGCAGCGGCACCCGGTCGTAGCCCAGCTCGGCGGCGCCCTCCTTGGCGATGTCGCTGGCGATGCCCTTCGTCGTGCGCACCAGGTGCCGGGCCACGGGCAGGGCGTACGCGGACAGGCCGTGCACCTTGTTGGCCGGGTTGACGACCACCACGCCGTCGACCGCGTCCCCGTGCTTGGCCGCCAGCCGCAGCGCCAGCGCGCCGCCCATCGACAGTCCCGCCACGAAGACGCGCGTGCACCGCTCGCGCAGGGCGCGCAGCTCGTGGTCCACCTCGGCGTACCAGTCCTGCCAGCCGGTGAGCTGCATGTCCTCCCAGCGCGTGCCGTGCCCGGGCAGCAGCGGCAGCGACACCGTCAGACCGCGCTCGGCGAGATACTCGGCCCAGGGGCGCAGCGACTGGGGGGAACCGGTGAAGCCGTGGCAGAGGAGGACGCCGACCTCCCCGCCCTCGTGGCGGTACGGCTCTGCTCCGGGGAGGACCGGCACGTCGGTCTCCTGTTCGTGAGTGGACTCGGCACGTCGATGACAGGTACGTCGAGGCAGGATGGCCCGCCGCAGCGGCGCGCGGCCGTCGACTGCGGGTACTTCACCGTACGCGACCGCACTGACACCGACCAGGGCCGTCGGGTCCTTCGGCGGTGCAGCGGGTTATGGTCTGATCGACACACACGGGAGGAACTCGGTTGTTCTACGGCACGATGAAGGTCGCCATCGGGGGGCCGCTGAAGCTCGCCTTCAGGCCCTGGGTGAAGGGCCTGGAGAACATTCCGGCCGAGGGCCCCGCCATTCTGGCGAGCAACCACCTCTCGTTCTCGGACTCGTTCTTCCTGCCCGCGGTGCTCGACCGCAAGGTCACCTTCATCGCGAAGGCCGAGTACTTCACCACGCCCGGCGTGAAGGGCCGGCTGACCGCCGCGTTCTTCAAGGGCGTCGGCCAGCTGCCGGTGGACCGCTCCGGTGCGCGCGGCGCGGGCGAGGCCGCGGTGAAGAGCGGGATCGAGGTGCTGGAGCGCGGCGAGCTGTTCGGCATCTACCCGGAGGGCACCCGTTCGCCCGACGGACGCCTCTACCGCGGCAAGCCGGGCGGTCTGGCCCGGGTGGCGCTGGCCACCGGCGCGCCGGTCATCCCGGTCGCCATGATCGACACGGAGAAGATCCAGCCGCCCGGCAAGGTCGTCCCCAAGCTGATGCGCCCCGGCATCCGCATCGGCAGGCCCCTCGACTTCAGCCGCTACCAGGGCATGGAGCACGACCGCTTCGTCCTGCGCGCGGTGACCGACGAGGTCATGTACGAGATCATGAAGCTCTCCGGCCAGGAGTACGTCGACATGTACGCGACCGCGGCCAAGCGGCAGCTCACGGAGGCGGCCAAGGCGGAGAAGGAGGCCGAGAAGGCGGAGAAGGCCGCCGCGGCCGCCATGGAGAAGGCCGAGAAGGCGCAGGCCCAGAAGGAGCGGGCCGAGCGGGAGGCGGCCGAGGCGAACCGCAGGGAGGTCCAGGCCGAGGAGGAGGCGCACGCCGCGGCCGGACCCTCCCGCGACGAGCGGCAGGCCGGGGCCGGGCCGGCTGGCGACGATAAGCGGACCCCGGCCGGAAGCTCCCGCGACGACGGGCAGGACGAGAACGGCCGGACCCGCGACGACGGGCAGGACGAGAACGGCCGGACCCGTGGGGACGACGGGCGGGCCGAAGAGGAGAGAACCGCGGAGTAGGCGACCGCGGACAACGGGGGGAGGGGCGCATGCCCAGGCGCGCGCGCGTCATGAGGATGTCGGTCGAGCAGCCCATGTGGCGTGCGCTGGCCGGCTACCGGGTGCTGACGATGTTCTACGCGGTCGGCCTGTTCGCCACCGCCTACGACCGCTTCCCGCGCCCGTGGGTCGCCGTCGCGTACTACTGCGTGATCTTCGTGTGGACCCTGGCCACCCTGCCCCGGGTCGCCAACGCCGCGAGCTGCACCCGCCCCTTCCTCGCCGTCGACCTCTCCCTCGCCGTCTGCGGCATCCTCCTCACCCCGGTGGCCGACGCGCACGCCCGGATCGTGGAGGGCGGACCGACCCTGCCGTCGATATGGACCGCCGGCTCGGTCCTCGCCTTCGCGGTCAAGGGCGGCTGGCGGTGGGCCGCCGTCGCCTCCACCGCGATCGCCGTCGCCAACCTCGTCGAGCGCGGCGTCCCGGCCCGCGACACCGTGCACAACGTCGTCCTGGTCTGGGTCGCTTCCATCGCCATCGGCTACGTCGTGGAGGTCGCCCGCGCCTCCGAGCGCACCCTCGCCCGCGCCCTGGAGATCGAGGCCGCGACCAGGGAGCGGGAGCGGCTGGCCCGGGACATCCACGACAGCGTGCTCCAGGTGCTGGCCATGGTGCAGCGGCGCGGCGCGGTGATCGGCGGCGAGGCGGCGGAACTGGGGCGGCTGGCGGGCGAGCAGGAGGTGGCGCTGCGCACCCTGGTCTCCGGCGGCATGGTCCCCGTCTCCCGGGTCTCCACCGACGCGGCCGACGGCGCCCTCGTCCAGCTCGTGGACGAGCGGGACGAGCGCGAGGACGGGGACGAGCCCGGCGGGCGCGGCGGGCGGGACGGGCGGGGCGACGGCTCCGTCGATCTGCGCGCGCTGCTCGCCCCGTACGCCGGCTCCCGGGTGGCCCTGGCCGAGCCGGGCGCCCCGGTGCCGCTGCCGGCCGCCGTCGCCCGGGAGCTGGCCGCGGCCGTCGGCGCCGCGCTGGACAACGTCCGCCGGCACGTGGGCGAGGACGCGCGGGCCTGGATCCTGGTGGAGGACGAACCGGAGTCGGTGCTGGTGACCGTGCGCGACGAGGGGCCCGGCATCCCCGAGGGACGGCTCGCCCAGGCCGAGGGCGAGGGCCGGCTCGGGGTGGCCCAGTCGATCCGGGGCCGGCTGCGCGACATCGGCGGCGCCGCCGCGCTGATCTCGGTGCCCGGCCAGGGCACGGAGGTCGAACTGACCGTACCCAAGAACGCGTCGCACCCGAAGCACGCGACGGACGAGAAGCACGAGAAGCACGAGAAGCACGAGAAGCATCCGCGCGAGGCCCGCGGCGGCGGCGCCGCGGCGTGGGTGCGGGGGAAGGCGGGAAACCGATGACGGCGACGAGCGGAACCGGAACCGGGCAGGGCGAGGAGAACACGCCGGTGCGGGTCATGGTGGTGGACGACCACCCGATGTGGCGGGACGCCGTCGCCCGCGATCTGGCCGAGTCCGGCTTCGAGGTGGTCGCCACGGCGGGCGACGGCGAGCAGGCGGTGCGCCGCGCCCTGGCCGCCGCGCCCGACGTCCTCGTCCTCGACCTCAATCTGCCGGTCAAGCCCGGCGTCCAGGTCTGCAAGGAACTCGTCGCGCACAACCCGGCGTTGCGGGTACTGGTGCTCTCCGCGAGCGGCGAGCACGCCGATGTGCTGGAGGCCGTGAAGTCGGGCGCCACCGGCTATCTGCTCAAGTCGGCCTCCACGCAGGAGCTGCTGGACGCGGTGCGCCGGACCGCCGCGGGCGACCCGGTGTTCACGCCGGGGCTGGCCGGGCTGGTCCTCGGCGAGTACCGGCGGCTGGCCGCCGAACCCGCGCCCGCCGCCGGCGCCGGGACGGACGGCCCGGAGCCGGGGGCGCCCCGGCTCACCGAGCGCGAGACCGAGGTGCTGCGCCTGGTCGCCAAGGGCCTCAGCTACAAGCAGATCGCCGAGCGTCTGGTCATCTCCCACCGCACGGTGCAGAACCATGTGCAGAACACCCTCGGCAAGCTCCAGCTGCACAACCGCGTCGAACTGGTCCGCTACGCCATCGAACGCGGGCTCGACGGCGAATAGGGCGAGAAGGGCATAGGGCTGCGATCGCGCGTAAACCGGCGTGAAGTGATCAAGTCACCCTTTCGAGTGCATTTGCCGTGATCAACTACCGGACATTTCACCGGAATTGACCGTCGCGCCCGTCCCGGAGTGACCTGCGTCACCCTTAGCGTGAGCCTCACCAGGCAACCGCGGCGAAGGGACATTTCCATGCGCGTCGGAGTACTGACCGGAGGCGGCGACTGCCCCGGGCTCAACGCCGTCATCCGGGGCGTCGTCCGCAAGGGCGTGCAGGAGTACGGCTACGACTTCGTCGGCTTCCGGGACGGCTGGCGAGGCCCCCTGGAGAACGACACCGTCCGGCTCGACATCCCCGCGGTGCGCGGCATCCTGCCCCGCGGCGGCACCATCCTCGGCTCCTCGCGCACCAATCCCCTCAAGCAGGAGGACGGCATCCGGCGGATCAAGGACAACCTCGCCAAGAACGAGATCGACGCGCTCGTCGCGATCGGCGGCGAGGACACCCTCGGCGTGGCCGCGCGGCTCAGCGACGAGTACGGCGTGCCCTGCGTCGGCGTGCCCAAGACCATCGACAACGACCTGTCCGCCACCGACTACACCTTCGGCTTCGACACCGCGGTCTCCATCGCCACCGAGGCCATCGACCGCCTGCACACCACCGCCGAGTCCCACATGCGCGTCCTGGTCTGCGAGGTGATGGGCCGGCACGCCGGCTGGATCGCCCTGCACTCCGGACTCGCCGGCGGCGCGAACGTCATCCTCATCCCCGAGCAGCGCTTCGACCTCGACCAGGTGTGCGCCTGGATCACCTCCCGCTTCCGCGCCTCCTACGCCCCGATCGTCGTCGTCGCCGAGGGCGCCATGCCCAAGGACGGGCAGATGGTCCTCAAGGACGAGTCCCGCGACTCCTTCGGACATGTGCGGCTGTCCGGCGTCGGCGAGTGGCTGGCCAAGGAGATCGAGAGGCGCACCGGCAAGGAGGCGCGCACCACCGTCCTCGGGCACATCCAGCGCGGCGGCACCCCCAGCGCCTTCGACCGCTGGCTCGCCACCCGCTTCGGGCTGCACGCCGTCGACTGCGTCCGCGACGGCGACTTCGGCAAGATGGTCGCCCTGCGCGGCACCGACGTCGTCCGCGTCCCGATCACCGAGGCCACCGCGAAACTGAAGACGGTCGACCCGAAGCTGTACGACGAGGCCGGCGTCTTCTTCGGCTGACGCCGTCCCCGGCCGGCGGCCCGCCGCCGTGGTGGACCGCCGGCCCACGGGGTACGGGCCGTATCCTCGGCCCATACCCCACAGAACGGGAGCGCGCAGTGGAGATCCTGGCCTTCGGAGTGCAGGCCGACGAGAAGCCCCTGATCGAACACGCCTTCCAGGACCACCACGAGGTCCGCTGTCTGGACGTCTTCCTCAACGAGGACACCGCGCCCATCGCCGCCGGCTACGAGATCGTCTCCTCCAGCGTCAACGCCGAACTCGACGCGCCGGTCCTGGAGATCCTCGCCGCGGGCGGCACCCGGATGATCGCCCAGCGCTCCACCGGCTTCAACAACATCGACCTGCGCGTCGCCAACCAGCTCGGCATGACGGTCGCCCGCGTCTCGTACTACTCGCCGTACGCCGTCGCCGAGTTCGCCTGGACGCTCGCCCTCGCCGTCAACCGGCGCATCGTGCGCGCCTCCACCCGCACCCGCGACTTCGACTTCCGCCTCGACGGCCTGATGGGCCGTGATCTGCACGGCCGTACCGCGGGTGTGCTCGGCACCGGCAAGATCGGCGAGGCGTTCGCGCGGATCGCCCACGGCTTCGGCATGCGGCTGCTCGGCTGGGACGTCGCCGAGAACCCCGCCTGCATGGAACTGGGCATGCAGTACGTCCCCAAGGACCAGCTGCTCGCCGAGTCCGACCTCGTCTCCCTGCACGTCCCGCTGATGCCGCAGACCCAGCACCTCATCGACGCCGCCGCGCTGAAGGCGATGAAGGACGACGCGATCCTGGTGAACTCCAGCCGCGGCGGCCTCATCGACACCGCGGCCCTCGTCGCCGAACTGCGCGAGGGCCGCTTCACCGGCGTCGGTCTGGACGTCTACGAGTCCGAGGCGGGCCTGTTCTTCCTCGACAAGTCCCTGGAGGCCATCGAGGACGACATACTGGCCCGCCTGCTCACCTTCCCCAACGTCCTGGTCACCTCCCACCAGGCGTACTACACCGAGGACGCGGTGCGGCAGATCGTGGAGACCACCGTCCGCAACGTCCTCGACTACAAGGCCGGGCGCCGCTCGGAGAACGTGCTCGTGCCGCACAGCTGACCCATCAGACCGGTCACGATCGCCGCGCCGTTCAGCGTCAGCACCGACTCCGGGTGGAACTGCACCGACGCGAACGCACCCCCGCCGTCGCCGCCCGGCCCGCGCAGCGCGTGCACCTCGCCCGTCGCGCCGCGGCTCACCTCGACGCCGTGCGCGGCCAGTTCGGCGCGGGCCTCGTCGTCGCAGCGGGCCACGAAGCTGTTGTAGAAGCCGACGGTCTCCGGCCGCCCGAACAGGTCGATCGCGGTCTGCGCCCCCTGGTACGGCACCTCCTTGCGGACGATCTCCAGGCCGAGTTCCGCCGCGATCAGCTCATGGCCGAGGCACACGCCGAGCACCCCGTGCCGGTGCCGGGCGATCAGCTCGGCGGTCAGGGCGCGCAGCAGCCGCATCTTCGGATCGGCGAGGTCCCGGGGGTCGCCGGGGCCCGGCCCGAGGACGACCGGTCCCTCGTGCGCGAGGACCGTCTCGCGCAGACCGGCCTCGTCGTAGCGGCGGACGGTCACCTCCAGCCCCGCCGAGCGCAGCACATGCGCCAGCATCGCCGTGAAGGTGTCCTCGCCGTCCACGACCAGCGCGTGCCCGGACACGGCGTCCGACCGCTCCTGCATCCGCAGCCAGAACGGCGCCAGCGACAGCCGCCGCCCGTCCAGCGCCGCCCGCACCCGCGGGTCGTCGGCGAGCCGGGGCAGCGTCCGCTCCGCCCGCGGCCGGGCCGGCCGTACGCCGAGGGCGCTCAGCACGCCCGCCGCCTTGGCGTGCGTCTCCTGGACCTCGCTCGCCGGGTCCGAACCGCGCACCAGCGTCGCCCCCACCGGCACCCGCAGCCGCCCGGCCGCGTCGATGTCGGCGGTGCGGATCAGGATGGGGGAGTCCAGCGTCTGCGCGCCGCCCGCGTCCCGGCCGAGCAGGGCCAGCGCGCCGGCGTAGTAGCCCCGGCCGCCCACCTCGTGCCGTTCGATGACCCGGCAGGCGTTCTCCACCGGCGAGCCGGTGACGGTCGCGGCGAACATGGTCTCCCGCAGCACCTCGCGCACGTCCAGCGAGGACCGGCCGCGCAGCTCGTACTCCGTGTGCGCCAGATGGGCCATCTCCTTCAGCCGCGGCCCGACCACGACCCCGCCCATGTCGCCGACCGTGCACATCATCTTCAGTTCCTCGTCGACGACCATCGACAGCTCCTCGATCTCCTTGCCGTCGGCGAGGAAGTCCAGCAGGTGCTCGGGCGTCGGCCCCTCGGCCGGATAGCGGTACGTCCCGCTGATCGGGTTCATCACGACGGTGCCGCCCGACATCCGCACATGCACCTCCGGGCTCGCCCCGACCAGCGTCCGGTCCCCGGTGTGCACCACGAACGTCCAGTACGCGCCCCGCTCGCCCGCCAGCAGCCGCCGGAACAGCGCCAGCGCGTCCGCCCGCGAGAAGCCCGGGATCCCGCCCTGGTAGGTCCGCCGGATCACGAAGTTCGCGCCCTCGCCCGCGCCGATCTCCTCGTCGAGGACCCGCCCGACGATCTCCGCGTACTCCTCGTCGCCCACGTCGAAGCCGCCGCCCTCGACCCGCACCTCGTGCGCGGGCAGCTGCGCCAGCGCCTCGGCGAGCGGGACGGCGTACGTCTCCTCGGGCGTGAGGACGGTCAGCGGGGTGCCGTCGTCGCGTACGTCGAAGCCGCGCTCGCGGATCTGCCGGAACGGCACCAGCGCCAGGCCCTCGTCGGGCAGCTCGGCCAGCCGCTCGCACACGGACACCCGGCCGACCAGCACCTCGACCCGCTCATGGTCGTGGCCCGGGGTGCGGCGGCGCAGCAGGGCGAAGGGACGGTCGTCGTGCAGCAGCTGTGCCAGGTCCATGGTTCCTCTTCCGTCGGTGTCGTCGATGTCTGCCGACTGCCGGTGAGGAACGGTCCGGACGCGAGAACGCCGAAGGCCGCCCCCCGGGCGGCCTTCGCGAAGTCTGGGATACGCGCAGTCAGCGGGCCGCCGGAGAAGCGGTCCACCACCAGTTCTGGTTCAGGGTCGAATGCGCGAACATGCCCGGCACCCTACCCCATCGGTGCCGCATCGCGCCCCGCCCGGACCGCGTCCCGCGTCGCCCGGACGCACCACAGGCCGGTTTCCGGCGGGCCCGGCGCGTGGAAGGACGGCGTCCGTCCCGTGCGCCGGTCCCCTTCGGACGGCGCCCGTCCCGACCGAGGAGCCCGCCATGCCCGTACGACGGTCCGTACGACGACCGCCGCACCGCCCGGCCGGACGGCGCGCCCCGCGCGCCCTCACCGCGGCGGCCCTGTGCGCCGCCCTCGGCGCGGGCGCCCCGTCGGCCGCCGCCACCGCACCGCCGGCCGACGCCGTGCAGCAGCCCGCCGGCGCCGAGCCGCTTTCCGCCGGGCGGCCCGCACCCCGCACCGCGCCGCCCGCCGCCGGTCCCGCCGCGTCCCCCGCCCGCCCCGCGGCCTCTGCGGCCTCCGACGACGCGGGCAAGACCGTCTCCTACCGCGGCCACACCTTCACCGTCCCCGCCGACTGGCCGGTCGTCGACCTCACCGCGCACCCCACCGCCTGCGTCCGCTTCGACCGCCACGCCGTCTACCTCGGCGACCCCGGCGAGCAGCAGGACTGCCCCGCCCGCGTCATCGGCCGCACCGAGGCGCTGTGGCTGCGCCCGGCCACCGCGACCAAGGCCGCCGTCACCGAGAACCCCACCGCCCGTGAGTTCCGGGCCACCGCGCCCGCCGACGGCATCGCCGTCACCGCCCCCTACGGCGCCGACCGCGCCACCGCCGAGCGGGTGCTGCGCAGCGCCGGACTGCCCGTCGCCGCCGCACGCACCGAACCGCCCGCCGCCACCCCCGCCGCCCCGGCCCTGCCCGCCGACGCCACCGCCCACCAGGGCAAGGGCTTCGACACCTGCACCGCGCCCGGACAGAGCGCCATGGACGCCTGGAAGGCCGCCTCGCCCTACAGCGCGGTCGGCGTCTACATCGGCGGCGTCAACCGCGGCTGCGCCCAGCCGAACCTGACCGCGGAGTGGGTGCGCACCCAGTACAGGGCCGGCTGGCGCTTCCTGCCGCTGTACGTCGGCCCGCAGCCCGCCGCCGGCGCCGGCAGTTGCGCGAGCGACTGCGCGGCCGTCACCGACCCGGTCCCGCAGGGCAGGGCCGCCGCCGAGGACGCCGTCGCCCAGGCCGGGACGCTCGGCTTCGGCAAGGGCTCGGTGCTCTACAACGACCTGGAGCAGTACACGCCGGGCGCCGCCCTGACCGCGCGGGTGCTCGGCTACCTGGAGGCCTGGACCGCGCGCCTGCACGAACTCGGCTACCGCTCCGGCGCGTACGGCAGCGTCTCCTCCCTGGTCGCCGACCTGGTCGCGCACGCCGCCGGGACGACCCTGCCGGACGTGATCCACTTCGCTCGCTGGAACGACGAGGCCACCCTCACCGACCCCGTCCTCCCGGCCGCCCTGTGGGCCGGCCACCAGCGCGTCCACCAGTACGCGGGCGACCGCGCCGAGACGTACGGCGGCGTCCGGATCAGCGTCGACCGCGATCTGCTGGACGTGGGCACGGGGGCTTGAGGGGCGCGCGAGCGGCGCGGTGCGCTCCCCGCGGCCGCCCACGACCGGGCGCCGGCTCCCGGAATCCGGTGTCCCAGAGTTTGGGCACGGGGCCGAGACGCCACACGCAGCCCGTAGGCTGGGAGCGTGAACGCAAACGCCTCCACCGTCGACATGAACACCTGGCGAGACCTCCCTGCGGCCCAGCAGCCGGAGTATCCGGACCAGGGCGCTCTCCGTGAGGTGATCACCGAACTGGAGAGCTTCCCGCCGCTCGTCTTCGCGGGCGAGTGCGACAATCTGCGCGCCCGGATGGCGGCCGTGGCCCGGGGAGAGGCGTTCCTCCTCCAGGGCGGCGACTGCGCCGAGGCGTTCGACGCGGTGTCCGCCGACGATATCCGGGCCAAGCTCAAGACGCTGCTCCAGATGGGCGCCGTGCTGACGTATGCCGCCTCCGTGCCGGTGGTGAAGGTCGGCCGGATCGCCGGGCAGTACTCCAAGCCGCGCTCCAAGCCGACCGAGACCCGCGACGGGGTGACGCTGCCGACCTACCGCGGCGACTCCGTCAACGGCTTCGAGTTCACCGAGCAGGCCCGCGTCCCCGACCCCGAGCGCCTGAAGCGGATGTACCACGCCTCCGCCTCCACGCTGAACCTGGTGCGCGCCTTCACCACCGGCGGCTACGCCGACCTGCGCCAGGTCCACGCCTGGAACCAGGACTTCGTCAAGTCCTCGCCCTCCGGGCAGCGCTACGAGCAGCTGGCCCGGGAGATCGACAACGCGCTGAACTTCATGCGGGCCTGCGGCACCGACCCGGAGGAGTTCAAGACCGTCGAGTTCTTCTCCTCGCACGAGGCGCTGCTGCTGGACTACGAGTCGGCGCTCACCCGCGTCGACTCGCGCACCGGGCAGCTGTACGACGTGTCCGCGCACATGGTGTGGATCGGCGAGCGGACCCGGCAGCTGGACCACGCGCACATCGAGTTCGCCTCGAAGATCCGCAACCCGATCGGCGTCAAGCTCGGCCCGGCCACCACGGCCGAGGAGGCGCTGCAGTACATCGAGCGCCTCGATCCCGACCGCGAGCCGGGCCGGCTGACGTTCATCGTGCGGATGGGCGCGGACAAGGTCCGGGACAAGCTGCCCGAGCTGGTCGAGAAGGTCACCGCGTCGGGTGCGGCGGTGGCCTGGGTGACCGACCCGATGCACGGCAACACCTTCGAGGCGGCCTCCGGGCACAAGACCCGCCGGTTCGACGACGTGCTCGACGAGGTCAAGGGCTTCTTCGAGGTCCACAAGGCGCTCGGCACCCACCCGGGCGGCATCCACGTCGAGCTGACCGGCGACGACGTCACCGAGTGCGTCGGCGGCGGCGACGAGATCTTCGTCGACGACCTCCACCAGCGCTACGAGACGGCCTGCGACCCCCGCCTCAACCGCAGCCAGTCCCTCGACCTCGCCTTCCTCGTCGCGGAGATGTACCGCGACCAGTGACGGGGTCTCCCGCCTGCGGGAATGATCTGGGGCGCGGATCACACACGGTCCGCGCCCCAGCCGCTGTCGCGGTCCTTGCGTGACGGGTAAGGTTAGGTTTGCCTCACCGAGAAGTCGGGACGGCACCCCTGATCCGACCCGGCGGGAGGTGAGCCGCGTGTACGTCTGCAGTTGCTTCGGGATCACCGAGCAGCAGGTCAAGCAGCACGCGGAGAACGGCGCCTGCACGCCCCGCCAGATCGCCTCCGCCTGCAAGGCCGGCACCGACTGCGGCGGCTGCGTCCGGCGCATCCAGGCCCTGCTCGGCCGGGGCGCCTGCCCCCGCCGCGAGCTGATCGACCGCGGCGCGCCGGCCTTCCCGCAGCTCCCGCGCACCGCCGCCGTCGCGACGCCGTCCGACGCCGACCGCGACGCCGCCTAGGAGTCCGGGTCCCGGGCGGGGTCCCGGGCCCAGGAACGGACGGGGCCCGGGCGGCCGTTACGGCGTCGAGAAGCCGTGCGTGCCGGGGCCCGAGGGGTCCGGCTGGCTCTGCTCGATGACCGTCGAGAGATAGAGCGCCTCGCCCAGCTTGTCCACCAGCTCCAGCTGGGTGTCCAGGTAGTCGATGTGGTGCTCCTCGTCCGCGAGGATCGCCTCGAAGATGTTCGCCGAGGTGATGTCGCCCTTGTCGCGCATCACGTCCACGCCCCGGCGCAGCCGGTCGATGGCCTCGACCTCGATCTGCCGGTCGGCCCGGAACATCTCCGTGATGGTCTGCCCGACCTGCACATGGAAGAGCCGCTGGTAGTTGGGCAGGCCGTCCAGGAGAAGGATGCGGTCGGTCAGGAGCTCGGCGTGCCGCATCTCGTCGAAGGACTCGTCGCGGGTGTACTTGGCGAGTTTCGTCCATCCCTTGTGGTCCTGCAGCTTCGAGTGCAGGAAGTACTGGTTGATCGCGGTCAGCTCGGCGGTCAGCTGCTCGTTGAGGAGTTCGATGACCTCGGGGTCGCCTTGCATCCTGCTGGGCTCCTTCTGTGCGGATCCGGTCCGATAGCGCCGCATGATTGCACCGGTGCACACACGCGTCCAGTAAGTTCACACTTAGTAATAGATGCCCGAATCGTCTCGGGGCTGGTCATGTGCACCCCGTCCGGTCTGTCAGGATGGAGTCATGGGTCAGCCGGTGGAACGCGCGTCCGGGAACGCGTCGGGAGCAGGGGCGAAGGGGGCGCCGTCGGGAGCCGCGCAGCCGGAGCTTCCGCCGGGCCAGCGCCTCCAGCGCGGCTGGCCGGTCACCCACTACGGTCCGGTGCCCAAGTTCCGGCCCGAGCGCTGGGAGTTCCGGGTCTTCGGGGCCACCGCCGACGGCGCCAAGCACTGCTGGACCCACGAGGAGTTCACGGCCCTGCCGTACACCACCGTGGTCGCCGACCTGCACTGCGTCACGAAGTACAGCATGCTCGGCGCCGAATGGGGCGGCATCCCGGCCCGCACGATCCTCGACATCGCGCCGCCCGCGCCGGACGTCACCCATGTGATGGTCTGGGCGGAGTACGGCTTCAGCTCCAACCTGCGGCTGTCCGACTTCACCGCCGAGGGCGCCCTCTTCGCCACCCACAAGGACGGCGAGCTGCTCACCGCCGAGCACGGCTTCCCGCTCCGCCTGGTCGTCCCGCACCTGTACGCCTGGAAGGGCCCCAAGTGGGTGCGCGGCGTGGAGTACATGACCGCCGACCGGCGCGGCTTCTGGGAGGAGCGCGGCTACCACAACATCGGCGACCCCTGGAAGGAGCAGCGCTACTCCTACCAGGAGGAACCGGGGGACGGTCCGGAACTGTGAGTTCCCGCTAGCTAGCCGTCCCTGAGCTTCTTCAGGCGTTCCACGTCCGCCGCGTGGCCCTCCTTGCCGCCCGGGGTCTCGATGACCAGCGGGACGCCCGCCGTGGCCGGGTGCGTCATCAGGGCGCGGAACGGGTCCTCGCCGATGTGACCGGCGCCGATGTTCTCGTGCCGGTCCTTGTGCGCGCCCGAGACGTCCTTGGAGTCGTTGGCGTGGATCAGCTTCAGCCGGCCCGGGCCCACGGTCTCCACGAGCAGGTCGAGGGTCTGGTGCATGCCGTGCGGGCCGGTCAGGTCGTGCCCGGCGGCGAACACATGGCAGGTGTCCAGGCACACGCCGAGCTTCGGATGGGCGTCCAGCGCCTCGAAGTACGGCCCGAAGTCCCAGGTGCGCGAGCACAGGGAGGCGCCCTGCCCGGCCGTCGACTCCAGCAGCAGGAACGGGTCGTCGTCGTGGGTCAGCTCGTCCAGCAGCGGCAGCAGGCGCTCCCGTACCTGCGCGAGCGCCACCGCGCGGTCCCGGCCACCGGTCGCGCTGCCGGTGTGCACCACCACGCCGAGCGCGCCGATCTCCCGGCCGCGCCGCAGCGAGTGCCGCAGCGACTCCACCGACCGCTCCACGGTCGCCTCGGTGTGCGAACCGAAGTTGATCAGATACGGTGCGTGCACGTACGCCGGGATCGACTCCTCGGCGCAGGCCGCGCGGAAGGCCTCGTCCTGGCGCGGGTCGCCGGTGGGCGTGGCCCAGCCGCGCGGGTTGGCGACGAAGACCTGCACGGTCTCGGCCCCCAGTTCGCGGGCGTAGGCGAGGCCCACGGAGTTCAGCCCGCCCGCGACGGGGACGTGGCCGCCCACCGGGTTGCGGGTGCGGCCGGGCGACAGGGGGAGGGTGGGGGACTGCTGACTGCTCACCCGTTCAGGGTGTCACGGTCCCGGCGGGCGCTGGACCGCCGGGCCGCCGTGATCCCGGTCTCGTCGGGCGGGTCGCCCGGCGCGGACCGGGCGCCTCACCTGATCGTGATGGTGATCGTGGAGCCCTTCGGCGCCCGGTCGCCGCCGTCCACCGACTGCTTCTTGACGGTGTCGCCGAACAGCCCCAGCAGTCCGCGGTCCTCATCGACCTGGAAGCCGGCCGCCTCCAGCGTCTTCTTCGCGTCGTCCACGCTGTCGCCCGTCACGTCCGGCACCTCGACCATCTCCGGGCCCTTGGACAGGGTCAGCGTGACGGTGTCGCCCTCGGCGGCCCGGCCGCCGGCGCCCGGGGACTGCCGGGCGACCTGGCCCGGATCGTCGTCGGAGTTGACCCGCTCGGCGGCGACCTTCACCTCCAGGCCAGCGTCGGCCAGGTCGGACTTCGCCTGGTCCAGGTCCTCGCCGGTGACGTCCGGCACCTCCACCGGGCGGCCCTTGCTGACGACGAGCGCGATCGCCGAACCGGCCCGGCGGTCGATGCCCGCGCCGGGGTCGGTGCTGATCACCGCGCCCTTGGCGACGTCCTCGCTGAACGCCCGGCTCACCATGCCCGGCTCCAGCCCCTCCTTCTTCAGCCGGGCGCGCGCCTTGTCCAGGGCCATGCCCTCGAGGTCGGGCACCCGCACGGTCTCCGGACCGTCGGAGAGGGTGAGCGCGACGGAGCCGTGACTGCGGATGCGGGCCCCGGCGCCGGGGTCGGTGCTGATGATCGTGCCGCGCTGGACCGTGTCGCTGTAGGCGTGCTGGACGCTGCCGACCCGCAGGCCGGCCTTGTCGAGCCGGTCCCTGGCCTGCGCCTCGGTCTTGCCGAGCACCGGCGGCACCTTGGTGAACTGGCCGGAGTTGATGTACCAGACGCCGCCGCCGACGCCGAGGACCAGCAGGACGGCGGCGACGAGCGTGAGCACTCCGCGCCCGGGCCGCCGGCCGCCGGTGCGCCGCGGACCGGGGCCCGGCGGGGGCGGAGGCGTCTCCAGGCGGCTGGTGCGGTGCAGGGCGGCCTCGTCCACGGGGTCGCCGGAGACGGGCAGCGGGCGGGGCACCGTCAGCGCGCGCGGGATCACGCTCGTACGGTCCTCGGCGTTGTCGTGCCCGTCGGTGCGGGCCTGCGGGGGCAGCGCGTCGAGCTGGTCGGCGCTCAGCGCGGCGCGGGTCTCGCGCGCGAGCGCCAGCAGGGCCACCGCGTCGTGCGGACGCGCCTGCGGATCGCGGGCGGTGGCCGCGGCGACCAGCGCGTCCAGCCCGGGCGGCAGGCCCGGCACGGCGGCCGAGGGCGGCGGCACGTCCTCGTGCAGATGCCGGTAGAGCACCTGCGCGGGGGTCTCGCCCTGGTGCGGCTTGCCGCCGGTCAGCATCTCGTAGAGGACGACGCCGCACGCGTACACGTCGACCCGCGGTTCGGCCGTGCCGTTCTCGATCTGCTCGGGGGCGAGGTAGGAGACGGTGCCGAGGACGGCGCCGGTGGTGCTGGTCACCGTGTCCACGGACCGCACCAGCCCGAAGTCGGCGACCTTGACCCGGCCGTCGTCCCCTATCAGGACGTTCTCCGGCTTCATGTCGCGGTGCACGAAGCCCGCGCGGTGGGCGGCGCCGAGCGCGGCGAGCACCGGCTCCAGGATGTCCAGCGCGGCCCGCGGCTGCAGCGCCCCGCGCTCGCGCAGCACGTCCCGCAGGGTGCAGCCCGCGACGTACTCCATGGCGAGGTAGACGTACGACCCGTCGGCGCCCTGGTCGAACACCTGTACAACGTTCGGGTGGTCGAGGCGGGCGACCGACTTGGCCTCGCGGATGAACCGCTCCACGAACGAGGCGTCCGTGGCGAGCGCCGGATGCATCACCTTGAGCGCGAGGACGCGGTCGAGGCGGGTGTCCAGGGCCCGGTAGACCGTGGCCATCCCGCCGGCGGCGATCCGCGCGTCGACGCGATAGCGGCCGTCGAGCACCTGCCCGACGAGAGGGTCCTGAAGGGTCGTATCCACGCAGCGAGTCTACGAGCCGGCACGGACACCCACGTCTCCCGGACGAGGTCCGGGACGGGACTGCAGCCGTCCTGTGACGCTTCCCACGCCCCTCGCGCGCGCCCGCCCACGCCGCCGAGCGCCCCCGCCCGCGCGTCGCCGGGCACCAGGGCCGGGCGGCCCCGCGCCCCCGGGCACTAAAAGGCCGGGCGCTCCGGGTCCAGGGCGGCCAGGCCCTCGGTGGGGGAGGACGCCTCGGCGAAGTGGCGCTTGGGGATGCGCCCGGCCAGCCGGGCCAGCCGGCCCGCCGTCACCGCCTGCCGCATCGCCTCGGCCATCAGCACCGGCTCCTGCGCCCGGGTCACCGCCGAGGCGAGCATCACGCCCGCGCACCCCAGCTCCATCGCCAGCGCCACGTCCGAGGCGGTGCCCGCGCCCGCGTCCAGGATCACCGGCACGCGCGCGTGCTCCACGATCAGCTGGAAGTTGTGCGGGTTGCGGATGCCGAGCCCGGACCCGATCGGCGAACCCAGCGGCATGATCGCCGCACAGCCCGCGTCCTCCAGCTTGCGGGCCAGCACCGGGTCGTCATTGGTGTACGGCAGCACCGTGAAGCCGTCGTCCACCAGCGTCTCGGCCGCCTCCAGCAGCTCGATCGGGTCCGGCAGCAGCGTCCGCTCGTCGGCGATGACCTCCAGCTTCACCAGCTCGGTGCCCAGCGCCTCGCGCGCCAGCCGCGCCGTGAGCACCGCCTCGCCCGCGGTGAAGCAGCCCGCCGTGTTCGGCAGGACCGCGATGCCCAGCTCGCGCAGCACCGACAGCACCGAGCCGTGCACCGACGGATCGACCCGGCGCATCGCCACCGTGGTCAGCTCCGTGCCCGAGGCCACCAGGGCCCGCCGCAGCACGTCGAGGCTCGGCGCGCCGCCGGTGCCCATGATCAGGCGGGACGTGAGGGACGTTCCGCCGAGGACGAGAGGATCGTCGGCCATGGCTCAGCCTCCCTGGACGGCGGTCAGGACTTCGACGCGGTCGCCCTCGGCCAGCACCGTGGCCGGCCACTGCGCGCGCGGGACGACGGTCTCGTTGAGGGCGGCGGCCACCCCGGAGGGCGCCGCGGTCAGCGCCCGCACCACGGCGTCGAGCGCCGTACCGGGCTCGACGCCGCGGGAGACGCCGTTGACGGAGATGTTCATACGGGCAGCTCCGTGCGGACGGCGGCGCGAAAGCGCCGCGGGGTGAAGGGGCGCGCCTCGTCGGGCAGCTCGCCGGTGGTCAGGACGTGCGCCATGACGTCGCCGGTGACCGGCGTGAGCAGCACCCCGTTGCGGTAGTGGCCGGTGGCCAGCAGCAGCCCGGGCAGCACG
This sequence comes from Streptomyces sennicomposti, assembly GCF_019890635.1. Lineage (GTDB taxonomy): Bacteria > Actinomycetota > Actinomycetes > Streptomycetales > Streptomycetaceae > Streptomyces > Streptomyces sennicomposti. Next base: position 24,064 of record NZ_JAIOAB010000006.1, read on the forward strand.
GTCGGGCCGAGCAGCGGGGCGTTGTCCGGGGAGCCGGGGCGCAGCCCGGCCCGGGTCTCGGTCAGCGGCAGCTCGGTGATGCCGGGCACCAGCTCGTGCGCGTCGCGCAGCAGCTCGTACACGCCGCCCGCCGTCACCGTGGTGTCCCAGCCCAGCTCCTCGCTGGTGGCCCCGACGACCAGCTCGCCGCTCAGACGCGGCACCAGGTACAGGTGGCTGCCGCGCACCACGGCCCGCACCGTGCGGCTCAGGAACGGCGCGTACCGTCCCGGTACCGTCAGCCGCAGCACCTGACCCTTGACCGGGCGCACCGGCGGCAGCACCTCGTCCGGCACCCCGGCCAGCCGCCCGCTGAGGCTGCCCGCGGCCAGCACCACCTGCCGCGCGCCGAGCGCCGTGCCGTCGCGGAGGACGCAGCCGGCGGCCCGGTCCCGTTCGACGGTGAGCCGCTCGGCCCAGGCGCGGTGGAAGACCACGCCCGCCCGCTCGCAGGCGGCGACCAGCGCGGCGGCCAGCCGCCGCGGGTCGATCTGGTGGTCGCCGTCCACCCGCAGCCCGCCGCGCACCCCGGGCGCGAGCATCGGCTCCAGGCGCCGGCACTCCCGCCCCGACAGCCACTCCGACTCCAGCCCCGACTGCTGCTGCAGCGCGTGCAGTTCGCGCAGGTGGGCGCGGTCGTCGGCGTCCAGCGCCACCGCGAGCGTGCCGCACCGGCGGTAGCCGAGATCGGCTCCGGCCGCCTCGGCCAGCTCGGCGGCGAAGTCCGGATAGCGGCGCGCGGAGGCCAGATTGAGGCCGAGCAGCGTCTGCTCGCCGTAGTGCAGTTCGGTGACCGCGGCCAGCATCCCGGCCGCCACCTGCGCGGCCCCGCCGCCCGGCTCGGGGTCCACCACGGCCGTGGCCAGCCCGCGCTGCGCCGCGCGCCAGGCCGTCACGAGGCCGATGATCCCGCCCCCGAGGACGAGGACGTCCGAGGTGCGTGACGATGGCAATGACATGGGCTTCCAGCCCCTCCCTTCGCCGGCATGACCCGGATCAGGTTCGTACGGTCGGAGGCCGCCAGCCTCCCTCTCAGCCCGGTGCGTCCGGGCTCCCGCGAGTGCTTGTAGCCTAGCAGCGCCACTTGAGAGGGAGCTTCTCGCATGCCGCGCTCACTGGACGGTCTGGTCCTCGCCCCCGTCGCCGACCAGGCCCCCGGCCAGGTCGGCACCCGCACCCGTTTCACGTACCACGAGGACGACGGCCGGATCTGGGCCGAGTACGCCGGCGGCGACGTCGTACGCGGCCATCTGGTGGGCACCCGCGACGGCGACCGGCTCGACTTCCGCTACGTCCAGCTCAAGCACGACGGCACCACCTCCAGCGGGCACTGCGTGTCCACGGTCGGCGAACTGCCCGACGGGCGGCTGCGGTTGACGGAGACCTGGGAGTGGGAGTCGCAGGCCGGCAGCGGGACGAGCGTGGTGGAGGAAGTCCGGCCGTAGCGGTTGTGCGGGAGGTCACCGCGCACGCCCCCTGCCTGACGGCAAGTCAGTTGTCTATGGTGATCAGGTGAGCGAGCAGACGCAGGAACAGGGCACGGCACAGCCGCGGCGCGTGGTCGTCGTGGGCGCGGGCATGGCCGGCGTGCAGACCGCGGTCGCCCTGCGCGAGCAGGGCTTCACCGGCTCGGTCGTGCTGATCGGCGCCGAACCCCACCAGCCCTACGACCGGCCGCCGCTGTCCAAGGCCGTCCTGCTCGGCAAGGCCGAGGACTCCGCCTTCGACGTCGACTTCGAGGCGCTCGGCCTCGAACTGCGGCTCGGCTGCGAGGCGCTGGCCGTCCGCCCCGAGGAGCACGTCCTCGACACCTCCGCCGGGCCGGTGCCCTACGACGTCCTCGTGCTCGCCACCGGCGCCGAACCGATTCGCCTCCCGGGCTCCGAGGGCGTCCCCGGCGTCCACCTGCTGCGCACCCTGGACGACGCGGAACGCCTGCGGCCCGTCCTCGCCGCACAGCACGACGTGGTCGTCGTCGGCGCCGGCTGGATCGGCGCGGAGTTCGCCACCGCGGCGCGCGAGGCCGGCTGCGCGGTGACCGTGGTGGAGGCCGCCGACCGGCCGCTGGCGGGCGTCGTGCCCGACGAGGTCGCCGCCCCCATGACCGCCTGGTACGCCGACAGCGGCGCCGAGCTGCGCACCCGCGCGCGCGTGGCGCACGTCGAGCCCGGCGCGGTGGTGCTCGACGACGGCTCGCGGCTGCCCGCGGGCGCCGTCGTCGTCGGCATCGGGGCGCGCCCGGCGACCGGCTGGCTGGCCGGATCCGGCATCGCACTCGGCGAGCTGGGCGAGATCGTCGCCGACGACCACCTGCGCACCTCCCTGCCCGACGTGTACGCGGTCGGCGACTGCGCCTCCTTCCCCTCGGGCCGCTACGGCGAGCGGCTGCTGATCCACCACTGGGACAACGCCCTCCAGGGCCCGCGCACGGTCGCCGCGAACGTCGTCGGCCCGGCCCCGGCGCCCTACGACCCGGTGCCGTACTTCTGGTCCGAGCAGTTCGGCCGCTTCGTGCAGTACGCCGGGCACCACACGGCCGGCGACACGCTGCTGTGGCGCGGCGACGCCGCCGGGCCGGCGTGGAGCGTGTGCTGGCTGCGCGGCGACCGGCTGGTCGCTCTGCTGGCGGTCGGCCGACCGCGCGATCTCGCGCAGGGCCGGCGGCTGATCGAGGCCGGTACGGCGATGGACCGGGGGCTGCTCGCGGACCCGGCCAGACCGCTGAAGGAAGCGACCGCGTAGGCCGCCCAGGGCCGTGCCGTCCGCCCGTCGTCGGCCTGCCGTCCGCCCAGGTGGGTGGGGCTGACTTCCGACTGTCGGTGGCAGATGGCACGCTTGGTTCCGTGACCGAGATTGACGCCAAGATTGATGCTCTCGTCCCCGCCTGGCTCACCCTGCCCGATATCGCCGAAATGCTCGATGTCGAGGTGACACGGGTGCGGCAGCTGGTCAAGGAGGGCCAGCTCATCGCCGTACGCCGCGGTGAGAACCGGGCCCTGCACGTGCCTGCCGCCTTCATCGACGGCGACAAGGTCGTCAAGGGCCTGTCCGGGACCCTGACCCTGCTGCGGGACGACGGCTTCACGGTCGAAGAGATGATCGAGTGGCTCTTCACCCCCGACCCGACCCTGCCCGGCACGCCCGCGCAGGCCCTCAGCGAGAACCGCGGCACGGAGGTGAAGCGCCGCGCCCAGGCCCTGGCCGTCTGAAGCCCCGCCCCCTGACCGGGGGCCCGCCTTCCGTCCGCCCCCGGACCCCGTGGGGGCCTCCGGGACCCCGCCTCCTCGGGGCGCTGCTTCTGGGGCGTGACCTTTCGGGCCCGCCTCTGGGGCTTGCTTCCGGGGCGTGGCCTTCGGGCCTGCCTGCTGGCGCTTGCTGCCGGTGGGCGTCCTCCGGACCTGCCCCCTGGGGCTGCTTGCTGCCCCGTCGGGGCTTTGCTTTCGGGTCGTGGCCTCAGGGCACCGCCCCCTCCGGGTACTGCCCCCTCGGGGCGCTGCTTCTGGGGCGTGACCTTTCGGGCCCGCCTCTGGGGGCTTGCTTCCGGGGGGCGACCTCCGGACCCGCCTCCTGCGGGCTTGTTTCCGGCGGCGTGGCCTCCGGACCCGCTCCCTGAGGGCTTGCTGACGGTGGGCGTGGCCCTCCGAGCCTGCCCGCCGGGGTGCGGCCTCCCGGGCGGTTGCTCCTGGGGGCGGCCTCCGGCCAGGCGGGGAGGCGCGGCCGGGAGACGCGACCTCCGTTCCGGGATCTTCGGCCGTGCCGACGGACTTCCGTCCGGCTCCGGGCCCATGGCCCGGCTCGTGCGGCGTCGGCCGTGCAGACCTTCCCCCGGCCCTGCGAGTGCGGGGGCTCTGGCCCGACGACGGTCGGCGGGCCCCGACCTGCGGCCCCCGGCTCGGTTGCGCCGATCCACCTGGCTCCGCCCCTGCGGACCGGTTCGGGCCCCGACCGGATGCTGGCTGCCCGGACCGGCAGCGACCGTCGCGAGGCCGGGGCCCCGCTCCCGCGGAGGCGGCGTCGGTGGTCCGCGTAGGCTGTGGGCACCGTACGCACCGCATCCGCGGTGGCGCGTCCGCGCACCGTGACCCACGGCGGCGGCCTCACGCACCGCGTCCGCGGCGAGGCGTCGCCGCGCCGGCAGAAGCGCTCTCGCGCATCGCGTCCACAGCGACGCATCGCGCGTCGACGCGTCCGCGCGCCGGCGCAGAACGACACGTACGGCGCGCGCCCGCGCCTGCCGCGAAGCGTCAGCGCAACCGACGAACGAGGGGACCCCGTATGTCCGACGCCGCGATCGCCTCCGCCCGGGAACGGCTCGCCGACGCCCGGCTGTACCTGTGCACGGACGCCCGCAAGGACCGCGGCGACCTCGCCGAGTTCCTCGACGCGGTGCTGGCCGGCGGCGTCGACATCGTGCAGCTGCGGGACAAGGGCATGGAGGCGGGGGAGGAGCTGGAGCACCTGGAGGTGTTCGCCGACGCCTGCGCCCGCCACGGCAAGCTCCTCGCGGTCAACGACCGCGCGGACGTCGCCCACGCCGCCCGTGCCGACGTGCTCCACCTCGGCCAGGGCGACCTGCCCGTCCCCGCCGCCCGCGCGATCCTCGGCGACGAGGTCCTGATCGGCCGCTCCACGCACGCCGAACCGGAGGCCGACGCCGCGGCGGTCCAGGACGGCGTGGACTACTTCTGCACCGGCCCCTGCTGGCCCACCCCCACCAAGCCCGGCCGCCACGCGCCCGGACTCGGCCTCGTCCGCCACACCGCCGCCCTCGGCGCCGACCGCCCCTGGTTCGCCATCGGCGGCATCGACCTCGGCAACCTGGACCAGGTCCTGGAGGCCGGCGCCCGCCGCGTCGTCGTGGTCCGGGCGATCACCGAGGCCGACGACCCCGGCGCGGCGGCGGCGGAGTTCGCCGAGCGCCTGCGCGAACCGCGCTAGGCCGTGTCGTCACATTCCCGCCTGCTCCGCGCCGCCATGCACGCACTCTCGCCGCACCGGACCCAGACCCGAGTACGTCCAGTACGAGGGTCAGGGTCCGGCACTTCCCCAAGCTCTCCGAGCAGGGGGGACCCCCAGAGCACGCACCTGACGCCGCAGGGCCCGCCCTCCGGGCGGACGGCGGGAATGTGCGACACGGCCTAGCTGTGCTGGTCGGACAGGTTGGTGACGCGGCTGGCTGGTGGGTGGCCGCCGATGCCGGTGTGGGGTCGGTGGTAGTTGTACCAGTCCAGCCAGTCGGGAAACGCTGCCTGCCGTTCGGCGTCCGAGGTGTAGGGCCGCTGGTAGGCCCATTCCTCGAGCAGGGTGCGGTGGAAGCGTTCGACCTTGCCGTTGGTCTGGGGCCGCCAGGGCCTGGTCCAGCGGGGGCGGATGCCCAGCTGGTGGCAGGTGTCGCGCCAGGTGTTCTTGGTGTAGGCCCAGGCGTTGTCGGTCAGGACCCGCTCGACGGTGATGCCCTGGGCGGCGAACCATGCCGTTGCCCGGCGTAGGAAGCCGGCGCAGGTCGCGGCTTTCTCGTCGGGCAGGTGCTCGGTGTAGGCCAGGCGGGAGTGGTCGTCCAGGGCGGTGTGCAGGTAGGCGTACCCGGTGCCGCCTCGGCGGTCCTGGTTGGCCCGGCCGGCCGCCCGGCCGAGGACTTTGTGTCCACCGCCGTCCGGGATGCGGCCGAGCTTCTTGACGTCGATGTGGACCAGTTCGCCGGGCCGGGAGCGCTCGTAGCGGCGCACGGGCTCACCGGTGGAGCGGTCACAGACGGCCAGAGCGGGCAAGCCATGCCGGACGAGGATGCGGTGGGCGGTCGAAGCGGCGATACCGGTGCGGGCGGCCAGCCGGACCGGCCCGATACGGTGCTCGCGCCGCAGCCGCACGACCTGCTCTTCGACGGCAGCCGGGGTGCGGCGGGGCTGGCCGTGCGGGCGGCTGGAGCGATCGTGCATCCCGGCCTCGCCCAGCTGCCGGTAGCGGCCGGCCCATCGGGCGGCAGTCGTATGGCTGACCTGGAAACGTTCCGCCGCACGGCGCAAGGGCCAGCCGTCCTCGACGACACACCGGGCCAGACGCAGCCTGCCGGTGGGGGGCAACGGGGCGTTACGGTGGGACACGAGGGCCTCCTGGACGTCGGTGCAGACTTCGCAATCCACACCGAACCCAGAAGGCCCTCACCTGTTCAAGCACCCAGCACGCGTGTCACCAACGTCCCGGGACAGCACACCTAGCCCGCCGGTCCCGCCCGCCCCCGGCCGCCCGCGTCTCGCCCCTCGGACGCCGGCGGCCGCCCGACGGCCGCTTCACGCCCGCCGGACGCCCGGTTCCGGACCGAAGTGTCCGAAGGGTGGACAACAAAGGGGCAATTCGGTCAAATTTCCGGCGCCCGGTTGGGGCGCCGCCGCCCCGTGGATAACCTGCGGGTATGGCCCTCGGAACCGCATCCACCAGGACTGACCGCGCACGCACCGTGCGCGACATGCTCGCCACCGGTAAGAGCACGTTCTCGTTCGAGTTCTGGGCGCCGAAGACGGAGAAGGGCGAGCGCAACCTGTGGAACGCGCTGCGCCGGGTCGAGGCGGTCGCCCCCGACTTCGTCTCGGTGACGTACGGCGCCGGCGGTTCCACCCGCGCGGGCACGGTCCGGGCCACCCAGCAGATCGCCGCCGACTCCACCCTCACCCCGGTCGCCCACCTGACCGCGGTGAACCACTCGATCGCCGAGCTGCGCAACATCATCGGCCAGTACGCCGACGCCGGGATCCGCAACATGCTCGCCGTGCGCGGCGACCCGCCCGGCGACCCGATGGGCGAGTGGGTCCCGCACCCGCGCGGACTGACCTACGCCGCCGAACTCGTCCGCCTCATCAAGGAGTCGGGCGACTTCTGCGTCGGCGTGGCGGCCTTCCCGGAGATGCATCCGCGCTCGGCCGACTGGGACACCGACGTCGCCCGCTTCGTCGACAAGTGCCGCGCGGGCGCCGACTACGCCATCACCCAGATGTTCTTCCAGCCGGAGTCCTACCTCCGGCTGCGCGACCGCGTCACCGCCGCCGGCTGCGAGACCCCGGTGATCCCCGAGGTCATGCCGGTCACCAGTGTCAAGATGCTGGAACGACTGCCACAGCTCAGCAACGCCGTCATCCCCGACGCCCTGAAAGAGCGGATCCTCGCGGCGAAGGACGATCCGACGGCGGTACGCTCCATGGGAATCGAGTTCGCCACCGAGTTCTGTGCGCGGCTGCTGGCCGAGGGAGTGCCCGGACTGCACTTCATCACGCTCAACAACTCCACGGCGACCTTGGAAATCTACGAGAACCTGGGCCTGCACCACCCCCCGCGGGCCTAGACCGGCCGTACCCGCGTACGACACACTGCGGAGCGGCCACTGGGAGAGGGGCGTACATGGGCTGGACGGTCCTCTACATCGCGTTCGGCGTCGTCGCGCTGTGGCTGCTCGGCGAGGTGCTGTTGCAGTACAAGGCGCGGCTGCGCTGGCGGCTGCTCGCCTTCGCCGGCTTCCTGTGTGTGGTGGTCGGTGTGCTGATGCCCTCCGTCCTGGTCATCGCGCTGGGCACGGCCGCGTTCGCGGTGGGGCAGACGTTCGTCACGCTGTCCTTCCGCCGCGGCTTCGCCGCCGGCTGGGCGGTCAGCCGGCCCGGCCCGGGCGCGGAGAGCGGCGCCAAGCGCCGCCGGGGCCGCGCCGAGCGCAAGAAGAAGGGCGAGGACCCGGAGAGCGCCGGCCTCGACACCGCCGACGGCTACGGCACCGGCCACGCCGACGCGGACGGCGCGCACCTCGAGGACGGCACGGACCCGGCGACCGGCGCGGACGCCCCGCCTGGCCACGACGTCCCGGCGTACGGGCACGACGACGACTACGACCGCGACGACGTGTTCGCCCCCGCCCGCCCCCTGCAGGCCGCGGGCGACGACGCCACCGCCGTGTACGAGCCGCAGCCCCTGCCCGACGACACCGGCTCCTACGGCGTCTACGACCCCCGGCCCGCCCAGGACCAGTACGCCACCGCCGCACAGGGCGCCGACCAGGGCTACGGCTACGACTACTCCGGCTACGGCCAGCAGGGCTACGGCTACGACGGCGCGGGCCAGGGCTACACCGGCTACACCGACCCCTACCTCGGCGACCAGTCCGGCTACGGCGGCGCCTCCTACGACCCGTCCTACGGCCAGGGCGGCGCCCAGGCGCCGTACACGACCGGCGGCTACGGCGGCGAGACCCCGGCCGCCGGGGTGTGGGTCCCGCAGCAGCGCGCCGACGACCCGCACGGCGGCGCGCTCCCGCCCGAGCAGCAGCCCTACCCGTACCAGGGCGACGGCCAGAACCAGAACCCGGCCCCGCACGCCCCGGGCTACGACGAGCAGTACCGCTTCTGAGCCGGTGAGCCCGGCGGACGCACCGCCGGGCCCCGCTCACCGAGCCCGCTGACCGAGCCCGCTCACTGGGAGCCGCGGAACTCCGGTCCCTCCACGATCAGTCCGGCCACCAGCGCGCCCGACATCCCCGCGTGCGGCAGCCCGCCGCCGGGATGCGACCAGCCGCCCACGGTGAACAGCCCGGGCAGCGCCGTGGAGTTGGCCGGGTGCAGCAGCCGGCCGCCGGCCGCGGCGAGCGCCGGGGCGGGCACCGCGCCGCCCGGCGCGCCGGTCTCCCGCTCGATGTCGGCCGGTCCGCGCACCTCCTGCCACAGGATGCGCTCCCGCAGCCCCGGCACGGCCCGCTCGGCCGCCGCGATCATGCGCTCGGCCCGCGCCTCCAGCGCCTCGCGGCCCGCCGGATCGCCGCCGCCCGCCGGGACCGTGGCCGTGAGCGTGACGGCCTCGTGCTCCGGGTCCGGGACCAGCGCCGGGTCGCCGGGCCGCGTCACGGCCACCGTCGGCGGCGCGGGCGGCGCGGGAGCCGTGCCGAACAGCGCGTCCAGCTCGGCCGCGCGGTCCGGGGTGTGCACCACGGTCCGGTGGGCCGTTCCCTCGGGGCGGCCGCCGCGCAGCGCCAGCAGCACCGTCAGCCGGCTCGGCAGCCCGCGCTGCGCCGGCACCCCGCCCGGCTCCCGGACCGCCGTCCGCCCGGTCAGCCGGTCCAGCGTCTCGGGCGGGACGCCGGCGACCACGAACTCCGCCTCCGCCGCCGTCCCGTCGGCGAACTCCACGCCCGCCGCCCGGCCGTCCCGCTCGGCGATCCGCACGGCCTCGGCGCCGAAGACGAACTCCACCCTGCGCGCCACGCACCGCTCGTACACCGCGCGGGCCAGCTCGCGCAGCCCGCCCCGGACGTACCAGGTGCCGAAGGCGTGCTCCATGTACGGCAGCACGGCCGCGCTCGCCGGGGCCGTCCGCGGATCGAGGCCGCAGGCGAGCGCGTGGCTCTCCAGGAGCGCGGCGAGACGGGCGTCGCGCAGCTCCCAGGCGCCGACCTCGGCGAGCGTGCCCGCCCGGCGGGTGCGCAGCAGACGCTTGTGCGGCACCGCCGGATAGGGCTCGCGCTCGGCCAGCACCGGCCAGTTGGGCCACAGCGGCTCCTCCAGGAGCGGTCTGCGGGTGCGGTCCCAGGCCTCGCGCGCCCGCACCAGGAAGTCGCCCCAGCGCTGCCCGGCCCCCGCACCCAGCGCCTCGTCCAGGGCCGCGACCACGCCCGCGCGGGACGCGTTCGGCAGGGACACGGCGGTGCCGTCCGCGAAGACGTGCCGGACCGAGGGATCGACCTGGACCAGCTCGACGACGTCCTCCAGCGGCTCCTTGCCGGTCTTGACGAACAGGTCGCGGTGGACCGCGGGCAGCGGGAGCAGCGCGGGGCCGGTGTCGAAGGCGAAACCGTCCCGCTCGAAGCGGCGCACCCCGCCGCCGTACGTCTCCGTCCGCTCGTACACCGTCACCCGGTGGCCCGCGACGGCCAGCCGGGCGGCGGCAGCCATCGCGCCCGTCCCGGCGCCGATCACCGCAATCCGTGCCATGCCGGGGACTTTACCGACCACCACCGACAATGCCCGCCGCGGGGCCGTGACCAGCGCATTCGCCCCTCGGCGGCCCGTCGGCCGGGGCGGGGCGCGGGGTGCTGAGTACCCGTACCTAGCCGCACAGATGAGTACGCGCGCGGATGGGGGCGGGACCGTCGGGAGGCGAGAGTGGAGGCACGGGAAGGGGCACGGCGCCGGTACCGCCGACACGGGGCGGCGGAACCGGCGCCGCCCTGGACCGCTCCTTCCGCCGGCTCGCGTCGGCGGAAGCGAGGCACGGGGGACCCGGACGACCGACGGGGGCCCGACGGGGGAACGGGGGCGGGACAGGAGCGCCGGAGCGCGGTGGCCGCGGGGGAACGCCGGCCACGGCGCACCGGCGCTCTCGTGCACGCCCGCGCACTGCCGTACGCCCTCAGCAGGGTCGTACGCCCCCAGTTGTGCCGTACACCCCCGGCAGGGCGGTCGACGAATCGTCAGCGGGCGCCGCTCACCCGGCCCTGGAGCAGCCGTGAGAGCGCCGCGTGGACATCGTCCAGGGAGCGTTCGGGCTGGAAGGACTTCCAGTCCAGGGCGGCCACCAGCACCATGCCCACCAGCGCGGCGGCGGTCAGCGGCACATCGATCTCGTCGCTGAACTCGCCCTGCGCCACCCCCTCGCGCAGCACCCCCTCCACGACCGCGACCGCCTCCTGCCGGACCACCATGAGCGTGGACTGCCAGGCCCGGTTGGTGCGCCACAGCTCGGCCACGTACAGCTGGGTGAAGGCGGGGTAGCGGTCGATGAAGACGAGACCGGCCCGGACCATCGCGTCCAGGGCGTCGACCCGGCTGCCGCCCGCCCGCTCGGTCCCCTCGGCCGCCTCCCTGAGGGAGGCGGTGAGCAGGCCCACCCCGTGCCGCAGCAGCTCCTCGAAGAGGACCGACTTGCTCGCGAAGTTGTAGTAGACCGTGCCCTTGGCCACGCCGGCGCGCTCGGCGATCTCGTCCACCGTGGTCGCGGAGAAGCCCTGCTCGGCGATGAGCGTGACGGCCGCCTCGTAGAGCTTCTGCCGGGTGGCCTCCCGGCGGGTGCTGCCGGCCGGCGTGGTGCTGCTGCGTTCCATGGCCTTGATTCTCACAGGTGCGGGCCGCCCGGCGGGCTCGACGGGTGCGGAAGGCGAGGCGGGCGGGCGGTTCACAGGCTCAGCTCCGGGTGCAGCCGGTCCAGGGTCCACACCTGCCGCCGCCGGGCCGCCAGCGCGGTCAGCGCCAGCGCCGCCGCGGTGAAGCCCGCGAGCACCGCGCACGCCGTCCACACCGGACCGAGCCCGCCGCCGGTGATCAGCCTCCGGAGGGCGTCCACGACGTAGCTCATCGGCAGGAAGGGATGCAGCGCGTTGAAGAAGCCGGGACTGGTCTGCACCGGGTAGGTGCCGCCGGCGGAGGTCAGCTGGAGCATCAGCAGCGCCAGCACGAGGATGCGGCCGGCCGGTCCGAAGCGCGCGTTCAGCCACTGCACGATCGCCGCGAAGCACGCCGCCACCAGGAACAGGAAGGCGATCGTGCCTCCCGCGCGGGTCATCTCCAGCCCGACCCCCCAGTGCAGCACCGCCATCAGCGCCGCCGTCTGGAGCACCCCGACCGCCGCCACCGGCAGCCAGCCGGCCAGCGCGATCCGCCACGCGGAGGCGCCCGCGGCCAGCGCCCGCCGGTTCATCGGCGGGATCAGCATGTACGCCACCATGGCGCCCACCCACAGCGACAGCGGGATGAAGTACGGGGCGAAACCGGTGCCGTAGTTGGGCGCGTGGTGCAGGTCCCGGGAGGCCAGCTGGACCGGGTCGGCCATCACGTCGGTGCGCCGGTCGCGGTCCTGCTTGTCGTAGTCCGGGATCTTCTTCGCGCCCGAGTGCAGCCCGCCGGCCAGCTTGCCGGAGCCGTCGGCCAGCTTGTACATGCCGCCGTTCAGATCCACGGCGCCCGTCTTCAGCTTGCCCACGCCGGCGTCCAGGTCGGCGGCGCCGGTCTTGGCGGTGCCGATCCCGGTGTGCAGCTTCTTCGCGCCCGCGGCGACCCGGGCGGCGCCCTGGTTGAGCTGGTTGATCTTCTTGACGGCGTCGTCCAGGTCCTCGGACAGGTGGGGCGCGCGGTCGGCGAGCGCCTGGGACTGCTTCTGGAGGGCCGCGAGGTCGGTGTCGAGCTTCTTCAGGTCGCCGTCGTTGTCCTTGATCAGCGTGTTGACGTCGTCGGCGACGGTCGCCACGTCGGCGGCGGACTCCTTGGCCTTCTTCAGATCGGGGCAGGCGGGGTCGGGGAGGGCGGTCCCGGGCCCGGCGCACCGGCGGGCGTAGATGTCGTCCAGGACGGCGGCGGAGGCGTGGGCGAGCCGGGCGGCGCCCGGGGCCTTGTCCACCAGCGTGTCGAGGTTGCGGCGGATCGCCTTGGCCGAGTCGGCGACCAGCCGGGCGGAGTCGCCGATCTTCTTCTCGTTGCCCTTCAGATACGGCCCGGCCTTCGCGTCCACCCCGTTGACCTTGTCGGCCAGGGTCTGGGTGCCGTCGGCGACCTGCCGCGAGCCGGACTCCAGGTCGCCCGCGCCGGTGTCGAGCCTGCGCAGGCCCTTGGCCAGCTTGCCGCTGCCCTTCTGGGCCTCCGTCAGCCCGTCGGCGAGGTCCTGGGAGCCCTTCTTCGCCTTGCCGATGCCGCCGCTCAGCTGGTCGGCGCCCTGCGCGGCCTTGACGGTCTGCCCGTGGATGTCGGAGAACGAGATGAAGATCCGGTCCAGGAAGGACCGCGACGCCTTGGTGGACGCGGCGCTGCGGACCTCGTTGAACACCGTCCGCGAGATCTGTCCGACGATGTAGTTGTTGGCGTCGTTCGTCCGCACCTGGAGTGCGCTGGTCTCGGGGGAGCCGCCCGCGCTGGAGGCGATCCGCTCGCTGAAGTCGGCGGGCATGGTGAGCGAGAGGTAGTACGTGCCGTCCTCGACGCCCCGGCGGGCCTCGGCGGCGCTCACCCGGTGCCAGTCGAACACCTCGCTCTTCAGCAGCTCCCTGGTGAGGTCGTCGCCGGCGGTGATCTCGCGGCCGGCCGCCGTGGCGCCCTGGTCCTCGTTCACCAGCGCCACCGGCACCCGGTCCAAGCGGCCGTACGGGTCCCAGAACGACCACAGGTACAGCGCGCCGTACAGCAGCGGCAGCACGAGCAGCGCGACCAGGGCGGCGCGCGGCAGCTTCCCGCGGCCGAAGCGCCTCAGCTCAAGAGCGGCCAGTTTCGGCGAGCGCATCGGCCGCCCCCTCCTCGTCCTCGGCGGCGGGCACGCCGCCCCGGGTGGTCGTGCGGCCGTCGGCGGGCGTGCGCCGCTCGGCGGTCCCGCCGTGGGCGGCGGCCCCGCCGTGCTCGGCCCTCTCGCCGTCCTCGAGGACGGCGTCGGCGGGCGTGCCGTCCCCGGCGGCCGAGTCGTCCGCGGCCGGTCCGCCGGTCTCGGCGGTGTCGCCGGCGGGCGTCCCGTCGTCGTCCGCCGTCCCCGGCTTCGCGGGGCCGGCGGTGGAGACGACCACCGCGTCCTCGGGCGCCTCGGAGCACACCGCCAGCACGGTCGTGCCGGACGCGGCCAGGGAGCCCAACAGCTCCCACACCTCGGCCCGTTCGGCGCCGGAGAGCTTGTGGTCGGCGTCGTCCACGGCGAGCAGCCGCGGCCCGGACATCAGGGCGAGGGCGATCGACAGGCGCAGCTCCTCCAGGCGCTCCAGGTCCCGCACTGCGGTCCGGGGGCCCTTGGGCAGCGCGGCGACGTCGAGCCCGGCGGCCGTCAGCGCCGCCTCCGTCGCCTCCCGCGCCTCGGCCCGCCGCCGGGCGCGCGAGCGCAGCAGGGCGCGCGGCGCGGCGCCGAACCGGCGCTGGAGCAGCGCCCGTTCACGCAGGTGCTCGCCGACGGTCAGGGCCGGTTCGAGGTCGGTGACGCCGGCGACGTTGGCGAGCGCGCTGACCCGGCGTAGCGCGGACATGCGCCGGGGCGGTTTGAGACCGCCCACCTCGGCCACCCCTTCGGTGGGCTTCATCCGCCCGGTGAGGGCCAGCAGCAGACAGGTGCGGCCGGAGCCGGACGGCCCCTCGACGGCGATCAGCGAACCGGGCGCCGCGTCGACGTCCACGTCGCGGAACGCCCAGCCGCGCGGCCCGCGCAGTCCGAAGCCGCGGGCCGTGACGGCGAGACCGCGCGGGGCGCCGTACGCGGTCTCGCGCGGGCTCTGGTCCACGGGTCTTCCCCTCCCCTGGATTTTTTGAACTGACTGGTCAGTGCAAAAACTACCCCCGATTCTGCGATCCAAGCAAAAGTCCAGGTCAGAACGGATTGTCAGTGGCATACCTCACGATGGGCACATACGGCACCCGTGCCGTGACCCAGACGACAGGAGGTTCGTCATGGCCAACTCGTCCGCAGCCGCCAGCCGGCGCCGCGCTTCCGGCCCTGCCCCCTCACTGACCGGCCCGGCGAGCGACGTGCACCCCGTGCTCCGCCGGGCCACGGCCCCGCCCGCCGCCCTCGACCTGCTCGCCCAGGCCCGCGCCGGACTCGACGAGGCCGCCGTCCTGGACCAGCCCAACGAGCGCTACGCCACGGCCCACCTGGCCGCCCTGCGCACCGCCGCCGCCGTGCTCGCCGCGCGCGGCCGCCCCGAGACCAGCCCCCGCCGCCGGGCCCGGATCCGCAGCGCCTGGGAGGTCCTGCCGGAGATAGCGCCCGAACTCACCGAGTGGAGCGCACTGTTCGCCTCCGGCGCCCGCCGCCGCGCGCTCGCCGAGGCCGGCGTCCAGGGCGCGGCCGGCCGCCGCGACGCCGACGACCTGATACGGGACGTGGCGATGTTCCTCCGCATCGTCGAACGGATGCTGGTCCTCCAGCCGGTGCTGCCCCAGCCCCGCGCCGGGGCGGGGGAGGGCGGCGGCGCCGAGGCGACGGGCGGACCAGGTGGCGGAGGCAATAGGGTGGAGAGTGCCTGAAGCCTTCCCGCCTCCCGTTTCCCGGGCCGGGCAGGCAGCCCGATCGCCCCGCCGCGCAAGAGGCGGTGCCGCCGCGAGGAGTCAACTGCCGTGTCGGACCCGATGCGCCCGCCCGTCTCCCCTCACCAGCACCGGACGACGCCGCTGCGCCCCGGCCCCGCCCGGCCCCGCGCCTCGCTGCGCACGGCCGTGGTCTGGGAGGTGCTGCGGGACGCCCTGGACCGGCGGGTCAAGGCCACCGGCCGGGAGTCGCTGGACGTCCTCGACACCGGCGGCGGCAGCGGCAACTTCGCCGTGCCCCTCGCCGCCCTCGGCCACCGGGTCACCGTCGTGGACCCCAGCCCCAACGCGCTGTTCGCCCTGGAGCGCCGCGCCGCGGAGGCCGGCGTCGCCGACCGGGTGCGCGGTGTGCAGGGCGACGCGCACGGCCTGTTCGACGTGGTCGAGCGCGGCGGCTACGACGCGGTGCTGTGCCACGGCGTCCTGGAGTACGTGGACGACCCCGCAGAGGGCCTGCGCAACGCGGTCGCCGCGCTGCGCGCCGAGGGCGTCCTCAGTCTGCTCGCCGCCGGCCTCGGCGGCGCGGTGCTCGCCAGGGCCCTGGCCGGGCACTTCAAGGAGGCCCGGCAGGCCCTCGGCGACCCCGACGGCCGCTGGGGCGAGGGCGACCCGATGCCGCGCCGCTTCACCGCCGAGCAGCTCACCGCGCTCGTCGAGGGCGCGGGCCTGACGGTCGGCGCGGTGCACGGCGTACGGGTCTTCGCCGACCTGGTGCCCGGGGTGCTGGTGGACACCGAGCCCGGGACGCTGGACGCGCTGCTGGAACTGGAGGTGGCCGCCGCCGAGCTGCCGGCCTTCCACTCCGTGGCCACCCAGCTCCACGTACTCGGCGAGACCCCGGCCGCCGCGGAGGCCTGAGGCGGTCCCCGAGGCCCGGGGCCGTTGCCGGGGCTCCGTTCCCGGGGCGGGCCGCCGATCGGCCGTCCGGCCGGGCATGGAGTGCGCCACAGGCCCCCCGCTCGGGCACCCCGCGCCGTATGATCGAGGGAGACCGTCCGGCATGACGGGTCGGCCGCCGGGGAATGGAAGCCTCAGCGAGCCGGGCCCGCCGTGGCGGATCAGGTTGGCCAGTTGGCGCAGAGGGGCGGGTTTCACGGGGGCGATTCCCTGCCTATCCTGAAGGGACCCCCCGGGTCGCCCCCCGGCGACTGCACGATGAGGAGGACTCCGTGCCGCTCTCGGAGCACGAGCAGCGCATGCTCGAGCAGATGGAGCGAGCGCTGTACGCCGAAGATCCCAAGTTCGCGTCGGCGCTCGAGGGAAGCGGGCTGCGTACGTACACCCGGCGGCGGGTCTACCAGGCGGTCGCGGGCTTCCTCGTAGGAATCGCGCTCCTCATGGCGGGTGTGGTCACCCAGCAGACATGGGTGAGCGTCGTGGGCTTCCTGGTCATGCTGGGATGTGCCGTACTGGCCGTGACCGGCTGGCGCAAGGCCCCCAAGCCGGGCGAGCAGCCCGTCGGCGGCCCGCCCGGCCGCCGTCCGGTACGCGCGAAGCGCTCCATGATGGACCGCATCGAGGAGCGGTGGCAGCGCCGCCGCGACGAACAGGGCCGCTAGGCCCGACCCAGGACACGGTGAGGGGCCGACTACGCGAGGCGTGGTCGGCCCCTCACGGCTGTCCGGAACCGGCCGGGGCCGGCACACGGCGCCCTGCCGGGGCCGGGCGACGCGAGGCCCCGCACGCGCGGGGACGACCAGGCCGCGGGAGACGGCGGCGACGGCGTGCCCCGCGGGTCTGGGGACCACCCGACGACCTTCTTCAGCACCGTCAGGACCACGGGACCGCCCCCGCGTGCGGCGGGGACCACTCGGCGAAGTACCTCGGCGACATGATGGACCAGGGACCATCCCCGCACCCGCGGGGACCACGTCTGCAAAACCTACGACCGCACCGACCCCCTCGGACCATCCCCGCACCCGCGGGGACCACAGCCGCCGAGCTGGGCTTCTCTCCCCGTGGGAGGTGGATTTCAGCCACCTCCCACAGGAGCGCACCGCCGCGCGCCGCCCGGAGGCGAGACCCCGCGCGGGACGCGCGACGCGTGCCTCAGCCCTCCTGACGCGAAGGGCGGCGCAAGCTCGGCCGGTGGGCCGTCGCCCGCGACTTCAGGGCCGACCAGCGGACCGAGAGGGCCCAGGCGACGCTCGCCGCGGAGCGGGGGGCCAGGACCGCGCGCAGGCGGGCGCCGCGGGAGGCCGTGGCGCGCAGACCCGCGGCGGCCCGCCGGGCGTCCTCGGCCAGCCCGGCCACCGGACGCGGCCGTGGCGCGTACAGGACCTGCTCCACCGCGGCGGCCAGCCGCTGCACCGACTCCGCGGCCACCGGATCGAGCCGCCCGAGCCGGATGATCCGCTCGGCGGCCCTGCGCGGCGTCAGCGAGTCGTCCGGCGCGATCCCGAAGTCCCACGCCGTGTCCGTCAGTTCCCGCCAGACGGCCAGCGCGTGCGGGGCGGCGTCCGCCGCACCCCGCCCGTGCGCGCCCAGCCGCACCGACCGCACCCGTCTGCGCCACAGCAGCGGCAGCAGCGGCAGCACCACGACCGCCGCCCCGCCCAGCGCCCACGCCGCGACCGCCCACCACCGCGGGCCGCCCCCGTCGACGGGCAGCGCCGCCTGCGCGGACGCGCTCGGGCACTCCTGGAGCCGCCGCTGCGCCGCCGGGCAGTCCGTGCTCGCCGGGGCCGAGGCGGACGGGGCCGCGCTCGCCGACGTGGACGGCACCGCCGGGTTCGGCAGGCTCGTGCTCGGCGTGTCCGACTGGGTGTACTCGGGCAGCGTGCCCCGCGTCGGAGTCGGCTCGAAACGGGTCCAGCCGACGCCCTCGAAGTACAGCTCGGGCCAGGCGTGCGCGTCCTTCAGCCCCACCGCGACCGTGCCGTCGCCCTGCGGCGCGCCGGGCGCGAAGCCGACCGCCACCCGGGCGGGGATGCCCAGCGTCCGGGCCATCGCGGCCATCGCGAAGGAGAAGTGCACGCAGAAGCCCCGCTTGTCCGCCAGGAACTTCGCGATCGCCTGCGAGCCGGTGCCCACCTCGACCTGGGTGTCGTACCGGAAGCCGCCGTCCAGCGCGAACCAGTCCTGGAGTTTGACCGCCTGCTCGTAGTGGTTCGCCGCCCCCTCGGTGACCGCGCGCGCGGTGATCCCGACGATCTCCGGCAGCGACTTGGGCACCTCGGTGTACTCGCGCTTCAGCGCCGCGGGCGGGTTCGGCGCGTCGGCCAGCTGCTCCGCCGTCGGCCGCAGGTCCAGGCTCCTGACCTGGTACGTCAGCCCGCGCGTGTTCTGCCCGTGGTCGCCGACCAGGGTCATGCCCACGGGTTCGTAGCGCCAGTTGCCCTCGATCCGCACGCCGCTCGGCGGATACGGCATCGGCAGCCAGTCCTGCGCGTACCAGTTCGCCGCGGAGATCGTCGTCGTGACCTCCGCGCGCCGGACGTCGCCGCTGAGGCCGGCCGGTGTGGGCAGCGGGTCGGGCACGCCGACGATGTGCCGCTGGGACGGCTTCCAGGTGGTGCCGTCGAAGTCGTCCAGGGACACGATCCGCAGATACAGGTCGGAGGCGTCCGCGCTGTTCGTGCGCAGGTTCAGGACCGTGCGGTCCTGGTCGACGTTGAGGCTGTCGCGCAGCGAGACCAGCGGGTTCACCGCGGAGATCGTGCCGCCGCCCCCGACGCGCGCGCCGGCGCCCGGCCCGGCGGGCCCCAGCAGCCCGCCGTCCATCGCCGGCAGCGCCAGCGGCACCACCAGGGCGACGCCCAGCGCGAGCGCGCCGATCCGGCGTCCGGTGCGCACCGGCGCCGGCGCGCCGGCGGCCTCCCGGCCCGGCGCGGGCGCCGCGCCGCTGAACACCCGGCCCCACTGGGCGAGCCGGTCCCGGCCCTCGGCCAGCAGCAGCATCAGATAGCCCGCCGCCGCGACCAGGAACCACAGCCAGTCCCAGCCCCCGGTGGCCAGACCGGCGGCCACGGAGTACAGCGCGAGCAGCGGCAGCCCGGCGGGGGCGGCGCTGCGGAAGGTCACGGCGAGGGCGTCCACCAGCAGCCCGATCACCAGCACGCCGCCGACCAGCATCAGCCGGATGCCGTCGGTCAGCGGCGCCGGGGTGGCGTACCGGCTGACGTCGTCGCCGCCCTGCTGCAACAGGTCGATCAGCTGCCGGAAGGCGTCGGGACCCGGCAGCAGCCCGCCCAGGGCCTGCCCCCGGGCGAAGACCAGGACCAGCAGCACCAGCGTCACCAGGGCCTGCACCAGCACGGTCAGCGGTCGCGGCACCGGCGCCCGCCGCATCGCCGCGCCCACGCCCGACTGCACCGCCACCAGCAGCGCCGCCTGCCAGATCCACCGGGAGGAGCCGACCAGCGGCAGCAGCGCGCACGCCGCCATCACCGTCGCCAGTGCGGCGCTCCACTCCAGCCGCGCCCGCCCGCTCATCCCCGCCCCTCCCCGAAGCCATGCCCCCCGAACCCGGACCCCGCGAACCCGGAACCCCCCAGGCCGGAACCGAGCCCGGAACCGCCCACCGCACCGACCCCGGAGCCGCCCACCGCACCGAACCCGGCGGCGTCCGCGGCAGGGGAGCCCAGGCCGCCGGCGGCGGCGGTGCGCTCGTGGTCCGCCCGCCGCCAGAGGTCCTCCAGCGAGGCCCCGCGCGGCACGCCCACGGCCGTCCAGCCCGCGTCGCGCAGCAGCCGCAGCACACCCGGCCCGGCAGCGGGGTCCGCGGGACCGGCCGCGCCGGACGGCTCCCGCGTCCAGGCCGCGTCGTCCAGCACGAACGCGACCGCGCCCCCGCTGCGCTGCCGCATCCTCGCCGCCACCGCGGCCTGCGTCTCGTCGAGATCGCCGAAGAAGGCGACCAGCAGCCCCTCGTCGCCGCCGCGCAGCACGTCGTACGCGCGCGACAGGCCCGCCCCGTCCGAGTGGTCGATCACGGCGAGGGTGTCCATCATCAGCCCGGCCGCGTCCGCCGAGTCCGTCCCGGTTCCGGCGTACCCGTCGGCGCTGTCGCCGGGCACCGAGGCGCCCGTGTCGGTCAGCAGCCGCACCGTGAAGCCGCGCTCCAGCATGTGCACCAGCACGGAGGCGGCGGCCGACACCGCCCACTCGAAGGCCGACTCGGGGCCCGCGCCGCGGAAGGCGACGCCCCGGGTGTCCAGCAGCACCGTGCAGCGGGCGCGCTGCGGCTGCTCCTCGCGGCGCACCATCAGCTCGCCGTAGCGCGCGGTGGAGCGCCAGTGCACGCGGCGCAGGTCGTCGCCGTAGCGGTACCCGCGCGGAATGACGTCGTCCTCGCCGGCCAGCGCCAGCGCGCGCTGCCGTCCCTCGCCGTACCCCCTGGCGTCGCCGGTCAGCCGCACCGGCGGCAGCGGCGTCACCCGGGGGACGACGGTCAGGGTGTCGAACGACGAGAAGGAGCGGGTCAGTTCGCACATGCCGAACGGGTCCGACAGGCGCAGCTGGAGCGGCCCCAGCGGATACCGTCCGCGAAGGTCGGAGCGGACCCGGTAGGACACCTCGCGGCGGCCGCCGGGCTCCACCCTGTCCAGGACGAAGCGGGGCCGCGGCCCGAGCACGTAGGGCACCCGGTCCTGGAGCATCAGCAGGCCGGTGGGCAGCCGGGAGACGTTGTCCATCCGCAGGTGCACGCGGGCCTCGCTGCCGGCGGGCACGCGCGCGGGGGAGAGCCGGCGGTTGCCGGCCACCCGGTAGCGGGTGCGGTACAGCACGGCCGCGCAGACCAGCGGCAGCACGGCCAGCAGCAGACCGACCCGCAGCAGGCCGGGCTGGCCGAGGACGTAGGCGCAGACGGCCGCCGCGATCCCGGCGGCCAGGAAGGAGCGCCCGCGGGTGGTCAGACCGGCCAGCGCGGTGCGCACGCCGCCCCTGTCGTCCTGGTCGTCCTCCGGGCGCGGGGCCCCCGCCTCGGTCATCACAGCCTCCGCGGCTGGTGCCGGCCGAACTCCGGCGTGGTGTGGCCGGGGCCGAGGCCGCCGGCCTGGGCCGCCGCGGGCACCGGGGTGTGCTGCACGATCTCCTGGACGACCTGTTCGGCAGTGCGGCGGTTGAGCTGGGCCTGGGCGGTGGGCAGCAGCCGGTGGGCGAGGACCGCCACCGCGAGCGCCTGCACGTCGTCCGGCAGGGCGTACTCCCGCCCGCTCAGGGCCGCGGACGCCTTCGCCGCGCGCAGCAGGTGCAGCGTCGCGCGCGGCGAGGCGCCGAGTCTGAGGTCGGGGTGCGTACGGGTCGCGGCGACCAGGTCGACGGCGTACCGGCGGACGGCCGCGGCGACGTGCACGCCGCGCACGGCGTCGATCAGCTTGACGATGTCGTGCGCGTGCGCCACCGGCTGGAGGTCGTCCAGCGGGCTCACCGCGCCGTGCACGTCCAGCATCTGCAACTCGGCCTCCGGGCTGGGATAGCCGATGGAGACACGGGCCATGAACCGGTCGCGCTGGGCCTCGGGCAGCGGATAGGTGCCCTCCATCTCGACCGGGTTCTGGGTGGCCACCACCATGAACGGGCTGGGCAGTTCGTAGCTCTGCCCGTCGATGGTGACCTGCCGCTCCTCCATGGACTCCAGCAGCGCCGACTGGGTCTTGGGGGAGGCGCGGTTGATCTCGTCGCCGATCACGATCTGCGCGAAGATGGCGCCCGGCTTGAATTCGAAGTCCCGGCGCTGCTGGTCCCAGATGGACACGCCGGTGATGTCGGACGGCAGCAGGTCGGGCGTGAACTGGATGCGCCGCACCGAGCAGTCGATGGTCCGCGCCAGCGCCTTGGCCAGCATCGTCTTGCCGACGCCGGGGACGTCCTCGATCAGCAGGTGCCCCTCGGCCAGCAGTACGGTCAGCGCGAGCCGTACGACCTCGGGCTTGCCCTCGATCACTCCCTCCACCGAACCGCGGACCCGCTCCACAGTGGCGGTCAGATCAGTGAGGCTCGCTCGATCGTCATAGGTCGTCACCCGGCCCTCCTCGGCCTTTCCCCGCGCTCTTCGACGAGCGGGGGATTCCCCAGCTTTCCAGGCCGACGCCCCGCAGCGCGGACCGGCCCACCCCGAACACGGACACCACGCTGCGTAGTTCCGCGGGGTGTCACACCCGCATTCTTGCCGCCGTTACCGATTCGTGTCATCCGCCTGTGGACAACTGGCCGCGATATGTCAGGTCTTATGACCTTTACCAGGTGACAACTCGGGGTTTTGTCCACGCCGACCAGCGATTCCGTGTATGCGGCCGGGGCGGTTCCGCATCTTCGCGGCGCGGCTCCCGGGGCCCGCGGGCCCGGTCGCCGGGGTTCGTGGGGGCACGGCCGCCGCCGTGGTGCGCGGGGCGCGCCCCCGGGCTCGGTCAGGCCGCCGGGTCGATCTCGCGCAGCCGGCCCGTGCGGACGTCGAAGACGAAGCCGCGCACGTCGTCGGTGTGCAGCAGGAACGGCGAGGTCCGCACGCGCTGCATCGACTGCCGCACGTCCTGGTCGACGTCCTTGAACGCCTCCACCGCCCAGGACGGCCGCTGGCCGACCTCCATCTCCAGCTCGTGCCGGAACTCCTCGGTGATGGCCTCCATGCCGCAGTTGGTGTGGTGGATCAGCACCACGCTGCGGGTGCCGAGCGCCCGCTGGCTGATGGCCAGGGAGCGGATCACGTCGTCGGTGACCACGCCGCCGGCGTTGCGGATGGTGTGACAGTCGCCGAGCCGCAGGCCGAGCGCGGCGTGCAGGTCGATACGGGCGTCCATGCAGGAGACGACCGTGACCTTGCGGACGGGACGGGCGTCCATCCCCGGGTCGGTGAACTCGTCGGCGTAGGCCGCGTTCGCCGCGACGAGGCTGTCGATGACGTCGGTGTCCGTTATGGCCTTCTCGGATCCGGCGGGAACTGATGCAGAAGTCGTCATACTCATGACGTTACTGGTCATGCGTCTCGCGGTCCTCTTATGAGAGAGGACAAAAAGCACGACAGTCGCTTGTTGTGAGCGACTCCACACAGGCCGCTACCCCCCTCCGTCCGGGTGAAACTCACCGGATCGCCGTGTCGGCGGCACTCCGTCGGGCGACGCGCAGGCCGGTTGATTGACCGGGCGACACGGTGGACTAAAGTGACGCGAAGCGGGAGGCGCCGCTCTCCCTGCTGGACATGCATTCCCCGGAGGCCCCGGCAACCGCCCGAGCGGTCTCCCCACGTGCGCGGCGCGTACGTACGGCTCGGCCTCCTCCCGCTCCCGGTCGGCTGACGCTTCCGGCGCCGGTCGGGCCCACCGTCCGTGAGCGGTCGGGGACCCGGCGGTGCGTGCGGGACGCGCCGGACCTGAGAGGCCCCCTTGAGCGACAGCCGACACGTCCCCGTGATGCTCCAGCGGTGCCTGGATCTCCTGGCGCCCGCCCTGGAGCGGCCGGGGGCGGTGGTCGTCGACTGCACCCTCGGCCTCGGCGGGCACAGCGAGGCGCTGCTCACCCGCTTCCCCGAGGCCCGTCTGATCGGCCTCGACCGCGACAAGGAGGCGCTGCGCCTGTCGGGCGAGCGCCTGGCCCCCTTCGGCGACCGGGCCACCCTGGTGCACGCCGTCTACGACGAGCTGCCCGACGTGCTCGACCGGCTCGGCATCGCGCGCGTGCAGGGCGTCCTGTTCGACCTCGGCGTCTCCTCCATGCAGCTGGACGAGGCCGACCGCGGCTTCGCCTACGCCCAGGACGCCCCCCTGGACATGCGCATGGACCAGACGACCGGCATCAGCGCCGCCGAGGTCCTCAACACCTACCCGCCCGGCGAACTCGTCCGCATCCTGCGCGCGTACGGCGAGGAGAAGCAGGCCAAGCGGATCGTGGCCGCGATCGTCCGCGAGCGCGAGAAGGAGCCGTTCGCCCACAGCGCCCGCCTGGTGGAGCTGATCCGCGACGCGCTGCCGCAGGCCGCCAAGCGCACCGGCGGCAACCCGGCCAAGCGCACCTTCCAGGCGCTGCGCATCGAGGTCAACGGCGAACTCGCCGTCCTGGAGCGGGCGGTCCCGGCCGCCGTGAAGGCCCTCGACGTCGGCGGTCGGATCGCCGTACTGTCGTACCAATCCCTCGAAGACCGCCTGGTCAAGCAGGTGTTCGCGGCCGGCGCCGCCACCACCGCGCCCCCCGGGCTCCCGGTCGTCCCCGAGCGCTACCAGCCCCGGCTCAAGCTGCTGACGCGCGGTGCCGAACTTCCCACCGAGGAGGAGATCGCCGAGAACCGGCGGGCGGCGCCGGCCCGGCTGCGCGGGGTCGAGCGCGTCAGGGCGGACGTCGAGTGAGGCAAGGGGGACCAGTGAGCAGGAAACCGGAACTGAGGGGCCGCGCCGCCCGGCTGGCGCGGCTCTTCCCGGCGAACCGGCGACAGGCCGCCCGCACGCCCTTCGTCCTCCTGGTCGTGCTGCTCCTCGGCGGCGGCCTGATCGGGCTGCTGGTGCTGAACTCCGCGCTCAGCGAGGGCGCGTTCCAGCAGGACGACCTCCAGAAGGACACCAAGAACCTCACCGACGAGGAACAGGCCCTCCAGCGGGACATCGACGCCTACTCCGCCCCCGACGCCCTGGAGCGCCGCGCCCGGCAGCTCGGCATGGTGCCCGGCGGCGACCCGGCCTTCCTGAACCCGGACGGCACCGTCAAGGGCGTCCCCTCGGCCGCCCCCGAGCAGTCCCTCGCCGACCAGTCCGCCTACCAGGAGCTGCCGGTCTCCGTCCGCCCGCCCGAGTCCCTCACGGGCGCCCCCGGCCCGACGGGCGCCGCCCCGACGGCCGGCCCGCCCACGGACGGCGTCCCCGTGACCTCCGTCCCCGCGACCCCCGTCCCGACGGAGGCCACCCCCCTGAACGGCCCCGCCCCGAACGCGCCGCAGCCCGCCCTCCCCGAGCCCGCCGCGCCCGCCGACCCCGCCGCACCGGCGGCCCCCCAGCCCGCCACGACCACGACCCCCGGCAGGTGACGGAAGTGTCCGACAGGGAACCGCCGCGCCGCCGCGTGCCCGGACCCGCAAGGCCCGCCCGCCCCGGCAGCAGCCGGCCGCGTCCCGGCCCCGGCGCCCGCCCGGCCCGCCGCCCCAACTCCGCCTGGCGGCCGCCGCCCGTGCGGGTCCTCAAGCTCGGCAGCCCCCGCCCGCGGCTGCGCCTGATCGCCGTGGCGCTGACCCTGGTGCTGCTGGTCTTCACGGTCCGGCTGCTCCAGGTGCAGGCCGTGGACGCCGCCGCCTACGCCGCCAAGGCCGACGAGAACCGCTACGTCGTCCACACCATCGCCGCCGAGCGGGGCGGCATCACCGACCGCAACGGCGTCGCCCTCGCGGCCAGCGTGGACGCCGACGACATCACCGCCGACCCCACCATGTTCACCCGCGAGTCCCTGAAGATCGGCGACGGTCCCGAACAGGCCGCGGCCCTGCTCGCCCCGATCCTCGGCCAGGACCAGGCGGGGCTGGTCAGGAAGCTGAAGACGCGGAACACGCGGTACGTGCTGCTGGCCCGCCGGCAGACCCCGCAGGTCTGGAAGCAGATCAAGGACCTCAAGGCCGCCCTCACCAAGAAGGCGCAGACCGACAAGACCACGGTCAACGTCCTCGCCGGCGTCTTCTCCGACCCCAGCAGCAAGCGGGTCTACCCCAACGGCGACCTCGCCGCCGCCCTGCTCGGCTGGGTCAACGCCGAGGGCAAGGGCGGCGGCGGCATCGAACAGCAGCTCGACAAGGAGCTGTCGGGCAAGCCCGGCAAGATCCGCTACGCCCAGTCCGGCGGCCGCGAGGTGCCCACGGTCGGCTCCACCCAGACGCCCGCGGTGCCCGGCTCCGACGTGGAGCTGACCATCGACCGCGACATCCAGTGGGCCGCCCAGAACGCCATCACCGAGCAGGTGCGCAAGTCCGAGGCGGACCGCGGCTACGTGATCGTCCAGGACACCCGGACCGGCGAGATCCTCGCCATGGCGAACTCCCCGGGCTTCGACCCCGGCGACCTTGCCCACGCCGACCCCGCCGCGCTCGGCAACGCCGCCGTCCAGGACGCCTTCGAGCCCGGCTCCACCGCCAAGCTCATGTCGATGGCCGCCGTCCTCCAGGAGAACGCCGCCACCCCGCTCACCCATGTCGTCGTGCCCAACCGGCTGCACCGCGGCGACCGGCTCTTCCACGACGACGTCGACCACAAGACCTGGTACCTCACGCTCAACGGCGTGCTCGCCAAGTCCAGCAACATCGGCACCATCGAGGCCACCGGCCAGCTCGGCAAGACCCAGGCCGAGGCCAACAAGGTCCTCTACTCCTACCTGCGCAAGTTCGGCATCGGCGGCTACACCGGCCTGAACCTGCCCGGCGAGACCAAGGGCATCCTCGCCCCGCCCGACAAGTGGTCCACTTCGCAGCAGTACACGATCCCGTTCGGCCAGGGCGTCTCCGTCAACGCCGTCCAGGCCGCCTCCGTGTACTCCACGATCGCCAACGGCGGGGTCCGGATCCAGCCGACGCTGGTACGCGGCACCAAGGGCCCCGACGGCCGCTTCACCCCGGCCGAGAAGCCCGCCGCCACCCGCGTGGTGAGCGCCAAGACGGCCAAGGAACTCGCCCAGATGCTGGAGTCCGTCGTGGACGACGAACAGGGCACCGGCATGAAGGCGCGCATCCCCGGGTACCGGGTCGCGGGCAAGACGGGCACCGCCAACCGAGTGGATCCGGCCACCGGCCGGTACCGCGGCTACACCTCGTCCTTCGCCGGCTTCGCGCCCGCCGACAACCCCCGCATCACCGTCTACTGCGCGATCCAGAACGCCACCAAGGGCAACTACTACGGCGGCCAGATCTGCGGACCCATCTACAAGCAGGTCATGGAGTTCGCGCTGAAGACCCTCCAGGTGCCGCCCACCGGGGCGAAGGCCGCGAGCCTGCCCGTGGAGTTCAAGCCCTGACCCGCGCCGCCCCCGGCCGGGACGGTCCCGCGCCGCCGCCGCTCACCGCGGCGCGGACCGCCCCGCCGCCGGGACCCGCACGACCCGTACCACCCGCACGGAACCACCAGGAACCAGCCCGTGACAACGATCACCCCCGATCCCGGGAACCGTCCCCGCCCCCGGCCCTCGCTTCGCTCCCAGGCGGGTACGCCCGGTACGCTCACCGCCGTGCCACACGCTGATCAGTCCCAAACCACTCAGAAAGGCGCTTCCGTGACATATCCGGGGCCGCCGCGACCGGTTCAGGTCTCCGCCACACCCCTCGCGGAGCTGGCCGATCAGCTGGGTGCCGCGCAGCCGGACCGCACCGCCGACGTCACGGGCATCACCCACGACTCGCGCGCCGTGCGCCCCGGCGACCTGTACGCGGCCCTGCCCGGCGCCCGCGCGCACGGCGCCGACTTCGTCACCCAGGCCGCGAGCCTCGGCGCGGTCGCCGTGCTCACCGACCCGGCCGGCGCCGAACGCGCCGCCGCCACCGGACTGCCGGTCCTGACCGTCGAGGACCCGCGCGCCCGGATGGGCGAACTGGCCGCCACGATCTACGGCCGGCCCGGCCGCGACCTGCTCCAGATCGGCATCACCGGCACCTCCGGCAAGACCACCACCGCCTACCTCGTCGAGGGCGGCCTGAAGACCGCGAAGGCCACCGGCCTGATCGGCACGGTGGAGACGCGGATCGGCGAGGAGCGCATCAAGTCCGAGCGCACCACCCCCGAAGCCACCGACCTCCAGGCCCTGTTCGCGGTCATGCGCGAGCGCGGCGTCGAGGCGGTCGCCATGGAGGTCTCCAGCCACGCCCTGGTGCTGGGCCGGGTCGACGGCTGCGTCTTCGACGTCGCCGTCTTCACCAACCTCAGCCCGGAGCACATGGAGTTCCACTCCGGCATGGAGGACTACTTCCAGGCCAAGGCGCAGCTGTTCACCCCGGCGCGCAGCCGGCTCGGGATCGTCAACGCCGACGACGAGTACGGCCGGCGGCTCGCCGAGGAGGCCACCGTCCCGGTCGTCACCTATTCGGCCGAGGGCCACCCCGACGCCGACTGGCGCGCCGAGGACGTCCAGGTCGGCCCGATGGACTCCACCTTCACCGTGACCGGCCCCGAGGGCGTGCGCGTCAGCGCCCGCTCGCCGCTGCCCGGCCCGTTCAACGTGGCCAACACCCTCGCGGCGATCGTCGCCCTGGCCGCCGCCGGCCTCGACGCGCAGACCGCCGCCGACGGCATCGCCGCCGTACCGGGCGTGCCGGGCCGGCTGGAGCGGGTGGACGCGGGCCAGCCCTACCTCGCGGTGGTCGACTACGCGCACAAGACCGACGCCGTCGAGTCGGTGCTGCGCGCCCTGCGCAAGGTCACCAAGGGCCGGGTGCACGTCGTGCTCGGCTGCGGCGGCGACCGCGACCGCACCAAGCGCGAGCCGATGGGCGCCGCCGTGGCGCGGCTGGCCGACACCGCCGTGCTGACCTCCGACAACCCCCGCTCCGAGGACCCGCTCGCGATCCTGGCGGCCATGCTCCAGGGCGCGGCCTCGGTGCCCGCGCACGAGCGCGGCGAGGTGCTGCTCTTCGAGGAGCGGGCCGCCGCCATCGCCGCCGCCGTGGCCCGGGCCCGGCCCGGGGACACCGTGCTGGTCGCGGGCAAGGGCCACGAGCAGGGCCAGGACATCGCCGGAGTGGTCCGTCCGTTCGACGACCGCCAGGTGCTTCGCGAAGCTATCCAGAACACCCAGGGATGAAAATCCAGAAGACCCAGGGGATGAACTTGTGATCGCCCTCTCCCTCGCCGAGATCGCAGCAGTCGTCGGCGGGCAGACGCACGACATACCGGATCCGTCCGTCCAGGTCACCGGACCCGTCGTCCGGGACTCCCGCGAGGCGGTGCCCGGCAGCCTCTTCGTCGCCTTCGTCGGCGAGCGCGTGGACGGCCACGACTTCGCCGCCGCCGTCGTGGCGGCGGGCTCGGTCGCCGTGCTGGCGTCCCGCCCCGTCGGCGTGCCCGCGATCGTGGTCGAGGACGTCCAGGCCGCCCTCGGCGCCCTCGCCCGCCACGTCGTGAACCGGCTCGGCGCGACCCTGGTCGCGCTGACCGGCTCGGCCGGCAAGACCAGCACCAAGGACCTGATCGCCCAGGTCCTGCAGACCAAGGCGCCGACGGTGTTCACACCGGGCTCGCTCAACAACGAGATCGGGCTGCCGCTGACCGCCCTCAGCGCCACCGAGGACACCCGGTTCCTGGTGCTGGAGATGGGCGCCCGTGGCATCGGCCACATCCGCTACCTCACCGAGCTGACCCCGCCGAAGGTGGGCCTGGTGCTCAACGTCGGCTCCGCCCACATCGGCGAGTTCGGCGGCCGTGAGCAGATCGCCCAGGCCAAGGGCGAACTCGTGGAGAGCCTGCCCGCGGCCGAGGACGGCGGCGCTGCGATCCTCAACGCCGACGATCCGTTGGTACGGGCCATGGCCTCCCGTACGAAGGCGAAGGTGATCCTTTTCGGTGAGTCCGACGAAGCGGACGTACGCGCCGAGAACGTGAGACTCACGGACAGCGGACAGCCTTCCTTCAGGCTTCACACACCCTCCGGTGCATCCGATGTGACCATGCGCCTGTACGGTGAGCACCACGTGTCGAACGCGCTCGCCGCGGCCGCCGTCGCCCATGAGCTGGGCATGTCCGCAACCGAGATCGCCACCGCGCTCTCCGAGGCGGGCTCCCTCTCCCGCTGGCGGATGGAGGTCACCGAGCGCCCGGACGGCGTGACCGTCGTCAACGACGCCTACAACGCCAACCCGGAGTCCATGCGGGCCGCCCTGCGCGCGCTCGTGGCCATGGGCAAGGGGCGGCGGACCTGGGCGGTGCTCGGCAAGATGGCCGAGCTCGGGGACGAGGCGCTCGCCGAGCACGACGCGGTCGGACGGCTCGCCGTCCGGCTCAACGTCAGCAAGCTCGTCGCGGTCGGGGGCAGGGAAGCGTCCTGGCTGCAACTGGGCGCATATAACGAGGGTTCGTGGGGTGAGGAGTCGGTGCACGTGTCCGACGCACAGGCGGCGATCGACCTGTTGCGCAGCGAGTTGCGCCCGGGGGACGTGGTCCTCGTGAAGGCGTCCCGTTCGGTCGGTCTGGAGGGCGTCGCCGCGGCGCTGCTCGAGACCGCTGCCGAAGGCGAGGTCGCCGGCCGATGATGAAGCAGATCCTGTTCGCGGGAGTCATCGGCCTGTTCCTGACGCTGGTCGGCACTCCGCTGCTGATCAAGCTCCTCGCCCGCAAGGGCTACGGGCAGTACATCCGCGACGACGGCCCGCGCGAGCACGCCAGCAAGCGCGGTACGCCGACGATGGGCGGCATCGCCTTCATCCTGGCCACCGTCGCCGCGTACTTCCTGTCCAAGGTCATCACCGGCTACGCCCCGACCTACTCGGGGCTGCTGGTGCTGGGCCTGATGGTCGGCATGGGCCTGGTCGGCTTCCTCGACGACTACATCAAGATCGTCAAGCGGCGCTCGCTCGGTCTGCGGGCCAAGGCGAAGATGGCCGGCCAGCTGATCGTCGGCATCGGCTTCGCGGTGCTCGCGCTGCAGTTCTCCGACAACCGCGGCAACACCCCGGCCTCCACCAAGCTGTCGTTCATCACCGACTTCGGCTGGACCATCGGTCCGGTGCTGTTCGTGATCTGGGCGCTGTTCATGATCCTCGCGATGTCGAACGGCGTGAACCTCACCGACGGTCTGGACGGTCTGGCCACCGGCGCCTCCGTGCTGGTCTTCGGCGCGTACACCTTCATCGGCGTGTGGCAGTTCCAGGAGTCCTGCGCCAACGCGATGACGCTGACCAACCCCAACGCCTGTTACGAGGTGCGCGATCCGCTCGACCTCGCGGTGGTCGCCTCCGCGCTGATGGGCGCCTGCCTCGGCTTCCTGTGGTGGAACACCTCGCCGGCCAAGATCTTCATGGGCGACACCGGCTCGCTGGCGCTCGGCGGCGTCCTGGCGGGCCTGGCGATCTGCTCGCGCACCGAGCTGCTGATGGCGCTGCTGGGCGGCCTGTTCGTGCTCATCACCATGTCGGTGGTCATCCAGGTCGGCTCGTTCCGGCTCACCGGCCGGCGCGTCTTCCGGATGGCGCCACTGCAGCACCACTTCGAACTCAAGGGCTGGTCCGAGGTCCTCGTGGTGGTCCGCTTCTGGATCATCCAGGGCATCTGCGTGATCGTCGGACTCGGCCTCTTCTACGCGGGATGGGCAGCGGACAAGTGACCGACTGGCAGGGGAAGAACGTCACCGTCGCCGGACTCGGCGTCTCCGGGGTCCCGGCGGCCAAGGTCCTGGCCGGGCTCGGCGCCCGCGTCACCGTCGTCAACGACGGCGACGACGAGCGCGCCCGGACGCAGGCGGCCGAACTCGAGGCCCTGGGCGTCACCGTGCGCCTCGGCGACGGGGACACCCTGCCCGAGGGCGCCGAACTGGTCGTCACCGCGCCCGGCTGGAAGCCGGACAAGCCGCTGTTCCAGGCCGCCGGGCGGGCCGGCGTCCCCGTGTGGGGCGACGTGGAACTCGCCTGGCGGCTGCGCGGCCCCGACGCCGCCCCGTGGCTGGCCGTCACGGGCACCAACGGCAAGACCACCACCGTGCAGATGCTCGCCGCCATCCTGAAGGCGGCGGGCCTGCGCACCGCCGCCGTCGGCAACATCGGCGTCTCCCTGCTGGACGCCGTCCTCGGCGAGGAGAAGTACGACGTGCTCGCCGTCGAACTCTCCAGCTACCAGCTGCACTGGGCGCCCTCCCTGAGGGCGCACTCGGCGGCGGTGCTCAACCTCGCCCCGGACCACCTCGACTGGCACGGCTCCATGGAGGCGTACGCCGCCGACAAGGGCCGCGTCTACGAGGGCAACCGGGTCGCCTGCGTCTACAACGTCGCCGACAAGGCCACCGAGGACCTGGTGCGCGCGGCGGACGTGGAGGAGGGCTGCCGTGCCGTCGGGTTCACCCTCGGCACCCCCGGCCCCTCCCAACTCGGCGTCGTGGAGGGCCTGCTGGTCGACCGCGCGTTCGTGGCGGACCGGCACAAGAACGCGCAGGAGCTGGCCGAGGTCTCCGACGTGAACCCGCCCGCCCCGCACAACATCGCCAACGCCCTTGCCGCGGCGGCCCTCGCGCGCGCCTTCGGCGTGCCGGCCGCGGCGGTCCGCGACGGCCTGCGGTCCTTCACCCCGGACGCCCACCGCATCGCGCACGTGGCCGATGTGGACGGCGTCGCCTACGTCGACGACTCCAAGGCCACCAACACCCACGCCACCGAGGCGTCGTTGGCGTCATATGAGTCGATCGTATGGATTGCGGGCGGTCTGGCGAAGGGCGCGACCTTCGACGAACTCGTCGCGGGGGCGGCCGAGCGGCTGCGCGGCGCGGTGCTCATCGGCGCCGACCGCGCGCTCATCCGCGACGCCCTCGCGCGACACGCGCCCGAGGTCCCCGTGGTCGACCTCGACCGGACCGACACTGGGGCGATGCTCCAGGCCGTCCAGGAGGCACGGCGGCTCGCCCGGCCCGGCGACACGGTGCTGCTGGCCCCGGCCTGCGCCTCGATGGACATGTTCGCCAACTACAACCAGCGTGGTGACGCGTTCGCGGAGGCCGTTCGCGAACTCGGCGCCCGCTGAACCCGGCCGCCCTGTCGCCGGGCGACCTTGGGAGGGACGCGTGGGACCCGCGATGCGAGCCGGACAGACGCGGCCGGCGTACGGCGGAGGCGCAGATGCCCGCTGAGTCCAAAGGCCCCGGCGGCGGTACCCGCCGCCCGCCCGTGCAGCGCGCCGTCCCCCGGCCCGCCGCCGTGCGGCCCGTGCGCGACAACCCGGTGCGGACCCTGGTCACCCGCGCCCGCAAGGCCTGGGACCGGCCGCTGACCGCCTACTACCTGATCCTCGGCGGCAGCTCGCTGATCACGGTGCTCGGCCTGGTGATGGTCTACTCGGCCTCCCAGGTCACCGCGCTCCAGATGTCGCTGCCCGGCTCCTACTTCTTCCGCAAGCAGCTCCTGGCGGCCGTGATCGGCGCCGGGCTGCTGCTGGCCGCCTCCCGGATGCCGGTCAAGCTGCACCGGGCCCTGGCCTACCCGATCCTGGCGGGCGCGGTGTTCCTGATGGCGCTGGTGCAGGTGCCGGGGATAGGGATGTCGGTCAACGGCAACCAGAACTGGATCTCGCTCGGCGGCTCCTTCCAGATCCAGCCCAGCGAGATCGGCAAGCTGGCCCTGGTGCTGTGGGGCGCCGACCTGATCGCCCGCAAGCAGGAGAAGCGGCTGCTGACCCAGTGGAAGCACATGCTGGTGCCGCTGGTCCCGGTCGCCTTCATGCTGCTCGGCCTGATCATGCTCGGCGGCGACATGGGCACCGCGATCATCCTCACCGCCATCCTGTTCGGCCTGCTGTGGCTCGCGGGCGCCCCCACCCGGCTCTTCGTCGGCGTGCTGTCGGTCGCCGCCCTGATCGGCCTGGTCCTCATCAAGACCAGCCCCAACCGCCTGGACCGGTTCGCCTGCGTCGGCTCCACCGACGTCACCAAGTGCTGGCAGGCGGTGCACGGCATCTACGCCCTGGCCTCCGGCGGATTCTTCGGTTCCGGGCTCGGCGCGAGTGTGGAAAAATGGGGTCAACTCCCCGAAGCCCACACCGACTTCATCTTCGCCGTCACCGGTGAGGAACTGGGCCTGGCGGGGACGCTGTCGGTGCTCGCCCTGTTCGCGGCTCTAGGCTATGCGGGCATCCGCGTGGCCGGACGCACGGAGGACCCCTTCGTGAGGTACGCCGCGGGAGGCGTGACCACCTGGATCGTCGCTCAGGCGGTGATCAACATCGGTGCGGTGCTCGGCCTGCTGCCGATCGCCGGCGTCCCGCTCCCGCTGTTCTCCTACGGCGGGTCCGCCCTGCTGCCGACCATGTTCGCCATCGGGCTGATGATCGCGTTCGCGCGTGACGAGCCCGCTGCGCGGGCGGCGCTTGCCATGCGGCAACCTCGCTTTGGTAGAAAGCGGGCGACAGGTTCCGCGGCCGGCCGCAAGACCGGCCGCAGACCCGAGCGGAAGCCCGCGCGGACGTCCGGCCGCAAGCCAGGCCGGGAGCCCGGCGGGGCGGCCGGCCGGGCGGCGGACCGGGGATCCGGGCAGGGCTCGGGTCAGGGGTCCGGTCAGGGGCCTCGGAGATGGAACACGATGCGACGGCGCGCCTCGGCGGCGCGTCCGTCCGGAGAGCGGTGAATTTCGGTGCATGTCGTACTCGCCGGCGGAGGTACCGCGGGCCACATCGAGCCCG
This sequence comes from Streptomyces sennicomposti, assembly GCF_019890635.1. GTDB lineage: Bacteria > Actinomycetota > Actinomycetes > Streptomycetales > Streptomycetaceae > Streptomyces > Streptomyces sennicomposti. The sequence continues at coordinate 58,367 of NZ_JAIOAB010000006.1, forward strand.
CGCTCGCCCTCGCGGACGCCCTGCGCAGGCAGGACCCGACCGTGGGGATCACGGCCCTGGGCACGGAGCGCGGCCTGGAGACCCGGCTCGTCCCCGAGCGGGGCTACGAACTCGGGCTGATCCCGGCGGTGCCGCTGCCGCGCAAGCCCACCCCCGAACTGATCACCGTCCCGGGCCGGCTGCGCGGCACCATCAAGGCGGCCGAGCAGATCCTGGAGCGCACCAAGGCCGACGCCGTGGTCGGCTTCGGCGGCTATGTCGCGCTGCCCGGCTACCTCGCCGCCAAGCGGCTCGGCGTGCCCATCGTGGTCCACGAGGCCAACGCCCGCCCCGGTCTGGCCAACAAGATCGGCTCCCGCTACGCCGCGCAGGTCGCCGTCTCCACCCCGGACAGCAAGCTGCGGGGCGCGCAGTACATCGGCATCCCGCTGCGCCGCGCCATCGCCACCCTGGACCGGGCCGCGATGCGCCCGGAGGCGCGCGCGATGTTCGGGCTCGACCCCAATCTGCCCACGCTGCTGGTCTCCGGCGGCTCCCAGGGCGCCCGCCGCCTCAACGAGGTGGTCCAGCAGGTCGCCCCGTGGCTCCAGCAGGCGGGCATCCAGATCCTGCACGCGGTCGGCCCGAAGAACGAACTGCCGCGCGTGCAGCAGATGCCGGGAATGCCCCCCTACATCCCGGTAAGTTACCTGGACCGGATGGACCTCGCGTACGCCGCGGCCGACATGATGCTCTGCCGCGCCGGCGCGATGACCGTCGCCGAACTCTCCGCCGTCGGACTCCCGGCCGCCTACGTCCCGCTGCCCATCGGCAACGGCGAACAGCGGCTGAACGCCCAGCCGGTGGTGAAGGCCGGCGGCGGACTGCTGGTCGACGACGCGGACCTGACCCCCGAGTGGGTCCAGGCCAACGTCCTGCCCGTGCTCGGCGATCCGCACCGGCTGTACCAGATGTCCCGCGCCGCCAGCGAGTTCGGCCGCCGGGACGCCGACGACCTGCTCGTCGGCATGGTGTACAAGGCGATCGCCTCGCACCGTTAGGGCCTCTCGTTCGGATCATGCCGGGCTCGCGGGGTCTGGCACCGCACCTCGCGGCGTTGTCGTCGGTTGCCATGGCTCCGCCATGACGCCCTCCTCCGCCTTGCGAGGCACGGCACCAGACCCCGCTCCCTGATCCGGCCTGATCCGAACGAAAGACCCTAGGACTGTATGACCGAAAGGACTTGAGAGCGTGGCCGGACCGAGCACCGCCGAGCGCGGTGAACGCCAGCAGGAGTCGTCCGGCCCGCCTCTCGTCCGCGGGCTGCGACGGCTGCGACGACTGCGCCTTCGTACGATCGTCATCCTGGCGCTGGCCGTCGCGTTCCTCGGCGCCGCCGTCCTCTGGGTGCTCTACGGCTCCCCGTGGACCCGGGCGGAGCGCGTATCCGTCTCCGGCACACGGGTGTTGACGCCCGAGGAGGTCCGCCGGGCCGCCGACGTGCCGGTCGGGGACCCGCTGGTCTCCGTGGACACCGGCGCGATCGCCGCCCGGCTGCGCCGGCAGCTGCCCCGCATCGACTCCGTCCGCGTGGAACGCTCCTGGCCGCACGGAATCGACCTGAAAGTGGTCGAGCGCACCGCGGTCATGGTGGAGGAAAAGGGCGGAAAGTTCGCCGAAGTGGACGCCGGCGGAGTCCGTTTCGCCACGGTCTCCCGGCCGCCCGAAGGCGTCCCGCTCCTGGAATTGTCCCTTTCCCGCTCCGCCGCCTCGGCCGCGAGCCTGCGCCGCTTCGGCGAGGACCGCCTGGTGCGCGCGGCGGTGACGGTCTCCGGCCACCTCCCGGCCCAGGTCGCCCACCGCACCCGCGTCGTCAAGGTCCGTACCTACGACGACATCTCACTGGAGTTGACCGACGGCCGCACCGTCGCCTGGGGCAGCGGCGACCGCAGCCGGGAGAAGGCGCGCGCACTGACCGCGCTGATGAAAGCGGCCCCGGACGCACGGCACTTCGACGTCAGCGTCCCCAGCGCCCCCGCGTCAGCGGGGAGTTGACGCACATCAGCGCAGGCCAGCACCCTGGTTGGGCAGCGCTATGGCTGATCACATAGGGTGAAAAGAAAAACGGGAGGTTCGGCGTGTTCGTTGAACGGGCGCCGCTTGTCGACTTAGTGTCCTGTTCAGAAGACTTCAAGGAACAGGCACACTGGTAACCCTAAACTTCAGGGTTAGGGTTCGGGTCGGCGTTACGGACCGTCCCATTCGGCATCAGCCGCCGCCACGCGGGCAACCGCGCAGCGACGGCAACGTAATTCGAGGCGAGAGGCCTTCGACGTGGCAGCACCGCAGAACTACCTCGCAGTCATCAAGGTCATCGGTGTCGGCGGCGGTGGTGTCAATGCCATCAACCGGATGATCGAGGTCGGTCTCAAGGGCGTCGAGTTCATCGCCATCAACACCGACGCACAGGCGCTGTTGATGAGCGACGCCGACGTCAAGCTCGACGTGGGCCGCGAACTCACCCGCGGACTCGGCGCCGGAGCCAATCCGGCCGTCGGCCGCAAGGCCGCCGAGGACCACCGCGAGGAGATCGAGGAGGTCCTCAAGGGGGCCGACATGGTCTTCGTGACGGCCGGTGAAGGCGGCGGCACCGGCACCGGCGGCGCGCCCGTCGTGGCCAACATCGCGCGCTCGCTCGGCGCCCTGACCATCGGCGTGGTCACCCGCCCGTTCACCTTCGAGGGACGGCGCCGGGCCAACCAGGCCGAGGACGGCATCGCCGAACTGCGCGAAGAGGTCGACACCCTCATCGTGATCCCCAACGACCGGCTGCTGTCCATCTCGGACCGCCAGGTCAGCGTGCTCGACGCGTTCAAGTCCGCCGACCAGGTGCTGCTCTCCGGCGTCCAGGGCATCACCGACCTCATCACCACCCCCGGTCTGATCAACCTCGACTTCGCCGACGTCAAGTCGGTCATGTCCGAGGCCGGTTCGGCCCTCATGGGTATCGGCTCGGCCCGCGGCGACGACCGCGCGGTGGCCGCCGCCGAGATGGCGATCTCCTCGCCGCTGCTGGAGGCCTCCATCGACGGCGCCCGCGGCGTCCTGCTCTCCATCTCCGGCGGCTCCGACCTCGGCCTGTTCGAGATCAACGAAGCGGCCCAGCTGGTCAGCGAGGCCGCCCACCCCGAGGCCAACATCATCTTCGGCGCGGTCATCGACGACGCCCTCGGCGACGAGGTCCGGGTCACCGTGATCGCGGCCGGCTTCGACGGCGGCCAGCCGCCGGCCCGCCGGGACAACGTCCTCGGCTCGGCCTCCTCCTCGGCCCCGCGCCGCGAGGAACCCGCCCCGGCGCGCCAGCCCGAGAGCCGTCCGACCTTCGGCTCGCTCGGCAGCGTGACGCCGAAGGAGGAGCCGGAGCCCCCGGCCCCCGAGCCGGTGCACGACATCCCGGCCACCCCGGCCGTCCCGCCGGCGCCGCGGACCTACACGGACAGCGCCGCCGAGGAACTGGACGTACCGGACTTCCTGAAGTGATAGGGCAGCACGACACCGTGAGCGGCGCGCACTTCGCCTTCACCGACCGGTGGGGCGGGGTGAGCGCCGTTCCGTACGAGGAGCTGAACCTCGGCGGCGCGGTCGGCGACGACCCCGCGGCCGTCCGCGCCAACCGGGAACTGGCCGCGAAGTCCCTGGGACTCGACCCGGCCCGGGTGGTCTGGATGAACCAGGTCCACGGCGACGACGTCGCCGTCGTGGACGGACCGTGGACCACCGACCCCGCCCCGCCGGTCGACGGCCTGGTCACCGCCGTCCGCGGTCTGGCGCTCGCCGTGCTGACCGCCGACTGCGTGCCGGTGCTGCTGGCCGACCCGGTCGCCGGGGTGGTCGCCGCGGCGCACGCGGGACGGCCCGGCATGGTCAAGGGGGTCGTCCCGGCGGCCGTCGAGGCGATGCGGTCGCTCGGCGCCGAACCCGCCCGGATCGTCGCCCGCACCGGACCGGCCGTCTGCGGCCGGTGCTACGAAGTGCCGGAGGCGATGCGCGCCGAGGTGGCCGCCGTCGAGCCGGCGGCGCACGCCGAGACGAGCTGGGGCACGCCGGCGCTCGACGTGGGCGCCGGGGTGCACGCGCAGCTCGAACGGCTCGGGGTGCACGACCGGGAGCGCTCGCCGGTGTGCACGCGCGAGTCGGCCGATCACTTCTCGTACCGCCGCGACCGCACCACCGGTCGGCTCGCGGGCTACGTCTGGCTGGACTGATGGGCATGACGGAACGTAAGGACGAACTCGCCGGGAACCTGGCGCGGGTGGAGGAGCGCATCGCGACCGCGTGCGCCGCCGCCGGCCGCGGGCGCGAAGAGGTGACCCTCATCGTGGTCACCAAGACCTACCCGGCCTCCGACGTGCGGCTCCTGGCCGACCTCGGGGTGCGCCAGGTCGCCGAGAACCGCGACCAGGAGGCGGCGCCCAAGGCCGCCGAGTGCGCCGACCTGCCGCTGACTTGGCACTTCGTCGGTCAACTCCAGACCAACAAGGTCCGCTCGGTCGTGGGATACGCGGACTTCGTGCAGTCCGTCGACCGGCTGCGGCTGGTCACGGCGCTGTCGAAGGAGGCGGTGCGCGCCGGGCGCGAGGTGGGCTGCCTGATCCAGGTCGCGCTGGACGCGGGCGAGAGCGCCCGCGGCGAGCGCGGGGGCGTGGCGCCCGGCGGGATCGGGGAGTTGGCCGACGCGATCGCCTCGGCCGAGGGGCTGCGGCTCGGCGGGCTGATGACCGTCGCGCCGCTGACCGGGGAGTACGCGGGCCGTCAACAGGCCGCGTTCGAACGGCTCATGGATTTGTCGACCCGCCTGCGCGCGAACCATCCGGCTGCCACCATGGTCTCGGCAGGGATGAGCGGGGACCTCGAACAGGCCGTGGCGGCCGGAGCGACACATGTGCGCGTCGGCACCTCGGTACTCGGAGTCCGCCCCAGGCTCGGGTAACGTCGCCAGGAAGTCGGACCACAGCAGAAAATATGGTCAATACCGCCGAAGAAGGCGCAACGACCTAGTGGATCGCGGGGACTTCGCGGTCGTCAGCGGATCCACCACAGAGCGGAGGACTCAGAGCATGGCCGGCGCGATGCGCAAGATGGCGGTCTACCTCGGCCTCGTGGAGGACGATGGGTACGACGGCCGGGGTTTTGACCCTGACGACGACTTCGAACCCGAACTCGACCCGGAGCCCGAGCGGGACCGCCGGCGGCACGAGCCGTCGCACCAGCCGCATGGGGCACATCAGCCGCAAAGGGACGAACCGGTACGCGTGGTGCAGCCTCCGGCACCCCGCGAACCCGTGTCGCATTCCGCTTCGCTTCCGGCGGAATCCGGGCGTCCGGCGCGCATCGCGCCCGTGGCATCCATCACACAAGAACGCGCGAGCCTGGAGAAGAACGCACCGGTGATCATGCCCAAGGTCGTGTCCGAACGTGAGCCGTACCGGATCACCACACTTCACCCCCGGACCTACAACGAGGCCCGTACCATCGGGGAACACTTCCGTGAGGGCACCCCGGTGATCATGAATCTGACTGAGATGGACGACACAGACGCGAAGCGACTTGTCGACTTCGCGGCCGGTTTGGTGTTTGGTCTTCACGGCAGCATCGAGCGGGTGACGCAGAAGGTGTTTCTGTTGTCGCCTGCTAACGTCGATGTCACGGCGGAGGACAAGGCCCGCATCGCAGAGGGCGGGTTCTTCAACCAGAGCTGAGACACACCGCTGGAAGACAGGCACGGAGCAGGGGAGAGGGAAGCACCGATCATGGGCGTGGCCATGGAGGTTCTTTACATCGCGCTGATGGTGTTCCTCATCGTGCTGATCTTCCGATTGGTCATGGACTACGTGTTCCAGTTCGCCCGCTCGTGGCAACCCGGCAAGGCGATGGTGGTCGTTCTCGAGGCCACCTACACTGTCACCGATCCACCGTTGAAGCTTCTGCGGCGGTTCATCCCGCCGTTGCGTCTCGGGGGCGTGGCGCTCGACCTGTCCTTCTTCGTTCTGATGATCATCGTCTACATCCTGATCTACATCGTGGGGAACCTCGCGACGTGACTGTGGACGATACGGTCTTGCCGACTGCCGATGACTACGTTGAGGTGAAGAGATGCCGTTGACCCCCGAGGACGTGCGGAACAAGCAGTTCACGACCGTCCGCCTCCGAGAAGGCTATGACGAGGACGAGGTCGATGCCTTCCTCGACGAGGTCGAAGCCGAGCTGACCCGTCTGCTCCGCGAGAACGAGGACCTGCGCGCCAAGCTGGCCGCCGCCACGCGCGCGGCCGCCCAGAACCAGCAGAACATGCGCAAGCCCCCGGAGCAGCAGGACCAGCAGCACCCGCAGCAGCAGGGCGGAATGCCGCAGCAGGGCGGGATGCCCCAGCAGGGTGGTATGCCGCAGCAGGGCATGCGAGGTCCCGGGGCTCCGGTGCCCGCCGGGATATCGGGCCCGCCGCAGCAGCAGATGGGCGGCCCCATGGGTGGCCCGCCCCAGCTGCCGAGCGGTGCCCCGCAGCTGCCCGCCGGCCCCGGCGGACAGGGCCCGCAGGGTCCCGGCCCCATGGGTCAGGGTCCTGGTCCGATGGGCCAGGGACCCGGTCCGATGGGCCAGGGTCCGATGCAGGGCCAGATGGGTCCGGGCCCGATGGGTGGCCCCGGTCCCATGGGCGGCCCCGGCCCGATGGGTCAGGGTCCCGGTGGCGACAGCGCCGCGCGCGTGCTGTCGCTGGCCCAGCAGACCGCCGACCAGGCGATCGCGGAGGCCCGTTCCGAGGCCAACAAGATCGTGGGCGAGGCGCGTTCCCGGGCCGAGGGCCTGGAGCGGGACGCCCGCGCCAAGGCGGACGCGCTGGAGCGGGACGCGCAGGAGAAGCACCGCGTCGCGATGGGCTCCCTGGAGTCCGCCCGCGCCACGCTGGAGCGCAAGGTCGAGGACCTGCGGGGCTTCGAGCGCGAGTACCGTACGCGACTGAAGTCGTACCTGGAGTCGCAGCTGCGTCAGCTGGAGACCCAGGCCGACGACTCGCTGGCGCCGCCGCGCACCCCGGCCGCCGCCTCGCTGCCGCCGTCCCCGGCGCCGTCGATGGCTCCGGCCGGTGCGAGCGCCCCGTCGTACGGCGGGAACCAGGGCATGGGCGGTGCGCCGAGCCCGTCCGGGCCGTCCTACGGCGGTCAGCAGCAGATGTCGCCGGCGATGACCCAGCCGATGGCGCCGGTGCGGCCGCAGGGGCCGTCGCCGATGGGGCAGGCGCCGTCGCCGATGCGGGGCTTCCTCATCGACGAGGACGACAACTGAGGCGGCGGCCCTGAAGGGCCCCACCTAGGCGTCGGCAGCCTGCAGAACGGCCCCGGAGGTTTCTCCTCCGGGGCCGTTCTCGTGCGCCGGGGCACCGGGTCCGCGGCGGGGGCGAGGGGTGTCTCGCCCCCGCCGCCCCTGCCCGTCCCGTCCTCCAGGGGCTCCGCCCCTTCGACCCCGGCGCGGGGCGGGTGGGGCGCGTCTTCGGGCGCGGCGCGGTGGGGGCCGTTCGCGCGGTTCCCCGCGCCCCTTCAAACGCGCGGTTCCCCGCGCCCCTTCCAAGGGGCGCGGGGAACCGCGCGAACGGGGGTCTGGGGGGCGGAGCCCCCAGGGCGGCTACGCCTTGCGGAGGCGGAACGTCAGGGACAGGCCCTCGTCGGTGAACGGCTCGCCGTACGTCTCGTCCGCCTCGCCCTGGGCGAAGTCCGTGGCGAGGACCTCGTCCGCGATCAGCCCGGCGTGCTCCGACAGCGCCGCGATGACCGCGGGGTCCGTCGACGTCCACCGCAGCGCGATCCGGTCGGCGACGTCCAGACCGCTGTTCTTGCGCGCCTCCTGGATCAGCCGGATCGCGTCCCGCGCGAGCCCGGCCTGCCGCAGCTCCTCCGTGATCTCCAGGTCCAGCGCCACCGTCGCGCCCGCCTCGGACGCCACCGACCACCCCTCACGCGGGGTCTCCGTGATGATCACCTCGTCCGGCGCGAGGGCGACGGTCTCCCCGTCGACCTCCACCGACGCCGTGCCCTCGCGCAGCGCCAGCGACAGCGCGGCGGCGTCGGCCGCGGCGATCGCCTTCGCCACGTCCTGCACCCGCTTGCCGAACCGCTTGCCGAGCGCCCGGAAGTTGGCCTTCGCGGTGGTGTCCACCAGGGACCCGCCGACCTCGGACAGCGACGCCAGCGAGGAGACGTTCAGCTCCTCGGTGATCTGCGCGTGCAGCTCGGGGTGCAGGGACTCGAAGCCCGCCACCGCGACCAGCGCCCGCGACAGCGGCTGACGCGTCTTGACGCCCGACTCCGCGCGCGTGGCCCGGCCCAGCTCCACCAGCCGCCGTACCAGCACCATCTGCTGCGACAGCTCCGGGTCGATCGCCGACAGGTCGGCCTCGGGCCAGGAGGCGAGGTGCACCGACTCCGGGGCGCCCGGCGTCACCGGCACGACCAGGTCCTGCCAGACCCGCTCGGTGATGAACGGGGTCAGCGGCGCCATCAGCTTGGTCACCGTCTCGACGACCTCGTGCAGCGTGCGCAGCGCGGCCTTGTCGCCCTGCCAGAAGCGGCGGCGCGACCGGCGGACGTACCAGTTGGACAGGTCGTCGACGAACGCGGACAGCAGCTTGCCGGCCCGCTGCGTGTCGTACGCCTCCAGGGCCTGGGTGACCTGGTCGGTCAGCGCGTGCAGCTCGCTGAGCAGCCAGCGGTCCAGCACCGGACGGTCGGCCGGGGCCGGGTCCGCCCCGCTCGGCGCCCAGTTCGACGTACGGGCGTACAGCGCCTGGAAGGCGACCGTGTTCCAGTAGGTCAGCAGCGTCTTGCGGACGACCTCCTGGATGGTGCCGTGACCGACCCGGCGGGCCGCCCACGGGGAACCGCCGGCCGCCATGAACCAGCGCACCGCGTCCGCGCCGTGCTGGTCCATCAGCGGGATCGGCTGCAGGATGTTGCCCAGGTGCTTGGACATCTTGCGGCCGTCCTCGGCCAGGATGTGGCCCAGGCACACGACGTTCTCGTACGACGACCGGTCGAACACCAGCGTGCCGACGGCCATCAGCGTGTAGAACCAGCCGCGGGTCTGGTCGATCGCCTCGGAGATGAACTGCGCCGGGTAGCGGCTCTCGAACAGCTCCTTGTTCTTGTACGGGTACCCCCACTGCGCGAACGGCATCGAGCCCGAGTCGTACCAGGCGTCGATGACCTCCGGCACGCGCGTGGCCGTCGCCCCGCAGCCGTCCTGCGGGCAGGCGAAGGTCACCTCGTCGATGAACGGGCGGTGCGGGTCCAGGCCCGACTGGTCGGCGCCGGTCAGCTCGGTCAGCTCCGCGCGGGAGCCGACGCAGGTGAGGTGGCCCTCCTCGCAGCGCCAGACGGGCAGCGGGGTGCCCCAGTAGCGGTTGCGGGACAGCGCCCAGTCGATGTTGTTGGTCAGCCAGTCGCCGAAGCGGCCGTGCTTGACCGTCTCCGGGAACCAGTTGGTCTTCTCGTTCTCCTCCAGCAGCCGGTCCTTGACCGCCGTGGTGCGGATGTACCAGGACGGCTGCGCGTAGTACAGCAGCGCGGTGTGGCAGCGCCAGCAGTGCGGGTAGCTGTGCTCGTAGGGGAGGTGCTTGAAGAGCAGGCCGCGCTCGGCGAGGTCCTCGGTGAGCTTCTCGTCGGCCTTCTTGAAGAAGACGCCGCCGACCAGCGGGACCTCCTCCTCGAAGGTGCCGTCGGGGCGCACCGGGTTGACGACCGGCAGGTCGTAGGCGCGGCAGACCTTGAGGTCGTCCTCGCCGAAGGCGGGGGACTGGTGGACCAGACCCGTGCCGTCCTCGGTCGTCACGTACTCGGCGTTCACCACGAAGTGGGCGGGGCTCGGGAACTCGATGAGCTCGAACGGGCGCCGGTACGTCCAGCGCTCCATCTCCGCGCCCGTGAAGGACTGCCCGGTGGGCTCCCAGCCCTCGCCGAGCGCCTTGGCGACCAGCGGCTCGGCGACGACCAGCTTCTCCTCGCCGTTCGTCGCGACGACGTACGTCACCTCGGGGTGCGCGGCGACCGCCGTGTTGGACACCAGGGTCCACGGGGTCGTCGTCCACACCAGCAGCGCGGCCTCGCCCGCCAGCGGGCCGGAGGTCAGCGGGAAGCGGACGTAGACCGAGGGGTCCACGACCGTCTCGTAGCCCTGCGCCAGCTCGTGGTCGGACAGGCCGGTGCCGCAGCGCGGGCACCAGGGGGCCACGCGGTGGTCCTGGACCAGCAGGCCCTTGTCGAAGATCTCCTTCAGCGACCACCACACCGACTCCACGTACTCGGGGTCCATGGTGCGGTAGGCGTCGTCCAGGTCGACCCAGTAGCCCATGCGGGTCGTCAGCTCGGCGAACGCGTCGGTGTGCCGGGTCACCGACTCACGGCACTTGGCGTTGAACTCGGCGATGCCGTACGCCTCGATGTCCTGCTTGCCGCTGAACCCCAGCTCCTTCTCGACCGCCAGCTCCACCGGCAGGCCGTGGCAGTCCCAGCCGGCCTTGCGGGCCACGTGGTAGCCGCGCATGGTGCGGAAGCGGGGGAAGACGTCCTTGAAGACGCGCGCCTCGATGTGATGGGCGCCCGGCATGCCGTTGGCGGTGGGCGGGCCCTCGTAGAACACCCACTCGGGGCGGCCCTCGGACTGCTCGAGGCTCTTGGCGAAGATCTTCTGCTCGCGCCAGAAGTCGAGCACCGCGTGTTCGAGCGCGGGCAGGTCGACCTGGGCGGGCACCTGGCGGTACTGCGGCTGCGTGTTCAACGAGCTTCCTCCGGCGGACGTGCTGCCTTCCGTCGGAGGGACGAGAGCCTTCGTGCTTCCTACGCCGTGTGCGGCGCGCTCCCGCGGTACCACCCTCCTTGGCCCCCCGGTGCGCCGTACGCGCCGACGAGCCCCCTCATTGGGGTCGCGATGCCGGTTCTACTGGCCCCGCGGCCTTACGGGGCGTTCTTCCGGCGGCTCCGGGGTGATCTTCACGTCGCGCTCGCCCCCGGGCTCCCACCGTCCCCGGGTCGCTCTGGGCTGCGTACGCCGCTACTCGTCCCCATCCACGCTTCTCGCTGCGCCCCAGTGTACGGCGCGCCGCGGACAGCGGCCGACCGGTTTTCCGGTACGGGGCCGACCGGTCCCATGGTCCGGGGCGGCGCGGGGACGGGCGGCACGGGGACGGCGGGGGCACGCGGTGACCCGAACGGCGCGCGGGACGGTGTCCGGATCGCGGCGGGCGCGGCCGGCCGGATTACCCGGCGGGGAGCGGGGCACAACGCATGCATGCCTGCCGAGCGGTACCCGTGAGGCGGGCGCATCGGGCGGCGTGCCCCGTTGCCGCGCGACCCGTGTCGATTTATCGTCCCAGCACGATTCTTCTGGGAAGATCACAATATGTGAAGGGGCCGCGGCCATGGTGGTGAGGAAGACCGCCGAGCAGTCGGCGTCCGGCGGGACGAGCGCGGGAACCGCGGCCGGGAAGCCGGCGGCCCCCACGAAACGCACCGCACGCGCGCGCGTGGACGCCGTCGTCCCGACGGCCGCCGACGCGCCCTCGGCCGCCGGCCGGGAGCGGGCCGGCCGCGAGCGGACCGGCCGTGCGGCCCCCGGGACGCCCTCCGGGAGGCGGACGGCGGGTGCGGACGGAACCCGGCGGAACGGAGCCCACCGCAAGGGTGCGGAAGGCGCCGGTGTGGGCAGGAAGAGCACGGGCAAGAAGGCGGGCGCGGCTCGGACCGCGGAGCAGACGGGAGTCACGACGGTGGTTGCTAAGAAGACCCCTGGTACGGCGGCCACGGCGGACACCTCCGCCGTCCCCAAGGCGCGCCTCGCCGCCGCGGCCGAGCCCGGCGACCTCGCGGTACGGCCGGGCGAGGACCCGTGGACCGCGGAGGAGGTCGACGAGGCCCGCGCGGAGCTGCAGTCCGAGACGGAACGGCTGCGCACCGAGATCACCTCGTCCGAGGAGTCCCTGGCGGGCCTGATGCGGGACTCCGGCGACGGTGCGGGCGACGACGACGCCGACACCGGCACCAAGAACATCACGCGCGAGCACGAGATGGCGCTCGCCGCCAACGCCCGCGAGATGCTCCTGCAGACCGAGCGCGCCCTGGACCGGCTCGACGCCGGCACCTACGGCCTGTGCGAGAACTGCGGCGACCCCATCGGCAAGGCCCGTATGCAGGCCTTCCCGCGCGCCACCCTGTGCGTGGAGTGCAAGCAGAAGCAGGAACGCCGGTACTGAACCGGGTCCGGGGCGTGCCGTACCCTCGTCCTCAGTCAGGTACCTAGGTCGAGGGACTCACGTGGCAGAGGCGGAGCGCATCATCGGTACGCCGGACGACACCCCGGAGGCCAAGCGGCCCGGGCAGCGGCCGGGCGCACGGTCGGGGCCGGGCGAGCCGTCCGGCGCCGACGGCACGACGGCCGGGACGGACGGCACGGCCCCCGCCGCGCCCGAGGCCGCCGAGGCGTCGCCCCGCGCGGGCGCACAGCCCGCGCCGGACGCGGCCGGGCCCGAGCGACCCCGCCGCGGGCGCCGGATCGCCGTGCTGTTCTCGGTCGCGGCGTTCGCGTACGCCCTCGACCTGGTCAGCAAGCTGCTGGTGGTCGCCAAGCTGGAGCACCACGCGCCCGTGCGGGTCGTCGGGGACTGGCTCCAGCTGGAGGCGATCCGCAACTCGGGCGCCGCCTTCAGCTTCGGCGAGGCCTACACGGTGATCTTCACGGTGATCGCCGCCGCCGTGATCGTGGTGATCGTCCGGCTGGCCCGCAAGCTGTACAGCCTGCCCTGGGCGATCGCCCTCGGCCTGCTGCTCGGCGGCGCGCTCGGCAACCTCACCGACCGGATCTTCCGCTCGCCGGGCGTGTTCAAGGGCGCGGTCGTCGACTTCATCTCGCCCAAGCACTTCGCCGTCTTCAACCTCGCCGACTCGGCGATCGTGTGCGGCGGCATCCTGATCGTGCTGCTCTCCTTCCGCGGCCTGGACCCGGACGGCACCGTCCACAAGGACTGAGCCGGACAGGCTGCCGTTCGGGAGCACCGGAGCCGTCCGGCATACTCGACGGGTGAGCACGCTTCCCGAGATCCGTACCCTGCCCGTGCCCGACGGCCTGGAGGGCGAGCGCGTCGACGCCGCCATCTCCCGCATGTTCGGCTTCTCCCGTACGAAGGCGGCCGAGCTGGCCGCGGCGGGCAAGGTGCTGGTCGACGGCACGGCGGTCGGCAAGTCCGAGCGGGTGCGCGGCGGCGCCTGGCTGGAGGTCGAGATGCCGCAGGCGCCCGCGCCCGTGCAGGTCGTCGCCGAGCCGGTCGAGGGCATGGAGATTGTGCACGACGACGACGACGTCGTGGTGATCGTCAAGCCGGTCGGCGTCGCCGCCCACCCCAGCCCCGGCTGGAGCGGCCCCACCGTCATCGGCGGGCTGGCCGCCGCCGGCTACCGGATCTCCACCTCCGGCGCCGCCGAGCGCCAGGGCATCGTGCACCGCCTCGACGTGGGCACCTCCGGTCTGATGGTGGTCGCCAAGTCCGAGTACGCGTACACGTCGCTCAAGCGCCAGTTCAAGGAGCGCACGGTCGACAAGCGCTACCACACCCTGGTCCAGGGCCACCCCGACCCGACCAGCGGCACCATCGACGCGCCCATCGGCCGGCACCCCAACCACGACTACAAGTGGGCGGTCACCGCCGACGGCAAGCCCTCCGTGACGCACTACGACCTGATCGAGGCGTTCCGCGCCGCCTCCCTGCTCGACGTGAAGCTGGAGACCGGCCGCACCCACCAGATCCGCGTCCACATGGCGGCCCACCGCCACCCCTGCGTCGGCGACCTGACCTACGGCGCCGACCCCACGCTCGCCAAGCGGCTGAAGCTGACCCGGCAGTGGCTGCACGCGGTGCGGCTCGGCTTCGAGCACCCCGGCGACGGCCAGTGGGTGGAGTTCGCCAGCGACTACCCCGAGGACCTCCAGCAGGCCCTGGACCAGGTCCGCGAGGAGACCTACGCATGAGCCCGTCCCCCGTGGCGTACGAGGTGCGTCCCGCCGAGAGCCCCGCCGACCGCGAGGCCTGCTTCGCGGTCCGCAAGGAGGTCTTCGTCGCCGAACAGGGCGTCGACGAGGAGATCGAGTACGACGCGTACGACGCCGTCGCCGTGCACGTCCTGGCCGTCCGCGCGGACGGCGTGCCGCTGGGCACCGGCCGGCTGCTGCACGGCGAGGCGGCCGCGGCGAAGACCGGCGGCGAGGCGGGCGTCGGCTCCCTCGGGCGGCTCGCCGTCGTCAAGGAGGCCCGCGGACTGGGCGTCGGCGTCGCCCTGGTGCGCGCCGTCGAGGAGGCGGCACGCGCGCGTGGCCTCACGGCCGTCGATCTGCACGCGCAGACGCACGCCCTCGGCTTCTACGAGCGGCTCGGCTACACGGCGTACGGACCGGAGTTCCCGGACGCCGGCATTCCGCACCGCGCGATGCGACGCGCCCTCTAGGGCCCCCGCGAAGGCGGGTGCGGCGGTCCGGCCGCCGCGCCGGGAAGCGGGCCGCGGCCCCCGAAGGGGCCGGTGAGCTGGGTGGCATGGCAGTCTTGAGGTCTGCCGTGTGATCGTCCGACCTCCCGGAGCGCTGACCGTGGATCAGTTGGCCCTGCTGTTCATCGTGTTGCTCGGGGCCGTGATCAGTGTCCCGGTCGGCGACCGGCTCGGGCTGCCCGCGCCGGTGCTGATGACCCTCCTCGGGATCGTGCTGGCGCTGCTGAAGTTCGTGCCGAACGTCGACATCCCGCCCGAGCTGATCCTGCCCGCGCTGCTGCCGCCGCTGCTCTACGCCGCCGTACGGCGCACCTCCTGGCGCCAGTTCGCGGCGAACAAACGGCCGATCTTCCTGCTGGCCGTCGCGCTGGTGTTCGTCACCACGATCTGTGTCGCCGCCGTCGCGCACACCATCGTGCCGGGGCTGCCGGTGGCCGCCGCGGTGGCGCTCGGCGCGCTGGTCGCCCCGCCCGACCCGGTCGCCGCCACCGCCGTCGCCGGACAGCTCGGGCTGCCCCGCCGCCTGGTGTCGATCCTGGAGGGCGAGGGCCTGTTCAACGACGTCACCGCCATCGTGCTCTACCACGTGGCGATCGCCGCCGCGATCAGCGGCGAGTTCTCCGTCTGGCGGGCCGGGCTCGACCTGGTGCTGTCCGCCGTGGTCGCCCTGATCATCGGCGTGGCGCTCGGCTGGGGCGCCAACAAGATGCTGGACCGGCTCGGCGACGCCACCCTCCAGATCGGCCTGACCCTGCTGGTGCCCTACGCGTCCTACGTCCTGGCGGAGGAACTGCACGGCTCCGGCGTCCTCGCCGTGCTGACCACCGCGCTGTTCCTCGCCGAGTACGCCGCCGACGCCGACGACGTGCTGTCCCGGCTGGCCGGGCACACCGTCTGGGACGTCGTCGACACCCTCGTCACCGGCGTCGCCTTCGGACTGATCGGCCTGGAGCTGCACAACGCCATCCGGACCGCCTCAGGTCGCTGGCACGAACTGCTCGGCTGGGCCGGTGCGGTCGTGGCCGTGGTGGTGCTCGTACGGCTGCTGTGGCTGCTCCCGGCGACCTGGCTCACCAAACGCCTGCACGCGCTGCGCGACTACGACGAGGACATCCCGACCAGCTGGCGGGAGACCGTCGTCATGTGGTGGTCCGGGATGCGCGGCGTGGCCTCGGTGGCGCTGGCGCTCGCCATCCCGCTGAAGACGGAGACCGGCGCGCCCTTCCCCGACCGCGACGAGATCGTCTTCATCGCCTTCGGGGTCATCATGGCGACCCTCGTCGTCCAGGGCCTCACCCTGCCCTGGCTGGTCAGGAAGCTGGGGGTGCGGGCCGACACCGAGCGCGAGAAGGAGTTCGAGAAGCAGCTCGCGGTACGGGCGGCCAAGGCGGCCAAGCGGCGGCTGCGCGAGATCGAGTCGGTCGAGGACCTGCCCGAGGAGCTGTCCGAGCAGATGCTGCGCCGCGCCTTCGAGATCGGGCTGCGCATCAACCCGCAGATCGGGGACGAGGAGCGCCGGGAGGCGCAGGAGAACCGGGTACGGCGGATCAGGCGGGTGCGGCGGATCCAGAACGAGATGCTGAGCGCGGCCCGGCACGAGGTGCTGGCCGCCCGCAGCGAGCCCGGCGCCGACCCGGAGATCGTGGACCGGGTGCTGCGCCATCTGGACGTCCGCAGCCTGCGCTGAGCGGCGGTCGCCGCCGGTGGCGGTCTCGGCGGATCGCCGGCCTGCGGGCGGCTGCTGCTGCCGTCTGCCGTCTGCCGTCTGCCGTCTGCCGTCTGCCGTCTGCCGTCTGCCGGCCGCGGTCCGTGACCGCCGGCCGTGGGCTTTCTTTCGGCGTCTGCAGGCCGTGGGCTTCGCCGACGGGCGTCCGCTGGGTGCGGGCCGCAGCCGGCGTCGATGCCCGACGCCCGACGCCCTGCGCCGGCCGTCGGCCGCGGGCCGTGCGGTCCGCGCCGGGCGCGCGTCCGCCGTGGTGTGGCGGCCCCGTAATTGCCGTGCCGTACCGAGGGACGGCCCTAGGCTCGGGAGCATGACTCGCAACGTGGTGATCAGTGGTGGCGGTACGGGGATCGGGCTGGCCGCGGCGCAGACGTTCGCGGCCGACGGCGACCGGGTCCTGCTGCTCGGCCGGCGGGAGGAGGTGCTGCGGAAGGCGGACGTGCCCGGGGCGCTCACCTTCGCGGCCGACGTCGCGGACGTGGCCGGAGTGCGCCGGGCGGCCCGGTTCGTGGCCGGCGAACTCGGCGCGGTGGACGTGCTGATCCACGCCGCCGGAGGGACCGGTCAGCTGGAGCCCCGGGTGGAGCGGGACGATCCGCTCGACCTCGTCGCCGACAACTGGAGCGTCAACTTCCGTCTCAACACGCTGACCGCGGTGCTCCTCACCGAGGCCCTGAAGGACCGGCTCGCCGAGCCCGGCGGACGGGTGCTGTTCCTCAGCTCCATCGCCGCCTACCGGGGCTCGGGCACCGGCGCCTACGCCGCGTCCAAGGCGGCGCTGCACCCCTACGCCCACGACCTGGCCCGCCAGTTGGGCCCGCGCGGGATCACGGTCAACGTGGTGGCGCCCGGCTACATCGAGGACACCGAGTTCTTCGGCGACGCGATGGACGAGGCCCGCCGCGAGCGGCTGATCGCCGAGACCGCCGACGGCCGGGCCGGGACCCCGGGCGACGTCGCCGCCACCCTGCACTGGCTGGCCTCCCCGGCGGCCGGCCACGTCACCTCGCAGATCGTCCAGGTCAACGGCGGCGCGGAACGCGGCCACTGAGCCGACGGCGCCTCACCGGCGCCCCGGCCTGCCGACGGACTCGGCGCGGACCCCGTCACGGGGCCGACGGTCGTCCTTGTCCAGCGCGGGCCGGGGCCGTTCCGCGCCGTCGCGCTCGGGCGCGCCCTCCTCCGCGCGGCCCTGCGGCGGCACCGCGTGCGCCGTGTTGACGCGGGGCAGCGCGTAGGGGTGCTCCGCGCACAGCCAGCGGATCATCTCCTCGCGCACCGCGACCCGCACCGTGAAGATGTCGTCGGCGTCCTTCGCCGTCACCAGCGCCCGCACCTCGATGGTGTTCGGGGTGGTGTCCGTGACGTACAGGTTGTAGGCGCGGCCGTCCCAGGCCGGGCACTCGCGCACGATGTCGCGCAGCTTCGTGCGCATCGCCTCCAGCGGCGCGGAGTGGTCCAGGTGCCAGAAGACGGTGCCGGTCATCTGCGGGGTGCCGCGCGACCAGTTCTCGAACGGGTTGGCCGTGAAGTAGGACACCGGCATGGTGATCCGGCGCTCGTCCCAGGTGCGCACCGTCAGATAGGTCAGCGTGATCTCGTCCACCGTGCCCCACTCGCCGTCGACGACCACGGTGTCGCCGATGCGCACCATGTCGCCGAAGGCGATCTGCAGCCCGGCGAACATGTTGCTCAGCGTGGACTGCGCGGCGACGCCCGCGACGATGCCGAGGATGCCGGCCGAGGCCAGCAGCGAGGCCCCGGCCGCGCGCATCGCGGGGAAGGTCAGCAGCATCGAGGCGGCGGCCACGACGATGACGACCGCCGAGACCACGCGCATGATCAGCTCGACCTGGGTGCGCACCCGGCGCACCCGGGCCGGGTCGCGGTGGGCGCGGGCGCTGGCGTAGCGCGAGTACGAGGTCTCGACTATGGCCCCGGCGATCCGGATGGCCAGCCAGGCGGCCGATCCGATCAGCACCAGCGTCAGCGTCCGGCCGATCCCGGCCCGGTGCTCCAGGAGCAGCTTGGCCTGGTCGTAGGAGCCTCTGAGCAGGGCGGCGCACAGGACGAGTTGATAGGGCACGCGGGCACGGCGCAACAGGCCCCACAAGGGTGTCTCGTGGTGCCGTTCGTCGGCCTTGCGCAGCAGCAGGTCGGTGGCCCAGCCGATGATCAGCGTGAGCAGCACCGAGCCGCCGATCACGGCAAGCGGGCGGAGTACGTTCTCCATGCCTGCGCTCCTAACCGGAGCCGGCCGGGCATGAACATGTGTCTTCGCCGCGTTCGCGGGTAGCGCCCGTGCGGTGTGGCGAGGCTTACGTCCGCGCCTGCCCGCGCCCGTCCGCGCCCGTCCGCCCCTGCCCGCGCCCGGCGGCGGCAGGCGGCGGCCGGCCGGGCCGGGCGTTGTCGTACCCGGCTGGCACCATGGCCTCATGAACATCGTGCTCTTCCACTCGACCCAAGGCCTCAGGCCCGCCGTGCGCGAGGCCGCGGACCGGCTGCGCGCCGCCGGGCACGAGGTGTGGACCCCGGACCTCTTCGAGGGGCGTACGTTCGACTCGGTCGAGGAGGGCATGGCCTTCAAGGACGGCATCGGCAAGGACGAGCTGCTCAGACGGGCCGTGCTGGCGGCGGCGCCGTACTCGGAACGGGGCCTGGTGTACGCCGGGTTCTCGCTCGGCGCCTCGATCGCGCAGACCCTCGCCCTCGGCGACGAGAAGGCGCGCGGGCTGCTGCTCCTGCACGGCACCTCGGACATCGCGCCGAACGCGTCCGTGGACGGGCTGCCGGTCCAGCTGCACGTGGCCGAGCCCGACCCGTTCGAGACGGACGACTGGCTGAGCGCCTGGTACCTCCAGATGGGCCGGGCCGGCGCCGACGTGGAGATCTACCGCTACCCGGGGGCCGGCCACCTCTACACCGACCCCGGCATGCCGGACTACGACGAGGAGGCGGCCGAGGCCACCTGGCGGGTGGCCCTCGGCTTCCTCGACAGCCTGTAGACGGCGCCCGGACCTCGGGGCGGCCCGCAGGAGGGCGGCCTGCGGGCGGCCCGCGGGACGACGGGCTCGGCTACACCGGGTCGTACGTCCGCTCGACCTTCTGCGTGCCGCTGCGGGTGCGGTACGAACGCGCCCAGGACGAGGTCGCGTTCGGGTTCGTGCGGTCGGAGACGACGTAGTAGTCCATCTGCGCGCGCTCGGCGGTGATGTCCAGGACGCCGTAGCCGTGGCGGTCGGTGTCGACCCAGTGGACGTGCCGGTTGGCGGCCTGGATGACCGGCGCCGCCACCGCCGAGACCACGCCCTCGGGCACCTTGACGATGTCGTCGAGGTTGTCCGAGGTCAGCGAGGTGACCACGAACTCCGTGGCGGCCGACGCCGACAGCGGGTAGGTGCCGGCGTCCACCGGCACGTCGTTGGCCCACGCCATGTGGATGTCGCCGGTCAGGAAGACGGTGTTGCGGATGGCGTTGGTCCGCAGATGGGCCAGCAGCTCGCGGCGGTCGTCGGTGTAGCCGTCCCACTGGTCGCTGTTGATCGCCAGGCCCTCCTGCGGCAGCCCGAGCAGCTTCGCCAGCGGCTTGAGCAGGTCCGCGGAGAGCGAGCCGACGACGAAGGGGGAGATCATCACCGAGTTGCCGACCAGCCGCCAGGTGGTGTCGGACGAGGCGAGATTGGCCTTCAGCCAGTCGAGCTGGGCGCGGCCGGTGATGGTGCGGTCCGGGTCGTCGACCGAGCCGCTGCCGGTGGAGGCCTGCTGGGAGCGGAAGGAGCGCAGGTCGAGCAGGGACAGATCGGCGAGCTTGCCGAAGCGCAGCCGGCGGTAGGTGGTGCCGGCGATCGCCGGGCGGACCGGCATCCACTCGAAGTAGGCCTGCTTGGCGGCGGCCTTGCGGTCGCTCCAGGCGCCCTCGGCGCCCTCGGTGTGGTTGACCGCGCCGCCCGACCAGGCGTTGTCGGCGAACTCGTGGTCGTCCCAGATCGCGATGACCGGCGCCCGGTGGTGCAGCGCCTGCAGGTCGGGGTCCGTCTTGTACTTGGCGTGCCGGGTCCGGTAGTCGGCGAGCGTGAGGATCTCGTTGGCCGGGGCGTGCGGGCGGACCACCTTGCCGCGCGCCGCGTACTCGCCCGACTTGTACTCGTAGATGTAGTCGCCGAGGTGCAGCCAGGCGTCCAGGTCGCCGCGGGCCGCGAGGTGCCGGTACGGCGAGAAGTAGCCGGCCTCCCAGTTGGCGCAGGAGACCACGCCGAAGCGCAGCCCGCTGACGGCGGCGTCGTGCGCGGGGGTGGTGCGGGTGCGGGCGACGGGGGAGTCCGCGCCGCCGGCGGAGAAGCGGAACCAGTAGTCGGTGGCCGGTTCCAGGCCGCGTATGTCGGCCTTGACGGTGTGGTCGGAGGCGGCGGTGGCGGTGGTGGAGCCGCGGGCGACGACGTCCGTGAGCGCCTTGTCGCGGGCCACCACCCAGCTCACCTCGGTGTCCGGGCCGAGCCCGGAGCCCGGTACGGCCTCCTCGGTGGGGGTCACCCGGGTCCACAGCAGGACGCCGTCGGGCAGCGGGTCTCCGGAGGCGACGCCGTGCAGGAAGGCGGGCGTCGCGGTGGCCGCCCGCGCGGGCAGCGCGGCGGCGAGGGGCGCCGCCAGCACGGCGCCGGCCGCCGCGGCCTTGACGACCGTACGGCGGCTCGGGGACAGCGGGTTGACGGTCTCGGGGCGCGAGCCGTCGTCCTGGATTGATCTGTATCGACTGGTCACGGGCGATCAGATTACTGATCAGTACGCGCGGGAGCGGGCGAACCGGCAAAAGTTCGCCCGCTCTTCACCGGTGATCGGCCCGGGCGTCCCCCGCGTCCGGGGAACGCGCGGCCCGCGCCCCGCGTCCGGGGCGCGGTCAGGGCTCGGATCAGGCCTTGCCGTACTGGGTGGCGCAGTGCTCCGGGTCGCCGTCGGCGCGGTCGCGGACGCAGATCTGGACGGTCGCCTTGATGCCCTCGCCGGTCGAGAGGGACTTGCGGGCGCCGCGAGGCCGTGGCCCCCCGCGCGGGAGGTGGCCACGGCCTCGCGGCGGGGCGGGGTCAGCCCTTGAGGGCCGCGCCCACCACCGAGTTGAACTCGTCCACGGTCATCGGCGCGTTCTGCGAACCCGGAGGCGTGAGGATCTTGCCGTCCATGACGAGGCTCGGGGTGCCCGTCACGCCGTCCTTGTTGGTGTCCCAGCTCTTCGACATCGCCAGCGCCCAGGCGTCGTAGGTGCCGTTCTTCACCGCGTTCTGGAACTTGGCGTTGTTCTTCAGCGCGGGGACGGTGTCGGCGATCTTGATGAGGTAGGAGTCGTCCTTGAGCTTGTCGGTCGTCTCCTCCGGGTGCCACTTGGCGGAGTAGAGCGCGGTCTTGAACTCGAGGAACGCCTCGGGGCTCACGTTGAGGGCGGCGCCCAGGGCGCTCATCGCGTTCTTGGAGCCCTCGCCGCGCGAACCGATCGTGCCCTTGCCGAGCGCGTCGCCGTCGATGAACGTGCCGCCGATGAACTGCATCTTGAACTTGCCGTCGTCCAGGTCCTTCTTCAGGGTCGGGCCGACGGTCTGCTCGAACTGCGCGCACACGGGGCAGCGCGGGTCCTCGTAGACCTTGAGGGTCTTCTTGGCCGTGCTCTTGCCGATGATCACCGTCGAGCCGTTCTCGCCGGTGGTGTTGGCCGGCGCGACGACCTTGTCGTCCTTCACGGCCTCCCAGTAGCCCGGCTTGTTGGCCTGGACGACGGCGTAGCCGATGCCGCCGGCCGCCGCCAGCACGGCGACGACCGAGCAGGCGACGATGATCTGCCGCTTCGCCTTGTCGCGCTTGGCCTGGCGCTCGCGCTCGGCGCGCAGCCGCTCCCGGGCCGCCGTCTTCGCCGTCTGGCTGTTCCGCTTGCTCATGGTGGTGTTCTCCTGGGGAACGCGCGGCCGGGCCGCGCGGGATTCGGTCGGTACCTGTCGTGCTCGGGGCGCCGTCGTCGCTTCGGGGAGCCGGTCTTCGCGGACTCGGTCTTCGCGGACTCGGTGTTCGAGTGCGCGGGCTTCGAGGACTCGGCCTCGGGAAGCCGGCTCCGGGACGTCAGACGAGGGCGGCCGGGCACGGCGGGCCGCGCCGTCCCAGGGAGTGCGCGAGGAGCAGGGCGCGCGGCCTGCCGCGGGGCGGCGCGGGCCGCACCGGCCGGGCCGCGGCGCGCTCGCGGCGGACCGCGACGGCGGCCGCCGCGAGCAGCAGCGGCCGGAAGGTGAGCGCCGCCGCCGAGCGCAGCAGCCGGCTCAGGGCGCGTTCGCCGCGGCGCAGCCAGGCCGCCGCGAGGAGGCCGACGCCGATGTGCGCGGCCAGCAGCAGCCAGGCGGTCGCCGGGTCGGCGTGCGCGAGCAGCGGCGCGAGCCGGTCGGCGTTCGTCCCGGTCATCCGGGCCAGCGGTGTGGCCACGTCGTGCCGGTTGCCGCACAGCACGTCCCAGCCGACCGAGCGCAGGGGCCCGGCGACCGGGCCGCCCGCGGGGCCGTAGCACAGGTGCTGGCCGGTGGTGAAGACCGTGTCGGCGGCCAGCTCCAGCGGGATCAGCAGGGCGGCGATCCGCCCGAAACCGCGCTCGCGGCCGGCCAGGGCGTAGGCCAGTGTGAACACGGCGGCCGCGACGGCGGCCACCGTGTTCAGCGGCAGCGGGACCTGCGACAGCAGCACGTGCGACGCGGTGCTGAGCGTCACGACCACGGCCGTGAACAGCGCCGCGCGTACGGCTCTGAGCGGGATCCCGGATATGTCCATAGCGAGAGGAGAGTGTGTCATGCGGGCCGGTAAGGGGTCTCTAAAGGATCCCTGTGAGCGGCCCTTCCGTCACAGACCCGGAATGCGTCCGTTGCGGAACAGGTCCACGAAGATCTGGTGGTCGCCGCGCGCGCGGGCGCCGTAGGCGTGGGCGAAGTCCACCAGGAGCGGGGCGAAGCCCTCCTCGTCGGCGGCGATGGCCGCGTCGATGGCCCGCTCGGTGGAGAACGGCACCAGCGACTCCCCGGACTGGTCGTCGGCCGCCGCGTGCATGGTGGCCGTGGCCCGGCCGAGGTCGGCGACGACCTGCGCGATCTCCTCCGGGTCGTCGATGTCGCCCCACTCCAGGTCCACGGCGTACGGCGAGACCTCGGCGACCAGCTGGCCCGCGCCGTCCAGCTCGGTCCAGCCCAGCCACGGGTCGGCGTGCGCCTGGAGGGCGCGCTGGGAGATCACCGTGCGGTGGCCCTCGTGCTGGAAGTAGTCGCGGATCGCCCGGTCGGCGATGTGCCGGGAGACGGCCGGGGTCTGCGCCTGCTTGACGTAGATCACCACGTCGTTCTCCAGGGCGTCGCTGTTGCCCTCCAGCAGGATGTTGTACGACGGCAGCCCGGCCGAGCCGATGCCGATGCCGCGGCGGCCGACGACGTCCTTGACGCGGTAGGAGTCCGGCCGGGCCAGCGAGGACTCGGGCAGCGTCTCCAGATAGCCGTCGAAGGCGGCGAGCACCTTGTAGCGGGTGGCGGCGTCCAGCTCGATGGAGCCGCCGCCGGGCGCGAAGCGGCGCTCGAAGTCGCGGATCTCCGTCATCGACTCCAGCAGCCCGAACCGGGTCAGCGACCGGGCGTCGCGCAGCGCGTCCAGCAGCGGGCCCTCGGCGGTGTCCAGGGTGAAGGGCGGCACCTCGTCGTCCTTGGCGCCGGTCGCCAGGGCGTGGATCCGCTCCCGGTAGGCGGCGGCGTAGACCCGCACCAGCTCGGTGATCTGGTCGTCGCTGAGCGCCTTGGCGTACCCGATCAGGGCGATGGAGGCGGCGAAGCGCTGGACGTCCCAGGTGAACGGGCCGACGTAGGCCTCGTCGAAGTCGTTGACGTTGAAGATCAGACGCCCGTTCGAATCCATGTAGGTGCCGAAGTTCTCCGCGTGCAGGTCGCCGTGGATCCACACGCGCGAGGTGCGCTCGTCCAGGTAGGGCCCGCCGGCTATCGAGCCGCCGCTGCCGGCCGCGAGGTCGTGGTAGAAGAGGCAGGCCGTGCCCCGGTAGAACGCGAAGGCCGAGGCCGCCATCTTCCGGAACTTCACGCGGAACGCGGCCGGGTCGGCGGCCAGGAGCTCGCCGAAGGCGGTGTCGAAGACGGCGAGGATCTCCTCGCCGCGCTGCTCGTCGCTGAGCTGGGGGACCGACATCGGGGGATGCCTCCTGGTACAGGTGGTACGTGACGTTCGGGACGGGTCTTCCTCCGGGGGCAACGTCCGGCGCCGCCGGGGAGTGCCCGTCTCTCCTTCGCATGAAGGTACGCGGCGGGGCGGCCCGGGTGTCAGCGGCGGGGCATAGACTTCGACGCTGACCCCCAGACTTGTCCGAAGCCCGCCGCCACCGCATTCCCCCAGGAGGCCGAACCGTGTCGAAACCGCCGTTCACGCACCTGCACGTCCACACCCAGTACTCGCTGCTGGACGGTGCCGCGCGGCTGAAGGACATGTTCGACGCGTGCAACGAGATGGGCATGACGCACATCGCCATGTCCGACCACGGCAACCTCCACGGGGCGTACGACTTCTTCCACACCGCGCAGAAGGCCGGGGTCACCCCGATCATCGGCATCGAGGCGTACGTCGCCCCCGAGTCCCGGCGCAACAAGCGCAAGATCCAGTGGGGCCAGCCGCACCAGAAGCGCGACGACGTCTCCGGTTCCGGCGGCTACACCCACAAGACGATGTGGGCGGTCAACAGCACGGGCCTGCACAACCTCTTCCGCCTCTCCTCCGACGCCTACGCCGAGGGCTGGCTGCAGAAGTGGCCGCGCATGGACAAGGAGACCATCGCGCAGTGGTCCGAGGGCATCGTCGCCTCCACCGGCTGCCCCTCCGGCGAGGTGCAGACCCGGCTGCGCCTCGGCCAGTTCGACGAGGCCCTGAAGTCCGCCGCCGACTACCAGGACATCTTCGGCAAGGACCGCTACTTCCTGGAGCTGATGGACCACGGCATCGACATCGAGCACCGGGTCCGCGACGGCCTCCTGGAGATCGGCAAGAAGCTCGGCATCCCGCCGCTGGTCACCAACGACTCGCACTACACCTACGCGCACGAGGCGACCGCCCACGACGCCCTGCTGTGCATCCAGACCGGCAAGAACCTCTCCGACCCCGACCGCTTCAAGTTCGACGGCACCGGCTACTACCTGAAGTCCACCGACGAGATGTACGCCATCGACTCCTCGGACGCCTGGCAGGAGGGCTGCGCCAACACGCTGCTGGTGGCCGAGATGGTCGACACCACGGGCATGTTCGTCAAGCGCGACCTGATGCCCAAGTTCGACATCCCCGAGGGCTACACCGAGGTCACCTGGTTCAAGGAGGAAGTGCGCCGCGGCATGGAGCGCCGCTTCCCCGGCGGCATCCCCGAGGACCGCCAGAAGCAGGTCGAGTACGAGATGGACGTCATCATCCAGATGGGGTTCCCGGGCTACTTCCTCGTCGTCGCCGACTTCATCATGTGGGCCAAGAACAACGGCATCGCGGTGGGCCCCGGCCGAGGCTCGGCGGCCGGCTCGATCGTCGCCTACGCCCTGGGCATCACCGACCTCGACCCGATCCCGCACGGTCTGATCTTCGAGCGGTTCCTCAACCCCGAGCGCGTCTCCATGCCCGACGTCGACATCGACTTCGACGAGCGCAGGCGCGTCGAGGTGATCAGGTACGTCACGGAGAAATACGGCGCCGACAAGGTCGCCATGATCGGCACCTACGGCAAGATCAAGGCCAAGAACGCGATCAAGGACTCCGCGCGCGTGCTGGGCTACCCGTACGCGATGGGCGACCGCATCACCAAGGCCATGCCCGCCGACGTCCTCGGCAAGGGCATCGACCTGGACGGCATCACCAACCCCTCGCACCCGCGCTACAGCGAGGCCGGCGAGGTCCGCGCGATGTACGAGAACGAGCCGGACGTCAAGAAGGTCATCGACACCGCCAAGGGCGTCGAGGGCCTGGTGCGGCAGATGGGCGTCCACGCCGCCGGCGTGATCATGTCCAGCGAGACCATCACCGAGCACGTCCCGGTCTGGGTCAGGCACACCGACGGCGTGACCATCACCCAGTGGGACTACCCGAGCTGCGAGTCGCTCGGCCTGCTGAAGATGGACTTCCTCGGCCTGCGCAACCTGACGATCATGGACGACGCCGTCAAGATGGTGAAGTCCAACAAGGGGATCGACATCGATCTCCTCGCCCTGCCGCTGGACGACCCGACGACCTTCGAACTGCTCCAGCGCGGCGACACCCTCGGCGTCTTCCAGTTCGACGGCGGCCCCATGCGCTCCCTGCTGCGCCTGATGAAGCCGGACAACTTCGAAGACATCTCCGCCGTGTCCGCGCTGTACCGGCCGGGCCCGATGGGCATGGACTCGCACACCAACTACGCGCTGCGCAAGAACGGCCTCCAGGAGATCACGCCGATCCACCCCGAGCTGGAGGCGCCCCTCAAGGAGGTCCTGGACGTCACCTACGGCCTGATCGTCTACCAGGAGCAGGTGCAGAAGGCCGCCCAGATCATCGCCGGCTACTCGCTCGGCGAGGCCGACATCCTGCGCCGCGTGATGGGCAAGAAGAAGCCCGACGAGCTGGCCAAGAACTTCACCATCTTCCAGGCCGGCGCCAAGAAGAACGGCTACAGCGACGAGGCCATCCAGGCGCTGTGGGACGTGCTGGTCCCGTTCGCCGGCTACGCCTTCAACAAGGCCCACTCCGCCGCCTACGGCCTGGTGTCGTACTGGACCGCCTACCTCAAGGCGAACCACCCCGCCGAGTACATGGCCGCGCTGCTGACCTCCGTCAAGGACGACAAGGACAAGTCGGCGGTCTACCTCAACGAGTGCCGGCGCATGGGCATCAAGGTGCTCCCGCCCAACGTCAACGAGTCCGAGTCGAACTTCGCCGCCCAGGGCGACGATGTGATCCTCTTCGGCCTCTCCGCCGTCCGCAACGTCGGCACCAACGTCGTCGAGTCGATCATCAGGACCCGCAAGGCCAAGGGGAAGTACTCCTCCTTCCCCGACTACCTCGACAAGGTCGAGGCCGTGGTCTGCAACAAGCGCACCACCGAGTCTTTGATCAAGGCCGGCGCCTTCGACACCATGGGCCACACCCGCAAGGGCCTCACCGCGCAGTACGAGCCGATGATCGACAACGTGGTCGCGGTCAAGCGCAAGGAGGCCGAGGGCCAGTTCGACCTCTTCGGCGGCATGGGCGAGGAGACCAGCAGCGAGCCCGGCTTCGGACTCGACGTGGAGTTCTCCCCGGACGAGTGGGACAAGACCTATCTGCTCGCCCAGGAGCGGGAGATGCTCGGTCTCTACGTCTCCGACCACCCCCTGTTCGGCCTGGAGAACGTGCTCGCCGACAAGGCCGACGCCGGTATCTCCCAGCTCACCGGCGGCGAGCACGCCGACGGCGCGGTCGTCACCATCGGCGGCATCATCTCGGGCCTGCAGCGCAAGATGACCAAGCAGGGCAACGCGTGGGCGATCGCCACCGTGGAGGACCTGGCCGGCTCCATCGAGTGCATGTTCTTCCCGGCGACCTACCAGCTGGTGTCCACCCAACTCGTCGAGGACGCCGTGGTGTTCGTCAAGGGCCGGCTCGACAAGCGGGAGGACGTGCCGCGTCTGGTCGCCATGGAACTCCAGGTCCCCGACCTGTCCAACGCCGGTGCCAACGCCCCCGTGATCCTCACCATCCCGGCCACCCGGGTCACCCCGCCGATGGTCAGCCGCCTCGGCGAGATCCTCACCCACCACCGGGGCGAGAGCGAGGTGCGGATCAAGCTCCAGGGCCCGACGAAGACGACGGTGCTGCGCCTGGACCGGCACCGGGTGAAGCCGGACCCGGCCCTCTTCGGTGACCTGAAGGTCCTCCTCGGCCCGTCCTGCCTGGCGGGCTGACGGCACCCGGCTGCGGCACCCGGCTTCGGCATCGGGCTTCGGTATCCGGCTCCGGCATCCGGCGGCGAACGAGCCATGAAGAAGGGGGCGTACCCGTGCGCATCGGGTACGCCCCCTCTCGGTACCGGGCTCAGAGTCCGCTCAACGCGCCTCGGGCCGGAATCAGTTGTGGCCGAAGCGCTTCTGGCGTCCCTTGCGGGCCGCCTCGGTGGGACTCAGCTGCGGCGAGTGGTGCTCGGGCTGCGGCTCCGTCACGGAGTGCTCCGTCTCCCGAGGGCCGTTGGCGGCCACGGACGTCTTCTGCCGGCTGCGGTCCTGCTTGCGGTTCTTGGCCATGGTGATCAGCCTCCTGTGGGGGATCTAGGGGCCAGGGCCGCGACCAGATTCACACACGCCGACAATGAACGCATGTCGGATAATTACCGTATGTGACAAGGGTCATCGGGCCGCGGGGCCCGGAAACGCCACGCCGAAGATCGAGTTCGGGCCGTTAACCCCGGCGTGGTCGGGCAGACTCGAAACAAGCTCCGAAGCGAAACCCGAAGCAACAAAACCCGAAACAACCTCCCGGAAAGAGGGTGGATCGCGTGGACCGCTGCATCGTCCTGGTGGACGCCGGGTACCTGCTGGGGGCCGCCGCCAGCCTCCTCGCCGGGGAGCCTTCGCGTTCCCGGATCACCGTCGATCATTCCGCGCTCGTGCAGCAACTGCGCGAACAGGCCGAGTCCGACACCGAACGGCCGCTGCTGCGCATCTACTGGTTCGACGGCGCTCCCGACCGCGTGCCGCAGCCCGAGCACCGCAGACTGCGCGTGATGCCCCGCGTGACCGTCCGGCTCGGCGCGCTGACCCGCAGCGACGGACGCTGGGCGCAGAAGGGCGTGGACGCGGCCATGCACGCGGAACTGACCGAACTGGCCCGCAACCGCGCCTGCTCCGACGTCGTCCTGGTCACCGGCGACGGCGATCTGCTGCCCGGCATGATGGCCGCCAAGGAGCACGGCGTCGCCGTCCACCTGTGGGCCGTGCAGGCCGCCGACGGCGACTACAACCAGTCCGAGGACCTGGTCGCCGAGGCCGACGAACGCCGCGTCCTGGACCGCACCTGGATCACCAAGGCGGTACGCGCCAAGGAGTACGGCGGGATCTGCGCGCCGCCGCCCGTGCCCCGCCCCGAGATCGCGGCCATCCTCTCCGCGCCGCTGCCCGAGTCCGCGCTGTCCCAGACCGGCGAGCGCCCCGCCGAACGCCCGCACCCGGCCGACGGCGCGGACACGCGCGACGGCGCCGTGGAGCGGATGCCGGCCGCCAAGGGCGTGCCCACCCCGAAGGACCTCGCCGCCCTGCGCGCGTCCGGCGCCCCGCAGGCCGCCCCCGCGCACCCGCCGACGGCCACCCTGCGCTGGTCCTCCGACCGCGGCTGGGTGGAGCGGCCCGGCACGGCCGCCGAACCCGCCGAGGCCGCCGCCATGCCCACCCTCGCCCAGCTGACCTCGGCCGAACAGCGGTGGGCCGACCGGGAGGAGGACATCACGACCGTCGGCGGCGACCCGTACGAGGTCGGACAGGTGTTCGCCCGGCGGTGGGTGGAACGGCTCGGCGACCACGGCCACCTGGAGAAGCTGTCCTCGATGTACCCGCGCATCCCGCACCGCATCGACGGCGAGCTGCTGCGCTACGCCGCCCGGTTCGGCCTCCTCGCCCACAAGGACGACCAGATCGACGAACACGACCGTTACGCCATCCGGGCCGGCTTCTGGCGCGAGATCGACGTGCGCACCGGCGTCGAACACGCCCCGGCGGGCGACTGAGGGGCCCGGTCCGGACCGAAGAGGCCCGGTGGCCGCCGGGTGAGCCGCCGTCCGGCCGGGCCGGGCGGCCCGGGAAGAACCGGGAGAGGACGCCCCAAGGGCGAGTAAAGCGCACCGACCCCGTACCCTCGTCCCTTGTGAGTACGCGCGTGGCACAGGCACTTCGGCCCGGAGACGACGTCGTGTGCGCGGTGCGCGGACTGACCAAGACCTACCCCGCGGCCCGCGGCCGGCGGGGCACGCCCGGCACACCCGAGGTGCGCGCCACCGACGACGTCGCCCTCGACGTCCGGCGTGGCGAGATCTTCGGCCTGCTCGGCCCGAACGGCGCCGGCAAGTCCACCCTCGTCCGGCAGCTCACCGGCCTGATGCGCCCCGACCACGGCACCGTGGAGATCCTCGGCCACGACATCGTGGCCCACCCCGAGCGCGCCGCGCGCCTGCTGGCCTATCTCGGCCAGGAGGCCGGCGCCCTGGACGAGCTGACCGTCTCCCTGGCCGCCGAGACCACCGGACGGCTGCGCGGCCTGGACGTCGCCCGGGCCCGGGCCGAGCGGGACGCCGTCCTGGAGGAACTGGGGCTCACCGCGATCGCCGGGCGCGCCCTGAAGAAGCTGTCCGGCGGCCAGCGCCGGCTCGCCTGCTTCGCCGCCGCGCTGGTCGGCGAGCGTCCGCTGCTGGTGCTGGACGAGCCCACCACCGGCATGGACCCGGTCGCCCGGCGGGCGGTGTGGTCCGCCGTCGACCGGCGGCGCGCCGAACGCGGCACGACCGTCCTGCTGGTCACCCACAACGTCATCGAGGCCGAGACGGTCCTCGACCGGGTCGCCGTCCTCGACGGCGGCCGGGTCATCGCCTGCGACACCCCGGCCGGCCTCAAGGAGCGGGTCTCCGGCGAGGTGCGGGTCGAGCTGGTGTGGCGGGAACGGGCGCCGCTGGAGGTGCCGGAGGTCGCCGCGCTGCGCGAGCGGGCGGTGGAGTCCGGGCGCCGCTGGACCCTGCGCCTGGCCCCCGAGGAGGCCCGCGCCGCCGTGGCGACGGTGACCGGCGGGGCCGCCTTCACCGCCCTAGACGACTTCACCCTCGCCACGCCGAGCCTGGAGGACGTCTACCTGGCCCTCGGCGGCGCCGCCCGGCAGGGGCTGGTGAAGGCGTGAGCGTGATCGGTGCCGGACCGCGTCACATCGGACGCGGGGAAGAGGAGCAGCCCGACGTGAGTGTCGTACCCGCCGACCTGCCGGCCACCGAGGCGCCGGCCCCCCCGGCGGCCGGGCCGCGCGACGGCGCCGGGCGGACGGCGGCGGCCGAGCTGTGCCCGCGGGCGCGGCTGTGGCCGTCGCTGGCGGCCGTGTACCGGGCGCAGCTGTCCCGGGCGCGGGTGGCGCGGATCCCGCTGCTGTTCGTGGCGACCTTCCAGTCCGTCGGCATCATGATCATGATGCGGGGCGTGGTCAGCGGCGGCGGCGAGGCCCACTTCGTGGTGGCCGGCGCCTCCATCGTCGTCGTCGCCTACGTCGCGCTGAACCTGCTCTCCCAGTACTTCGGACAGCTGCGCTTCAGCGGCGGCCTCGACCACTACGCGACGCTGCCCGTGCCGCCGGCCGCCGTGGTGCTCGGCGCGGCGGCGGCCTACGCCTCCTTCACCGTGCCGGGCACGCTGGTGACCGCCGTCTTCGGCTGTGTGCTGTTCGGGCTGCCGCTGGCCAACCTGTGGGTGCTGGTCGCGGTGATCCCGCTCGCGGGCGCCGCGCTCGCCGGGCTCGGCGCCGCCTGCGGGCTGCTCGCCCCGCGGCCGGAACTCGCGACGCTGCTCGGCCAGTTGGGGATGTCGGCGGCGCTGCTGCTCGGGGTGCTGCCGCCCGACCGGATGCCCGGGATCGTACGGCTCGCCCGTGACCTGCTGCCCTCGACGTACGGCGTGGAGGCGTACGCGCGCACCTTCGCGGAGCGGCCCGACTGGACGTACGTCGCCGTCGACATGGCCGTGTGCGCCGGGGTCGGCGTGGTCTCGCTGGCCGTCGCCACCTGGGCCTACCGCCGGGCGGCCGTCCGGTGACGCGGCCTTCGGAGCCAACTGGCACGATGGCTGGGTGACCTCTCCGTTGACTCCACCTCCGCCGCCGCACGGGCGGCCGTCCCACACGCCCCCGCCCGGCGAGTCGGCGCAGCCCTCGCAGTCCGACCGGCCGGAGCCCGCGGACCGGGCGCACGAGGCCCACGAGGCGCACGGCGCGCAGGACCCCCGGGCCGCGCAGGACGCCCAGGCGCCGGTGTGGCAGGCGCCGACGGGCGGGGCGACGCGTTCCCTGTACGGACAGGACGGCCCCGGGATGAAGACCGAACTCCGGGAGGCCGCCGTCGTCACGGTGGCCGTGGCGCTCGGCGGGGTGCTGCTGGGGCTGCTGTGGCTGTGGCTGGCGCCCCGGGTGCCGCTGGTCGGCGAGCTGACGGACAACAGCTGGGTGGTCTACCTCAAGGACTCCGAGGGGGAGCAGGCGGTCGGCGTGGACGGAACGTTCACCCTGCTCGCGCTGGCCCTCGGCGCGCTCAGCGCGGTCGTCGTCTTCCTGCTGCGCAAGCGCGGCGGAGTGCCGCTGGTGGTGGCGCTGTGCGTGGGCGGACTGCTCGGGTCGGTGCTGGCCTGGCGGCTCGGGCTGTGGCTCGGCCCCGAGCACGACGTGATCGCGCACGCCAAGGCCGTCGGCAAGGGCGTGACGTTCTCCGCCCCGATGAAGCTGGGCGCCAAGGGCGCGCTGCTGGCGTGGCCGCTGGCGGCCCTGGTGGTCCACCTCGCCCTCACGGCCCTCTTCGGCCCCCGCGACCCGGACCCGTACGGCTACGACCACCTGCCGCCGAAGTAGCCCCCGGGGACCTCGTCGGCCCCGCATCGTCGGCCCGGTCCTCGGCTTCCCGGCCCCCGGCGGCCTCGGCCGCCCCGCGCCGGCTGCCCGGTCCTCGGCTTCCCGGTCTGTGGCCCTCGGCCGCCCCGCGACCGGGCCGTACGGCTACGGCCGCCTGTCGGCGAAGTGGCCCCGGGGGCCTCGGCCGCCCCGCGCTGGCCGCCCGGCCTTCGGCTTCCCGGTCTGTGGCCCTCGGCCGCCCTGCGGCCTGGACTCTACGGCTACGACCGCTGCCAGCGAAGTGGCCCCCGGCGCGCCTGGCCTTCGGCCCTCGGTCGACCTGCGCTTGGCCCGGTTCCCGGGCCCTGCGGCGCCCGCCCCGCGCGCACGCCCCGGCGGCGGGCGAGCGGCGGGCAGGGTGCCCTCCCGGGCGTCCGGGTCAGGTGCGGCCGACGGGTGCCAACGTCGCGTTCGTCAGGGCCGCCAGGTCCTGGGGGGCGAGTTCGACCTCCAGGCCGCGGCGGCCGGCCGAGACGCAGATCGTGGCGTGGGCCGTCGCCGAGGCGTCCAGGACCGTGGGCAGCTTCTTGCGCTGGCCGAGCGGGGAGATGCCGCCGCGGACGTAGCCCGTGGTGCGCTCCGCGAGCGCCGGGTCCGCCATCGCGGCCCGCTTGCCGCCGACCGCCGAGGCCAGGGCCTTCAGGTCCAGCGAGCCCGCCACCGGGACCACGGCCACCGTCAGGTTCCCGTCCACGTCCGCGACCAGGGTTTTGAACACCCGGTCCGGGGAGACGCCCATCGCCTCGGCGGCCTCCTCGCCGTAGGAGGGGTGGGACGGGTCGTGGTCGTAGGCGTGGACGGTGAAGTCCACGCCCGCCGCGGTCAGGGCCACCGTCGCCGGCGTCCCTGCGGACTGCTGCTGCTTCTTCGCCTTCTTCGCCATGTGCGGCCGGGGTTCCCTCTGCGTTCGTACGTCAGTTCAGGCTGGTCGGGGCGCGCGTCAGATCGGGCGACGGCAGCGACGGCAGGCTGCGGATGATCGCCGTCTCCGCGCGCAGCAGCCGCAGCTCGTCGCGCAGCCGCGAGGCGGTGTCCGGCGCCTGGAGCAGCCGCTGCTTGGTCGGCGTGTCCAGCACCATCGCCGCCGCCACCAGGTACGACACCACGTTCGGCTCGTCCGGCAGCTCCGCGCCGGTGGCCAGCGACCGCTCCCGCGCGCCCGCCAGCCGCTTCTGGTACTGCCGGAAGGACCGCAGCACCCCCTCGGCCAGCGCGCCCGCCTCGTCGCCGCTCTCCTCGGGCAGCTCCTCCAGCTCCGCCGTCAGGAACGGCCCCGAGGCGTCCACCGACACCAGCCGCACCCGGGTGGTGCCGGTCGCGAGCACCTCGAAGGTGCCGTCGGCCCGCTCCCGTATCGTCGCCGCGTCCGCCACGCAGCCCACGCCGTGGAAGGCCCGGGCGGGGTCGGCGCCGAACCCGGCGGCGGGCCCGCTGTCGGGCACGGCCGTCGGGTCGGGCAGGCCCGGGGCGCTCGGGGCGACCTCGTGGCCGTCGCGGATCGCCACGACGGCGAACCGGCGCGGTTCGTCCTCCGGGCTCTTCAGCAGGGTGCGCATCATCGCGCGGTACCGCTCCTCGAAGACGTTCAACGGGAGCACCAGTCCCGGGAACAGCACGGAGTTCAGCGGGAACAGGGGAAGCCGGACGGTGGTCACGCCGCAGAAGCCTAATGGCCGCGGGCGCGGGCGCGTCGGCCGCGCCCGTTTTCCGGGCCGTCGTCCGGCTTCGTGCCGCATGCCGCACGGACCTCGGCGCGCAGTTCCAGGAACAGGCCGAGCCCGTCGTCGGACACCCGGTCCCAGGGGAAGGAGGTGGCGTACGGGCCGATGAGGCCGAACTGTCCGAGCGCCTCCTCCCGGCGGCCGAGCCGGATCAGCACGTACGCCAGCAGGTTGCGGATCTCCGCCGCCGGCCGGGGCCGGTCCGCCGGGAGCAGGGCGGACAGCGCGATGGCCCGGTCCGCCGCCGCGTCCAGCCGGGCCCGCTCCACCCCGGCCGCGCCGCGGTCGGTGAGGTAGCTGAAGGCGGCGCGGGCCGGCAGCGCCCGCACCAGCGAACGGGCCGGGGCGTCCTGCGCGGCCAGGTCGGCGAAGTCGAAGCACTCGCGGTGCGAGCCGTGCCAGGAGGAGGCCAGGTAGCGCAGGGCGGCGACATGGCAGCCCCAGTGGTGCGGGGCGCGGCGCACCGCGGCCTCCCACAGCTCGCCGAAGTAGGTGTGCCCGGCGCGGCTGCCGCGCGCGTGGTCCAGCGCGACCCGCCACGGCACCGGGTCCCGGTCGTCGGCGCGGGCGGCGGCGGTGATCAGCGGGCTGACCTCGCGCAGCAGCTCGGCCCGGCCCGGCGAGGGCCAGGCGCGGTCCACGGCGAGCTGGGCGGCGACCAGCAGCGCGTCCGGGTCGTGCGGGGCGGCGGCCCGCCAGTCCCGCAGCCAGTCGGGCCGCGAGCGGGCGAAGGCGGCCAGCTTCAGCGCGTACCGGTCGCGGTCGTCCCACTCGCTCCGCTCGCGGGTCTCGGCGAGCAGGGCGGCGGCGGGCGCGTAGGCGCCCGCGGCGGCGGCGACCAGCGCCGGTCCGAGGCGGTCGTCGGGGACGTCCAGGAGCACCTCGTCGTCGGCGGGCAGTCCGTCGGCGGCGAGGACGGCGACGGGGCGCCGGGCGCTTCGTGTCATCCGGGTGGGGCGGATGAAGGGGGGCAGCAGAGCCATGGTGTCGACCATTGAAAGTGCGCAGGTGGCGACCGCGCCAGAGGATGGGGGCAAGCCGGTGAAAGTTGTACGCCGACCGGTCAAGGTCCGGTAAAAAGGTGAGCGTTCAACTATGTTCTCGCGCCGCAGGGCGCCTCTCGCGCCCCCCGGAATCCGAACGGGTCTCGAACGATCCTCGAACGGGCTCGAACGCTAGTTCCGGCGCAGCAGCCGGGTCGCGCCCGCCGCCACCGTCGTGGCCAGCGTCCAGCCCAGCAGGACCAGCGCCGCCGCGAGCCACTGCCAGCCGCCGCTCAGCTGCCACTGGCTGGCCTGGCCGAAGTCCACCACCGGCAGCAGCAGATCGAGGGCGTACAGGGCCGGGTTCCAGTGCGGGTGCTGATCGCCCGAGGCGGCCGGCGGACGCCCGGCGTGCGCGAAGGCCAGCGAGCCGGCCGCCCACAGCACCGCCATCCACACCGCCGCCCGGCCGGGCCGGTAGCCGTAGGCCACCGTGACGTCCTGGAGGTAGCCCCACAGCTTGGACGCCAGCGGCAGCGTCTCGCGACGGCGGCGGTGCTTGGCGAGGAGCACCTCGCGCGCGTCCTCGTCCTCGCCCGACTCCTTCAGCACCGCCGCCAGCCGCTCGTACGGCTCCGGGTTGAACTCGGCGGTCGCCGCCGCCACCCACTGCAGCCGCTCGGCCAGCGGGAACGGCCCCTGCGGCACCAGGTTCTCGTAGGTGAAGCCGCCCATGTGCAGCTGACCGGGGCCGGGCCAGCTGTCCGCGCGGTCGACCAGCGTCTCGATCTTCGCGCCCGACAGCACCACCTTGCCGCGCCCTGGCCGCTCCCCGAGGAAGCGCAGCTCGGGCGCCTGCACCCGGCGCAGCGACAGCTCCTGCTCGTCGCCGAGGACGAACCGCGCCCCCTCCAGATCGACCGCGTCGCCGAACCGCCCGTCGTCCAGCCGCACCCCGCCCTCGCACTCCACGTGCTGGATGCGCGTCCCGCGCGCGGGCGTCACCCCGCTCATCATCGGGTTGCCGAGCCCGGCCGGGGTCAGATACAGGGTGCGCTCGACGGTCAGCTGCGGCGCGTTGAGCGCGTAGCGCGTGTACGGGCCGGCGAGCCGGGCGCCGCGCAGGCTCAGCGACACGCCGATCTTCGCGCTGCGCAGGCTCACCTCGCCGTACGCCTGCAACAGCTCCGCCTGGAGGTCCTGGCCCACCGTCAGCCCGTCGGCGGCCAGCGACCGCCCGGCCCGGTCCCGGTGCACCACCGCCTGGTTGAGCAGCAGGTCCGTGCCTATCTGCGCGTCGGTCAGCCGCATCCCGCGCCGGAACCGGCACCGCGGCAGATGCAGATCGCCCTCGGTCTGCACCCGCGCCGCCTCCAGCCGCGGCACCGCGCAGTCCACCAGCCGCAGCGTCGTGAAGCGGGCCTCCGGCAGCAGCACCTCCTCCTCGAACCGGCACCCCTTCATCTCCACGAACGGCACCACCGTGCCCCCGGCCAGATCGAGCGGGCCGGTGATCCGCAGACCGGTCAGCTTCAGCGAGGAGACCCGCCCGGCGAGCGCGGGCGGCCCGTCCAGCAGCAGCCAGCACACCACCCGCGCCCGCACCGACCGCTCCGGCCCCCAGGGGCGGTCGCCGTGCGGATCGTCCACCGCCGCGTCCCCGGCGCGCAGGTCGTACACGCTGCCGTTGCGGAAGGCCTGCCACATCCCGGCCTCGACGTCGGTCAGGTCGTCCGGCAGGTCTCCGGCCCGGCGGCCGGTGCCCTCGGTCACGGTCACCCCTTCTTCCCCGGCTACTCGTGGGTTCTGTGGGTTCGTACAACCGGTCATGCCCGATGTGTGACGATTCGAACGCGAAGCGTGAAGAAGATCTTCCGACGATCACCCGAACGTGCCGGGGCGCGCCGGGCGGGAGCCGGGCCCGGGACGCCGTCACAGGGGACACCCGAGTGACGGACGTTCTGTATCAGCCATTGATACGGGCGAACGGCTCGCGCGCGCGGTCTGAGAGAATTGGAACCGTGATCTCCCGAATCGATCTGCGCGGCGACGCCCTCCCCGAGGGCCCCGCCCTGCGTGACCTGCTGCCCCGAGCCGACTTCGACGTTCAGGCCGCCCTGGAGAAGGTGCGTCCGATCTGCGAGGCCGTGCATCATCGCGGCGACGCGGCGCTGATCGACTTCGCCGAGAAGTTCGACGGCGTACGGCTGGAATCGGTGCGGGTCCCCGAGCAGGCGATCAAGGAAGCCCTGGAGCGGCTGGACCCCGCCGTGCGCGCCGCCCTGGAGGAGTCCATCCGCCGGGCCCGCCTGGTCCACCGCGCACAGCGCCGCACCACGCACACCACCCAGGTCGTCCCCGGCGGCTCGGTCACCGAGAAGTGGGTGCCCGTCGAGCGCGTCGGGCTGTACGCGCCGGGCGGCCGCTCGGTCTACCCGTCCTCCGTGGTGATGAACGTCGTGCCCGCCCAGGAGGCCGGCGTCGAGTCCATCGCGCTCGCCTCCCCGGCCCAGGCCGAGTTCGGCGGCCTGCCGCACCCGACGATCCTGGCCGCCTGCGCCCTGCTCGGCGTGGACGAGGTGTACGCCGCAGGAGGCGCCACCGCCGTGGCGATGTTCGCCCACGGCACCGAGTCCTGCCCGCCCGCGAACATGGTCACCGGCCCCGGCAACATCTGGGTCGCCGCCGCCAAGCGCTACTTCACCGGCAAGATCGGCATCGACGCCGAGGCCGGGCCGACCGAGATCGCCGTCCTCGCCGACGCCACCGCCGATCCGGTGCACATCGCCTCCGACCTGATCAGCCAGGCCGAGCACGACCCGCTGGCCGCCGCCGTCCTCGTCACCGACTCCGTCGAGCTGGCGGACGCGGTGGAGAGGGAACTGGAGCCGCAGGTCGCGGCCACCAAGCACATCGAGGACCGGATCCGCCCGGCGCTCGCGGGCAAGCAGTCCGCGATCGTTCTCGTGGACGGCCTGGCGGAGGGCCTGCGCGTGGTCGACGCCTACGGCGCCGAGCACCTGGAGATCCAGACCGCCGACGCCGCCGCGGTCGCCGACCGGGTGCGCAACGCCGGGGCGATCTTCATCGGCCCCTGGGCGCCCGTCTCGCTCGGCGACTACGCCGCGGGCTCCAACCACGTCCTGCCGACCGGCGGCTGCGCCTGCCACTCCTCGGGCCTGTCCGTGCAGTCCTTCCTGCGCGGCATCCACATCGTGGACTACACGCGCGACGCCCTCGCCGAGGTCGCCCACCACGTGGTGACGCTGGCCGAGGCGGAGGACCTGCCCGCGCACGGCGCGGCGATCAAGGCGAGGTTCGAGTGGAAGGTCCCGGAAAGCAAGTGACGTTCGGCATCGACGATCTCCCCGTACGGGACGAGCTGCGCGGCAAGTCCCCCTACGGAGCGCCCCAGTTGGACGTCCCCGTACGGCTGAACACCAACGAGAACCCCTACCCGCTGCCCGAACCGCTCGTGGAGCGGATCGCGGAGCGGGTCCGCGAGGTCGCCCGCGACCTCAACCGCTACCCCGACCGGGACGCGGTCGAACTGCGCACCGCCCTGGCCGCGTACCTGACGAAGACCGGCCACCACCGGCTCGGCATCGAGAACGTCTGGGCAGCCAACGGCTCCAACGAGGTCATCCAGCAACTGCTGCAGACCTTCGGCGGCCCCGGCCGCACCGCGATCGGTTTTGAACCCTCGTACTCGATGCACGCGCTCATCGCCCGCGGCACCGGCACCGGCTGGATCTCCGGCCCGCGCGGCGAGGACTTCGCCATCGACCTGCCCGCCGCCGAGCGGGCCGTCGCCGAGCACAAGCCCGACGTCGTCTTCGTCACCACCCCCAACAACCCCACCGGCAGCGCGGTCCCGCCCGAGACGGTCCTCGCGCTGTACGACGCGGCGCAGGCGGCCAAGCCGTCCATCGTGGTCGTGGACGAGGCCTACATCGAGTTCAGCCACGGCGACTCGCTGCTGCCGCTGCTGGCGGGCCGCCCCCACCTGGTGATCTCCCGCACCATGTCGAAGGCGTTCGGCGCGGCCGGGCTGCGCCTCGGCTACCTCGCCGCGCACCCCGCGGTCGTGGACGCCGTCCAGCTGGTCCGGCTGCCCTACCACCTCTCGGCGATCACCCAGGCCACCGCCCTGGCCGCCCTGGAGCACACCGACACGCTGCTGAAGTACGTCGAGCAGCTCAAGGCCGAACGCGACCGCCTGGTCGCCGAACTGCGCGCCGCCGGCTACGACGTGGTCGAGTCCGACGCCAACTTCGTCCAGTTCGGCCGGTTCGCCGACGCCCACCAGGTCTGGCAGCGGATCCTCGACCGGGGCGTCCTGGTCCGGGACAACGGCGTACCGGGGTGGCTGCGGGTGTCCGCCGGCACCCCCGAGGAGAACGACGCGTTCCTGGACGCGGTCCGTCACATCAAGAAGGAGTCCCAGGCATGAGCCGCGTCGGGCGCGTGGAGCGCACCACCAAGGAGACCTCGGTCCTGGTCGAGATCGACCTCGACGGCACCGGGAAGACCGACATCGCCACCGGCGTCGGCTTCTACGACCACATGCTCGACCAGCTCGGCCGGCACGGGCTGTTCGACCTCACCGTCAAGACCGACGGCGACCTGCACATCGACTCCCACCACACCATCGAGGACACCGCCCTCGCGCTCGGCGCCGCCTTCAAGCAGGCGCTCGGCGACAAGGTGGGCATCTACCGCTTCGGCAACTGCACGGTCCCGCTGGACGAGTCCCTCGCCCAGGTCACCGTCGACCTCTCCGGCCGCCCCTACCTCGTGCACACCGAGCCCGAGAACATGGCGCCGATGATCGGCGAGTACGACACCACGATGACCCGGCACATCCTGGAGTCCTTCGTCGCCCAGGCCCAGGTCGCCCTGCACGTCCACGTGCCCTACGGGCGCAACGCGCACCACATCGTGGAGTGCCAGTTCAAGGCGCTCGCCCGCGCGCTGCGCTACGCCAGCGAGCGCGACCCGCGCGCGGCCGGCATCCTCCCCTCCACGAAGGGCGCCCTGTGACCGGCCTGTCGACCATCCTCATCGTCGTCGGCCTGTTCCTGGTCGGCGGCATCATCTCCTTCGTCAAGCAGCAGATGCCGCGCAGCCTGATCGTGCTGCTGTCCATCGCCGCGGGGATGTGCCTGGTGGCGGGCGTGATGCGGCTGGAGGTGTGGAATTGAGCACGACGCCCAAGAAGGTGGTCGTCTTCGACTACGGCTTCGGCAACGTCCGCTCCGCCGAGCGCGCGCTGGCCCGGGCCGGCGCCGACGTGGAGATCACCCGTGACTTCGACACGGCGATGAACGCCGACGGGCTGCTCGTGCCCGGCGTCGGCGCGTTCGCCGCCTGCATGCGCGGCCTGAAGGAGGCCCGCGGCGACTGGATCGTGGACCGCCGGCTCTCCGGCGGCCGCCCGGTCATGGGCATCTGCGTCGGCATGCAGATCCTCTTCGCCCGCGGCATCGAGCACGGGGTGGAGGCCGAGGGCCTGGACGAGTGGCCCGGCACGGTCGCCCCGCTGGAGGCGGACGTGGTGCCCCACATGGGCTGGAACACCGTCGAGGCGCCCGCCGACTCGGAGCTGTTCGCCGGCCTCGACGCCGACGCCCGCTTCTACTTCGTGCACTCCTACGCCGTCCACGACTGGCAGCTGGAGGCGCACAACCCGGCGATGCTCGCCCCCAAGGTCACCTGGGCCACCCACGGCAAGCCCTTCGTGGCCGCCGTGGAGAACGGCGCCCTGTGGGCCACCCAGTTCCACCCCGAGAAGTCCGGCGACGCCGGAGCGCAGCTGCTGACCAACTGGATCGGAACCCTGTGATGGCTTCGAAGCTCGAACTCCTCCCCGCCGTCGACGTCCGCGACGGCCAGGCCGTCCGCCTCGTGCACGGCGAGTCCGGGACCGAGACCTCCTACGGTTCCCCGCTGGAGGCGGCCCTCGCCTGGCAGCGCTCCGGCGCCGAGTGGCTGCACCTGGTCGACCTGGACGCCGCGTTCGGCACCGGCGACAACCGCGCCCTGATCGCCGAGGTCGCCAAGGCCATGGACATCAAGGTCGAGCTGTCCGGCGGCATCCGCGACGACGACACCCTCGCCGCCGCCCTCGCCACCGGCTGCACCCGCGTCAACCTCGGCACCGCCGCCCTGGAGACCCCCGAGTGGGTCGCCAAGGTCATCGCCGAGCACGGCGACAAGATCGCCGTCGGCCTGGACGTGCGCGGCACCACGCTGCGCGGCCGCGGCTGGACCCGCGACGGCGGCGACCTCTACGAGACGCTGGAGCGCCTGAACAAGGAGGGCTGCGCCCGCTACGTCGTCACCGACATCGCCAAGGACGGCACCCTCCAGGGCCCCAACCTGGAACTGCTGAAGAACGTCTGCGCGGCCACCGACCGCCCGGTGGTGGCCTCCGGCGGCGTCTCCTCGCTCGCCGACCTGCGGGCCATCGCCGACCTCGTGCCGCTCGGTGTCGAGGGCGCCATCGTCGGGAAGGCCCTGTACGCGAAGGCGTTCACCCTCGAAGAGGCCCTGGCGGCCACGTCTTGAAAAGGGGCACGGTGTCATGACGTCCGAAGCCGTACGGCGCGTGCAGAGCGAAAGCCCCTGGGAAGAGAGTTTCGGATTCGCGCGTGCCGTCGCGGTGGGCGACCGCGTGCTGGTCGGCGGCACGACGTCCTTCAAGGGCAGCGTCCTCTACGGTGAGGGCGACCCCTACGAGCAGGCGAAGGTGGCCTTCACCGCCGCGCTCGAGGCGATCGCCGAGTTCGGGCTCGGTCCGGAGTCGGTGGTGCGGACCAGGATGTACCTGTCCCATTCCCGGGACGTCGACGAGGTGGGCCGCGCCCACCAGGAGCTGTTCGGCTCCGTGCGCCCGGTGGCGACCCTGCTGGTCGTGGAGGGCTTCGTCGACCCGCGCATCCTGGTCGAAGTGGAACTAGAGGCATTCAGAGGAGCCGAGAGCACATGACCCTGGCGGTCCGAGTCATCCCCTGCCTGGACGTGGACGGCGGCCGGGTCGTCAAGGGCGTCAACTTCCAGAACCTGCGCGACGCGGGCGACCCCGTCGAGATGGCCAAGGTGTACGACGCCGAGGGCGCCGACGAGCTGACGTTCCTGGACATCACCGCCTCCTCCGGCAACCGCGAGACGACGTACGAGGTGGTGCGCCGCACCGCCGAGCAGGTGTTCATCCCGCTCACCGTCGGCGGCGGCGTGCGCACCGCCGAGGACGTGGACAAGCTGCTGCGGGCGGGTGCCGACAAGGTCGGCGTCAACACCGCCGCGATCGCCCGCCCGGACCTGATCCGGGAGATCGCCGAGCGCTTCGGCCGCCAGGTGCTGGTGCTGTCCGTCGACGCGCGCCGCACCGAGTCCGGCTCCTTCGAGGTGACCACGCAC
The DNA here is from genome assembly GCF_019890635.1 of Streptomyces sennicomposti. Classification (GTDB taxonomy): domain Bacteria; phylum Actinomycetota; class Actinomycetes; order Streptomycetales; family Streptomycetaceae; genus Streptomyces; species Streptomyces sennicomposti. Next base: position 101,436 of record NZ_JAIOAB010000006.1, read on the forward strand.
GGCGGCCGCAAGGGCACCGGGATCGACGCGGTGGAGTGGGCGCACCGCGCCGCCGAACTCGGCGCGGGGGAGATCCTGCTGAACTCCATGGACGCGGACGGCACCAAGGACGGCTACGACCTGGAGATGATCGCCGCCGTCCGCAAGCACGTCACGGTGCCGGTCATCGCCTCCGGCGGCGCCGGCCGGCTCGACCACTTCCCGCCGGCCGTCGGCGCGGGCGCGGACGCGGTCCTCGCCGCCTCCGTCTTCCACTTCGGCGACCTGCGCATCGGTCAGGTCAAGGAGACCCTGCGCGCGGCGGGCCACCCGGTGCGCTGAGCCCGGGCGGACGAAGAAGCGGTCCGGCCCCGGTCGCCCCTGCGGGCGGCCGGGGCCTTCTCGTGGGCAGACGCGAAAGAAAAGTTGCGCAAACTATATTGCGCAGTTTTTCTTTCCCTTCTACTGTTCAGGGCATGTCACCCGAGAAGAGCCGCGAGATCACCGATCTCGGCACGCTCAAGGCGCTCGCCCACCCGCTGCGGATGAAGCTGTACCGGCTGCTGTTCGTGGCCGGCACCGCCACCGCCTCCCAACTGGCCGAACAGGTGGACGAGGCCGTGTCGCTGGTCAGCTACCACCTGCGCAAACTCGCCGGGCACGGCCTGATCGAGGAGGCCGAGCCGCGCAGCGGGGACGCCCGGGAACGCTGGTGGCAGCCCGCCTCCGACGGCGTCTCCATCCGCGACGAGGACTTCCGCGACGCGCCGGAGAAGGCGGCGGCGCACCTGGCCGCCTCCCGGCTCTTCGTGGAGCAGCGCGCCGAGATGTACCGCGCCTACCTCGACGGGCGCGCCCACTGGGGCCCCGAGTGGAACGAGGCCGCCCACGACAGCGAGTCGCTGCTGCGGCTGACCGCCGCCGAACTGGCCGGCCTCCAGAAGGACCTGCTCGACCTGGTGAAGAAGTACGACGCCGAGGGCCGCGCCCGGGAGGCGGCCGGCGACACCGAAGGGCGCGAGAACGTCGCGCTGCACGTGTACGGATTCCCGTTCCGCGTCTGAGAGAGGCCACCGCCGTGACCGTCCTGCCCGTGACCCGCACCGCCGCGCCCCGCACCGAGGTCCCCGCCCACCGCGACGGCAACGTCCTGCGCTGGCTGACCGCCTACGCCGCCTCGATGATCGGCGACAACGTCTACTACCTCGCCCTGTCCTGGGCGGCCGTGCGCGCCGGATCGCCCGCGCAGGCCGGTGTCGTCACCGCGGTGAGCGCGCTGCCCCGGGCGCTGCTGATGCTCGGCGGGGGAGTGGTCGCCGACCGGTTCGGGCCGCGCCGGGTCGTCATCGGCAGCGACGCCGTGCGGTGCGCGGCCGTCCTCGCGGTGGCCGCCCTGCTGTGGCACACCGGCCCGGGGCTGTGGCCGCTGACCGTGCTCGCCCTCCTCTTCGGCACCGTGGACGCCGTGTTCCTGCCCGCCGTGGGCGCGCTGCCGTCCCGGGTGACGAGCCGCGACCAGCTCGCACGGGTGCAGGGCATGCGGGGCCTGGCGATCCGGCTCGCGAGCGTCGTCGGCGCCCCGCTCGGCGGCCTCGCGATCGCGGCCGGGGGCGCCGCGGCCGCCTTCGGGATCGCCGGACTGCTGATCGCAGTCTCCGTGCCGCTGCTCACCTCCGTACGGGTGAGGGAACTGCCGCCGGACGACGCCGCTCCGGCCGGTCGCGCCACCGCTCGGCAGGACCTCGCGGCGGGCCTGCGCTACATCCGCCGGCACCGGGTGCTGGCCCCGCTCATGCTCGCCATCGCCCTCGGCGACCTCGGCTTCGTCGGGCCGCTCAACGTCGGCCTCACCCTGCTCGCCGACGAACGCGGCTGGGGCGCGGCCGGCATGGGCTGGGTGCTGGCCGGCTTCGGCACCGGGGCCGGCGCCGCCTCCCTGCTGCTGGCCGTGCGCGGCCGCCTCCCGCACGCCGGCCGCCTGCTTGCGTACACGATCTTCGCGGGCTCCGTGGCCATCGGCGCCCTCGCCTACGCCCCGGGCGTCGCCGCCGCCGTCGGCGTGGCCCTGCTGGTCGGCCTCCTCGCCGGACTCAGCGGCGCCCTGTGCGGCGCGCTGCTCCAGACCCAGGCCGACCCGGCCTACCTCGGCCGGGTCACCGCCGTCTCCGGCCTGGTCAGCCTGGGCCTCGCCCCGCTCGGCATGCCCCTGTCCGCCGCGGCGATCGGGGCCTTCGGCACCGGCCCGGTGTTCGTCGTGAGCGCGGCGATCTGCGCCCTCGGCGGCGTCATCGCCCTCACCGCCCCGGCCCTGCGCCGCGCACAACTCCCGAACTGACCCCGGGCCCACCCTCACGCGCAACGCCCTGTCCCGCCCGTCGCCCCCTACGGGCGACGGACCCGCACCCGGAGGCGAACCCCCGGGCTCGCGCGATCTCGCCGGGGCGGTGCGCGGGTCGGGCCCACGGCCGACTGCCGGGCCGGGGCGGCTCCGCTCGCGCCGTTTCGGTCGTGTGCGGGCGGTTGGCTTCTGGGCTGCGCCCGGGGAGTCGGCTTCCACTCGGAGACGGGGCCTCCGGGCCGGCTCCGCGTGATCCTGGCGGGGGTGGTGCGCGGGTTGGGCCCGTAGCTGACTGCCGGGCCGGGGCGGCCCCGGTCGCGCCGGTGCGGCCGTGTGCGGGCAGTTGGCAGCCCGGCTGCGCTCGTCGCCGCCGCTCGGCTCCGGGCAGCGCCCGTCGCCGGCGCTCGGGGCCGAGCGAGCAGGCCGCCGCCCCGTGGGTGCCGCCCGGGCCGCAGGGGTGGGCGCGCCGGGGCCGGTCGGGCCGAATCGGGCAGGTGGTCGCTCAGAAGCCGAGGCGGTTCGTCTCCGAGACCTGGGTGATGGCCGTCTGCTCGCCCTCCAGTTCCACCTTGGCCGCGCTCTGCCGGCCGAAGGCGAACAGCAGCAGCTCCGACGGTTCGCCGGTCGCCGTCACCACCGGGGTGCCCCGGTGCGCGACCGCCGTCTGGCCGTTGGGGCGGCGCAGCACCAGGCCGGTCGGGATGCCCCGGCCGAGCATCCGGGCGGTGCGCTCCAGCCGCGACCACAGGGTCTCCTGGAAGACCGGGTCCAGCTCCCGCGGCGCCCAGTCCGGCTGCGCCCGCCGCACGTCCTCGGCGTGGACGTAGAACTCGACGGTGTTGGCCGCCTCGTCGACCTGCTTGAGCTGGAAGGGGGAGAACCGCGGCGGGCCGGTGCGGATCAGCTGGATCAGCTCCTCGTACGGCTTGGCCGCGTACTCCTCCTGCACCTTGTCCAGACGGGCCGCCAGCGGCTTGATGAACATGCCGCCGGCCGCGTCGGGACGCCGTTCGCGCACCACCACGTGCGCGGCCAGATCACGGGTGCGCCACCCCTCGCACAGGGTCGGCGCCTCCGGACCGGCGGTCTCCAAGAGGTCGGCGAGCAGAAGCCGTTCACGCTTGGCAAAGGTCGACATGGAGTCAGCCTACGACCACCCACCGGGTCCGCCCACCCGTCCCCCGCGCCACCGCACCCGGCCCCGCCGCCCCGCCCGCCGACGTCCACCGGCGTGCCCACTGAGTGGACGGCGTCCTCCGCCCACCCGTCCCGCGCGGCACAATGGCACCCATGACCAGCATGCCCGGGACCCCCCGGCCCAGCAGCCTCGACCCCGAGATCGCCGCGCGGCTCAAGCGCAGCGCCGACGGACTCCTGCCCGCGATCGCCCAGCAGTTCGACACCGGAGAGGTGCTGATGCTCGGCTGGATGGACGACGAGGCGCTGCACCGCACGCTCACCACCGGCCGCTGCACCTACTGGTCGCGCAGCCGCGGCGAGTACTGGGTCAAGGGCGACACCTCCGGCCACGTGCAGCACGTCCGCTCCGTCGCCCTGGACTGCGACGCGGACACCCTGCTGGTCAAGGTCGACCAGGTAGGCGCCGCCTGCCACACCGGCGACCGCACCTGCTTCGACGCCGACGTGCTCCTCAAGGACGACGGCCCTGCGCCCCGCGTGGCCCACGACGCCGCGCCCCGCGCGCAGCACGGCGCCGGTTCCGCCGCGACCGCCGCGGATCAGTAGGGTCTGCCGCCATGGACCTCGACACGTTCCGCAAGCTGGCCACCGACCGGCGCGTCATCCCGGTCACCCGCAAGCTCCTCGCCGACGGCGACACCCCCGTAGCCCTCTACCGCAAGCTCGCCGCCGAGCGCCCCGGCACCTTCCTGCTGGAGTCCGCGGAGAACGGCCGCACCTGGTCCCGCTACTCCTTCGTCGGCGTGCGCAGCGCCGCCACCCTCACCGAGAAGGACGGCCGCGCCCACTGGCAGGGCGCACCGCCGGTCGGCGTCCCCGTCGAGGGCGACCCGCTGGCCGCCCTGCGGGCCACCGTCGAGGCCCTGCACACCCCCCGCGACCTCGCCCACGACCTCGGCCTGCCGCCCTTCACCGGCGGCATGGTCGGCTACCTCGGCTACGACATCGTGCGCCGCCTGGAGAAGATCGGCCCCGGCGACCGGGACGACCTGAAGCTCCCCGAGCTGACCATGCTGCTCACCTCCGACCTCGCCGTCCTCGACCACTGGGACGGCACCGTGCTGCTGATCGCCAACGCGATCAACCACAACGACCTCGACACCGGCGTCGACGAGGCCTACGCCGACGCCGTCGCCCGCCTCGACGCGATGGAGGCCGACCTGTCCAGGGCGGTGCCCCAGCCGCCCGCCGCCCTCCCGCCGTCCGAACTGCCCGAGTACACCGCCCGGTGGGGCGGCGCGGACTTCAAGGCCGCCGTCGAGGACATCAAGGAGCGCATCCGCGCCGGCGAGGCCTTCCAGGTCGTCCCCTCGCAGCGCTTCGAGACGCCGTGCACCGCGAGCGCCCTGGACGTGTACCGGGTGCTGCGGGCCACCAACCCCTCGCCGTACATGTACCTGCTGCGCTTCGACGGCTTCGACGTCGTCGGCTCCTCGCCCGAGGCCCTGGTCAAGGTGGAGGACGGGCGGGCCATGGTCCACCCCATCGCCGGCACCCGGCCGCGCGGCGCCACCCCGCAGCGCGACCAGGCCCTCGCCGAGGAACTGCTCGCCGACCCCAAGGAGCGCGCCGAGCACCTCATGCTGGTCGACCTCGGCCGCAACGACCTGGGCCGGGTCTGCGAACCGGGCTCCGTCGAGGTCGTGGACTTCATGTCCATCGAGCGCTACTCCCACGTCATGCACATCGTCTCCACCGTGACCGGACGCGTCGCACCGGGCCGCACCGCCTTCGACGTGCTCACCGCCTGCTTCCCGGCCGGCACCCTGTCCGGCGCCCCCAAGCCGCGCGCCCTGCAGATCATCGACGAACTCGAACCCTCCCGGCGCGGCCTGTACGGCGGCTGCGTCGGCTACCTCGACTTCGCCGGCGACTCCGACACCGCCATCGCCATCCGCACCGCCGTGCTGCGCGACGGCACCGCCCACGTCCAGGCGGGCGCCGGCATCGTCGCCGACTCCGACCCGGAGGCCGAGGACACCGAATGCCGCAACAAGGCGGCGGCCGTCCTCCGCGCGGTGCACACCGCCAACCGGCTGGCCAGGTAGGACGGGTGGGGCATATCTCACGTGCCCGTAAAGAGCCCCGGGTGACGGTTCGCCCCGGGTTCACGCGATAGTGGAGTACGTGACTGCCGTACCTCACCCCCGTACCGAAGCCGCCGCCCCCGCGCGGTCCGGCCGCCGCAGCCTCGCCGTCGCCCTGCTGTGCGGTGCGCTCGGCGCGGCCGTGGCGCTGCTGGCGTCCCGGCAGCGCTGGGCGGAGGGCACCGCGACGGTGGCCGGCGGCGCCTTCCCCCTGACCGTCAAGGGCAGCGACGTCACGGGCGTGCCCGCGGCGCTCGCCATAGTGGGCCTGGCCGCACTCGTCGCCGTCTTCGCCGTCCGCCGCTCCGGCCGCCTCCTGGTCTCCGCCCTGCTCGCGCTCTCCGGCGCCGGCACCATCGCCGCGGCCGTCTCCGGCGCCTCCGACAGCGGCTCCCTGGACAGCAAGGCCGCGCAGGTCTCCGGCGACGCCGCCGCCACCGCCGCCTCGATCGGCCACACCGGCTGGCCCTACGTCGCCGCGGCCGGCGGCGCCCTGATCCTGCTGGCCGGTCTGCTCGCCCTGCGCTTCGGCCGCCTGTGGCCCGCCATGTCCGGCCGCTACGAGCGCTCCGGCGCGCCCCGGCCCCGCGCGGCGCGCCCGGTCGACCCGGACCGTCCCGAGGACCTGTGGAAGGCCCTCGACCGCGGCGAGGACCCCACCGGCACCGGACCCGCCTGACCCGGGCGCCGCGGCCCGCCCGCGGGCCGCGGCGAAACGCGTGCGCAAGGAGCCACCCCCGATCACCTCCCGTGCGCGGGTACGGGACAATGGACCCGAGCGTCCGGCTCAGACACGTACAAGCAACGAGGAGCAAGTCATGGCGGGCAGCAGCCACGGTCACACCCCGGCCGCCTGGACCGGTGTCATCATCGCCTTCATCGGTTTCTGCGCCGCGGGCGCCTTCATGGTGGCCGCCCAGCCGGTCGGTTTCTGGGCGAGCATGGGCGTCGTGCTGCTCGGCGGTGTCGTCGGCGCCATCATGCGCATGATGGGCCTCGGCCAGAAGAACGAGCACCCCGTCCACCAGATCGCGGGCAAGGGCGAGCCGGCCGGCGCCAAGAGCTGACACCCGTACGGCGCAGCCGCACGGGACGAGCAGGAGGGGCGGCCGGCAGCCGCCCCTCGCGCGCGTACGGACCCTGCCGCGAGGCATCGGGGCGAGGCCGGGCGTGACACCGCCCCTCGCGCGTACGGACCCGCGGGCGCGCGCACGCCCGGCGCGCCGGGCAGAATGCCAGGCGTGAACGCCGAGAGCCGAGCGCTGCCGCCGGGACAGCAGTCCCTCCTCGGACGGCTCGCCGTCCCCGCCGGGGCGCTGGCCGCCGTCGCCGCCGCCTTCGCCTACGTCGGCGCGGTGGACCCCAACCAGCCCGGCCACTACCCCGCCTGCCCCCTGCTGCGCTACGCCGGCCTCTACTGCCCCGGCTGCGGCGGACTGCGCAGCGCGCACGCCGTCGTCCACGGCGACCTCGCCGCCGCCCTCCACGACAACGCCCTGGCCGTCGCCGGCTACCTGGTCTGCGCCGTGGTGTGGACCGCGTGGACCGTCCAGGCCGCGCGCGGCAGGCGGCTGCGCCTGGACCCGCGACCGGTCCACCTGTGGAGCGCGCTCACCCTGTTCGCCGTCTTCACCGTGCTGCGCAACCTCCCCCTCGGCGCCCCGCTCCACCCCTGAGCGGAGCCGCCGCCGTCCCTCGGCCCGGCCCGGCGGCTGTCCAGGACGTGGGACCGTGCTCCACCGGATGCGAGCCCGACGCCGTCCTGCGGATACCATCGCAGTGACCGCCGGTTCCGCCCGTTTCACCGCCAAGCGGACGCCGGGGGCCGATCCGACCCGCTGGAACATCCCACCGTCTGGAAGGGGGCCGCTCGCGTGAGTGTGCTCGACGAGATCATCGACGGAGTCCGTGCCGACCTTTCGGAGCGGCAGGCGCGCGTCAGCCTCGAAGAGCTCAAGGAGCGCGCGGCGAAGGCTCCGGCCGCCAAGGACGGTGTGGCCGCGCTGCGCGGCGACGGCGTCAAGGTGATCTGCGAGGTCAAGCGCTCCAGCCCGTCCAAGGGCGCGCTGGCCGCGATCGCCGACCCGGCCGGACTCGCCGCGGACTACGAGGCGGGCGGCGCCTCCGTCATCTCGGTCCTGACCGAGCAGCGCCGCTTCGGCGGCTCGCTCGCCGACCTGGAGGCGGTCCGCGCCCGGGTGGACATCCCGGTCCTGCGCAAGGACTTCATCGTCACGTCGTACCAGCTCTGGGAGGCCCGCGCCTACGGCGCCGACCTCGCCCTGCTGATCGTCGCCGCGCTCGACCAGCCGGCCCTGGAGTCGCTGATCGAACGCGCGGTGTCCATCGGACTCACCCCGCTCGTGGAGGTCCACGACGAGGACGAGGTGGAGCGCGCGGTGGACGCCGGAGCCAAGGTCATCGGCATCAACGCCCGCAACCTCAAGACCCTCGAGGTCGACCGCGACACCTTCGAGCGCGTCGCGCCGGAGATCCCGGACCACATCGTCAAGGTCGCCGAGTCCGGCGTCCGCGGCCCGCACGACCTGATCGCCTACGCCAACGCCGGCGCCGACGCGGTCCTGGTCGGCGAGTCCCTGGTCACCGGCCGCGACCCCAAGACCGCGGTCGCCGACCTGGTGGCGGCCGGCACCCATCCCGCATTGCGGCACGGCCGCGGCTGAGCTGCCGGTAGGCTGTCCCCGATGACGCTGACCATGACCCCCGTGGACCGGTACGCCCGCCTGGCGCGCGGCTGCCGCCCCCGAGGCTGCCGCGCGCCCGCCCGCCGGGTCCACGGCCGCCGTGTCAGGTACGTCATCGGCGACGAGCCCGGGCAGGTGAACGGCCGCCGATGGCACCGCGCCCCCAGGGGCGCGGGGCTGTGCCCGGACACGCGGCTCGGCCGCAGGGCCGCGATCAGCCACTGACGGCGCGCGGCCGACGGATGAAACCCCGCCCCCCACGGCGAACAGTGTTCTTCCACACGCACTCACCGTGAGGTACTGGCATGCCCAGCAACTACTTCTTCCCCGACCCGGAGGGTCAGGTCCCCAGTCCCGAGGGCTACTTCGGCGTCTACGGCGGCAAGTTCATCCCGGAGGCGCTCGTCGCCGCCGTGGACGAGGTCGCCGTCGAGTACGACAAGGCCAAGGCCGACCCCGAGTTCGCCCGTGAGCTGGACGAGCTGCTCGTCCACTACACCGGCCGCCCCAGCGCCCTGACCGAGGTGCCCCGCTTCGCCGAGCACGCCGGCGGCGCCCGGGTGTTCCTCAAGCGCGAGGACCTCAACCACACCGGCTCCCACAAGATCAACAACGTGCTCGGCCAGGCGCTGCTCACCCAGCGCATGGGCAAGACGCGGGTGATCGCGGAGACCGGCGCCGGCCAGCACGGCGTCGCCACCGCCACCGCCTGCGCGCTGTTCGGCCTGGACTGCACGATCTACATGGGCGAGATCGACACCCGGCGGCAGGCCCTCAACGTCGCCCGGATGCGCATGCTCGGCGCCGAGGTCGTCGCCGTGAAGTCCGGCAGCCGCACCCTGAAGGACGCCATCAACGAGGCGTTCCGCGACTGGGTCGCCAACGTCGACCACACCCACTACCTCTTCGGCACCGTCGCCGGACCGCACCCCTTCCCGGCCATGGTCCGCGACTTCCACCGGGTCATCGGCGTCGAGGCCCGCCGCCAGCTCCTGGAGCAGGCCGGCCGCCTGCCCGACGCCGCCGTCGCCTGCGTCGGCGGCGGCTCCAACGCCATCGGCCTCTTCCACGCCTTCATCCCCGACGCGGAGGTCCGCCTGATCGGCTGCGAACCCGCCGGGCACGGCGTGGAGACCGGCGAGCACGCGGCCACCCTGACCGCCGGCGAGCCCGGCATCCTGCACGGCTCCCGCTCCTACGTCCTCCAGGACGACGAGGGCCAGATCACCGAGCCGTACTCCATCTCGGCCGGCCTCGACTACCCCGGCATCGGGCCCGAGCACTCCTACCTCAAGGACTCCGGGCGCGGCGAGTACCGCGCGGTCACCGACGACGCGGCCATGCAGGCGCTGCGCCTGCTGTCGCGCACCGAGGGCATCATCCCGGCGATCGAGAGCGCCCACGCCCTGGCCGGCGCCCTGGAGGTCGGCAGGGAACTCGGCAAGGACGGGCTGATCGTCGTCAACCTCTCCGGGCGCGGCGACAAGGACATGGACACCGCCGCCCGCTACTTCGGGCTGTACGACACCGACGCCGAGGTCGCCGCCGACCAGGCCGACACCGCCGAGATCGAGGGAGACGCCAAGTGAGCGGGAACATCCAGCTGCTGACCGACACCCTCGCCGCCGCCCGCGCCGAGGACCGCTCCGCGCTCATCGCCTACCTCCCGGCCGGCTTCCCGACCGTGGACGGCGGCATCGAGGCGATCAAGGCCGTCTTCGACGGCGGCGCCGACGTCGTCGAGGTGGGCCTGCCGCACAGCGACCCGGTCCTGGACGGCCCCGTCATCCAGACCGCCGACGACATCGCCCTGCGCGGCGGCGTCCGGATCGCGGACGTGATGCGGACGGTGCGCGAGGCCCACGCGGCCACCGGCAAGCCCGTCCTCGTCATGACCTACTGGAACCCCATCGACCGCTACGGCGTCGAGCGGTTCACCGCCGAACTGGCCGACGCGGGCGGCGCCGGCTGCATCCTGCCCGACCTGCCGGTGCAGGAGTCCGCGCTGTGGCGCGAGCACGCCGACAAGCACGGTCTCGCCACCGTCTTCGTCGTCGCCCCCAGCAGCAGGGACGCCCGGCTGGCCGAGATCACCGCGGCCGGCTCCGGCTTCGTCTACGCCGCCTCCCTGATGGGCGTCACCGGCACCCGCGAGTCCGTCGGCGAGCAGGCCCAGGACCTGGTGAGGCGCACCCGGGCCACCGGCACCGGCCTGCCCGTCTGCGTCGGCCTCGGCGTCTCCAACCCGGCGCAGGCCGCCGAGGTCGCCGGCTTCGCCGACGGCGTGATCGTCGGCTCGGCGTTCGTCAAGCGGATGCTGGACGCCCCCGACCAGGCGGCCGGCGTCGAGGCCGTCCGCACGCTCGCCGGTGAGCTGGCGCGCGGGGTGCGCGGACAGGCGTAGCGCAAGATCGCATCACCCGAAGGGGTGGACCTGGGACCGGGGAGGCGCAATGCGCCTCCCCGGTTCGTTCTGGTGGTGTGAGCGAGAAGAACCATGACGCAAAGCGCACCGCCCGGCAGCGGCTGGCGGTCGAGCGGGAGAAGCAGAAGGCCTCGGAGCGGCGGCGGCGCACGCTGATCGTGGCCGCGAGCGTGGTCTGTGTGCTGGGCCTGGCCACGGTGATCGGCGTGCTCGCGGCGAACGCCGGCAAGAGCGGCTCCGGCTCCGGCCCGGTCGCCGCGCCCTCCGGGGCGCTCGGCAAGGACGGCCTCGCCATCCCGGTCGGCCAGGACGGCGCGAAGTCGACGCTCACGGTGTGGGAGGACTTCCGCTGCCCGGCCTGCAAGGCCTTCGAGGCGGCCTACCGCCCCACGTTGCACGAGCTGACCGGCGCGGGCAAGCTCCGCATCGAGTACCACCTGGTCCGCCTGATCGACGGCAACCTCGGCGGCACCGGCTCGCTGCGCGCGGCCAACGCCGCCGCCTGCGCGCAGGACGCCGGCAAGTTCCCCGCCTACCACGACGTGCTCTACGACAACCAGCCCGAGGAGACCGACGACGCCTTCGCGGACAACGGCAAGCTGATCGAACTGGCCGGCAAGGTGAACGGCCTGGACACGCCCGCCTTCCAGAAGTGCGTCAAGGACGGTGTGCACGACAGCTGGGTCGGCAAGTCCAACAAGGCGTTCCAGGCCGGCGGCTACTCCGGCACCCCGACAGTCCTGCTGAACGGCAAGAACATCATCGAGGACCGCTCGATGACCCCGGCCAAGCTGAAGCAGACGGTGGAGGCGGCGAGCAAGGGATGAGCGGCGCGCACGGGACGGACGAGGGGCCCGGGACGGACGGCGGGCGAAGGACGGGCGAGGAATCGGCGAGGACCGCGTCCGGCGGCGGGCGGCGGACCGGTGAAGCGGGCCCCTGTTATGGACCCGTAGCCGGGTTGCCCGCCGTGGCCCGGCTCCGGCTGCGGTAGCGTCGACCCTGCCATGGAACTTGCCTACATTCCCAGCCCGTCGCACGGAGTGGTCTACCTCGGACCCGTTCCGCTGCGCGGCTACGCTTTCTGCATCATCATCGGCGTCTTCGTCGCCGTCTGGCTCGGCAACAAGCGCTGGGTCGCCCGGGGCGGGCGGGCCGGCACGGTCGCCGACATCGCCGTCTGGGCCGTGCCGTTCGGCCTGGTCGGCGGCCGGCTCTACCACGTGATCACGGACTACGAGCTGTACTTCAGCGACGGCCGTGACTGGGTGGACGCCTTCAAGGTGTGGCAGGGCGGCCTCGGCATCTGGGGCGCGATCGCGCTCGGCGCGCTCGGAGCGTGGATCGGCGCCCGGCGCCGGGGCGTCCCGATGCCCGCCTACGCCGACGCCGTCGCGCCGGGCATCGCCTTCGCGCAGGCCATCGGCCGCTGGGGCAACTGGTTCAACCAGGAGCTGTACGGCCGGGAGACGCACGTTCCGTGGGCGCTGCACATCACCTCCTCGGCGGACGGCCGGGTCCCCGGGTACTACCACCCGACGTTCCTGTACGAGTCGCTGTGGTGCGTCGGCGTCGGCCTGCTGGTCATCTGGGCAGACCGCCGCTTCAAGCTCGGACACGGCCGGGCGTTCGCGCTCTACGTCGCCGCGTACTGTGTGGGCCGCGGCTGGATCGAGTACATGCGCGTGGACGACGCCCACCACATCCTCGGCCTCCGGCTGAACGACTGGACCGCGCTGATCGTCTTCCTCCTCGCGGTGGCCTACATCTGGGTGTCCTCGAAGAAGCGGCCGGGCCGGGAGACCGAGGTCGAGCCGGGCGCCGCCACGGACGCCGCCGGTGAGACGACCGGCACCGAGGCGGGCACCGACGCACGCACCGACGCCGAGGGCGACGCCGGGCCGGGCGGTACGAGCGACGGCGCCTCGAAGGGCGAGGACGCCGCGACGCCGGCCGCGGAGGCCGAGAGCGCCGACCCGGAGGCCGCCGATCCCGAGGACGGGGCCGAGCTGAAGGACGGCGTCGGCGTCAAGGACGGCGTCGGTCTGAAGGACGGCGCGGGGTCGGCCAAGCAGGGCTGACGGACGGTCGCAGGGCCGGTCGTCGCAGGATCGTAGGCAGCCGAGGGCGCCCCCGGATTCCGGGGGCGCCCTCGTCGTGTGCGGCGGGCGCCGCGTGGTGCGGCGCGGTCAGTACCTGCGGGCCAGGGCCAGGGTGCGGCGGGCCGCCGCGACCACCGCCGCGTCGATGAAGCGGCCGTCGCTGAGGGCCTGGGCGCCCCGGTCGGTGGTGGCCGCCTTGATGATCGTCTCGGCCTCCTCCAGTTCGCGGTCGGTCGGCAGATAGGCGCGTTCGATGATCGGCAGCTGGCGGGGGTGGATGGCCGCACGGCCGAGGAACCCCAGGGCGCGGCCCCGGGCGCAGGAGGCCGCCAGCCCCTCCAGGTCCCGGATGTCCGGGTGCACGGACTGGGCGGGCGGGGCGAGACCGGCCGCGCGGGCGGCGACGACCACCCGGGCCCGGCACCAGTCCAGCCCGGCGTCCCGCCGCACCCCGAGATCGGCCCGCAGATCCGCCTCGCCGATCGAGACGCCCCGCAGCGAGGGGTGCGCGGAGGCGATGGCGTAGGCGTGCTCGATGGCGAGGGCGTTCTCCAGGAGGGCGTAGAGCGGGGGACCGGGGGCGTCGGCCGACGCTTCCGGCCCGGGGGTCCGTCCTGGTGCGCGTGCCGTCGCCGCGCCGCCGCCCGGCCGGAGGCCGGAGCCGTCGCCGGGCGGGGAGAGCGCGCTGCCGCCCGGTGGGAGGACCGTGCCCCCGCCCGGCAGGGGCGTGCCCGGCCAGGGCGGTGGGCCGTCGCCCGGCGGTATCGCGGGACCGTGATCGTGCGGGAGGCAGGTGGCACAGCCCTGCGAGAGTCCGGTGCCGTGGTCCTGCGGCCCGGGGAAGCCGTGGCCCCACGAAGGCCCGGGGCCGTGACTCGGCGAAGTCCCGCAGCGGTGGCCCTGCGGAGCCTCGGGGCCGTGGCCCGGAGACATCCCGGGGCCGCGGCCCGATGAGACCCCAGGGCCGTAGTCCTGCGACGGCCCGGGGGAGTGGTCCGGTGGCGTTCCGGAGCCATGGCCCCGGGCGGTTTCGGGGCCGTAGCCCTGCGGGGCCCCGGAACCGTGGCCCTGGAAGGCCCCATGGGGATCGTGACCTCGCGGTGTGTCCCAGGCGCAGCCCTGGTGGGGGCCGGGCGGCGGGGTCTCCGCGCGGGAGGGGGCGTGGGGCGGGCGGCCCGCCGCCTCCGTCCGGCGGGCGACCCGTACGATCTGCTCCGCCGACGTCACCTTCGGCAGCCGCAGTCCGGCCAGGCCCGGCTGGGGGGCCACCGCCGCCAGGTCCGCCGCGGCCAGCGGCCCGTCGAGGGCGTTGACCCGGACGTGGACCGGGACGGGCGGCGGCTCGGTGAGCAGTTCGGCGGTGGCGGCGCGGGCGTACTCCTTGCGGTCCGGGGCGACCGCGTCCTCCAGGTCGATCACCACCACGTCGGCGCCCGAGGCCAGGGCCTTGGCGACCACGTGCGGGCGGTCGCCGGGCGCGTAGAGCCAGGTCAGCGGGAACGGGACGGCGGGCGTCACAGGGCGCCCTCCGCCCGTAGCGCGGCCACCTCGTCCGGGGTGAGGCCCAGCTCGGTCAGCACCGCGTCCGTGTCCGCGCCGTGCGGCCGGCCCGCCCAGCGGATCGCGCCGGGGGTCGCCGACAGCCGGAACAGGACGTTCTGCATCCGCAGCCGCCCCAGCTCCGGGTCGTACAGCGTGGCCAGGGTGCCGAGGGCCTGGTACTGCGGGTCGGCCATCACGTCCCGGACGTCCTGGATCGGGGCGATCGCCGCCTCGGCCTTCTCGAAGGCGGCCATCACCTCGGTGCGGGTGTGCCGGGCGATCCAGCCGCCGACCGCCTCGTCCAGCACGTCCGCGTGCGCCGCCCGCTCCGCGCCGGTCGCGAACCACGGCTGCTCGATCAGCTCGGGGCGGCCCACCAGGCGCATCACGCGTTCGGCCACCGACTGCGCCGAGGTGGAGACGGCGACCCAGGTGCCGTCCGAGGTGCGGTAGGTGTTGCGCGGGGCGTTGTTCTGGGTGCGGTTGCCGGTGCGCGGCTGGACGTAGCCGAGCTGGTCGTACCACAGGGGCTGCGGGCCGAGGACGGTCAGGATCGGTTCGATGATCGCCATGTCCACGATCTGGCCCTCGCCGGTGCGCTCCCGGGCCGCCAGCGCGGTCAGCACCGCGTACGCCGTGGCCAGGCCCGCGATGGAGTCGGCGAGCCCGAACGGCGGGAGCACGGGCGGCGCGTCCGGTTCGCCGGTGATCGCGGCGAAGCCGCTCATCGCCTCGGCCAGGGTGCCGAAGCCGGGCCGGGTCGCGTACGGGCCGAACTGGCCGAAGCCGGTGACCCGGGCCAGGACCAGGCGCGGGTTGGCCGCCGACAGCTCGGGCCAGCCCAGTTCCCATCTCTCCAGGGTGCCGGGGCGGAAGTTCTCCACGATCACGTCCGCGCCGGCGGCCAGCCGCAGCAGGGTCGCGCGGCCGCCCGGCTTGGACAGGTCCAGGGTGATGGCGCGCTTGTTGCGGCCCAGCAGCTTCCACCACAGGCCGACGCCGTTCTTCGACGGGCCGTGGCCGCGGGCCGGATCGGGCTTGACGGGATGCTCCACCTTGACGACCTCGGCGCCGAAGTCGCCGAGCAGCATGGCGGCGATCGGCCCGGCGAACAGGGTGGCGAGGTCCAGGACGCGCAGACCGGCCAGGGGCGGGACGGGGCGGGCGCCGGACGAGGGGTACGGGCCGGGGCCGAGGCCCTGCTCGGGGCCGGTGTGCGGGCCGGGGCCGGAATTCGGGCGGGTGCCGGTGTCCGGGCCGGTGTTCGGGTCGGGTGTGCCGGTCGGGTGCGGCGTCGGCGTCATCGGCGGGACGCCTCCCGATGGGTGAGGCGGGCCAGGGCGTCGAAGCCGCTGCCGTCGAAGTCGCCGATGGACGTGGCCAGCCGGTTCTTCAGCGGGGCCGTCCAGCGCTCGGGCAGCGCGGCCGGGGAGCCGGCCAGCGCCCCGGCGACCGACCCGGCGGTGGCGCCGTTGGAGTCGGTGTCCCAGCCGCCGGACACCGCCCGGCAGACCGAGCCGGTGAAGTCGCCGTTCGCGTGGGTGAGCGCGGCGGCGATCAGGGCAGTGTTGGGCACCGCGTGCACCCAGTGGTAGGTGGCGGAGTGGGCGACGTGCAGCTCGTCCACGACGGTGTCGAAGTCCTCGTGGACGGCGGCCAGTTCGATGGCGTGCCGGACCGCGCGGGCGAGCCGGGAGCCGGGCGGCACGACGGTCAGCCCGGTGGCCAGACAGGCGTGCACGTCATGGGCGCCGCTCGTCGCGGCCGCGATGACGGCGGCGGCGAACATGGCCGCGTGGACGCCGTTCGCGGTGTGGGTGAGGGCGGCGTCCCGGTGCGCCTGCTCGGCGGCCGCCGCTGGGTCGCCGGGGTTGGTCCAGCCGTGCACGTCGGCGCGGATCAGGGCGCCGATCCACTCGCGGAACGGATTGCGGTGGCGGGCGGTGCGCGGTGGTTCGATGCCGAGGAGGAGGTTGCGGTAGGCGACGCGCTCGGCGGTGAAGGCGCGGCCGGCGGGGAGTTCGTCCAGCCACAGCCGGGCCACGTCGGCGGTGGTGAAGCCCTTGCCGTGGCGCTGCAGCAGGAGCAGGTTGAGCAGCGGGTAGTCGAGGTCGTCGTCCTCGGGCATCCCGTCGATGTTCTCGGCGAGCGAGGTGGCCGCGGACCGGCGGTTCCAGGGGTACCTGGCGGCCAGGTCGTCGGGGACGCCCCGGGCGGTGAACCAGGTGGTCAGCGGCCAGTTGCCGGTGGCGCGGGCGAGCTGGCGGATGCCGTCGAGGGGGAGCTTCTCCACCGGCTTGCCGAGCAGACACCCCACGGCCCGCCCCAGCCAGGCGGCCTCCAGCCGGTCGGGGTCCGGGGCCGGGTCCGGGAGGTGCGGAACGGCGGACGTGGTGGCGCCGAGCGCGGCGGACGTGGTGGGCACGGTGGCGCCGGACTCGGCGGGTGCGGTGGCGCCGGACTCGGTGGGTGCGAGGGCGCCGGACGCGGTGGGCGTCGGCGTGCCGGACCCGGCGGGGGTGGCGTGCACCACGGTAACCGAAGTGCCGGGCGCCGTAGGCCAGTTGGGGCACAGCGCCTTGATCGCGGCCAGGTCCGTGGGTTCCGCGTCCGCCAGACTGCTCGGCAGTTCGGCGAGTTCGTCCAGGAGGTCCTCGGCCAGCAGGCGCAGATAGCGGGAGGCCGGCTCCGGCGAGGCGCCGGCACGGGCCGGGGCCTCGGGGCCGCCGGCCGCCCGCCATCGCGCGGCCACCGCCTTCGGCTCGCGGCCGTCCTGCGCCGCCTGGCGCAGTTCGTGGCCGAGCAGGTCCTCCGGCTGGACCCAGGTCAGTCGGAGCATTCCGGGCCTCCCATCCCGGCGAACGCCCGCTCATGGGCGCGCCGGCGTCGTACGTCCTTCTCGAAGACTTCCCGGGCCACGTCGGCCAGGGTGCGGGCCGGCTCCCACAGGTCCAGCCGGCTGGCCTCGGCCACCGTCTTCGCCCATGCCTCGGGGACCGGCGAGCCGAGCGCGCCCGCCAGGGCGCCGGCCATGGTCGCGATGGAGTCGCAGTCGCGGCCGTAGTTCACCGCGCCGAGCACGGCGTGCCGGAAGTCGCCGCGCGCCACCGTCAGCATGCCGAGCGCGACGGGCAGTTCCTCGATCGCGTGCAGCCGGGAGGGGCGGCGGGCGCCCAGCGAGGGGGCGCGGTAGTCGGGGCCGACGGTGTCGTACGGGGCGACGGCCGCCCGCAGCGGACCGAGCGCCGACTCGAAGTGGGTGTGGTCGCGGGCCACGTCGCACACCGCCTCGATGGCGGCGCGGGTGCCGTCCTTCGCCAGCGCCAGGCACGTCGTCACGACCGAGTCGGGGGTGGCGCCCGGAGTGCAGGCCGCGGCCACGGCGGCCGCCAGCACGCCCGCCGCCTCGCGTCCGTACGACGACTGGTGGGCGCCCGCGATGTCCAGCGCCTCGGCGTACGCGGCCTGCGGGTTGGCCGCGTTGACCAGGCCGACGGGGGCCATGTACATCGCGGCGCCGCAGTTGACGATGTTGCCGGTGCCGGCCTCGCGCGGGTCGACGTGGCCGTAGTGCAGCCGGGCCACCAGCCACTTCTCCGCCAGGAAGATCCGCTGCAGGGGCAGCGCCTCCGCCTCCAGCTCGGGGATCCAGCGCGGCTCGGTCATCAGGTCGGGGACGAGATGGTCGGCGATCGCGTAGGCGTCGAGGTGGTCGCGGACCCGGGCGTAGACGCGTACCAGCGCGTGGGTCATCAGGGTGTCGTCGGTGACGTGGCCGTCGCCCTTGTGGTACGGCGCGATCGGGCGGGCGGTGCGCCAGTCGTCGCCGTTCCAGGGGCCGACGACGCCGGACACCCGGCCGCCGTGGCGCTGGAGGATCTGGTCGGGGGAGTAGCCCTCGACGGGCCCGCCGAGCGCGTCCCCGACGGCGGCGCCGACGAGCGCCCCGCTGATCCGCTCGCCCAGCCCGGGACCACCCGCCCGCTCCCCGCGTCCCTCGGCCCCGTCCGGGCCGCCGTCGCGGGGCGTGGCCCAGGCCGCTCCGGCCATGCGCGGACCGTCCCCGGAGGGACCGGCCCCGGCCGGATCGCCACCGCCCATCCCCGCCTCGGCCGCACCGCCACCGCGCATCCCGGCCCCGGCTGGGGCGGCCCCGCACGGCCCGGCACCCGACGGACCGCCACCGCGCCCCCCGCCTCCGGCTGGCCCGTCGTCGCGGGGCGTGGCCCAGGCCGCTCCGGCCATGCGCGGACCGTCCCCGGGGAGACCGGCCCCGGTCGGGCCGCCCCCGTGCAGCCCGGCGCGGGACGGATCGACGCCACGCGGCCCGGCCCCGAACGGACCGTCCTCACGGGAGGCGACCCAGACCGGTCCGGCACCGGGAGGACCGGCTTCGCGGGGATTGGCCGCGTGGGGTCCGGCTTCGCGGGGTCCGGGACCGTGCGGTGCGGCGGCCCGGGCCGGGCCGGCCTGACGCGGACCGTTCCGGGTCGGTTCGCCCCCGAGCGGACCGCCCCCGCAGGGACCGGCTCCGGCTGGGGCGGCCCCGCACGGCCCGGCACCCGACGCACCGTCACCGCGCATCCCCGCCTCGGCCGGACCGGCGCCGCGCACCCCGGCCCCGGCCGGACCGTCCCCGGACGGACCGGCCCCGTGTGCAGCAGCCCCGCGCGGGCCGCCCCCGGACGGAACGGTGCCGCGCGTGCTGGCCGCGGGCGGCTCCGTAGCGCTGTCGACCCCCCGGTCTTCTTCTCCCTTTTCAGTGGTCATGCCCGAATCATCCTCCCGGTGGGGCGGGTCGCGCGGCTTCCAGGAGTCCGGCGAGTTCCACCAGGTCGGTACCGGTGAGCCGGGGGAGTACGCAGCCGGACAGGGTGCGGCAGGCCTCCCGCCAGGAGGCCGGGACCGCCTCGCCGCCGCCCAGCGCGCCGGTCAGCGCGCCCGCCAGGGCCGGGGCGGAGTCGGCGAGGCGGGACAGGCAGGCCGCGGCGGGCAGCGCGTGGGCGATCCGGCCGCCCGCGGCGACGGCCAGGGCGAGGGCGACCGGGACGGTCTCGGCGGCGGCCACCCCGTAGCTGTAGACGTGGTCGACGATCTGGTGCTCCAGCAGCGGCACCAGCGCGAACGCGCTCTCGCTCTCGCCCTCGCCGGCGAGGGCGAGGGCGAGGGCGTGCCGGGCGTTGCGGCCGATCTCCGTCTGCGCGGGCAGCTCGGCCAGCGCGGCGGTGACGCAGTGCTCGACCTCGGCCCCGGTCAGGGCCAGCGCGAGCGCCGCCGCCATCGCCCGGGCGCCGTGCACGCCGTCGCCGTCCTGGGTGTAGCGGGCGTCGAACTCGGCGAGTTCGGCGGCGCGGCGCGGATCGCCCGGGTGGGCGACGGCCAGGGCGCAGGCCCGTACGCAGGCCGCGTCGTCGAAGTAGTGGGGGTTGTCGTGGCCGGTGGCGGGCGGGCGCAGCCCGGTGGCGAGGTTGCCGAGACCGGCCCGCACGGAGATGCGGGCGCGCAGCGGCAGCACCGCGGACTCGATCTCGGGCGCGCGGTCGGCCGCCGCCGCGACCTCGGCGGCCACCGTGTTCCAGGTGAGGTCGATCGCGGCCCGTACCCGGCGGTCCCGGCTGAGGTCGCCGAGCGCGTCGTCGTCGCCGGCCCGCAGCACGGCCTCGGCCGCGAACGCCGCCCACTCGGCGTCGTCGGAGGGGCCGAGGCGCAGCGGCCCGGGGGGCTGGTTGAGGGCGGTGGGGACGGGCAGGGTGGTGGTCGCGTTCTGCTCGGCGAAGGTGTCCAGCTCGCGGGTGAGGCGGCGGGTCCACTCGGGCATCCGCGCGGCCCGGTGCCGGGCGGCGGGCCAGCCGGCGGCGTCCCCGGCGGCGAGGCCCAGCAGCAGTCCCTCGATCCGCCGCGGCCCGCTCACGCGCCCGCCTCGCCCTCGTCGGCGGCGTCGGCGGTGAGGACGTAGTCGGCGGGGGCGTCGGACCGTACGCCACCGGGTCCGGGCCGTGCGACGTCGGCGCGCGCGTCGGCGACGGGCCGTACGACCTCCACGCGGGGTTCCCCCGCCGCGCGGCGTTCGGTCTCCGCCGCGGTCAGCAGCAGGTCCGCCACGTCCAGTACGTGCCGGCCGGCCATCGAGGGCAGGCAGCTGCCGCGGGCCGGGCCGATGGCGGCCGCCCATTCCTCGGGGACGGCGGCCACGCCCCGCGTCGCACCGGCCAGCGCGCCCGCTACGGCGGCCGTGGTGTCGGCGTCGCGGCCCATGTTGACCGCGGTGAGGACGGCGGCGCGGAAGTCGCCGTCGGCGGCGGCGTAGGCGCCGAACGCCAGGGCGACCGCCTCCGGGGCGAGGTCGGCCCAGGGGTAGCCGCCGATGACGACGGCGGAGCGCACCGCGCGTTCGCCGCGGCGGGCGGCGGCCGTGGCCCGGCGCAGGGTGCGGGCGGTCCAGGAGTCGTCGGGGACGACGGCGAGCGCGGCGGCGACGACCGCGACCGGCGCGGCGCCCGCCATGGCCGCCGCGACCCCGGCGGCCACCGCCCGCCCGCCGTGGATGCCCTCGCCCTCGTGGCTGACCGAGCCGTCGATGGCGACCAGGCGGGCCGCCTCGGCGGGGCGTCCGGCGGCGAACACCCCGAAGGGCGCCGCCCGCATGGCCAGGCCGTCGCTCCAGGCGTGCCGGTGCTGGGCGGAGACGGGGGCGGCAAGTCCCCGGCGGAGGTTCTCCAGGGTGCCGCGCTCGCTGAAGCCGGCGCCGCGGAAGGGGCCCTCGGCGCGGTCGGCGATGTGCTCGTGCCAGGCGGCCTCGACATGGGCGGGGGTGAGGGCGGAGCCGTGCCGGGCGAGCAGCAGGCCGGAGAAGAGGGCGTACTCGGTGTCGTCGGTGCCGGCCGGGCGCTCGGCGACGTAGCCGGTGATGCGGCCCCAGCGGGCGCGGATCTCGGAGGGCTTCAGGTTCTCGGCGGGCGCCCCGAGGGCGTCCCCGACGGCGAGGCCGAGCAGCGCGCCGCGCGCCCGGTCGCGGAGGCGGGCCGCGGGGACGCCGGCGCTCGATGCCATCGCGGGCTCTCCTCTCCGGGGCGCCGGCGGGCGGGCGCGGAACCCTTGGCGGAGCCCCTTGCGGAAGGTGTCCCCGGTGCGGCGGCCGACGCAGCCTCGCGGCCCCCA
Organism: Streptomyces sennicomposti; assembly: GCF_019890635.1. Taxonomy (GTDB): domain Bacteria; phylum Actinomycetota; class Actinomycetes; order Streptomycetales; family Streptomycetaceae; genus Streptomyces; species Streptomyces sennicomposti. The sequence continues at coordinate 122,972 of NZ_JAIOAB010000006.1, forward strand.
GCATCACCCGTACGACATCTGTGCGCATACCGTCTCGGATGAGCATCGCCCGGCAAAAGCGCAGGTTAGACGAGCCTTTCCTTGCTGGCGGGCGGGGAATCGCGGGCGTAGATTGAGTGTTGTCGAAAAGTAGAACCAGTCCAAAAGCCTTGCCTAAGCACTCTGGGGGAACCTGTGGCCATCCTCGACACCGAAGCGCCGCTCCACGAGGCGCACCGCGACAACCACACGCACCGCGATGTGAACGGCGGCTGGCTGCGCCCGGCGGTCTTCGGCGCGATGGACGGCCTGGTCTCCAACCTCGCCCTGATGACCGGCGTCGCGGGCGGCGCGGTCAGCCAGCACACCATCGTCCTGACCGGACTCGCCGGCCTCGCCGCCGGCGCCTTCTCCATGGCCGCCGGCGAGTACACCTCCGTCGCCTCCCAGCGCGAGCTGGTCGAGGCCGAGCTGGCCGTCGAGCGGCGCGAGCTGCGCAAGCACCCGCAGGACGAGGAGGCCGAGCTGGCCGCACTGTACGCGGCGCGGGGCGTGGAGCCCGACCTGGCCCGCGAGGTCGCCCGGCAGCTGTCCAAGGATCCCGAGCAGGCCCTGGAGATACACGCCCGCGAGGAACTGGGCGTCGACCCGGGCGACCTGCCCTCCCCGCTGGTGGCCGCCGTCTCGTCGTTCGGCTCGTTCGCGCTCGGCGCCCTGCTGCCGGTGCTGCCCTATCTGCTCGGCGCCACCGTGCTGTGGCCGGCCGTGCTGCTCGCCCTGATCGGGCTGTTCGCCTGCGGCGCGGTGGTGGCCAAGGTGACCGCGCGCACCTGGTGGTACAGCGGTTTGCGCCAGCTTGTCCTGGGTGGTGCCGCCGCCGGTGTGACGTACGCCCTCGGTAGCCTGTTCGGAACGGCCGTAGGATGAGCCGACTGGTACCTATGCGTCGGACCGTATAAGTACCCGTTACCGGCTGGTTTCGACTGACGTGCCACCGGGCATGAGCCGTAAGCGCTGCGGGCAATGACGCCTGCCGCGCACCCTCGCGGAGGCGGGCGACCACGCCGCCCACCCCGCCCCCGGGCCTCGACCGACCCCGATCCGACCGATCTCGTCGTCGCCGGCCCGCCCCCTGAAACCAGCGCCGCCGGAAGCGGAACCCCCGCCGCCGACCCCCCTTCGGTGTCCGCATGTTGGAACGGAGTATCCGGTTCCCGAGAACCGTTCCATCATGTAACCTGCACGAAATTTCGCACTTACGCAGAGGGCCAACGTCGTCCCTCGGCACCAGCACATGCCAGATGACGACGACGGGAGAGCCGATGCGTACGCCGCGCCAGCCGTCCCAGCACTCCGAGAACGGCCAGAACTGGTCGTTCATGGATGCTCGCCCTGCTGCGCAGGGTATGTACGACCCCCGCAACGAGCACGACGCCTGCGGCGTCGGCTTCGTGGCCACCCTCACCGGCGAGGCGAGCCACGCGCTGGTCGAGCAGGCGCTCACCGTGCTGCGCAACCTCGAGCACCGCGGCGCCACCGGCTCCGAGCCCGACTCCGGCGACGGCGCGGGCATCCTCTCCCAGGTGCCCGACGCGTTCCTGCGCGAGGTGGCCGGATTCGAACTGCCCGCCGCCGGCGGCTACGCGGTCGGCATCGCCTTCCTGCCCGGGGAGGGCACCGAGGACGCGGTCTCGCGCATCGAGACGATCGCCGCCGAGGAGAACCTCACGGTCCTCGGCTGGCGCGAGGTCCCGGTCGCCCCCGAACTGCTCGGCGCCACCGCCCGCTCCACCATGCCGGTCTTCCGCCAGCTGTTCGTCACCGACGGCGCGAGCGAGGGCATCGCCCTGGACCGCAGGGCGTTCGTGCTGCGCAAGCGCGCCGAGCGCGAGGCGGGCGTCTACTTCCCCTCGCTGTCGGCCCGCACCCTCGTCTACAAGGGCATGCTCACCACCGGCCAGCTGGAGCCGTTCTTCCCGGACCTGTCCGACCGCCGCTTCGCCTCGGCCATCGCGCTCGTCCACTCCCGCTTCTCCACCAACACCTTCCCGAGCTGGCCGCTCGCCCACCCCTACCGGTTCGTCGCCCACAACGGCGAGATCAACACCGTCAAGGGCAACCGCAACTGGATGGTGGCCCGCGAGTCGCAGCTCGCCTCCGAGCTGTTCGGCGGCAAGGACAAGCTGGAGCGGATCTTCCCGATCTGCACCCCCGACGCCTCCGACTCCGCCTCCTTCGACGAGGTCCTGGAACTGCTCCACCTCGGCGGCCGCTCGCTGCCCCACTCGGTGCTGATGATGATCCCGGAGGCCTGGGAGAACCACGCCTCCATGGACCCGGCCCGGCGCGCCTTCTACCAGTTCCACTCCACGATGATGGAGCCCTGGGACGGCCCCGCCTGCGTCACCTTCACCGACGGCACCCAGGTCGGCGCCGTCCTCGACCGCAACGGCCTGCGCCCCGGCCGCTACTGGGTCACCGACGACGGCCTCGTCGTCCTCGGCTCCGAGGTCGGCGTCCTCGACATCGACCCCGCCAGGGTCGTCCGCAAGGGCCGCCTCCAGCCCGGCCGCATGTTCCTCGTGGACACCGCCGAGCACCGCATCATCGAGGACGACGAGATCAAGGCGCAGCTCGCCGCCGAGCAGCCCTACGCCGACTGGCTGGAAGCCGGCGAGATCGAGCTGTCCGACCTGCCCGAGCGCGAGCACATCGTCCACACCCACGCCTCGGTCACCCGCCGCCAGCAGACCTTCGGCTACACCGAGGAAGAGCTGCGCGTCATCCTCGCCCCGATGGCCAAGGCCGGCGCCGAGCCCATCGGCTCCATGGGCACCGACTCGCCCATCGCCGCCCTCTCCGAGCGCCCGCGCCTGCTCTTCGACTACTTCACCCAGCTCTTCGCGCAGGTCACCAACCCGCCGCTGGACGCCATCCGCGAGGAACTGGTCACCTCGCTGCGCAGCTCGCTCGGCCCGCAGGGCAACCTGCTGGAGCCCACCGCGGCCTCCTGTCGCAGCGTCCTCCTGCCCTTCCCGGTGATCGACAACGACGAGCTGGCCAAGCTCATCCACATCAACGCCGACGGCGACATGCCCGGCTTCAAGGCCGCCACCCTCTCCGGCCTCTACCGGGTCTCCGGCGGCGGCGAGGCGCTGGCCGCCCGCATCGAGGAGATCTGCGCGGAGGCCGACGCCGCCATCGGCAACGGCGCCCGCCTGATCGTCCTGTCCGACCGGCACTCCGACGCCGAGCACGCGCCGATCCCGTCGCTGCTGCTCACCGCGGCCGTCCACCACCACCTCATCCGCACCAAGAAGCGCACCCACGTGGGCCTGCTGGTCGAGGCCGGCGACGTCCGCGAGGTCCACCACGTCGCCCTGCTCATCGGCTACGGCGCCGCCGCCGTCAACCCGTACCTCGCGATGGAGTCCGTCGAGGACCTGGTCCGCGCCGGCACCTTCCTGCCCGGCATCGAGTCCGAGCAGGCCATCCGCAACCTGATCTACGCCCTCGGCAAGGGCGTCCTGAAGGTCATGTCCAAGATGGGCATCTCCACCGTCGCCTCCTACCGCGGCGCCCAGGTCTTCGAGGCCGTCGGCCTGGACGAGTCCTTCGTGGAGAAGTACTTCAACGGCACCGCCACCAAGATCGGCGGCGTCGGCATCGACGTCATCGCCAAGGAGGTCGCCGCCCGCCACGCCAAGGCCTACCCCGCCTCCGGCATCGCCCCCGCGCACCGCGCCCTCGACATCGGCGGCGAGTACCAGTGGCGCCGCGAGGGCGAACCGCACCTGTTCGACCCGGAGACGGTCTTCCGCCTCCAGCACTCCACGCGCTCCGGCCGCTACGACATCTTCAAGAAGTACACCTCCCGGGTGAACGAGCAGTCCGAGCGCCTGATGACGCTGCGCGGCCTGTTCGGCTTCAAGTCCGACCGCGCGCCGATCTCCGTCGACGAGGTCGAGCCGGTCTCCGAGATCGTCAAGCGCTTCTCCACCGGCGCCATGTCGTACGGCTCCATCTCCAAGGAGGCGCACGAGACCCTCGCCATCGCCATGAACCAGCTCGGCGGCAAGTCGAACACCGGCGAGGGCGGCGAGGACCCGGACCGCCTGTACGACCCGGCGCGCCGCTCGGCGATCAAGCAGGTCGCCTCCGGCCGCTTCGGCGTCACCAGCGAGTACCTGGTCAACGCCGACGACATCCAGATCAAGATGGCCCAGGGCGCCAAGCCCGGCGAGGGCGGCCAGCTGCCCGGCCACAAGGTGTACCCGTGGGTGGCCAGGACCCGGCACTCCACGCCGGGCGTGGGGCTCATCTCCCCGCCGCCGCACCACGACATCTACTCCATCGAGGACCTGGCCCAGCTGATCCACGACCTCAAGAACGCCAACCCGGCCGCCCGCATCCACGTGAAGCTGGTCTCCGAGGTCGGCGTCGGCACGGTCGCGGCCGGCGTGTCCAAGGCCCACGCGGACGTCGTGCTCATCTCCGGTCACGACGGCGGCACCGGCGCCTCCCCGCTCACCTCCCTCAAGCACGCGGGCGGCCCCTGGGAGCTGGGCCTCGCCGAGACCCAGCAGACCCTGCTGCTCAACGGCCTGCGCGACCGCATCGTCGTGCAGACCGACGGCCAGCTGAAGACCGGCCGCGACGTGGTCATCGCCGCGCTGCTCGGCGCCGAGGAGTTCGGCTTCGCCACCGCCCCGCTCGTCGTGTCCGGCTGCGTCATGATGCGCGTGTGCCACCTGGACACCTGCCCGGTCGGCATCGCCACCCAGAACCCGGTGCTGCGCGAGCGCTACGCCGGCAAGGCCGAGCACGTCGTCAACTTCTTCACCTTCATCGCCGAAGAGGTCCGCGAGATCCTCGCCGAGCTGGGCTTCCGCTCCATCGAGGAGGCCGTCGGCCACGCCGAGGCCCTCGACGTGACCCGCGCGGTCGACCACTGGAAGGCGCAGGGCCTGGACCTGGAACCGCTGTTCCACGTCCCCGACCTGCCCGAGGGCGCGGTGCGCCACCGCATCGTCGCCCAGGACCACGGCCTGGAGAAGGCCCTCGACAACGAGCTGATCAAGCTCGCCGCCGACGCCCTGAACGCCGACTCCGCCACCGACGCCCAGCCGGTGCGCGCCCAGGTCGCCATCCGCAACATCAACCGCACGGTCGGCACCATGCTCGGCCACGAGGTGACGAAGAAGTTCGGCGGCGCGGGCCTGCCCGACGACACCATCGACATCACCTTCACCGGCTCGGCCGGCCAGTCCTTCGGCGCGTTCGTGCCGCGCGGCGTCACGCTGCGCCTGGAGGGCGACGCCAACGACTACGTCGGCAAGGGCCTGTCCGGCGGCCGGATCGTCGTCCGCCCGGACCGCGGCGCCGACCACCTCGCCGAGTACTCCACCATCGCCGGCAACACCATCGCCTACGGCGCCACCGGCGGCGAGCTGTTCCTGCGCGGCCGCACCGGCGAACGCTTCTGCGTCCGCAACTCCGGCGCCACGGTCGTCTCCGAGGGCGTGGGCGACCACGGCTGCGAGTACATGACCGGAGGCCGCGCCGTCGTCCTCGGCGAGACCGGACGCAACTTCGCGGCCGGCATGTCCGGCGGCATCGCCTACGTCATCGACCTGGACCGCGACAACGTCAACTCCGGCAACCTCGGCGCGATCGAGGCGCTGGACGAGACGGACAAGCAGTGGCTGCACGAGGTGGTGCGCCGCCACCAGGAGGAGACCGGCTCCACCGTCGCGCAGAAGCTGCTCGCCGACTGGGACGCCGCCGCCGAGCGCTTCAGCAAGATCATCCCCAGCACATACAAGGCAGTGCTCGCCGCCAAGGACGCCGCCGAGCGAGCCGGTCTCTCCGAGACCGAGATCACCGAGAAGATGATGGAGGCGGCGATCAATGGCTGACCCGAAGGGCTTCCTCAACCACGGCCGCGAGGTCGCCAAGACCCGCCCCGTCACCGAGCGCGTCAAGGACTGGAACGAGGTCTACGTCCCCGGCTCGCTGCTGCCGATCATCAGCAAGCAGGCCAGCCGGTGCATGGACTGCGGCATCCCGTTCTGCCACAACGGCTGTCCGCTCGGCAACCTCATCCCCGAGTGGAACGACTACGCCTACCGCGAGGACTGGGCCGCCGCCTCCGAGCGCCTGCACGCCACCAACAACTTCCCGGAGTTCACCGGGCGGCTGTGCCCCGCCCCGTGCGAGTCGGCGTGCGTGCTCGGCATCAACCAGCAGCCGGTCACCATCAAGAACGTCGAGGTCTCGATCATCGACAAGGCGTGGGAGACCGGCGACGTCGCCCCGCAGATCCCCGAGCGGCTGTCCGGCAAGACCGTCGCCGTCATCGGCTCGGGCCCCGCGGGCCTGGCCGCCGCCCAGCAGCTCACCCGGGCCGGCCACACCGTCGCCGTCTACGAGCGCGCCGACCGCATCGGCGGCCTGCTGCGCTACGGCATCCCCGAGTTCAAGATGGAGAAGCGGCACATCAACCGCCGCATCGAGCAGATGCGCGCGGAGGGCACCCGCTTCCGCACCGGCGTCGAGGTCGGCCGCGACATCTCGGCCACCGACCTGAAGAAGCGCTACGACGCCGTCGTCATCGCCGCCGGCGCCACCACCGCCCGCGACCTGCCGGTGCCCGGCCGCGAACTCAAGGGCGTCTACCAGGCCATGGAGTACCTGCCGCTGGCCAACAAGGTCCAGGAGGGCGACTACGTCAGCCCGCCGATCTCCGCCGAGGGCAAGCACGTCGTCGTCATCGGCGGCGGCGACACCGGCGCCGACTGCGTGGGCACCGCCCACCGCCAGGGCGCGGCCTCGGTGACCCAGCTGGAGATCATGCCCCGGCCGGGCGAGGAGCGGAACCCGCTCTCCCAGCCGTGGCCGACCTTCCCCATGCTCTACAAGGTCACCTCCGCGCACGAGGAGGGCGGCGAGCGGGTCTACTCCGTCTCCACCACCCACTTCGAGGGCGACGCCGACGGCAACGTCCAGTGGCTGCACCTGACCGAGGTCGAGTTCGTCGACGGCAAGCTCACCCCGAAGCCGGGCACCGAGCGCAAGATCCCCGCCCAGCTCGTCACCCTCGCCATGGGCTTCACCGGCACCGACCGCGTCAACGGCCTGGTCGAGCAGTTCGGCCTGGAACTCGACGAACGCGGTAACATCGCCCGCGACGCCGACTTCCAGACCAACGTGCCCGGCGTGTTCGTCGCCGGCGACGCCGGCCGCGGCCAGTCGCTCATCGTGTGGGCGATCGCCGAGGGCCGCTCCGCCGCCCGCGGCGCCGACCGCTACCTCACGGGCGCCAGCGACCTGCCGGCCCCGATCCGCCCGACGGACCGCGCGCTGATGGTCTGACGGCGACACAACACGTCCCGTACAACGACGTACGGGCGGGCCGGCCCGAGGGGTTCCCCCTCGGCCGACCCGCCGGCGCCTGCCCACCGTCCCCGACCGGACCCCGGGCAGGCGCCGACGCATGTCCGGGGTCCGGCCGGGGAGACGAGGGCGGGTCTGTCCAGGGCCCTTCGCGTCGATGACGCCCAACCCCCTTCGGGCGAAGGCGAGTTCGGGGAGCGCGGTTCCGGTACGGTGTGTCCCTCGTCCCGATCAGCGGCGCCCGGCACGCACCGGCGGCGACCGCGCGCCCTGCCTCGACGTCACGCCCGTTCGCGCTGCCGTCACGACAGGACGGCGCGCGGCACATCGCCGCCGAGCCGGTCCGCCGCGCACACCGCGCCGAAGGAGTCCGAGTGGCGGCGATCAGCCTGAGCAAGGTGGCCTCGACCGCGCCCGCGCTGGTCAGCCTCTACAAGAGCGCGGGCGCCTCGCTCGCCGAGCACGGCCTGGCCGGGCAGCGGGCCGCCGTCTACCTCGTGGTCGATCACTCCGGCTCGATGCGGCCGTACTTCAGGAACGGCAGCGTGCAGGCGCTCGCCGACCGGGTGCTGGGCCTGGCGGCGCACCTGGACGACGACGGCCAGGTGCCGGTGGTCTTCTTCTCCACGGACGTCGACGCCGTCACCGAGATCGCCCTCGACGACCACCAGGGCCGTGTCGAACGGATCGCGGCCGGACTCGGCCACATGGGCCGGACCAACTACCACCTCGCCATGGACGCCGTCATCGACCACTACCTCGACAGCCGCGCGACGGACCCGGCCCTCGTCGTCTTCCAGACGGACGGCGCCCCGACGAGCAGGCCCGCCGCGGAACGCTACCTCTGCAAGGCCGCGAAGCTGCCGCTGTTCTGGCAGTTCATCGGCTTCGGCAACCCGCGCAGCCGCCAGTTCGACTTCCTGCGCAGGCTCGACGAACTGGACGTGCCCGGCAAGCGGGTGGTGGACAACGCCGGCTTCTTCCCCGCCGGCCCCGACCCGCGCCGGATGTCCGACGCCGAGCTGTACGACCGGCTCCTGGGCGAGTTCCCGCAGTGGCTGGCGGCCGCGCGGGAACGGGGGATCGTCGGACCGGCCTGAGACCTGCGCGTCCCTCCGGACCTCCGCGCGTCCCCCTGCGTCCCTGTGCGAGCCCGCGTGTCCCTTCGTGTGCCCGTGTGTCCTTCCGCGCCGCTACGTGTCGCACTCCAGCACCGTCCGGCACAGCCCGCACCGCGCCCTGACCCGGCCCCGGACCGGCACCCTGATCCGCTGGTGGCAGGTCGGGCACGGGAACGACACCCGCAGCGGCTCCGGGCCGCCGGAGGTGAACGAGTACGGGGCCGTCGGCGACGGAGTCCACTCGGCCCCGTGACCGTGGTCCTGGGCGTGACCGTGGTCCTGGGCGTGGCGGCGGTCGCGGGCGTAGCGGCGGCGGCCCGACCAGCCGGCCGCCGTCAGCGGCGGCTGCCGCGCGTCCCGGCGGGCGCGGTTCATCCCCTCGACGTACGCCTCGTAGCCCTGCGGGCTGGTGAACCAGGTCGACGGGTCCTCGCCGAAGACCAGCGCCCGCTTGGCCACCACGTACCCGAACTCCTCCGGGGTGAGATAGCCGAGCTTCTGCGAGGAGACGCCGTCCTGCCGGAACGCGTCCAGCAGCAGCCAGCCCGCCCCCAGGTACGCCGCCGCCGTGTCGGTGAGGATCTCGTTGTCCCGGGTGCCGGGGAAGGACAGGTCCAGACGGTGCAGGTAGACGTGCGTCACCTCGTGCGCGAGGGCCGCGCCGATGTCCCGGCGGTGGGTGCGGAAGCGGTCGTTCAGCTCGACGAAGTACTCCGGGCCCGCCGTCAGCTCCACGTTCGCCGCGTGCCGCATCTCCCGGAAGCCGACGATCAGCCGGGCGTCCGGCAGCCCGTAGTGCCGCACCAGCTCCCGCGCCACCCGCTGCGCGCCGAGGTGCAGGTCGTCGGTGTCGCAGAACGCCACGTCGACCGGGGCCACACTGGTCGCGAACGTTCGGACGGTGACGTACGACAGCCGTCGGTAGAGCGCCGTGATCGCGGCGCGCACCGTCTCCAGATGCGGATAGCCGCGCTCGACCGGCCCGTCGTCCGCCACGTCCACACCCCCTCGGACGGCCTGAACTCCTTTCCACCATAGGCGGAGGCCGGGCGTGATCGTGCGCGCCGGCCGCCTGGCGGAGCCCCGTAGAGTTGCCCACCATGACCACCAGCAACACCGGTACCGGTGACGTCGACCCCGCCGTCCGCGCGGAACTGTCCCGGCTGCGCGACAGCATCGACAACATCGACGCGGCCGTCGTCCACATGCTCGCCGAGCGGTTCAAGGCCACCCAGCAGGTCGGGCACCTCAAGGCCGCCCACCAGCTGCCGCCCGCCGACCCCGCCCGCGAGGCCCGCCAGATCGCCCGCCTGCGCGGCCTCGCCGAGGACGCCAAGCTGGACCCGGCGTTCGCGGAGAAGTTCCTGAACTTCATCATCGCCGAGGTGATCAGGCACCACGAGCGGATCGCGGAGGGCCCGGCGGCCGCGGACTCGCCCGCGGCGGGCTGAGCGGGCGTCCTCCGGCCGCCCGGCCCGGCGCCGGGACCGTCTCCGGGGCCCGGCCCGTCTCCGGGAGCCCGGCCCGTCTCCGGCGGCCCGGCCCGGTCTCCGGACGCCCGGCGCACAGCGCCCACCAGGCCGCCGCGCCCGCTGGCCCCGCCCCGGCGCCCACGCGCCGCTCCCGCGCCGCACACGGCGGCGCGGTCGGCGCGGTCGGCGGTCCGCGTGGAGTGCGGCGGGGGCGTCCGGCGCGCGGGGCGGCCGCCGGTCGTCCGGTCCGGCTCCGGAACCCCCTCGTGCCCCGCCGGGGGCATCAGGCAGCATGGCGTCCATGTCCGTACTGACGCGCGACGAAGCGCAGACCCGTGCCCAGCTCCTCGACGTCCACCGCTACACCGTCGACCTCGACCTGACCGTCGGGGACGACACCTTCGACTCCCGTACCGTCATCCGGTTCACCGTACGCACCGGCACCGGCACCGGCACCGGCACGGGCCAGGACACGGCGGGCGCGGGGGCCACGGCGGACACCTTCGTCGAGCTGAAGCCCGCCGAGCTGCGCTCCGCCACCCTCGACGGACAGCCCCTCGACCCCGCCGCCCTCGACGGCAACCGGCTGCCCCTGACGCACCTCGCCCCCGGCGAGCACGAACTGCGCGTCGACGCCCGCATGCGCTACTCCCGCACCGGCGAGGGCATGCACCGCTTCACCGACCCCGCCGACGGCGAGACCTACGTCTACACCCAGCTCTTCCTGGACGACGTCCAGCGCGTCTTCGCCGCCTTCGACCAGCCCGACCTCAAGGCCGTCTTCGACCTCACCGTCAAGGCCCCCGAGGAGTGGACCGTCCTCGCCAACGGTGTCACCGAGCACACCGGCGACGGCGTCTGGACGGCCGCCACCACCCCCCGCATCTCCACCTACCTCGTCGCCGTCGCCGCCGGCCCCTGGCACTCCGTGCGCACCGAGCACCGCGGCCTGCCCTTCGGCATCCACTGCCGCCGCTCGCTCGCCCCCCACCTCGACGCCGACGCCGACGAGATCCTCGACCTCACCCGCGCCTGCTTCGACCGCTACCACGAGAAGTTCGCCGAGCCCTACCCCTTCGACTCCTACGACCAGGCCTTCGTCCCCGAGTTCAACGCCGGCGCCATGGAGAACCCCGGACTGGTCACCTTCCGCGACGAGTTCGTCTACCGCTCCGCCGTCACCGACACCGAACGCCAGACGCGGGCCGTCGTCATCGCCCACGAGATGGCCCACATGTGGTTCGGCGACCTCGTCACCCTCAAGTGGTGGGACGACATCTGGCTCAACGAGTCCTTCGCCGAGTACATGGGCTACCAGATCACCGCCGAAGCCACCCGCTTCACCGGCGCCTGGACCGAGTTCGGCGTCTCCCGCAAGGCCTGGGGCTACGACGCCGACCAGCGCCCCTCCACCCACCCCGTCGCCCCCGAGGCCGTCGACGACACCGCCGCCGCCCTCCTCAACTTCGACGGCATCTCCTACGCCAAGGGCGCCTCCGCCCTGCGCCAGCTCGTCGCCTGGCTCGGCGAGAAGGACTTCCTCGCCGGCATCAACACCCACTTCGAGCGCTACCGGTTCGGCAACGCCGCCCTCGCCGACTTCATCGACTCCCTCGCCTCCGCCACCGACCGCGACGTACCCGCCTGGGCCGAGGCCTGGCTGCGCACCACCGGCGTCGACACCCTCACCGCCGCCACCGACGCCCGCCCCGGCCAGTGGACCTGCGCCCTCGACCGCGCCGGCGCCCGCCCGCACCGCGTCACCGTCGGCGTCTACGACCGCGACCTCTCCGACGGCCGCACCCTCACCCTGCGCGAGCGCTACGACATCGACGTCCCCGAGGGCGGCACCCCCGAACCCCGGCCCGGCATCCGCCCCGCCCTGGTCGTGCCCAACGACCTCGACCTCACCTACGCCAAGATCCGCCTGGACGAGACCTCCCTGGACACCGCCCTGCGCGGACTGTCCGGCATCCCCGACGCGCTCACCCGCGCCGTCGTCTGGAACAGCCTGCGCGACATGGTCCGCGACGGCGACCTCGCCCCCGCCGACTACCTGGCGACCGCCGCCGCCCACCTGCCCGAGGAGACCGACCTCGCCCTCGTGCAAGGCGTTCTCGCCTTCGCCGGCGCGCAGATCGCCGACCGGTACCTGCACCCCGACGACCGCCCCGCCGCGCTCACCACGCTCACCGCCCTCGCCCGCGACCTGCTGCGCCGCACCGAGGACGGCGACAACCCCGGCCTGCGGCTCATCGCCGTACGCCAGTTCGTGGACGCCGCCGCCCACCCCGACACCATCGCCGCCTGGCTCGCCGACGGCATGGTCCCCGGCGGGCCCGAACTCGACCCCGAACTGCGCTGGCGCGTCCTCGCCCGGCTCGCCGTCCTCGGCGCCACCGACGAAGCCGCCATCGCCGCCGAACTGGAACGCGACCCGTCCGCCGGCGGCCAGGAGGGCGCCGCCCGCTGCCGCGCCGCCCTGCCCGACCCGGAGGCCAAACGCGCCGCCTGGGCGGCCATGTTCGCCGGCGACGACCTGTCCAACTACCTGTTCACCGCGACCGCGCAGGGCTTCTGGCAGCCCGAACAGGCCGAGCTGGTACGGGAGTACGTGCCGCGCTACTACGAGGACGTGCTCGCCGTCGCCGCCCGCCGCGGTCCCGCCATCGCCCGCGCCGCCGGCCGCTTCGCCTTCCCCGCCCACGCCGTCGACGCCGCGCACCTCGCCCTCGGCGAGGCCTGCCTGCGCGACGGCGACCCGGTCCCGGCCCTGCGCCGCACCCTGGTCGACCAACTCGACGACCTGGCGCGGGCGCTGCGGGTGCGGGAGGCGTAACCGGCGCGGTCCGGGGGCTGGTTCGGCGTACGGCCGGTGGGGGCCGCGCGGGAGCGGGAGCCCGGCAGGGGCCAGTGGGGCGTTCGCGGGCAGGGGGGCCGGGAGGCCTGGGGCCGGGCGGCCCGCCGCCCTACCCGCGCCGCCTCGCCCCGCCGCCCTACCCGCGCCGCCTCGCCCCGCCGCCCTACCCGCGCCGCCTCGCCCCGCCGCCCTACCCGCGCCGCCTCGCCCCGCCGCCCCACCCGCGCCGCCTCGCCTCACCCCCGTGGGGCGACCCGCAACTCCGCCCGCCGCAGCGACGGTTCGCGCGGGCCCGTGCGGCGGTTGCCGACCTGTGCGGTCGGCGCCGTGGCCTCCTCCAGTGTGAAACCGAGCCGTTCGGCGAACCGTTCACCCGGCCGCCAGCCGGACGGCACGGTCGCCGTCACCCGCGTCACCCCCTCCGCGCGCGCCAGCAGCGCCTCGGCCACCGCCCGGCCCAGCCCCCGGCCCCGCGCCCAAGGGGCCAGCAGGAACAGCCCCACCGCCACCGAGCCCGGCTCCGGATGGTCGCGCACCACGTCCACCAGGCCCGTCACCACCCCGTCCCGCTCCACCACCCACAGCGACTTGGCGTCCGGGTCCACGCCCTCGGGCAGCGAGTAGAACAGGCTCTGCACATCGCCCGGCCCCGACGGCAGCCCCGTCGCTGCCACGAACCAGTCCTCGCACTCCTCGAACAGCGTCAGCAACGGCCCCTCGTCCCGCTCACCGGGCGCACGCACCACCACCCGCTCACCGGGCACATCGATCAGCACAGCGTCATCCATCCACCCGACGCTAGCCGCATCCCCTCCGCGGTCCCAACACCTCTCACCCGCAAGGAAGTACCCCCTTTCGGGTCGCGATCACCGGGCTTCCCGGGCGCGTCGGACCGCGGGCCGCCAAGCTGGAGATCCCTGCCCCCGCGCCCCGGAGGACAGCCCATGAGCACTCCGCCCCCGCCCGACCCGCGGGCCCTCGCCTCCGGCTCCGAAGGCCCCGGCGCCCTGCGGCCGTTGCTCGACACCGTGCTCGGCGCCCTCGACACCGGACGGCGCGCCCGCGGCGGACCCCTGCCCGCGGGCGGCCCCGAAGCCGTCGCCGCCCGGCTGCGCGACGCCCTCGGCGACGTCCTGCCCGAACACGGCGACCCCGAGGCCCTGCGCGTCCTCGTCCACGCCCTCGCCGAAGGCGCCGCCGACCCCGCCGACCCGCTGTGCACCGCCCATCTGCACTGCCCGCCGCTCGCCGTGGCCGCCGCCGCCGACCTCGCCGCCACCGTGCTCAACCCGTCCCTCGACTCCTGGGACCAGGCCCCCGCCGCCTCCGAACTCGAAGCCCTCGTCACCCGCGAACTCGCCCACCTCGCCGGCCTCGCCGACGCCGTCGTCACCACCGGCGGCACCGAGTCCAACCACCTCGCCCTGCTGCTGGCCCGCGAGTCCCACGGCGGCGGCATCCGCCTCGTCCACGGCGCCAACGCCCACCACTCCCTGCCCCGCGCCGCCTGGCTGCTCGGCCTGCCCGAACCCGTCGTCGTCCCCGCCCCCGCCGGCACCATCGACCTCGCCGCCCTGCACCGCGCCCTCACCGACGTCGGCGGCCCCCGCGGCTCCCTCCTCGTCGCCGCCACCGCCGGCACCACCGACGCCGGCCTCATCGACCCCCTGCCCGAGATCGCCGGACTGTGCGCCGCCCACGGCGCCCGACTGCACATCGACGCCGCCCACGGCGGCGGCCTCCTGTTCAGCGACCGCCACCGCGACCGGCTCACCGGCCTCGAAGCCGCCCACACCGTCACCCTCGACCTGCACAAACTCGGCTGGCAGCCGATCGCCGCCGGACTCCTCGCCGTCCGCCGCCCCCGCGACCTCGACGTCCTCCACCAGCACGCCGACTACCTCAACGCCGACGACGACACCGAAGCCGGCCTCCCCGACCTCCTCGGCCGCTCCCTGCGCACCACCCGCCGCCCCGACATCCTCAAGACCGCCGTCACCCTCAAGACCCTCGGCCGCCGCGGCCTCGGCGCCCTCGTCGACCAAGTCTGCGCACGCGCACGCGAGTTCGCCGACCTGATCCACGCGCACCCCGGCTTCGAGCTGTACGACCGGCCCGTCATCAGCACGGTCCTGTTCCGGCCCGAGGGCGCTACCGACGACGCCGTCGCCGCCGTACGCCGCGGGCTGCTCACCGACGGCCGCGCCGTCCTCGGCCGCGCCCGCCTGGACGACCGGCTCTGGCTCAAGGCCACCCTCCTCAACCCCGACACCCGGCCCGACGACCTGGCCGCCCTGCTGAAACTGGTGGAAGGAACCACCCACGGATGAACCACCCCGACCCGAGCCGCCCCGACCGCCCCCACTCCGGTCACCCCGGCCACCCCGACCGCCCCGCCCCCGACCGCCCGGCCCCCGGTCTCGTCGGGCGCCCCCGCCCGAGCCACCCCCGCGAGGACCGCCCCCGCACCGACCGCCCGCCCCGGCACACCCCCGCCGCCCCCCGCGACCTGGTCGGCATCGGCATCGGCCCCTTCAACCTCTCCCTGGCCGCCCTCGCCCACCCCCTCACCGGCCTGTCCACCGCCTTCTACGAACAACGCCCCCGCTTCCACTGGCACCCCGGCCTGCTCATCGACGGCGCCCGCGTCCAAGTCCCCTTCCTCGCCGACCTCGTCAGCCTCGCCGACCCCACCAGCAACTGGTCCTTCCTCAACTACCTCCGCGCCCACGACCGGCTCTACCCCTTCTACTTCGCCGAACGCCTCCACCTCCAGCGCGCCGAGTACGACGCCTACTGCCGCTGGGTCTGCGACCAGCTCCCCGCACTCCACTTCGGCCACCAGGTCGACGCCGTCCGCTGGCACCCCGGACACCGCCTCTTCGAAGTCGACTTCACCCAGCTCGACGCCGACGGCGAAGCCGAGGCCCTCGGCCGCACCCACACCCGCCACGTCGTCCTCGGCATCGGCACCGAACCCCACGTCCCCGCCCCCCTGCGCCCCCTCCTCACCACCCCCGGCACACCCGGCGCCGCCCCCGTCGTCCACGCCGCCGACTACCTCGACCACCGCGACACCCTCCTCGCCGCCGGCCACATCACCGTCGTCGGCTCCGGACAGTCCGGCGCCGAGATCTTCCTCGACCTGCTCCGCCACCGCCCCGCCAGCCGGGAACGCCTCACCTGGATCGGCCGCACCGAGGCCTTCGCCCCCATGGAGTACTCCAAACTCGGCCTGGAACACTTCACCCCCGACTACACCCGCTACTTCCACGCCCTGCCCGAACCCGTCCGCGACCGCCTCGTCCCCGCCCAGTGGCAGCTCCACAAGGCCATCGACGCCGACACCCTCGCCGCCATCCACGACGAGCTGTACCGGCGCACCCTGCACGGCGGCTGGCCCGACACCGTCCTCACCCCCGGCGTCCGCGTCCACGCCGCCGAGCGCCGCCCCCCGCACTCGATCGAACTCCACCTCGAACACACCCAGCAGGGCATCCGCACCCGCCTCGCCACCGACGCCGTCGTCCTCGCCACCGGCCACCGCCGCCGCCCCCTCAGCCCGCTCCTGGACGGCCTCGCCCCCCACCTGCGCCACGACAGCCGCGGCCGGCCCCGCGTCGACGAGCGCTACCGACTCGTCCTCGACCCCGCCGTCGCCGCAGCCGGCTGCCACGTCCACGTCCAGAACGCGGAACTGCACACCCACGGCGTCGGCACCCCCGACCTCGGCCTCGCCGCCTGGCGCAGCGCCACCATCCTCAACACCGTCACCGGCAAGGACACCTACCCGCTGCCCGACCGCACCGCCTTCACCACCTTCGGCCTGCGCGAACAGCAGCGGCCCCAGAACCCGCGAACCCGCCGGCACAGGGCGCTCACCCCGCTGGCGGACGGAATCTGAGGCCGCCCCGCACACCCGCCACAGGACCCGGCGCGGCCGCGACACACCCGCGCCGCCGCCGGGACCCGTACCGCCTGCCTAGAACACCGGCGTACCGTCCCGCGTCAGCCGCCAGTCCACCGAGGCGAACTCCTTCGGGTCCAGCACACCCTTCGCCGTCACCCACTCCGCGATCCGCGTCCGGATCTCCGTCGACTCCGACCACAGCTCCTTGGCCGACGCCACGAACGGGAACGCACCGCCGCCGTTGGCCCGGTAGTTGTTCACCGCCAGCACGAACTGCTGCGCGTCGTCCAGCGCCGCACCGCCGAACGCCAGGTTCTTGATCCGCGAACCGGCCGGCTGCGCGATGTCGATGTCGTACGTCAGCCCCGACACGTAGTCGTAGTTGTAGTCCGGGCGGTTGTTGGCGTTCGTCAGCTTCTCCACGTCCACGGCCGCGCCCGCCGCCGTCTGCACGAAGTACTCCGCCGAGTACTCCAGGTACGCCCGCACCTGCGCACCCGTCATCAACTTCGCGACCAGCGTGTTGTCGTACACGTACAGGCTCGACAGATCCCGGATCGTCACATCGCCGGCGGAGATCTGCGACGTCCGCGAGAACGGCGACGCCTGCGCGATCACCGGCAGCGCGGCGTACTCGGTGCCGGCCAGCGCCGCCTTCACCACGTCCTCCTGCACCTTGGTGATCAGGTCGATGATCGGCGCGTCCTTGTAGCGGGCGTCCACCGTCGTCAGGGTCTCGGTCGCCTGGCCGACGACCTGGTTGACGTACTGGACGACCTTCGCGTGCTCGTCCTTCAGCAGCCGGGTGATCCGCGGGTCGTCCGCGACCGTACGGGAGTCGCGCAGCGAGGCCGCGACCGACTCCACATGCCAGCGCCCCTTGTCGAACACCAGGTCGATGTCGAAGACCGACAGCCGCTCCGCGTAACACAGCGGCTCCGACAGCACGACCGTCCTGCCCGACTTCTCGTTGACGACCTTCAGCTCCGGGATCTCCAGATGCGCGTGACCCACCAGAATCGCGTCGATCCCCGGCACCTGCCGCGCCACGTTCGCCGCCGCGTCCTCCACATACGGCAACTGGTCACCGTAGGAGGAAGTGCCCGACGTACCCGAGTGCGCCGACACGATCACCACGTCCGCACCCATCGAACGCAGCTTCGGCACCCACTTCGCCGCCTGCTCCTCCAGCCCAGGGAACGTCAACTTCCCCTGCACATACGCCTTGTCCCAGATCGCGATACCCGGGTTCGTCAGCCCCAGCACCGCCACCTTCACCGGCGGACCACCGTGCACCTGGAACTTCTTGATGAAATACGGCGCGAACGCCGGCCGCTGCGTCTTCGCGTCCAGCGCGTTCGCCCCCAGCAACGGGAAGTCGCACTGCTGCTCGAACTTGCGCAGCGTCTCGATGCCGTAGTTGAACTCGTGGTTGCCCAGCGCCGCCGCGTCGTACCCGATCGCGTTCATCGCCTGCGCCATCGGATGCACCGGACCGCCCTTGGCGGTGATCGGGTCCACCTTC
The DNA here is from genome assembly GCF_019890635.1 of Streptomyces sennicomposti. Lineage (GTDB taxonomy): Bacteria > Actinomycetota > Actinomycetes > Streptomycetales > Streptomycetaceae > Streptomyces > Streptomyces sennicomposti. The sequence continues at coordinate 141,234 of NZ_JAIOAB010000006.1, forward strand.
GCGTAGTAGTACGTCAGCGGAGTGCCCTGGATCGTGTCACCCGCGTCCAGCAGCAGCGTGTTCTCCCGCCCCCGCTCCCGCCGCAGCTCGTTCACCAGCGTCGAGATCCGCGCCAGACCCTGCGCGTTGCCCGCCGCGTCCGCGTACTCCGCGTCCTTGAAATAGTCCCAGTTGAAGACATGACCGTGCAGGTCGGTCGTGCCGAGCACGGTCAGCGCGTACCGCTTCGGGTGCTTGCCCGGATGGTGCGCCGCCCCCTTCGCCGACTCGGCCGCCTGCGCCGCCGGAGCCGCCGCAGCACCCGTCAGCGCCACCCCCGCCCCGGTCACGGCCGACTTCTTCAGGAACTTCCGGCGGTTCAACGCCATGTCTGGTTCTCCTCGGGAAAGATCAACGACGCGCGTAGATGGACGCGCGTAGATTCTGACCGGGCCATGCCGACGCGCAACACCCCCCACAGGTTGCGATCTGATGACCAGCCACCCCCGGAAACCCGCCACCGGTGACACAGTGGGACGTATGACCCTTCACCCGCAAGAGCGAACCGAACCCACCGGCCCCGCCCTGCCCTACGGCACCGCCGACGCCCCCCGCATCGCCGTACGCGGCGAGGCCCACCTCGAAGTCGACCCCGAGATCGCCCGCATCGGCATCACCGTCAGCGCCCGCGGCAAGGACCGCCGCTCCGCCCTCGACGACCTCACCCGCCGCAACAACGCCGTCCTCGACCTCGTCAAGTCCTACGGCCAGGCCGTCGAACGCATCGAGACCGGCGCCCTGTCCATCACCCCCGAACTCACCCGCCACGGCCGCGGCGAACGCATCCGCACCTACCACGGCGCCGTCCGCCTCACCGCCCACCTCACCGACTTCACCGCCCTCGGCGAACTCACCACCCGACTGGCCGACCTCGACCTCACCCGGGTGGACGGCCCCTGGTGGGAACTGCGCCCCGACTCGCCCACCCGCCGCCACGCCCGCCAGCAGGCCGTACGCGAAGCCGTCCAGCGCGCCAGGGAGTACGCCGAAGCACTCGGCACCACCCTCGACGCCCTCGTCGAGATCGCCGACATCGGCGCCGAAGGCCCCCAGCCCCTCCCGCCCGCCCCCGGCATGCGCATGCGCTCCATGGCCGGCTACGGCGCCGCCGCACCCGACGAGGCGCCCCCGCTCGACCTCGAACCCGAACGGCAGCACGTGTACGCGCAACTCAACGCGCGATTCACCATGAAACCGCCCAAACTGTAATCACGTCAGAACCGCCCCGACGTCACGGAAGGAGGCCCGCAACACCCGCACGAGTGCCCTCCCGCACACCCCGTCGATTGTCAACACCCCTTCACTCAAAGGACGTTGGACAGTCACCTCACACCAAATCGCTACCCACCGGTAAGGCCTAGGCTCACACCATGCGCCGAGCAAAGATCGTCTGCACCCTGGGGCCCGCCACCGACACCTACGACCGGATCAAGGCCCTCGTCGACGCCGGAATGGACGTCGCCCGCCTCAACCTCAGCCACGGCACCCACGCCGAGCACGAGGAGCGCTACCGGCACGTACGCCGCGCCGCCGACGAGACCGGCCGCAGCGTCGGCATCCTCGCCGACCTTCAGGGCCCCAAGATCCGCCTCGACCGCTTCCACGAAGGCCCCGTCCTCCTCGAACGCGGCGACATTTTCACCATCACCGTCGAAGAAGGCGTCCAGGGCGACCGCCACATCTGCGGCACCACCTACGCCGGCCTCGCCGACGACGTCACCCCCGGCGACCGCATCCTCGTCGACGACGGCAAGGTCGTCCTCGAAGTCACCGGCATCGACGGCCCCCGCGTCCGCACCAGGGTCAGGGAGGGCGGCATGGTCTCCGACCACAAGGGCCTCAACCTCCCCGCCGTCGCCGTCTCCGTCCCCGCCCTCTCCAAGAAGGACGAGGACGACCTCCGCTGGGCCCTGCACACCGGCTTCGACGTCATCGCCCTGTCCTTCGTCCGCGGCGCACGCGACATCCTCGACGTCCACCGCATCATGGACGACGAGGGCCGCCGCCTCCCCGTCATCGCCAAGATCGAGAAACCCCAGGCCGTCGAAGCCGTCGAGGACATCGTCGCCGCCTTCGACGGCATCATGATCGCCCGCGGCGACCTCGGCGTCGAAATGCCCCTCGAACAGGTCCCCATCGTCCAAAAGCGCGCCGTCAAACTCGCCAAGCGCAACGCCAAACCGGTGATCGTCGCCACCCAGATGCTCGACTCCATGATCGACAACGCCCGCCCCACCCGCGCCGAGGCCAGCGACGTCGCCAACGCGGTCATCGACGGCGCCGACGCCGTGATGCTCTCCGGTGAGACCAGCATCGGCAACCACCCCGTCGAGACCGTCCGCACCATGGCGAAGATCGTCGCCGCGGCCGAGGAGACCCTCCTCGCGGGCGGCCTGCCCCCGCTCACCGAACGCGGCAAACCCCGCACCCAGGGCGGCGCGGTCGCCCGCGCCGCCGCCGAGATCGGCGACTTCCTCGGCGCGAAGTTCCTCGTCGCCTTCACCCAGTCCGGCGACACCGCCCGCCGCCTCTCCCGCTACCGCTCGCCCATCCCGCTCCTGGCCTTCACCCCCGAACCGGCCACCCGCTCCCAGCTGAGCATGACCTGGGGCGTCGAGACGTTCCTCGGCCCCGAGGTGGACTCCACCGACGCGATGGTCGACCAGGTCGACGAACTCCTGCTGCGCTACGGCCGCTGCGAGAAGGGCGACGCGGTAGTGATCACAGCAGGCTCCCCACCCGGAGTCCCGGGCTCCACGAACCTGGTCCGAGTCCACCACATCGGCGAGGACGACAGCCCGCGGTAGGCGGCGCGCGGGGGAGTGATCGCGTCGGTGCGCGAGAAGAAGCGGATGTTCACGACAACGTGGACATCCGCTTCAGGTGTGACCTTGGGAACTATGGAAAAGTACCCCGGGTCGGATTCGAACCGACGCTGGATGGTGTTTGAGACCATTGCCTCTACCGCTGGGCTACCGGGGCGCCCTTCGAAACGAAGATCGACGGTCACCCGCCGTGCCCCCACCTTACCGCAGCTAGGTAGGCTCTTGGGAGCAGTATCTGCCTCCCCCGGAACAAGGAGCGCCCCCGTGACCGCCGAGTCGCCCCAGCCCCTGGACGTGTCCGAAGACGACAAGTCGCATGTGCCTCCGTTGACGACCCGTGTCGTCATCGCGGAGGACGAGGCGCTGATCCGGCTGGATCTCAAAGAGATGCTGGAGGAGGAGGGGTACTCCGTCGTCGGTGAGGCCGGGGACGGTGAGCGGGCGGTGGAGCTGGCGCGTGAGCACCGCCCGGATCTGGTGATCCTGGATGTGAAGATGCCGAAGCTCGACGGCATCTCCGCGGCGGAGAAGATCGCCGAGGAGAGCATCGCGCCGGTGCTGATGCTGACCGCGTTCTCGCAGCGTGACCTGGTGGAGCGGGCGCGGGACGCGGGTGCGATGGCGTATCTGGTGAAGCCGTTCAGCAAGAGCGACGTGGTGCCGGCGATCGAGATGGCCGTCTCGCGGTTCACGGAGCTGAAGGAGCTGGAGAAGGAGGTCGCGGACCTCACCCAGCGGCTGGAGACGCGCAAGCTGGTGGACCGGGCGAAGTCGGTGCTGCAGACGGAGTACGGGCTGTCGGAGCCGGCGGCGTTCCGCTGGATCCAGAAGACGTCGATGGACCGCCGTATGTCGATGCAGCAGGTGGCGGAGGCGGTCATCCAGGACAGCGAGGAGAAGAAGGCGGCCAAGGGCGCGAAGTCGGAGAAGTCCGAGTAGGAGTCCCGTGGGCCTGCCTCACACGTGTGCCGACGAGGCCCGCACCCCCGGGCGGGGGTGCGGGCCTCGTCGTGTGCCGGTCCGGCGGGTGTGTGCTCAGTCCTCGCCGAGGTAGGCCTTGCGGACCGACTCGTCGTGCAGGAGGTCGCGTCCGGTGCCGGACAGGACGATGCTGCCGACCTCCATGACGTGGCCCTGGTCGGCCAGGGAGAGCGCGGCCTGGGCGTTCTGCTCGACGAGCAGGATGGTGGTGCCCTGGGACTTGAGTTCGGCGATGGTCGCCATGATCTTCTGCATCATGATCGGGGAGAGGCCCATGGAGGGCTCGTCGAGCATGAGCAGTTTGGGCTGGGACATGAGGGCGCGGCCCATGGCGAGCATCTGCTGTTCGCCGCCGGAGAGGGTGCCGGCGGCCTGCTTGCGGCGTTCCCCGAGGATGGGGAAGAGGTCGTAGGCGCGCTGGATGTCCTTCTCGATGGCGCTTCTGTCCTTGCGGAGGAAGGCGCCGAGGCGGAGGTTGTCCTCGATCGTCATGCGGGGGAAGATGTGCCGCCCCTCGGGGGAGTGGGCGAGGCCGAGGGAGACGATCTGGTGGGCGGGGACCTTCTTGAGGGACTTGCCGTTGAACTTGATCTGTCCGCCGACCGGCTTGAGGAGGCCGGAGAGGGTGCGCAGGGTGGTGGTCTTGCCGGCGCCGTTGGTGCCGATGAGGGTGACGACCTGGCCGGCCTCGACCTTGAAGGAGATGCCCTTGACGGCCTCGATCTTGCCGTAGGCGACGCGCAGGTCCTCGACTTCGAGCAGTGTGGTCATCGGTCGTTCTCCTTGCCGGGCGTGGTGTCGTCCCGGGTGGCGCCGGTGTCCGCGGCGGTGTCGGTGGTGCTGTCGGCGTCGGCCGCGGTGGTGTCGGCGTCGGCCGTGGTGGCGCTGCCCGCCGTCGCGGTGCCGGCGTCCGCCGCGGCGGGTTCGGCGTCCGTCGCGTCGTCGGTGGCGCCGGCGTGCTCGGCGGCGGTGGCCGTGCCGGCGCCGGCCGTGGTGGCGGTCTCGGCGCGGGTGCCGGCCGCGTGGGCCTCGGCCTGTTCGACCTCGGCGGCCTCTTCCGCGCCGGGGTCTCCTTCGAAGGGTTCGCCGAGGTAGGCGGCGATGACGCGTTCGTCGCCCTGGACGGTGGCGCTGTCGCCCTCGATGAGCTTCTCGCCCTGGACGAGGACGGCGACGCGGTCGCAGAGGTTGAAGATGAACCGCATGTCGTGCTCGATGACGAGGATGGCGATGCCCATGTCCCGGATGGCGAAGACCAGTTCCTCGGTGGCGCGGGTCTCCTGGGGGTTCATGCCGGCGGTGGGCTCGTCCAGGAGCAGCAGTCCGGGTTCGCTGGCGAGGGCGCGGGCGATCTCCAGTTTGCGCTGTTCGCCGTAGGGGAGGTTGCGGGCGAGGTGGTCGGCCTTGTCGGCGAGGCCGACGAAGTCGAGGAGTTCCATGGCGCGCTTGCGGGAGGCCGCTTCGGCCTTGTGGAAGCCGGGGCCGCGCAGGACGGCGGACCAGAAGCCTTCCTTGGTGCGGGTGTGGCGGCCGACGAGGACGTTCTCGAGGACCGTCATGTTGGCGAAGAGGCGGATGTTCTGGAAGGTGCGGGCGATGCCGGCCGCGGTGACCTTGAAGGACTTGGGCGGCAGGACGTGGCCCTTGTAGCGGACTTCGCCCTCGGTGGGGACGTAGAGGCCGGTGAGGCAGTTGAAGAAGGTGGTCTTGCCGGCGCCGTTGGGGCCGATGAGTCCGACGATCTCGCCGGCGCCCACGGTGAGGTCGACGCCGCGTACGGCGGTGAGGCCGCCGAAGCGCATGGTGACGCCGCGTGCGTCGAGGACGGTGGTGCCGGGGGCGGTGGCGCCCGGTGCGGTGTCCTGGGTGGTGGTGTCGGTGGTCATGGTGGTCAGGCCCCTGTCTTGCCGAGGACCGCGGGCGCGTCGGCCTCTTCGTGGAATTCCAGTTGGCGGCGCCGGTTGGGGACGATGCCCTCGGGGCGGAAGCGCATGAGCAGGATGAGGGCGAGTCCGAAGGCGAAGAGCTGGTAGTCGCCGAGGAACTGGAGCTTGTTGGGGATGAGGAAGAGCAGTGCGGCGCCGATGAGGGGGCCGGCGATGGTGCCCATGCCGCCGAGGACGACGGCGGCGAGGAGGAAGGCGGAGTTGGGCGGGACGGCGCCGGCGAAGAGGTACTGCTCGGGGGTGACGGTGTAGGTGACGTGGGCCTGGACGGTGCCGGCGAGGCCGGCGAGGGAGGCGCCGACGGCGAAGGCGATGAGCTTGACGCGGAAGCCGTTGATGCCCATGGCGAGGGCGGCGGTCTCGTCCTCGCGGATGGCGACCCAGGCGCGGCCGATGCGGGAGTTGCCGCTGCGCCGGAAGACGAGGACGACGACGGCGGTGATGATGAGCATCAGGAAGAAGTAGTTGGCGAAGCGGCCGATGGTGAAGCCGCCGATGTCGTGCTGGGCGCCGAAGTCGAAGCCGAGGACGTCGAGGTTGGGGATGGAGGCGATGCCGTTGGAGCCGTTGGTCAGGTCGGGTCCGGAGGTGCCGTCGAGGTTGTTGACGGTGATGCGGAAGATCTCTCCGAAGCCGAGGGTGACGATGGCGAGGTAGTCGCCGCGCAGGCGCAGGGTGGGGGCGCCGATGAGGACGCCGAAGACGAGGGAGGCCGCGCCGCCGACGAGGACGGCCGCCCAGAAGGGGAAGTGCACGTCGAAGGGGGAGTTGGGGGAGCCGGAGACGAGGGCGGCGGCGTAGGCGCCGACGCCGAGGAAGGCGACGTAGCCGAGGTCGAGGAGTCCGGCGAGGCCGACGACGATGTTCAGGCCGAGGGCGACGGTGGCGAAGATGAGGATGTAGACGCCGAGGGTGGCGTACTGGTCGTCGGTCTGGGTGAAGGGGAAGAGGGCGGCGGCGATGAAGGCGCCGCAGACGGAGATGTTCTGGTGGCGGGCGGCGATCTGGGAGGCGTGGGCGATGAGGCCGGCCTTGTTGAGGGCGGCGAAGCCGAAGCCGGCCATGATCAGGAAGCCGACGAAGAGTTCGTCGTAGGGGGTGCCGATGCCGTAGGTGAAGACGGTCAGGCCGAGCGCCATCATGGCGACGATGATGAGGATCTCGGCGTAGGACGGCAGGGTGCGCGCCGGGCGCGGGGCGTCGGCGGCGAAGACGGCCTTGGTGGTGTCCCAGGCGTGGGCGAGGCGGTGCCGGAAGTGTTCCCAGCCGGTGCTGTCGGGGTCGATGGGGTCGGGTTCGGGGCGCCGGAAGGGCAGGGCGAGGGCGCCGACGAGGGTGGCGAGGGTGGTGACGGCGACGAGGTAGCCGCCGGGTTCGAGGTTGACGACGCCGCCGAGTTCGGCGCTGATGGCGATGACGGTGTACCAGGCGGTGGCGAAGGTGGCGAGCGCGGCGAGTTTGATCGCGGCGTCGGCGCTGCCGGGGGTGAGCCAGCCGAGGCCCTTGACGCCGTAGGAGGCGAGGGCGAACAGGGTGGTGAGGGCGCCGCCGACGAGGACGAGGACCTGGAGGCCGCCCGGGTAGCCGTAGACGGTGAGGTCGCCGGGGAATTCGGCGGTCCAGGTCCAGGCGAGGAAGGTGGCGACGATGGTGAGGACGGCGCCGCCGGCGGCGAGGGCGCGGCCGATGTGCTCGGGGAGGGCGATCAGGCCGGTGGCGGGTGCGCCGGTGGTGGGGGCGCTGGGGGTCTCGGGTGCGGTGGTCTGTGTGGTCATCGGTGTCACGCCCTGTCCGCGACGCGCTCGCCGAGCAGGCCCTGGGGCCTGAAGAGGAGCACGAGAATGAGGAGTACGAAGGCCCAGACGTCGGCCCAGGTGTTGCTGCCGAACTTGTCCATGCCGGGGATGTCGGCGATGTAGGCGGTGGCGAGGGTCTCGGCGACGCCGAGGACGAGGCCGCCGATCATGGCGCCGTAGATGTTGCCGATGCCGCCGAGGACTGCCGCGGTGAACGCCTTGAGGCCGAGGATGAAGCCCATCTTGAAGTCGATCTGGCCGTACTTGAGGCCGTCGGCGAGGCCGCCGACGGCGGCGAAGGCGGCGCCGAGGGCGAAGGCGACCACGATGATGCGGTCGGTGTTGACGCCCATCAGCTTGGCGGTGTCGGGGTCCTGGGCGGTGGCCTGCATGCCGCGTCCGGTGCGGGTCTTCATGACGAAGTAGCCGAGGACGGCCATGCTGATGGGGGCGGCCAGCAGCAGGAAGACATCACCGGTCTGGATGGTGACGTTGCCGATGTGGAAGGGGCCGCCGGGGATCTGCGGGAAGGGCCGGGCGGACTTGGCTTCGGGGTACCACGCCCATACGGCCTGCTGCAGGGCGAGGGAGAGGCCGATGGCGGTGATCAGGGGGGCGAGGCGGGGGGCGGAGCGCAGGGGCCGGTAGGCGAACCGTTCCGCCCCGATGGCGACCAGGACGGCGACGATGATCGCGCCGATGAGCATGCAGGGCAGCGCGAGCCACATGGAGGTGCCGTCGGGCAGGATGTAGACGTAGACCGTGAGGGCGCCGAAGGCGCCGGTCATGAATATCTCGCCGTGGGCGAAGTTGATGAGCTGGACGATGCCGTAGACCATCGTGTAGCCAATGGCGACCAGCCCGTACATGGATCCCAGTAGCAGGCCGTTGACCAGCTGCTGCGGCAGTTCGTTCACCGCATGTCCTCCGAGACTTTCGGACGTTCGACGGATGTGACCGTGATGTGAGTCCGCGCGGGGCGCCAGTGGAACGACGCCCCGCGCGGCTGTTGAGCGGTGTGGGTGTGGGTCAGCCGGTGAAGGTGCCCGACTTCACGGGCACGAAGGCGCCGTTGTCGACCTTGTAGACGGTGAGCTGCTTGTTGGTCGCGTCACCGAACTCGTCGAAGGAGACCTTGCCGGTCACACCGTCGAAGGAGACCTTGGCCATGGCCTCGGTGACCTTGGCGCGGGCGTCGTCGGGGAGCTTGCCGCCGTTGTCGTCGACGACCTTCTTGACGGCCTCGATGATGGCCCAGGCGGAGTCGTAGGAGTAGCCGCCGTAGGCCGCGTACTCCTCCTTGTAGCCGGCCGCCTTGTAGTCGGACACGAACTGCTTGGCGGAGTCGAGCTTCTCGACCGGGGCGCCGACGGAGGTGGCGAGGTCGCCGGCGGCGGACGGGCCGGCCAGCTTGGCGTAGGTGGCGTCGTTGATGCCGTCGCCGCCGACCAGCGGGATCTTGGCGCCGGCGGCCTTGATCTGCTTGCTGAGCGGGCCGGCCTGCGGGTACTCGCCGCCGTAGTAGACGACGTCGGCGCCGGAGTTCTTCACCTTGGTGGCGACCGCGGAGAAGTCCTTGGTGTCCGGGTTGATGTGCTCGGTGCCGACGACCTGGCCGCCGAGCTTCTTGAACTCCTCGGTGAAGGTGCCGGCCAGGCCCGCGCCGTAGGTCTTCTTGTCGTCGATGACGAAGACCTTCTTCTTCTTGGCGTCGTTGTAGACGTACTGGGCGGCGAACGGGCCCTGGATGGCGTCCGTGGTCGCGGTACGGAAGTACGACGGGTGCTGGCGGACCTTCTTGGTGCGCCAGTCGGGGCCCTGGGTGAGGGACGGGCCGGTGTTGGCCGGGGAGACCTCGACCAGTTTCGCGTCGTCGAAGACCTTCTGCATCGATTCGGCGACGGAGGAGTTCAGCGGGCCGACGACACCGAGAACGCTCTTGTCGGAAACGAAGGTGACGGCGTTCTGCTGGCCGGAAGAAGGCTGGGCCTGGTCGTCACGGGCCTCGAGTTTGAAGGTGACGCCCTTGACGTAGTTTTTCTTGTTCGCGGTCTTGACGGCGAGGTCGGCGGAGTTCTTGATGCCGAGGCCGAGGGCGGACAGGTCTCCGGTCAGCGGGGCGTCGACGCCGATGGTGACGGTGGTTCCGCCGCCGCCGTCACCGGAGCCGGAGTCCTTGTCCCCGTCCCGGGAGCCACAGGCGGTGAGGGTGAGTGCTCCCGCAGCCAGCGCGGCGGTGATGGCGATGAGCGAACGTTGACGCACGGTCAGTCCTTTCCCTTGCACGGCCCTCCCCCCTGGAAGGGGCCGAGTCGAGCGCCGGCCCGAAGAGATTTTCCGACCGTGCGGTGACTGGCGGTGACTCTAGGCGGGCCTGGGGAACCGGGAGGAGAGTCTGACCAATGCTGTGACGTTCTTGTTATGACACGACGTATTGCAGAGCGGTACTCGGCGGGTGGAACAGCGGAATTCAGGCCGATTCGCCCCGTCCGCATTCTGAGAACCCGCAGGACGCGCCCGGCTGCGTTCAGGTGTGTAAGGTGTTTTGGTGATTACCGGGAAACGTTGCCGCAGGCGACCTGCAGCGCCTCCGAGAGGGCGTGCGCATAGCGTGACCCCAGGATGAAACTCTGGACCTCCATTGCGCGAATATTACGCAGTGTTACATCCAGGAAAGGGAGTCCGGCATTCTCCGGAACTTTCCCGCATTCCATGACATGCATGGTGATGACGATCTTGCGTGCGGTGCCCGCCGCCGTCCGGAAAGGCGGGCGGGGCGCGGAGGTCAGCGAAAGTCCCGCATACGGCTGGTCCAACGCGGTCACGGTGACCGGAGGCCCGGATTCCACGCTCACCAGCAGCGCGAAACTGAAGCTGCCCGGCGGTGCGCCGGGCGGTGTGGCCGCCGGGTCCAGATAGGAGACGTCGACCACCTGCGAGGGGTACGGCGGCGCGGGCAACGGCGGCGCGGGGTGCGGGGGTCGCTGCTCCCGGGCGGCGTACAGGAGACCGCCGCAGGTCAGGAGGGCGGCGAGTACGGCGGCGGTGAGGAGCGTCCGGCGGGGGCGGCCACCGGGGCGGGTGCGGAGGAGTCCGCGCGGGCGTGCACGCAGGCGTGCGTGGAGGCGTGCGGCGGGGGAGCGGTGCCGGAACGGCGGGGCGGGCGCGAGGGGGTGGCGCGCGTGGTGCGCGCTGTGCGGGTCCCGCGGGGCGCACTGGTCGTCAGGAGTGGCCGAGTCGTAGGGGGCGTACGGGTCTTCGGGCGGACCGGTGTGCCGTGCGCGGGTGCCCTCGCCGGGCTCGACGGGGCCGATGCCGCTCACTGCCAGGGCCCCTTGCCGGAAGCGCCGTCGCGGTACCGCTCTGCGCAGTCCGTACGCGCCTGGCGGTCGATCAAGTGCTGTGCGGTGTCCGTCCCTTGACGCTGCCGGACCGGGCGGGCGGCGGCCACGACCCGGCGCAGGATCTCGTACTGCGTGTTGGACAGCCCCATCGACTGGTAGTCGCCGTAGGTGTCGTCGTCCAGCACCTTCCGCGCCCAGTACCCGACGGCTCGGGCGCACAGCTCCGCGGGGGATGTCACCCGAGGTGACGGCGAGGGCGGGGCCGGGGAGCGGCCCGAGGCCGGGTGCGCGGGTGGTGTCGGGGACGGGGCGCGGCTGGGTCCGGTGGCCGCCGTTCCGGCGCAGCCGGCCGACAGCACGCCCGACAGCACGCCCGCCAGAAGCACCGGCGCGAGCCGGCTCCCGAGCACCACCGCCCGGAACCGCGGGCCTCCACGCGTCCCCATGCGATGAAGCTAGGCCGTACAGGGCCCCCGGGCAACGAAACGGACAGCCACGGCGTCAGCCGCCCGCCGGAGCGCCCGCCCCCGCGCCCGCCGCAGGCAGGCGCTCGCCCCGCCCCGGCGGCCCGTGCCGCTTCGGACAGGCGTTCCGCAGGGCGATGGGGCTCCCCTGCTCTTCAAGAGCTTGGGGGGAGTGGGCACGGCCCCTGAACTCCGGTGCCTGCCCGAGTGACGTCCACTGCCGTCCACGCCGGGCACCTGCCGCACCCCATCGCACCGCCGCCCGCAAGGGCACTTCGCGGCCGGAGGGACCAGGCTCAGTCCGCCGCAGGCGCCGGCACCTGAGCCGCGTCGCCCGGGTTCGCGTCCCGCAGCAGACACGTCAGCCGCGCAGTGCACACCCGGCGGCCCTGCTCGTCACTGATCACGATCTCGTACGTCGCCGTCGAGCGCCCCCGGTGCACCGGAGTGGCCACCCCCGTCACCAGGCCGGAGCGCACCCCCCGGTGATGGGTGCAGTTCAGATCGACGCCCACGGCGATCTTCGAACTGCCGCCGTGCAGCATCGCGCCGACCGAGCCGAGCGTCTCCGCCAGCACGGCGGAGGCCCCGCCGTGCAGCAGTCCGTAGGGCTGGGTGTTGCCCTCCACCGGCATCGTGGCGACGACGCGCTCGGCGGACGCCTCCGAGATCTGGACGCCCATCCGCGTGCCGAGGTGCCCGGCGGAGAACAGGGCGGGCAGATCGACGCCGAGCGCGGCGTACTCGTCGATGACCTCTTGCGGGAACTTCACGTCGTGCTGCTCGCCCATGGAACCGGCTCCGTCCGTCGTCGTCGATCGGCCACTGTGCGACTGAGCGAGCGCTCAGTCAGTGGCCGATTGTTCCAGACGCACCACGACGGACTTGCTGGCCGGGGTGTTGCTGGTGTCCGCGGTGGCGTCCAGCGGCACCAGGACGTTCGTCTCCGGGTAGTACGACGCCGCGCAGCCCCGGGCCGTCGGATAGTGCACCACCCGGAAGCCGGGGGCGCGCCGCTCCACCCCGTCCGTCCACTCGCCGACGAGATCGACGTACGACCCGTCGGCCAGCCCGAGCGCCCGCGCGTCCTCGGGGTTGACCAGGACCACCCGCCGGCCGCCCCGGATGCCCCGGTAGCGGTCGTCGAGGCCGTAGATCGTGGTGTTGTACTGGTCGTGCGAGCGCAGCGTCTGCAGCAGCAGCCGGCCCTCGGGCAGCTCGGGGTACTCGACGGGCGCGGCGGTGAAGTTGGCCTTGCCGGTGGCCGTGGGGAAGCGGCGCTCGTCGCGCGGGGCGTGCGGCAGCGCGAAGCCGCCGGGGCGGGCCACGCGCGCGTTGAAGTCCTCGAAGCCGGGCACGACGCGGGCGATCCGGTCGCGGATCGCGGCGTAGTCCCGCTCGAACTCCTCCCACGGCACCACGCTGTCCGCGCCGAGCACCCGGCGGGCCAGCCGGGCCACGATGGCCGGCTCGGACAGCAGGCGGGGGCTCGCGGGCTCCAGACGGCCGCGCGAGGCGTGCACCATGCCCATGGAGTCCTCGACGGTGACGAACTGCTCGCCGCCGGCCTGCACATCGCGCTCGGTGCGGCCGAGGGTGGGCAGGATCAGGGCGCGCGCGCCGGTGACGACGTGCGAGCGGTTGAGCTTGGTCGACACGTGCACGGTCAGCCGGGCCCGGCGCATGGCGGCCTCGGTGACGTCGGTGTCGGGGGAGGCGGAGACGAAGTTGCCGCCCATCGCGAAGAACACCTTGGCCTCGCCGTCGCGCAGGGCGCGGATCGCCCGGACCACGTCGTAGCCGTGCTCGCGCGGCGGCGCGAAGCCGAACTCCTTCTCCAGCGCGTCCAGGAAGGCCGGCGCGGGGCGTTCGAAGATGCCCATCGTGCGGTCGCCCTGCACGTTGGAGTGGCCGCGCACCGGGCACACGCCCGCGCCCGTACGGCCGATGTTGCCGCGCAGCAGCAGGAAGTTGACGACCTCGCGGATGGTGGGCACGGAGTGCTTGTGCTGGGTCAGGCCCATCGCCCAGCACACGATCGTGCGCCGGGAGGCGAGGACCATCTCGAAGGCCCGGTCGATCTCCGCGCGCGTGAGGCCGGTCGCCCGCAGCGTCTCGTCCCAGTCGGCGGCGCGGGCGGCCGCGGCGAACTCCTCGAAGCCGTGGGTGTGCTCGCGCACGAACAGTTCGTCGACGGCGCCCTCGGTGTCGAGGATCAGCTTGTTGAGGAGGCGGAAGAGGGCCTGGTCGCCGCCGATGCGGATCTGCAGGAACAGGTCCGTGAGCGCGGCGCCGGCCGCAAGTCCCTTGGGGGTCTGCGGGTTCTTGAAGCGCTCCAGGCCCGCCTCGGGCAGCGGGTTGACGCTGATGATCCGCGCGCCGTTCGCCTTGGCCTTCTCCAGGGCGGAGAGCATACGGGGGTGGTTGGTGCCCGGGTTCTGGCCGGCGACGATGATCAGGTCGGCCTGGTGGAGGTCGTCCAGCAGGACGCTGCCCTTGCCGACGCCGATCGTCTCCGACAGCGCCGAGCCGGAGGACTCGTGGCACATGTTGGAGCAGTCGGGCAGGTTGTTGGTGCCCAGCTCGCGGGCGAACAGCTGGTAGAGGAACGCGGCCTCGTTGCTGGTGCGGCCCGAGGTGTAGAAGACGGCCTCGTCGGGGGAGGCGAGGGCGGCGATCTCCTCGGCGACGATGTCGAAGGCGCGCTCCCAGGTCACCGGCTCGTAGTGATCGGCGCCCTCGGGCAGGTACATGGGGTGGGTGAGCCGCCCCTGCTGGCCGAGCCAGTAGCCGCTGCGGCCCGCCAGGTCGGCCACGGAGTGCGCGGCGAAGAACTCCGGGGTGACCCGGCGCAGGGTGGCCTCCTCGGCGACCGCCTTCGCGCCGTTCTCGCAGAACTCCGCCGTGTGCCGGTGCTCGGGCTCGGGCCAGGCGCAGCCCGGGCAGTCGAAGCCGTCCTTCTGGTTGACCCGCAGCAGGGTCAGCGCGGTGCGGCGCACCCCCATCTGCCGCTGGGCGATGCGCAGGGTGTGCCCGATGGCCGGGAGCCCCGCCGCCGCGTGCTGGGGCTCGGCGACCTGCGGCGCGTCCTGGACCGGATCGCCCTTGGGCGGTTTCGTGGCCATCGCACCCTCCCCTTCGACGGCGCACACGGTGCGTGCCGCGCGTGTGGTGTCCTCCGGCGGCCCGTCCGCCAGGAGTCCTCCGATCCTCCCACGCACCACCGACAACGCCGCGGGCCGGGCGGCGGAGGGAGCGGGACCTTAGCTTGCGGGGCGGGGGAGCGCGGAGCGCGGCCGGTCCGCGGGCGCGCGCCGTCCCCGCCCGCCGGCCGGCGGCGGGCGGCCGGGCCCGGGAGCGGGTGCGTCACGGCTGTCAGTGGTCCGTGGCAGGATCGGGGACGTGGCAGAGACAGCATCGAAGAAGACCGACAAGACCTCCGGCGGTACCCGTCCCCGGCTGATGCTCATGGACGGGCACTCGCTGGCCTACCGCGCGTTCTTCGCGCTGCCCGCGGAGAACTTCACCACCGCGACGGGCCAGCCGACGAACGCGATCTACGGCTTCGCGTCGATGCTGGCCAACACGCTGCGTGACGAGGAGCCCACGCACTTCGCGGTCGCGTTCGACGTGTCCCGCAAGACCTGGCGCTCGGAGGAGTTCACGGAGTACAAGGCGAACCGCTCCAAGACGCCCGACGAGTTCAAGGGCCAGGTCCAGCTGATCGGTGAGCTGCTGGACGCCATGCACGCCGAGCGCTTCGCCGTCGAGGGCTTCGAGGCCGACGACATCATCGCCACCCTCGCCACCCGGGCCGAGGCCGAGGGCTTCGAGGTGCTGATCGTCACCGGCGACCGCGACTCCTTCCAGCTGGTCTCCGAGCACACCACGGTGCTGTACCCCACCAAGGGCGTCTCCGAGCTGACCCGGTACACCCCGGAGAAGGTCGTCGAGAAGTACGGGTTGACACCGGCGCAGTACCCGGACTTCGCGGCGCTGCGCGGCGACCCGTCCGACAACCTGCCCGGCATCCCCGGCGTCGGCGAGAAGACCGCCGCGAAGTGGATCAACCAGTTCGGCTCCTTCGCCGAGCTGGTCGAGCGTGCCGACGAGGTCAAGGGCAAGGCCGGGCAGAACCTCCGCGACCACCTGGAGTCCGTCAAGCTCAACCGCCGCCTCACGGAGCTGGAGCGGAACGTCGAGCTGCCCAGGACGGTCGCCGACCTCGCCAGGACGGCGTACGACCGCAAGGCCGTCGCCACGCTCCTGGACTCCCTGGAGATCCGCAACCCCTCGCTGCGCGAGCGGCTCTTCGCCGTCGACCCGGGCGCCGAGGAGGCCGAGGCCACCCCGATCGCGGCGGACGGCGTGGAGCTGGACGGCACGGTCCTCGGCACCGGCGAGCTGGCCCCCTGGCTGGCCGAGCACGGCGCCGGGACGCTGGGCGTGGCCACGGTCGACGCCTGGGCGCTCGGCGCGGGCTCGGTCGCCGAGGTGGCGCTCGCCGCCGCCGACGGCAGCGCGGCCTGGTTCGACCCCGCGCAGCTGGACGAGACGGACGAGACCGCGTTCGCGGCGTGGCTGGCCGACGCGGACCGCCCCAAGGTGTTCCACGACGCCAAGGGCGCGATGCGGGTCCTCGCCGAGCACGGCTGGAGCGTCGACGGCGTCCGCATGGACACCGCGCTCGCCGCCTACCTGGTCAAGCCGGGCCGCCGCTCCTTCGCGCTGGACGCGCTGTCCCTGGAGTACCTGCACCGCGAGCTGGCGCCCGCCGCCGCGGCCGACGGCCAGCTCGCCTTCGGCGCGGACGAGGCCGCCGAGGCCGAGATGCTGATGATCCAGGCCCGCTCGATCCTCGACCTCGGCGAGGTGTTCGAGGGCCGTCTCGAAGAGGTCGGCGCGGCCGATCTGCTGCGCGACATGGAGCTGCCCACCTCCGCGCTGCTGGCCCGCATGGAGCGGCACGGCATCGCCGCCGACCGGGCGCACCTCGAAGCCATGGAGCAGATGTTCGCCGGCGCGGTGCAGCAGGCCGTGAAGGAGGCGCACGCGGCGGCGGGGCACGAGTTCAACCTCGGCTCGCCCAAGCAGCTCCAGGAGGTCCTCTTCGGCGAGCTGGCCCTGCCGAAGACCAAGAAGACCAAGACCGGCTACACCACCGACGCCGACGCCCTGGCCTGGCTCGCCGCCCAGACGGACAACGAGCTGCCGGTGATCATGCTCCGCCACCGCGAGCAGGCCAAGCTCCGCGTCACCGTCGAGGGCCTGATCAAGACGATCGCGGCGGACGGCCGGATCCACACCACGTTCAACCAGACCGTCGCCGCGACCGGCCGACTGTCCTCCACCGACCCGAACCTCCAGAACATCCCGGTCCGCACCGACGAGGGCCGGGCCATCCGCCGCGGCTTCGTGGTGGGCGAGGGCTTCGAGTCGCTGATGACCGCCGACTACAGCCAGATCGAGCTGCGGGTGATGGCCCACCTGTCCGAGGACGCGGGTCTGATCGAGGCGTTCACCTCCGGCGAGGACCTGCACACCACGGCCGCCTCGCAGGTCTTCGGCGTCGACCGGTCCGCGGTGGACGCGGAGATGCGCCGCAAGATCAAGGCGATGTCGTACGGCCTGGCGTACGGGCTGTCGGCCTTCGGCCTGTCCCAGCAGCTGAACATCGAGGCGGCCGAGGCCCGCGCGCTGATGGACGCCTACTTCGAGCGGTTCGGCGGCGTACGCGACTATCTGCGCCGCGCGGTCGACGAGGCGCGCGCCACGGGCTACACGGCCACGCTGTTCGGCCGCCGCCGCTATCTGCCCGACCTCAACAGCGACAACCGCCAGCGCCGCGAGGCGGCCGAGCGGATGGCGCTGAACGCGCCGATCCAGGGCACGGCGGCGGACATCGTCAAGATCGCCATGCTGAACGTGGACCGGGCGCTGCGCGAGGCCGACCTCAAGTCCCGCATGCTCCTGCAGGTCCACGACGAAATCGTCCTGGAGATCGCCCCGGGCGAGCGTGCGGCGACGGAGGAGATCGTCCGCCGCGAGATGTCCGGCGCGGTCCAGCTCCGCGCACCGCTGGACGTCTCGGTCGGAGTGGGCCCGGACTGGGAGTCGGCAGCGCACTAGCCACGACGAAGGGGAGCGGGGCGCCTGGGCCGCCGGGCGACGACGCCAGGCACCCCGCCGACGCCCCGGGGTCGGCGGCCACCCCGGGCCACCGGCCGCCCCCGGGCCACCGGCCGCCCGGCCGCCCCGGGCCACCGGCCGCCCGGCCGCCCCGGGCCACCGGCCGCCCGGCCGCCCCGGGCCACCGGCCGCCCGGCCGGGCCGGGCCAGGCGGCCTTCGGCAGCGGGGGTGCAGCACGGCGGGCCGGTGCCGGCGCGCGCTCCCGTCCGGACGGACGGCTTGTTTCTTCAAGGGGGCCCGAGCTGACGGGCGGAGGGCATCCCCCGCCGGGCGCGCGGCCCCCGCTTCTGATGGGCGGAGGCACCCCCGCCGGGCGTGCGGCTCCCCGCCGACGCCCGGCGGGCACCGCGCCCCGGCGGGCACCGCGCCCCGGCGGGCACCGCGCCCCGGCGGGCACCGCGCCCCGGCCGGGCCGGTCGTCCCCCCGGCCCGGCATCCGCCGCGCCCGCACTCCTCCCGCCCTCACCTGCCCCGCCCCGCCAAGGCCCGACAGCCCCGTCCTCCCAAGGCCGGCGGGTCGTTTCCGGGGCCTGCGGCCCGGGCGGGCCGTCACTCACGTGGCCCCCGCAGAGACGCAGGCCGCAGGACGGGCCGACAGGATGCGGGCATGGGTATACGCATGCTCAACCACCGGCCGGCGGTATCCCAGACAACCGTCGGCGCGGCCCCCGCCGCGCCGCTCCCGCCGGTCCCGGCCCTCGCGGCCGGTGCAAGCACCGCCCGCGTCCCCACCGACCTCGCGGCCCCCCTGCGCCGCACCGCGAGCGGCCTGCGCCGTCGCCTCGCGCCCCGCGAGCCGCTGCCCTGGCGCCTGTGGGCGGACCTGACCCGCGGCTACGTCGCCCTGTTCCTCGCCCGCCTGCCGAGACCCGGCCCCGTGCGCACCGTCACGGTCTTCGTCGCGGCGCCTCCGGCCGCGGACCGGCCGAGCGGCCCGCCGCAACGCCGGCCGCGTCCGGACCGTCCCCCGCGGCACCCGCACCGCCCCCGTCGCGGACCCGGACGGCCGGACGCCACACCCTGACCCCGGCGGCGTAGGCCAGCAGCCCCACCACCAGCCCGGAGCCCGCGCCGAAGCACAGCACCGGCACCAGGTCACGCACATCCGCCGACGGCCCGCGCCCGCCCCACCACAGCGCCACCCGCCGCACCGCCCCCGCGCCCGCGCAGCCGCCGATCACGGCCGCGGCCCGCCACCGGCCCCGCGACGACAGGACGGGCACCCCGCGCGGCTCGCCCGCCGGCGTCCGCCGCAGCACGCGCACCACGAACGCGACGATCACCACCGCCGCGACCGCCGAGCCGCCGTACTGGAGGTACCAGTACAGCGGCGCGCCCGCCAGCGGCCGGCCCAGCACCGGGAACACCCGCATCCCCCACCGGTCGAAGTGCGTGAACGCGTCCCACACCACATGCGTCAGCGCGCCCAGCGCCGCCGAGACGTACCACCACATCAGCGAGGCGGGCCGCACGCGCGCGCGGGGCGCCCCGCACCGCGTCAGCGCCGCCCAGCGCCCCTGGCGGGCGGGCGGCAACAGCGCCACCAGCGGCTCGCGCACCAGCAGCCACGCCGCCACCAGCACCCAGGCGGTCAGCACGTCCACCGTGAAGACCCCGGCGAAGGAGTGCGTCACCGTGCCGAACTCCATCGCCCCGGGTACGACACTCGCCGCGTAATAGGTCATGTCCGGCGCGAAGGAACCCGCGACGAGCAGCGCGGGCGTCAGCCGGCCCCGCCCGGTGCCGTCCCCGCGCACCGCCGGCAGCACGGCCGCCGCATGACTCAAGGTGAACGGCAACACGTCTCCCAGGCAGGCGATATGACCGGCCCCGGCGGCCCGTCGATCGGTGCCGCCCAGTATGCGGGACCCGCGATCACCGCACCCCGCGCAACAGCAAGTGGCCAATCGGTGAAAACCGGGCGCCAACCGGTCCCCTCGGAAAGGAAGTTGTCGTAGGGTCACCTGGGTCGTCCACCCAAAACGCTCCACGAGGGCAACCAGTACCGCGGGTCAACCGTCACAACAGGGCGAACAGGCAGGCACGGACGGACGCTCGGCGTCCACGGGAGGGGTTCACTCCATGGCGGCGCATTTCGGCAGGAGGCTCTACAAGGGGGCGGCCACCACGGCCGTGGCCGCGGTGGCCGTCGCGGCGCTCTCCGCTTCCGAGGCCCCCGGCGTGACGGTCGAGGACCAGGGAAGACCGACCACCGCCGGCGCGACGCCCACCCCCGACCAGCAGCCCCCGGCCGGTGACACCGCGACGGGCAACTCGCACTACTACACGGCGCTTCCCCCGCTCAACAGCCCCAGCCCCGCGCCCAGCACCGCCGTCGGCGTCCCGGTCACCGACACGCCCTCCGAGGCCGGCATACCCGCCACCGTGCTCGCCGCCTACAAGAAGGCGGAGGCCGAACTCCGCACCGCCAAGCCGGGCTGCAACCTGCCCTGGCAACTGCTCGCCGCCATCGGCAAGGTGGAGTCCGGCCACGCGGGCGGCGGCCGCGTCACCGCCGACGGCACGACGATCACCCCGATCCTCGGCCCGGCCCTCAACGGCGTCGGCTTCGCCCACATCAGCGACACCGACCACGGCGCCTACGACGGGGACAGCACCTACGACCGCGCGGTCGGTCCCATGCAGTTCATCCCCTCCACCTGGAAGTGGGCGGGCCGGGACGGCAACGGCGACGGCAAGAAGGACCCCAACAACGTCTACGACGCGGCCCTCGCCACCGGCCACTACCTGTGCCGGTTCGGCTGGGACCTGTCCGACGCCCGCGACCTGCGCAGCGCGATCCTCAGCTACAACGCCTCCCAGGACTACCTGAACACCGTCCTGTCCTGGATGGAGTACTACCGCCGGGGCACCCACTCCATCCCCGACGGCACCGGCACCGTCCCGTCCGAGCGCCCCGGCGCGGGCGGCACACCCGGCACCTCCGGTACGACGACCCCCCGGCCGTCGTCCCCGTCGGTCCCCGCCACGGACAGGCCGAGCACCCCGGGCGGTACCGGGAAGCCGAGCACCCCGGGCAAGCCCGGCGGCGGGACGAGCACGTCCCCGACCCCGCCCCCGTCGTCGAAGCCGACCCCGCCGCCCAGCCGCACCGACATCGTGGACCACCTCGAGGACGTGGGCACGCCCAAGCTCACCGCCATGGCGGGCGACGCGTTCACGCAGAAGATCAGCGCCCGCGCCGAGACGAAGACCGGCAAGTCCGTCGCCAAGGTCAGGGTCCGGTTCGTGATCACCGGCGACACCGACGCCGCCTTCACCGGCGGCGAGAAGGTCGCCACGGTCGTCACCGACGACTCCGGCGTCGCCGTCGCGCCCGCGCTCCAGGCGGGCGAGAAGACCGGCGCCTTCACCGTCCGCGCCCTGGTCGTCGGCCGCACGACGCCGGGCCTCGACTACACGGCCACCGTCACCGAGCGCGCTGCCGACGCCCTCGCCCGCACCGGCGACACCCCGCTCACCTGCGTCCCCGGCGGCGAGTTCGCCGACCAGGTCGAGGTGAAGGCCACCTACAAGGGCGCCGTCGCCGACAAGGTCGCGGCCACCGCCACCTTGATCAAGTCCGCCGACGACGCCACCGAGAACACCAAGGGCCCCTACTTCAAGGACGCCGACGGCAAGCCGGTGCGCACCCTGACGGACCTGCACACGGACGCGAAGGGCCTGCTGAAGCTGCCCAAGCTGTACGCCGACGACACCACCGGCACGTTCCTGCTCCGCGTGACCACCGCCGGCGGCGCGACCCTGACCGTCGAACTCAAGGTCGCACCCGCAGACGCCTCGCCGAGCCCCAGCCCCAGCCAGGGCGAGAGCCAGAGCCCCGACACGGGCACTGACCCGTCGACCGCCCCGAGCCCGTCGGCGACCGGTTCCTCGACGTCTTCGTGATCCGCGCGGCACGGACCTGAACCCGGGGGCGCCCTCCGCCACGGCGGGCGCCCCTCGCCGTCCGCGTGCCCGGTCGGCGCGCCCTCAGCGTCTGAGCCGCGCGTTGGTGTGCCGGGTGGGCTCGGCGGCGGCCGGGTCCTCGGGCCAGGGATGCTTCGGATACCGGCCGCGCAACTCCGCCCGTACGCCCTTGTAGCCGTCCCGCCAGAAGGAGGCGAGGTCGGCGGTGACGGCGGCGGGCCGGCCCGCGGGGGAGAGCAGGTGCACGAGCACCGGCGTCCCGGCGAGGACCGGCGACCGGTCCAGCCCGAACATCTCCTGCAGTTTCACCGCGAGCACGGGCTGCTCGGGGTCGGTGTAGTCGACGCGGACCCTGGACCCGCTGGGGACGGTGATGCGCTCCGGGGCGAGTTCGTCCAGCCGGGCCGCCTCACCCGACGCCCAGGGCAGCAGCCGGGCCAGCGCCTGCCCGGCGTCGATGCGCGCCAGGTCCGCCCGCCGCCGGGCCCGGCTCAGCTCCGGCTCCAGCCACTCCGCCACGCGTGCGTGCAGCGCGTCGTCGCCGACGTCCGGCCAGGGCGCACCGAGCCTCCGGTGCAGGAACGCCAGCCGCTGTCTGAGCACCTCGGCCTCCGCCGACCAGCGCAGCAGCCCGAGGCCCTCCTGCCGCAGCCCGTCGAGGAGCGCCGCGCGGACGAGGGCGGGGTCGGGGTCGGCGAGGGGGCGCGCCGTCAGCTCCACCGCGCCGAGCCGTTCGACCCGCCGCGCGACGACGTCCCCGCCGGACCAGTGGACCTCCGTCCGCTCCTCGTACAGCGCCCCGGCCGCGAAACGGGCGATGTCCTCGTCGATCGCGGCGGCGAGCCGCACCCGCGCGTGCGCCCTGCCGAGCGGCCGATCGGCCACGGCGACCACGATCCAGGGCACGCCCCGCAGCGCCGACCCCTCGGCGGGTTCGGCCCGGGTCCCGGAGGCCATCACGTAGGACCCCCCGTCCCACCGGGCCACGCGCTCGGGAAACGCCAGCGCCCCCACGACCCCGGCGACCCATTCGTCCGAACCCCGTCCGCCCTGGTCAGGCACGACGCGCGGAGAGTCCGTGCTTGTGGCCGTCGGGACGACAGCGGAATCCGGCCGTGCGGTGCCGGGCCGTGCAGTGCCGGGCAGGGTGGTGGCCGGGGGGCGTGGTGCCGGCGTAGCCGGACCCACGCCTCCTCCCGCCTCTATGCCTCCCGCCCCCGCGGTCACCCCGGCACCGGAGTCACGGGCGGGTGAGTGGGCGACTCCCGACGCTGCTGACACCGCACCCCGCAGCCGCCGCACCTCCGACCGCCACCGTGAGGCGTACGCGTCGCCCCCGCGGCGAGCGGCCCGCACCGCCCCGGCGAGATCGTCGCCGTACTCCCGCGGCGCCTCTTCGCTCAGCAGCGCGACGACCTCCGCGACCCGCTCCCCGCCCCCCGCGCCGGAGGCGTCCAGCAGCGCCCGCCCCAGCCGCGGATGCACGCCCAGCCGCGCCAGCCGCATCCCCCGCTCGGTGGCGCGCCCGGCGGAGTCCACCGCGCCGACCGCGGTCAGCACGTCCCGCGCCGCCGCCATCGCCCCGCCCGGCGGCGGGTCCAGCAGCGCCAGCCCGGAGGCGTCCGGATCGCCCCAGCAGGCCGCCTGCAAGGCGAACGCGGTCAGATCCGCCACCTTGATCTCCGGTGCGGGGAACCGCGGCAGCCGCCCGTCCTCCGCCTCCGCCCAGCACCGGTACACCGCCCCAGGCGCCTCACGGCCCGCGCGCCCCGCCCGCTGCCGCCCGGCCGCCTGCGACGCCCGTACGGTCGTCAGCGCGCTCAGCCCGCGCGCGTGGTCCACCCGCGGCTCCCGCGCCAGCCCCGAGTCGACCACCACCCGCACCCCGGGGACCGTCAGCGACGACTCCGCCACGGAGGTGGCCAGCACCACCCGGCGGCGCCGCCCCGGCGCGAGCACCGCCTCCTGCACCTCCGCCGGCGCACGCCCGTGCACCTGGAGCACGTCCACCTCGCCGAGGTGGCCGAGCTGACCGGCCACCCGGGCGATCTCGCCGACGCCCGGCAGGAAACACAGCACGTCCCCGGTCCGCTCGGCCAGCGCCCGCCGCACCACCGCCGCCACGTGCGCCAGCAGAGCTGGGTCCACCCGCAGTCCGTGCGGCGGCCGCACCGGGCGCGCGGGCGGCGCCCACACCACCTCCACCGGATGCGACACGCCCTCCGCCTCGACCACCGGCGCCCCGCCCAGCAGCCGCGCCCAGCCCTGCGCGTCCGTGGTCGCCGACGCGGCCACCAGCCGCAGCTCCGGCCGCAGCGTCTCGCGCACGTCCCACAGGAACGCCGCCGCGGTGTCCGCGTCCAGATGCCGCTCGTGGCACTCGTCCAGCACCACCGCGTCCACCCCGGACAGCTCCTGGTCGCGCTGGAGCCGCTGGAGCAGCACACCGGTCGTGACGACCTCCACGCGTGTGTCCCGCCCGACGACCCGCTCCCCGCGCACCGTGTGGCCGACGCTCCCGCCGGGCTTCTCGCCCAGCAGCCACGCCATCCGCCGGGCGGCGGCCCGCGCCGCGATCCGCCGCGGCTCGGCCACCACCACCCGCCGTGCCGGTCTCTCGCCCAGCAGCCCGGCCAGGGCCAGCGGCACCAGCGTCGTCTTGCCGGTGCCGGGCGGTGCGACGAGCACGGCGGTGCCGTGCCCCTCCAGCGCGGCGTCCAGCGCGGGCAGGGCGCCGCGTACGGGCAGCGTCTCCAGAGCGTCGTAACGGATCACGTCCCCAGTGTCGTACGCCGGCGGACGTCACTTGCCCTATGAGTTCTCAGTACCTATGAGTTCTCAGTCCCGCGCGTCACCTATGGGTTCTCAGTCCCGCTCGTCCTGCGCGGTCTCAGTCCCGCTCGCACACGAAGATCGCCGTGCCCGGGATCAGATGCCCGCGCAGCGGCGACCAGCCGCCCCACTCCGAGGTGTTCCAGTCGGGCCACTCCGGCTCGACCAGGTCCACCAGCCGGAAACCGGAGGTCACCACGTCGCGGATCCGGTCGCCCAGCGTGCGGTGGTGCTCGACGTAGACGGCCAGGCCCTCCTCGTCCTGCTCCACGTACGGCGTGCGGTCGAAGTAGGAAGAGGACACCGACAGCCCCTCCGGGCCCGGCTCGTCCGGGAAGGCCCACCGGATGGGATGCGTGACCGAGAAGACGAACCGCCCGCCCGGCCGCAGCACCCGGCGCACCTCGCGCAGCACCAGCCGCGGATCGGCGACGAAGGGCAGCGCCCCGTACGCCGAGCACGCCAGGTCGAAGGAGCCGTCCGCGAACGGCAGCGCCGCCGCGTCCGCGCACACCAGCGGAAACGGTCCGCCGATCCGCAGCGCGTGCTGGAGCTGGCGGTGCGAGAGGTCCAGCGCCACCGGGCGCGCGCCCTGCGCGGCCAGCCAGCGCGAGCACTGCGCCGCGCCGGCGCCGATCTCCAGGACGTCCCGGCCCTTCAGCTCCTCCGGCGGGCCCAGCAGCTCCGCCTCCACCTCGTCCAGCCCCTCGGGGCACCACACGAAACGGTCGTCGCCGAGGAACGTGCCGTGTTCGACCTGGTACTCGTCGGCGTTGCGGTCCCACCAGCCCCGGTTGGCCCGGACGCTCTCCGTGACGCCGGCCGCGCGGCGGGTGGCCTCCGGTTCGGAGGTTTCGAACGGCTCTGGCTCTTGGATGATCGGCTCCCTCGTCGTACTCTTCCGTCCAACCCGCCCCCAGGGCGCGCCGTCGGAAAGGGGTGTCCTGGCGTCGGCACGGCCTCGGGAGGAAGGTTCTGCGCCGGATATGCGGCGAACCGCCCCGCGTGTGCGGCTTCGCGCATTGACCCTGTCCGGCTGCCCCCGTATGCTACAAGTTGCGCTGCGAGCCTGCGCTCCTCAGACGTAGCAGGCTGCGCTCGCGTCTGTTGTATGTCCCCTCGGTTTTCGAGGCGCCACCAGCGGTTTTGTGTGGTGCTTCTTTGGCTGTCCGGCTTCTGCAGAGCGAAACGGGCTCCTGGCGCAAGCAGTACCTACGACTTCAATGTCCGTACCGGAGCCCTTTCCCACATGACGAGCAGCACCGAGACCACCGCCACCACTCCGCAGGTAGCGGTCAACGACATCGGTAACGAGGAAGCCTTCCTCGCCGCGATCGACGAGACGATCAAGTACTTCAACGACGGCGACATCGTCGACGGCGTCATCGTGAAGGTCGACCGGGACGAGGTCCTGCTCGACATCGGTTACAAGACCGAAGGCGTTATCCCGAGCCGCGAGCTCTCGATCAAGCACGACGTCGACCCCAACGAGGTCGTCGCCGTCGGTGACGAGATCGAGGCCCTTGTTCTCCAGAAGGAGGACAAGGAAGGCCGCCTGATCCTCTCGAAGAAGCGCGCCCAGTACGAGCGTGCCTGGGGCACCATCGAGAAGATCAAGGAAGAGGACGGGATCGTCACCGGTACCGTCATCGAGGTCGTCAAGGGTGGTCTCATCCTCGACATCGGCCTCCGCGGCTTCCTCCCGGCCTCCCTGGTCGAGATGCGCCGCGTCCGCGACCTCCAGCCCTACGTGGGCAAGGAGCTCGAGGCGAAGATCATCGAGCTGGACAAGAACCGCAACAACGTGGTCCTGTCCCGCCGTGCCTGGCTGGAG
This sequence comes from Streptomyces sennicomposti, assembly GCF_019890635.1. Lineage (GTDB taxonomy): Bacteria > Actinomycetota > Actinomycetes > Streptomycetales > Streptomycetaceae > Streptomyces > Streptomyces sennicomposti. The sequence goes on from NZ_JAIOAB010000006.1 coordinate 167,415, forward strand.
CAGACCCAGTCCGAGGTCCGCCAGACGTTCCTCACGACCCTCCAGAAGGGTCAGGTCCGTTCCGGCGTCGTCTCCTCGATCGTCAACTTCGGCGCCTTCGTGGACCTGGGTGGCGTCGACGGTCTGGTCCACGTCTCCGAGCTGTCCTGGAAGCACATCGACCACCCCTCCGAGGTCGTCGAGGTCGGCCAGGAGGTCACGGTCGAGGTCCTGGACGTCGACATGGACCGCGAGCGCGTCTCCCTGTCGCTGAAGGCGACCCAGGAAGACCCGTGGCAGCAGTTTGCCCGCACCCACCAGATCGGCCAGGTCGTGCCCGGCAAGGTCACGAAGCTGGTTCCGTTCGGTGCGTTCGTCCGCGTGGACGAGGGCATCGAGGGTCTGGTCCACATCTCCGAGCTGGCCGAGCGCCACGTGGAGATCCCGGAGCAGGTCGTCCAGGTCAACGACGAGATCTTCGTCAAGGTCATCGACATCGACCTCGAGCGCCGTCGCATCAGCCTCTCGCTGAAGCAGGCCAACGAGTCCTTCGGTGCCGACCCGACGGCGGTCGAGTTCGACCCGACCCTGTACGGCATGGCCGCGTCCTACGACGACCAGGGCAACTACATCTACCCCGAGGGCTTCGACCCCGAGACCAACGACTGGCTCGAGGGCTACGAGAAGCAGCGCGAGGAGTGGGAGCGCCAGTACGCCGAGGCGCAGGCTCGCTTCGAGCAGCACCAGGCGCAGGTCATCAAGTCCCGCGAGGCGGACGCCCAGGCCGCTGCCGAGGGTGGCGAGGCCGCCGCTCCGGCCGCGTCCGGCGGTTCGTACTCCTCCGAGGGCGGCGACACCTCCGGCGCGCTGGCTTCGGACGAGGCGCTCGCCGCGCTGCGCGAGAAGCTGGCCGGCGGCCAGAGCTGAGCGCTCGCCGCTAGGCACTAGCAGCCGATGACCACGGCCCGCACCCCATCGGGGTGCGGGCCGCGGCCGTTGTGCGCCACGGGCCGCCGCGCGGGAGCCCGCCCGGCCCCCGGGCGTTTCCCCGAGTGAACCCTCCCGGGAGGGGAATGCCCGCGTCTCGTTCCTCGTTGTGAACCTACGAATACGAGGAGGGGCGGTCACAGTGCTTGATCCGCAGGGTTTGTACGCATGGGAGCCGAAGGGCCTGGCAGTCGTCGACATGGCGCTCGCCCAGGAGTCGGCCGGCCTGGTCATGCTCTACCACTTCGACGGATACATCGACGCGGGCGAGACCGGCGACCAGATCGTCGACGGACTGCTCGACTCGCTTCCCCACCAGGTCGTGGCGCGGTTCGACCACGACCGGCTCGTCGACTACCGGGCGCGCCGCCCGCTGCTGACCTTCAAGCGCGACCGCTGGACCGACTACGAGGAACCCACCATCGAGGTGCGCCTCGTCCAGGACGCCACCGGCGCGCCCTTCCTGCTGCTGTCCGGCCCCGAGCCGGACGTGGAGTGGGAGCGGTTCACGGCCGCCGTGCGGCAGATCGTGGAGCGGCTCGGCGTGCGCCTGTCGGTGAACTTCCACGGCATCCCCATGGGCGTCCCGCACACCCGCCCGGTGGGCCTGACCCCGCACGGCAACCGCAGCGAACTGGTCCCCGGCCACCGCAGCCCCTTCGAGGAGGCGCAGGTGCCGGGCAGCGTCGAGGCGCTGCTGGAGTACCGGCTGATGGAGGCCGGCCACGACGTCCTGGGCGTCGCCGCGCACGTGCCGCACTACATCGCCCGCTCCGCCTACCCCGACGCGGCGCTGACCGTCCTGGAGGCCATCACCTCGGCCACCGGCCTGGTCCTGCCGAGCCTCGCCCACGCCCTGCGCAACGACGCCCACCGCACCCAGACCGAGATCGAGCGGCAGATCCGGGAGGGCGACGAGGAACTCACCGCCCTCGTCCAGGGCCTCGAGCACCAGTACGACGCGGCGGCGGGCGCCGAGACCCGGGGCAACATGCTCGCCGAACCCGTCGAGATCCCCTCCGCGGACGAGATCGGGCGCGAGTTCGAGAAGTTCCTCGCCGAGCGGGAGGGCGACAACTGATCCGATAGACTCCCGACCGGCCGCGTCCCAGGAGTTCCCCCGCTGTCGCCGGGGGTGACCCGGCGGGGCTGACCGGGTCTACCGGGGCTGGCAAGTTCTCCCCGCGCCGGCGGGGGTGATGAGGTGGAGGCGCGGTCATGCTGTCCGTGGGCCTGACCGGGGGCATCGGAGCCGGTAAGAGCGAGGTGTCGCGGCTGCTCGTGGAGCACGGGGCCGTACTGATCGACGCCGACCGTATCGCACGCGAGGTCGTCGCCCCGGGCACGTCCGGCCTGGCGGCGGTCGTCGAGGCCTTCGGGCCGGACGTGCTCGCCGGGGACGGCAGCCTGGACCGGCCCAAGCTGGGCTCGATCGTCTTCGCCGACCCGGACAAGCTGGCCGTGCTGAACTCGATCGTGCACCCGCTGGTCGGGGCCCGCTCGCGCGAGCTGGAGAAGTCCGCCGCCGAGGACGCCGTCGTCGTCCACGACGTCCCGCTCCTGGCCGAGAACGGCCTCGCCCCGCTGTACGACCTGGTGATCGTGGTCGACGCCGCCCCCGAGACCCAGCTCGACCGCCTCGTACGGCTGCGCGGCATGACCGAGGAGGACGCCCGCGCCCGCATGGCCGCGCAGGCGACGCGCGAGAAGCGCCGGGAGATCGCCGACGTGGTCATCGACAACGACGTACCGCTGGAGGAGCTGCGCCAGAGGGTGGACCAGGTCTGGGACGACCTCGTGCGGCGGGCGCGTTCCGCCTGACCGCCGCCGCCCGGAATAGCGGTGGCGGGACGGGGCGTTGAACCCTCGCAGCGAGGGAAGGACTTTGCTGTGCCCGACACCAGCGGTTCGACCGGACGTACTCCGGAAACGCATGTCATCGACTTCCGTGCCGCCGAGCAACTGCTCGCCGCGCGGGACCCGCGGGGCGCGGTGAAGCTGCTCGACCGGGTCATCGCCGCGCACCCGGAGAACACGGCGGCCCGGCTGCTGCGCGCGCGTGCCTTCTTCGCCGCGGCGCAGCTCCGACCCGCCGAGCTGGAGTTCGCCGTCGTCCTGGAGCGCGAGCCGGACAACGCGTACGCCCACTTCGCGCTCGGCCGCACCTACGAACGCCAGGGCCGCCCCGACCAGGCCAAACGGCACTTCCGGCTGGCCGCGGCGCTGGACCCGAACCCGGAGTACCTCCAGCGCGCCCGCTTCGACACCTGACCCGCCGTCGGCCCGCCTGTGCACGGCCACGGCCTCGGCTTTACGGGCGTCGGTGATCGGGCGGCCGGTACGGCGGGACGTCGCGGCCCGGCTGGTAGTGCGGGCCCTGCCGCAGATGCCGGACGATCAGCGTGAAGTCGACCGCGATCACCAGCCACAGCACACCGCAGGCCGCCGCCCACCCGGGCCGCCCCACCAGCGTGAACGCGGCCGTGCCGAACATCGCCCAGACCAGGCCCCACACACTCAGCCACAACCGCGCCCGCAGAGCACTGCGCGCGGTCGTCGGCTCACTGCCGGTACGCATCGCCACTCACCACTCCTCTCTGCAACGTACTCCTCGGGCGGCCCTCGCTCACTCGTACGGGTGAAGGTGTGCGAGACGGGAACGGGCGTCCGGGCGCGGGCCGTTCTCCGGACATGGAACTGAAGAGGCGTCAGGGATATCAGGGCACGGGACCGGGGCCGATCACACCGGACGGCTGTGCGGTCGAGCTGTACAGCCGCATGAGTGTGCGGGACGAGCCGGACGTCATCGCCGCGGCCGTGCCGGCGGGCGCGCACATCCTGGAACTGGGCTGCGGCGTGGGCCGCGTGACCCACCCGCTGCTGGAGCGCGGCTTCACCGTCACGGCGGTGGACGAGTCACCGGAGATGCTGGAGCGGGTGCGGGGCGCGCGGACCATATGCGGCCCGATCGAGGACCTGGAGCTGGGGGAGACCTTCGACGTCGTCATGCTCGCGTCGTTCCTCGTGCACGCGGGCGACCCGGAGGTGCGACGCGGTCTGCTGCGCGCCTGCGCACGGCATGTCGCCGAGGACGGCTGTGTGCTGATCCAGCGGGAGGGCGCGGACTACCACACGAACCTGCCGCGCGAACGGCTGGACTCCGCGGGGTGCACAGTGCGGATCCTGTCGGCCGAGCCGGTCGGCGACGGAGTGAACTCGGTCCGCGCGGAGTACGAGTTCCCGGACGCCGTCTGGACTCATACGTTCCTCTCCCGGCCGCTGAGCCCGCGGCAGTTCGAGGAGGCGCTGGCGGAGGCGGGACTGCGGCTCGACAGATGTCTGACCGACGACGGGACCTGGGTGCGGGCGGTGCCCGTGCGATGAGTTTCGCGGTGCGGGCCGGTCCACCTCTGCGACAGCACGACGACACACCGCTCCCCGGAGGACCCCATGTCCGAGACCGCCGCTTCCACCGTCGCTCCGTCCGCCGCACTGCGCGTCCTGCGCGTCGTCCAGGTGGCGCTGGCCCTGTTCTACGGCCTGGCGAGCGCGCTGCCCAAGCTCATCGCGCACCCCTCGGCGGTGGAGTCCTTCGACCGGATGGGCTGGAGCAGCGCGGGCATGTACACCATCGGCGCGCTGGAGCTGGCCGGGGCCGTGGCCCTGCTGATCCCGGTGCTCCAGTCGGTGGCGGCGCTGGCGCTGGGCGCGCTGATGGTCGGGGCGTTCGTCGTCCAGCTCACCGTCTTCGACGGGGAGAACGCGGCGACCCCGCTCGGCCTGATCGTCCCCCTCGCCCTCATCGCCTGGACCCGCCGCGAGCACAACAAGGAACTGCTGCGCCTGCTGCTGCGCCGCGCATGACCAGCTCGCCGCAGCCACGCACCGGCGGGGACGGCCCACCGGCGGAAGAGGCCCACGGTGGGACGCCCGGCGGAACCCGGGAAGACGGCTCGCCTGGCGGAGGCCCGGGATGGCGGGCGGCTCGCCCGGAAGAAGCCGGGGCGGTGGGCGGCTCGTCGGGCGGAGGCCCCGGAAGGTGGACGGCCGGCCCGGCGGAAGCCGGGAAGAGGGCTCGCCCGCCGGAAGCCCGGGATACCAGGCGGCCCGCCCGGCGGAGGCTGGGAAGACGGCCCGCCCGGCGGAAGCCCGGAGCGGCGGACGGCTCGCCCGGTGGAGGGCCGGAACGTGGACGGCTTGCCCGGCCGAAGCTGGGGAAGCGTCAGCGGCTGTTCCGCGGGCGGCCAGAGGGGCCGCTCGGGCCGTCGAGGCCGCCCATGTCGCGCAGACGCTCCAGCTCCCGGCGGTCCCGCTTGGTGGGGCGGCCGGCGCCCCGGTCGCGGACGGCGACGGGCGCCACGGCCTCGCGGGGCGGGGGCGGCGGGGAGTTGTCGATGTAGCACTGCACGGCCACGGGAGCGCCGACGCGCTTGCGGATCAGCCGGGTGACGACGACGATTCGCTCGCGCCCCTCGGCGCCCCGCAGCCGCACCTCGTCGCCGACGCGGACGGAGTGGGCGGGCTTGACCCGCTCGCCGTTCACCCGGACGTGGCCGCCCCGGCAGGCGGTGGCGCCGACGGAGCGCGTCTTGACCAGGCGGACGGCCCAGATCCAGCTGTCGATCCGCACGCTCTCACCGCTCGCCGGACCGGCCGCCTCCGCGGCGGCGACGGCGGCGGCGACCTTGGGGTCCACGGCGGTCGAGGACGGTGCGGCGGAACCCTCCCCGCCCCCGTCCTGCCCACGGTCCATGTCGTCCTCGGAAGCCATGGCTCCGACCTTAGCCGCCCGAGCCGCGCGCGCCGTACGAATTTACGGTGGAGCCATGGGCAGGGGCAGGGCTATGGACACGGACAGCGGCAGTCTCGCCGCGCTCGACGGGCGGATCAGCGAGTGCCGGGCCTGCCCGCGCCTGGTGGAGTGGCGGGAGGAGGTGGCCCGCACCAAGCGGGCCGCGTTCGCCGACTGGACGTACTGGGGCCGGCCGGTGCCGGGGTTCGGCCCTCCGGACGCCCGGCTGCTGATCGTGGGCCTGGCGCCGGCCGCGCACGGGGCCAACCGCACCGGCCGCATGTTCACCGGCGACCGCTCCGGCGACGTCCTCTACCGGGCGCTGTACGACCTGGGGCTCGCCTCGCAGCCCACGGCGGTGTCCGCCGACGACGGACTGGAACTGCACGGGGTGCGGATCACCTCGCCCGTGCACTGCGCCCCGCCCGCCAACAAGCCGACCCCCGGCGAACGGGACACCTGCCGCTCCTGGCTGGTCCAGGAACTGCACCTGCTGCGCCCCACCCTCCGGTCGGTCGTCGTCCTCGGCGCCTTCGGCTGGCAGGCCGCGCTGCCCGCGTTCGCGGCGGCCGGCTGGACGGTGCCGCGCCCCCGCCCCGCCTTCGCCCACGGCGCCCGCGTCCCGCTCGACGGCATCGACCTCTTCGGCTGCTTCCATGTCAGCCAGCGCAACACCTTCACCGGGCGGCTCACCGCCGAGATGCTCCGCGAGGTCCTGGGTGCGGCGGCCCGGACGGCGGACCTCCTGTGAACACCAGACGTTTCCGAAACGGAGCGGAAAGTGATCGGCTACGCCAGAAGTGTGAGGTCGGACGCACTTTTGGCATGGAACTCGTGTCGGGTACGTCTCAGTAGCGTCACCGAGCGATCCATTCACCCCATGCTTGGCGTTTAAATCTCCGAGTACGACATCGTGGAGGTGCAGGGTGAATGGGCGAACGGTGCTAGAGCGCTTTCCCGCCGGTGGTCCGCGCGGATCATGGCCGGCGGAGGAGTTCGCGCATGCGCGGCGTCTGGAGGGCCTGCCGGCCGAGGTCGTCATGGACCTGGCGACGGACACCTTCCTGGTGGTCGTCCGCAGCGGCGACGGCGGCGGTGACGTGAGCGCCTGAGCGGTGTGGACGGCACCGGCCCCAAGGATGACGTGAACACGACTCTCCCGGCGCGTGCCGGCACCGGGACGCTTCCGGGTGCGTCCGCCGTCAGCCCGCCTCCGGGGCGGCCGGGGCCGGGATCTTGGCCGTGAACTGCTCCGCCTGAAGTGCGTACAGCTCCGCGTACAGACCGCCAGCGGCCAGCAGCTCCTCCGGCGGCCCCGACTCCACCAGCCGGCCCTGGTCGAGGACGTGCACCAGATCGGCGTGGCGCACGGACGCCAGCCGGTGGGTGATCAGCACCACCGTCTGCCCGCTGTCCGCCAGCTTCCGAATCCGCTCGAACACCTCCAGCTCGGCCCGGGCGTCGAGCGCCGCCGTCGGCTCGTCCACGATCAGGATGCGGCCGCGCCGGTAGGCGGCCCGCGCGATGCCCAGCCGCTGCCACTGGCCGCCGGACAGCTCGTGCCCGCCGCTGAAGTTGCGCGCCAGCAGCGTGTCCAGGCCGCGCGGCAGATCCGCCACCACCTCCTGAGCGCCCGCGTCCGCCACCGCATCGGCCACCCGCTGGTCGGTGAGCGGCGCCGAGGACCGGCCCACCGCCACATTGACCCGCGCGGTGAACGGCCAGCGCTTGAAGTCCTGCGCCACCATCGCGATCCGCTCCGCGAGCGCGTGCCGGTCCGCGTCCGCCGTGTCCACGCCGTCCCACAGGATGCGGCCCCGGTCCGGGGTGTAGAGCCCGGCCAGCAGCTTCACCAGCGTGGTCTTGCCGGAGCCGTTCTCGCCCACCAGAGCGACGATCCGGCCCAGCGGGATCGTCAGGGACACGTCGTCCAGGGCGGGGCGGGCCGCCGCCGACTCGCTCGGGTAGCCGAAGGTGACGTGCTCGAAGCGGATCTCGCGCGGGTCCTCCGGCAGCGGTCTGCCGCCGGCCGGGATCGCTCGTTTCGCCGCCTCGGTGTACAGGCGCTGCAGATCGCCGACGAACAGGGCCTCCTCGTGCAGCTGGTTGACTTCCAGGACGAGCGTGTCCAGGCTCGCCGAACCGGTGCGGATCGCGATGACCGCCGTACCGGCCACGGACAGCGCCATCGCTCCGGCCAGCAGCAGCCCGCCCAGCGTCGCGTACGTCGCCACCGTCGCCAGCCCCGTCCAGCCCGCCGCGAACAGGCCCGTGCGCGCCGCCAGCCGGGCCAGCCGCGCCTGTTCCGCCTCGGCGGTCTCCGACATCTGCCGGTAGTGGCGCAGCAGGAAGGGCCCCACGCCGTGCACCCGGATCTCCGGGGCCGCCGCCGGTTCGGTGAGCAGACCGCTGAGCAGGTGTCCCGCGCGCGCGTGCTGCACCCAGACGTGGAAGGACTCGTAGCGCCGCCGGGCGTTGGTCAGCGCGCTCCACGCGCTCGGCAGGGTCATCGTCACCAGCAGCGGCAGCAGCGCCCAGTGCAGGACGGTCAGCACGCCCGCCGCCGCGATCAGCGAGATCATCGCGTTTACCACGCGCGTGCCGTACATGATCATCCGGCGGGCGGAGGCGGCCCCGTACTGCGCCGTGTCCAGCAGTTTGTGGAAGGCGTGGTCCTCGATCGCGGCCAGCTCCACCCCGGCCGCCCGCTCCAGGTACAGCTCGGTCGCCACGCGTTCGACCTTCGGCTCCAGCCGCCCGGTGGCGTGCGTGGACGCGGCCCGCAGCAGCGCGCCGACCAGCGTCACCGCCGCCATGACGGCCAGCGCGGGCACCGCGCCGCGCAGCCGGTCCTCCAGCGGGCCGCTGCCGATCACCCGGCTGAGCACGCTGTTCACCGCTAGCAGGCTGACCGCCTGTGCGACGCCCCGGACCGCCTCGGCGGCCAGCACCGTGTTCGTGGCCCGCCGGTCGGCCTGCCGGGCCAGCCGGAAACTGGCGGCCAGCAGTCCCGGCAGCCGCCGCACCATGCCCCGGAAGTTCAGCTCCAGGAAGGCGTCGTTGTGCTGGCTCCAGCCAGTGTCGTAGCGCAGCGGGCCGCCGAAGAGCAGGTGCTCGGACTCGGAGACCTCGGGTGCGGGTGTCCCGGATGTGCTCGTACCGTCGCGTCGCCCGCGCCTCAGCTCCACCGATGGCCTCCCCCGATCGTGAATGGAGGCCACTATCGCGGGGCGGGGCCGTGCACGGCAGGGCGCGCGACCGGGCGGCCGGAGCGCGCGGGCGCGTACGACCGCTCGCCGCTCGGCGCCCGTGCGGCTCGGGTGCCGCACGGGTCACGCGCCGGCGCGTGCCGCCGTGCCCGCGCCGTTCACGGACCGCGCGGCACGCCCCTGGCCGGCTGCGGGCCGGACGCCGCCCGGCCTTCGTTCAGGCGCTGACCGGGCGGGACCAGGTCGGCGTCGTGCCCGTCACCCGGCACAGGGCCAGATAGAGGGGGATCGGCGGGGTGTAGGGCACCGTGCCGGACGGCCGGTGGATCAGGGTGGGCAGCCGGTCCGTGTGCGGGGCGTCCGGGAGCACCGCGCCGGTGGCGTAGTGCGCGGCGTCGGGCCAGCGCAGGGCGTAGTCGGAGTCGGCCGGGACGATCCACCACCAGTGCGTCTCGTCGGCGTAGACGCAGCCCACGCGGGGCAGTCGCGGCATCAGCGGGGGGCCGAGGTGGGCGGGCACGGCGACGGCGTCGCAGCCCAGGGGGAGCGTCGTGCCGGCCGGCAGCGGCAGTCTGCGCAGCCCGCCGGACGGCCTGGTCCGCCCGGCTCCGTCGCCCGTGCCGACGCCCTCGGCGGCCTCGGCGGCGCCGGGTCGCGCACGGTCGTCCGGCGCGCCGGGCGTGTGCGTCTCGCGCCCCAGGCGTACGAGCGTGTCCAGGCTCAGTACCGGTCCCGGGCCGGAGCCACCGCTCACAGCCATACGGCCCCCGTTCCGTGTGTCGTCGCGTGCGGTGCGCCGTGCCGTGCGGCACGGCCGGTCCGCGAGGAGTCCTCGGTGTCCCGGTGCGGGTGCGGATGAGGGCGGCGGTCCGGCACGGGCCGGGGGGCGCCCCAGCCGAGATCGTCCCGGGCCTCGCGGCCGGCACGGCCCGCACGGTCGTCCCCGGGCCCGGCCTGACGGCCGACGCCGGACACGGTCCCGGCCGCACGCGCCGTGCCGGTCCCGGCCCCGGAGTCCTGGTCGAGTGGCGTCCCGGTCTCGCGTCCCTGGTCGAGTCCGGGTCCGTGGTCGTCGCCCGGCTCGGTTTCGCGGGCGTGGCCGTGGGCGGCTTCGCGGCCGGAGTCGGACATGGCCCGGTGGGAGCCGGCATTCCCCGGCTCGCGGCCGTCGGCGGACGCGGGCCCCCGGGCATCGCCCGGCTCCGCCTCCTCGGCGGAAGCCGTGCCCGCGGCGGCCCTGTCCGCAGAAGCCGCCTGCGCAGAAGCCGCCTGCGCGGAAGCCGCTTCCGCAGGAACCGTCCCCGCGGCCGTGCGCGGCAGTTCCGCCCACACCACGAGTCCCGGGCCGTGCTCGCGCGTGCCCCAGGCGTGGCACAGGGCCTCGACCAGCATCAGTCCCCGGCCGTGCTCCTCCTCCGGGCGCTGCGGGGAGGGGTGCGGCTCGCCCGGCGCGCAGCCCTCGTCGCGCACCGCGATGCGCACCAGGCCGGCGCCGTCGGACAGCTCGCAGACGACACGCCTGCTGGCCGTGTGCACGATGGCGTTGGTGACCAGTTCGGAGACGACCAGAGCCGCGGTGTCACAGGTGTCCTCGTCCACCGACCAGCCGGTCAGCCGGGCCCTGGTCAGGCGTCTTGCCTGGGCCGGGGAACCCGGATGCGCGGCCAGCTCGAAGCGGAACCGGCGCTCGGCGGCGGCCCCGTCGGGGCCCGTCGCCGTACCGGTGCCGAGGTCGAGAAGGCCCGCGGCGGCGGCTGTTCCTAAGGGCGGGGACGGAATCACGCTTGCCACTATCGCCCCCGCCTCGAACACTTGGCAAGAGCCACTCTGAAAAATGCAGAGTGCTGTATGACGCGGTGAGGCGCCGTGGCACACTGCTCGCAACAGCACGTCGCGCGGCGCCAGTTCGGATCGGCGGGGATCCACCCGGATCTTCGAAAGGATCTTCGAGTGGCGCCGCAGGGCTGTCGGGACTCTTTGATGGAGGTGGAGCGTGAGCGAACCGCGGTCCGCGCCGACCGTCGGGCAGGTCGTGCTCGGCCGGCGCCTGCTCGACCTGCGCGAACGCGCGGGACTCAAGCGCGAGGAGGCCGCCCGCGTCCTCAGGGTCGCACCCGCCACCATCCGCCGTATGGAGATGGCCGAGGTCGCCCTCAAGATCCCGTACCTGCAACTGCTGCTGAAGGCGTACGGCGTCCCCGACGACGAGGCCGAGGCCTTCGTGCAGCTGGCGGAGGACGCCAACCGCCCCGGCTGGTGGCAGCGGTTCCACGACATCCTGCCGGGCTGGTTCTCGATGTACGTCAGCCTGGAGGGCGCCGCCTCGCTCATCCGGTCCTACGAGCCGCACTTCGTGCCCGGTCTGCTCCAGACCGAGGACTACGCGCGCGGGGTGATGGAATCGGGCGCCGTCGGCCAGACCAGCCCCGAGGACATCGAGCGCCATGTCGCGCTGCGGATGCGGCGTCAGGAACTGCTCACCCGCCCCGACGCGCCCCGCTTCTGGGTCGTCCTCGACGAGACCGCGCTGCGCCGCCCGGTCGGCGGCCCGGAGGTGATGCGCGCCCAGATCGACAAACTGCTCGAAGCCACGAAGCTGCCCAACGTGACGCTGCAGGTCGCCCCGTTCTCCTCGGGGCCGCATCCCGGCACGTACGGGCCCTTCGTGCTGTTCCGATTCGCCATGCCGGAACTCCCGGACATGGTCTACAGCGAGTACCTGACCGGCGCCGTCTACCTGGACGCGCGCAGCGAGGTGGCGACCCATCTCGAGGTCATGGACCGCATGGCGGCACAGGCCGCTACGGCACATCGCACGAAGGAGATCCTCCGGGATCTCCGCAAGGAGTTGTGAATGGATCGCACGACGTCCCCGTCCGGGCCGCGTGTCCGCGGTCAGCGGATCTACAACGGCATGCCCGCCCGGGACCTGGGCAGCGAGGGCTGGCACAAGCCGTGGAGCGGCGGCAACGGAGGCAACTGCCTGGAGGCGATGAAGCTGGCCGACGGCCGGATAGCGGTGCGCCAGTCCACCGACCCGGACGGACCGGCGCTCATCTACACCAGTGACGAGATGACCGCCTTCATCCAGGGCGCCAAAGCCGGGGAGGCCGATTTCCTCCTCTCCTGACCCGCCGTGACTGTTTTTCTTGGCTCAACTTCCTAATCTTGGCACTGACTTGATCGTTGACCTTGCACTTCCGACCACTGCTGCTTCTGCTTCCCTTTCCGCCCCCACACGCTTACGGAGTGCCGTATGACCGGGCAGGACACCGACCTCGACTCCGGCCGGGAGTCGTTCCGGATCGACACCAGCAAGCCCCACCCCGCGCGCATGTACGACTGGTACCTCGGAGGCAAGGACAACTACCCGGTCGACGAGGAGATGGGCCGCCGGATGGTGGCCATCAACCCGCGCGTGCCGATCGTGGCCAGGGCGAACCGCGCGTTCATGCACCGCGCCACCCGCCATCTCGCCGGGAGGGGCGTCCGGCAGTTCCTCGACATCGGCACGGGCATACCGACCGAGCCCAACCTGCACCAGGTGGCGCAGGAGGTCGTGCCCGACGCCCGGGTCGTCTACTGCGACAACGACCCGATCGTGCTGGCCCACGCGGAGGCGCTGCTGCGCGGCACGCCCGAGGGCGTCACCGAGTACCTCCAGGCCGATGTGCGCGATCCGGCCGTCATCGTGGAACGGGCGCGCGAGGTCCTGGACTTCAGCCGCCCCGTGGCGCTGTCCCTGATCGCGCTGCTCCACTTCGTCCCGGACGAGGACGGGGCGCACGAACTGGTGCGGCGACTGCTGTCCGAACTCCCGTCCGGCAGCTACCTGATGATGACCCACGCCACCGCCGACTTCACCCCCGAGGAGGAGTCGGCGCGGGCCACCGAGATGCTCAAGGCGGCCGGCGTCACCCTGGTGCTGCGCTCCCGCGCCGAGTTCGCCCGCTTCTTCGACGGCCTGGAACTCGTCGAACCGGGTGTCGAGGTGCTGCACCGGTGGCACCCGGAACTGGGCGAGCCGGTACCGGGCCAGGACGACGGCGTCATGGCGGGCTACGGAGCGGTGGCCCTCAAGCGGTAGGGGGCTTGTCACCGAGGGGGGCCTCGTCACCGAGGGGGCCTCGTCGCCGAGGGGAGCAGAGGGGCGGTCCGATCAGACGGTCATCGGCCGGTCGTACGGTCCGATCGGCGCCGGCAGGCGTGAACTGCCCGTCAGACGGCGGTCGACCGCCGCCGCCACCGCCCGCCCCTCCGCGATCGCCCACACGATGAGCGACTGCCCGCGCGCGGCGTCCCCGGCGACGAACACGCCGGGGACGTTCGTCGCGAAGTCCGGGTCCCGGACGATCGTGCCGCGCGGCGCCAGGTCGATCCCCAGCTGGTCGATCAGGCCGTCGCCCCGGTCGGGCCCCGAGAAGCCGAGCGCGAGCAGCACGAGATCGGCCGGCAGCGTGCGCTCGGTGCCCGGCACCGGCCGCCGTCCGGCGTCCACCTCCACCAGGTGCAGCTCGCGCACGTGCCCGTCCTCGTCCCCGGTGAAGCGCAGCGTCGACGCCGCGAACAGCCGCGCGTCGGCGTCGGCCGCGGGCGCCGTCCGCAGCTCCCCGGCCTCCTGGTGGGCCGCCGAGAGCCGGTAGACCTTCGGATACGTCGGCCACGGCTCGGCGTCCTCGTCGCGCTCCGCGCCGGGCTGCGCGTAGATGTCGAGCTGGGTCACCGACGCCGCGCCCTCGCGCACCGCCGTGCCCAGACAGTCGGCCCCGGTGTCGCCGCCGCCCACGATGACCACGTGCCGGCCGGCCGCGGACAGCGGCGAGACCTCGAGGTCCCCCTCGCACACCCGGTTGGCCAGCGGAAGATACTCCATCGCCTGGTGGACGCCCGCCAACTCGCGCCCGGGAATGTCGAGTTCACGCCAGGCCGTCGCCCCGGTGGCGATCACCAGGGCGTCGTGGCGGGCCCGCAGCTCGGCCGCCCCGATGTCCCGCCCGACCGCCGTGGAGGTGCGGAACTTGGTCCCCTCGGCCCGCATCTGCTCCAGCCGCCGTTCCAGATGCCGCTTCTCCATCTTGAACTCGGGGATGCCGTAACGCATCAGCCCGCCGAGCCGGTCGTCCTTCTCGTACACGGCGACCGTGTGTCCCGCGCGGGTCAGCTGCTGGGCCGCGGCGAGTCCTGTCGGTCCGGACCCGATCACCGCGACGGTCCGGCCCGACAGCCGGTCCGGCGGGCGCGGCGGAGCGAAACCCTCCTCCCAGGCCCGGTCGGCGATGGCGCACTCGACGTTCTTGATGGTGACGGCCGGCTGGTTGATCGCGAGGACACACCCCGCCTCGCACGGCGCCGGGCACAACCGGCCGGTGAACTCGGGGAAGTTGTTCGTGGCGTGCAGCCGGTCGCTCGCCGCCCGCCAGTCCTCCCGCGAGACCAGGTCGTTCCACTCCGGGATCAGGTTGCCGAGCGGACACGCCTGGTGGCAGAACGGGACGCCGCAGTCCATGCAGCGGTCCGCCTGCTTGCTGATGATCGGCAGCAGCGCACCGGGAACATACACCTCGTCCCAGTCCCGTACCCGCTCCTCGACCGGCCTGCGCGGCCACTCCTGCCGGGGCGTGGACAGGAAGCCCTTGGGATCGGCCATGGCCGTCCCCCTTGCGTACTCGTACTCGCGTGCGTCTGCGCGTCCTCGGGCGGCACTCTTCCGGTCACGATACGTCCGCCGGGCCGCGAGCGCAGGGGACGCGACGCGGCGGGCACCGTGCGGGGCCGCCTTGCTCCCGTCGCCCGGCTCCCGCTGCCCGGCTTCTGCCGCCTTGCTCCCGTCGCCCGGCTCCCGCTGCCCGGCCGCGCTGCACGGCTTCTGCCGTCTGTGGGCCGCCTCGCTCCGCCCCGTCGCGCCCGTTCCGCACGGCGTCGGCCGGCGGTCCGGGCGGCCGCCTCAGTCGGCGGGCGGGCCCGGCCCGCGCCACGAGGCGAGCACGGACTCGACCTCCGCAGCCGTCCGCCGCCGGGCCTCCGGCCGGACCACGCCGTCCATCAGCAGCCGGTCGTACGGCGTGTCCAGATGCCGTACGGACGCCCGCACCGCCCATGCGACCGCGCTCTCGGACAGCGCCCGGCCCGCCGCGCTGCGGCCGACCCGTCCGCTGCCGCGCAGCGAGGCATGGGCGGCGATGTCCGCCGCCCGGTCCGGCGGGCACCGGGGGAACGACCGCAGGATCTCCGCCGTGAACGCCTGTGCGAACCGTACGTCCTGAGCCGCCCGCCGCCGCGCGTCACGGGCCCGGCGGCGGCGTCGCGCCTCGGCGTCCGCCAGGCACCGCGCCTCGGCCCGGGCGAGGGCCGCCTCCTCCACGAGCAGGCCCTGCCGCTCGTACCGGCTCTTGCGCCGGTTGAACCGCACGACGACCGCCGACAGCACGCTCTCCTCCCGCGAGCGCCGGGTGAGCGCCGTGTCGCCGCGCGGCAGGAACACCAGATGCCCGAGATCGGCGCAGACCAGGCAGCGGGGCACGCCTTCCTCCAGGACGAGCAGGGACAGCGGACCCCGGCGGCATCGGGCGCAGCGCTTGCCCCGCAACGGCTGCACGACGACGAGCCCGAGGCGGGACGGGGGAGCGGGAAGGCGGGCCATGCGGGTTTCATTCCCCCCACCGCGGCCCCGCGCACGCGCGCTCCGGCCCGGTGCACGCGGCTGCGGCCGCACGCACTCGCCTCGGCGCGGAGGCGCGCGCCCGCGCGGTGACCGCCCGCCCCGGTGACTGGCCGGGCGGACGCCGGTGCGCGCCGGCGCGCGTCCGCCCGGCTGTCGCCGACGGCGGCTGGGTGTCCCCGCCCCGGCCGGCGCCGCTTCTCGGTGCCTCCTCGTGGGGCGCGCCCGCACCCGCGCACTCGCGCACTCGCGCACCCGTGAGGTCGAGGCGTCCGTAGGGGTTCACGTCCATGCCAGGACGCCCGTGGTGCGCGCACCCGCGTGGCCGCGCCCCGCGCGCCTGCGCCCTCGCCTCGCACCCCTCTGCCTCGCCCCGGCCGCACACCCGCCGCCTCGCCCGCCGCTCGTGCGGCCGCAGGAGCGGGGTCTCCCAGGCGTGGCCGCCAGAGGGACGCGCCCCCGCTCCACCCCCGTCCACGCCCCCCTTCCGGCCGGGCGCATCATGGCCGTGTGCGACTCGAAGCGATCACCTGGGAACGGCTCGGCGACCTGCTGGCCGAACGGCTGCTCGACCTGGAACCGGCCGACGGCAGCCCGTGGCCGCGCGTCGCCTTCGACGGCGCCCCGGCCGCCCGCCCGGGCGACCTGGCCGAGCGCGTCGCCGAGGCCCTGCGCCCGCTGGGCCGTCCGTCGCTGGTCGTCGACGCCGCGACCTTCCTGCGCCCGGCGTCCCTGCGGTTCGAACACGGCCACCGGGACGTGGACTCGTACTACGACGGCTGGCTCGACACCGGCGCCCTGTGGCGCGAGGTGTTCGGGCCGCTCGAACCCGGCGGTGACGGGCGGGTCCTGCCCGATCTGCGGGACCCGGTCACGGACCGCGCGACCCGCAGCGCCTACGTCCCCCTGCCGCCCGGCGGAGTGCTGTTGCTGCACGGCCCGCTGCTGCTGCGGCACTGGTTCCCCTTCGACCTGAGCGTCCACCTCCTCCTCTCCCCGGCCGCCCTGCGCCGCCGCACCCCCGAGGCGGAGCACTGGACGCTGCCCGCCTTCGCCCGCTACGAGGCCGAGACCGACCCGGCCGGCACGGCGGACGTACTGGTCCGCGCCGACGACCCGCGCCACCCGGCCTGGCGCGCCGCCTGAACCGCCTCAGCCCCCGAAGGCGTCCTCGAAGGTGTTCCCGGAGGCGTCCCGCGGCGGCCGTCCGCCCACCCGTCCCACCGCGAGCGCGCCCGCCGAGCAGCCCTCCTCCGCCGCCTCCTCGGGCCCCGCACCGGCCAGCAGCGCGGCGAGGAACGCCCCCGTGAAGGCGTCTCCGGCGCCCGTGGTGTCCCGGGGCGCCACGGCCAGGGCGGGCACACGGGCGCACACGGCTCCGTCCCTGGCCACCAGCGCGCCGTCCGCGCCCTGTTTGGCCACCACCAGCGGTATGCGCCGACTCAGCTCGGCCGCCGCGACCGCCGGGTCCGTCACCCCGGCCAGCAGACACGCCTCGTCACGGCTCGGCAGCAGCACGTCCACCCCCTCGACGAGCTCCAGGAACCGCCCGGCCCCCAGCGCGGCCAGGAACCCGGCCGAGGCGGGGTCCAGACTGACCGGCACTCCACGCGCGCGTGCCGACGCGACCGCCACGGCCACCAGCGCCCGACCCGGCGCGGAGAACAGCAGATAACCCGACAGATGCAGCCGGGCCACCCCGTCGAGCAACGCGTCCGACCAGTCCCCGGGCGCCAGCCGCAACGACGCCCCGCTGTCCGTGAGGAACGTGCGCTCCGCCGAGGCCGCCCCGTCGACCAGGCACACCACCGTCCCGGTCGGCGCCTCGGCGTCCACCACGAGCCGGGCCCGCACCCCCGAGGCGACCAGCTCCCGTTCGTGCCAGGCGGCCGTCTCCGCGCCCACCCGCCCCAGCAGCCGCACGTCCCGGCACCCCCGATGGGCCGCCCAGCAGGCCACGTTGGCCCCTGCGCCGCCCGGCACCAGCCGGATCTCGGCGGCGGTGTCCGTACCGGTCGCGAGCGCCCCCCGATGGCGGGCGACCACGTCCGTCACCACGTCCCCCACCACCAGCAGCCCGCCGCCCGGCGCCCCTCCGCCCCGCACGCCACTGGCCGCCTCTGTGCCGTCCGGCGGCCTCCCGCCGGGCCCCGCCCCGCCGGGCGTCACATGCGCGCCCAGGCCGCCGCGACACGCGCCGCCAGACGTACGTTGCCGCGCACGGCGGCCAGGTTGGCGCGCAGGGACGCGCCGTCCGTGTGCCGCACCAGGTGGTCGAGCAGGAACGGGGTGACCGCCTGCCCGGTGACGCCCTCCTCCTCGCACGCGTGCAGCGCGTCGGCGAGCACACGCGCGTGCAGCTCCGGCTCCAGCTGCTCCGCCCGCGGCACCGGATTGGCGACGATCAGCGCCGACTCCGGTCCGCGCAGCGCGTTCTGCGCCCGCATGACCTCGGCGACCTCCTCGGGCGTGCGCAGCGTCCAGTCCACCGGATGGCCGGAGTCGCTGAGATAGAAGCCGGGGAAGCGGTCCGTGCCGTACCCGGCCACCGCGACCCCCAGCGTCTCCAGCCGCTCCAGGGTGGCCGGCACGTCCAGGATCGACTTCACCCCCGCGCACACCACCGTGATCCGGGTGCGCGCCAGCAGCCCCAGGTCGGCGGACTCGTCCTGCGTCTCCGTCCACTGCCGGTGCACCCCGCCGAGCCCGCCCGTCGCGAACACGCGGACGCCCGCCAGCGCGGCCAGCCGGGCCGTCGCCGACACGGTCGTCGCCCCGCTGGCTCCCGTCGCCACGGCGAGCGGCAGGTCGCGGTGGCCCAGCTTGCGGATCCCGTCCTCGTTGGCGACCCGCTCCAGCTGCCGCTTGTCCAGCCCCACCTGCGGCCGCCCGTCCAGCACGGCGATCGTCGCCGGGACGGCGCCCTCCTCGCGTACCGCGTCCTCCAGCTCCAGCGCCACCTGGAGGTTGCGCGGGCGCGGCAGCCCATGGGCGATGATCGTGGACTCCAGGGCCACCACCGGACGGCGCGCGGCGAGCGCCTCCCGCACCTCTTCGGACACCACCAGCACGTGCCTGCCTCCCCTCAGTCGGCTCTCCCTCATCTCTGGCGGGCCGCGCCCCCGGCCAAACCCTTGCGGCCGGGGCGCGACCGGCACCAGCCTGGACACATGACCGAAAGCCGCATGAACGACAACGCGACGCGTCTCGACCACGTCGTCCTGTGGGTGCGCGACCCGGTCGCCGCCGCCCGCTTCTACGAACGGGCGGTCGGCCTGGAACCGGTCGGCGTCGAGGAGTTCGGCGCGGGCAAGGTCTCCTTCCCCTCGGTCCGCGTTAACGAGGAGACGATCCTCGACCTCGCCCCGCTCGACCTGGCCCCGCGCATGAACATGCTCCCCGGCGGGGCCGGCAGCGCCGGGCACCCGGTGAACCACGTGTGCCTGTCCCTGCCCGCCCAGGCCTTCGACGCGCTCCGCACCCGCCTCCAGGAACACGACGTCCCCGTCTCGGACTTCTCCTACGACTCCTCGGGCGCCCGCGGCAACGCCCGCCGCAGCTTCTACTTCCGCGACCCGGACGGCAACGTGTTCGAGGCCCGGCACTACGACTAGGCGCCCACTCACGCTCACGACGACCAGGAGCCCCGTGAACGACGGGCACCCGACGGACGACCTGGCGCCCCACGAGCCGGCCGCCGCCCGAGCGGGCGACCCGTACCCGTGGCCGGCTCCCGCCCCGACGCCGACGCCCCGACGCCGACGCCCCGACGCCGACGCCCCGACGCCGAAGCGGCGTGGCCCGCTCAGAACAGCGGCTCGGGCAGGACCCCCTCCAGCGCCAGCAGCGTGCGCTTGGTCTCCAGCCCGCCGCCGAACCCGCCGATGCCCCCGTCGCTCTCGACCACCCGGTGGCACGGCACCACCAGCGGCAGCGGGTTGGCGCCCATCGCCACGCCCACCGCCTGAGCCGCCTGGGGCTGCCCGACCCGCCGGGCCAGATCGCCGTACCCGACGACCGTGCCGTAGGGCACGCCCGACGCCAGCTCGCGCAGCACCTGCCGGTTGAAGCCCGATATCAAGGACCAGTCCAAGGGCAGCGCGAAGTCCCGCCGCTCGCCCGCGAAGTACGCCTCCAGCTGGCGTATCGCCTCCGCCAGCACCGGGGAGCCGGGCGCCTCGACCGGCTCGGCGCCCAGCCGGGACGCCAGCCGCTCCAGCGCCCGCTCCCGCACCCCGCCGGTGGCGTGGAAGACGACGTTGACCAGGCCGTCGGCCGTCGCCGCCAGCAGCAGGGGACCGATCCCGCTTTCGGCCACGGCCCACACGACCTGCTGCCCGCCGCTCTCGGCCGGCTGCTCGTCCCACTCGTGCTTGTCCATGCGAGCACCGTACGGCCCACCACTGACAATGCGCTGTGACCTGCGGTTCTGCCCGGACCAGGGGGTGAGGTCAGGCGGTCTTCAGCGCCTCCCGCACCACGTCCGGCCGGTCGGTGATCACGCCGTCCACGCCGTAGCCGGCGACGGTCCGGGCGTGGGCAGCGTCGTCCACCGTCCACGCGTACACCTTCAGCCGCCTGCCGTGCGGCCCGGTGACCTTGTGCACGGCGGACACGTAGCCGGAGCCGATCGTGCCGTACGACGGATTGATCATGTCCGTGAAGCCCGCGTACCGGCTCAGGTCGGCCGCGGCCGGGCGGCCGAGGAAGGCGGTCGTGACGGCGGGGGCCAGCCTGTGCACCGTGCGCACACTGTCCGCGCTGAAGCTCTGCACGATCAGCCGGCCCGCCAGGTGCCCGCGGTCCAGCCAGCCGTCCTTGCGCAGCAGCGCCAGGGTCTGCTGCTCGATGCCCGGGTACAGCTCGGGATTCTTGATCTCCAGGAGCAGCTTCTCGTGGTTGTGCTCGATCCGGCGCATGTACTGGTCGAGCGTCGGCACGCGCGTGTTCCGGTAGGCGGGGGAGAACCAGCTGCCCGCGTCCAGGCGGGCGATCTCGGCGGCCGTGAAGTCCTTGACCTTCCACGGCGACCGGTTCGGGAACACCTGCTCGACGTTCGTGGTGCGCCGCAGGCTGTCGTCGTGCAGGACGACGAGCCGGCCGTCCTTGGTGCGCTGCACGTCGTTCTCCATCCAGGAGAAGCCCAGCGCGGCCGCCTTGTCGATGGCCGGCAGGGTGTTCTCCGGGGCGTAGGCGCAGGCGCCCCGGTGGGCGACGACCACGGGCCTTACCGCGGCTCCGGCCGCGTGGGCCCCGGAGACGGGCGACAGCGCCATCGCCCCCAGCAGAGCGGCCGTCGTGGCGGCAACAGCGCGCGCGTGCATAGGTACTCCTCGCCTCAGTGATCACGGACAGCACCAGAGTGGCAGCACATGGTCACGGACGCGGGCCGGGCGGGACGGAACCACCGGAACGGGGGGCAGGTGTGCGGTCCGCTCACCGCTGCCGCACATCTGCGACGGGGTCGTGATTCTTTGCCGGATAATCGTTCGACCATTCCGGTGGCAGTCATACTCTCTGCGTCAACCCAGGCCGCGGAGGCGGTCCCGGGTTGCCCCGACCGCGGGGGCGGTCGGTGGACGGGGGCGACTTCACCAGGTACCGGACGTTCCGGGACCCGACAGGGCGGAAGGGCAGCCGCGCATGCACGACGGCACGGTCGACGGATTCAGCTACGGGCTCGTCACCCCGCTGGTGGCCTACCTCATGGCCTGCCTCGGCGGGGCCCTCGGCCTGCGCTGCACCACCCGCGCGCTGCTCGTCGCCCACTCCTGGCGGCCGGGCTGGCTCGCCCTCGCCTCGGCGGCGATCGGCTCGGGCATCTGGACCATGCACTTCGTGGCCATGACGGGCTTCACGGTCCACGGCGCGCCGATCCACTACGACCGCCCGACCACGTACGCGAGCCTGATCGTCGCCATCGTCATGGTCGGCGTGGGGATCTTCATCGTCGGCTACCGGGGCGCGCGCGGGTCGGCGCTGTTCACCGGAGGCACGATCACCGGTCTGGGCATCGCCTCCATGCACTACCTGGGCATGGCCGGGATGCAGTTCGACGGCACGTTCGAGTACAACGTCTGGACCGTCTCCGCCTCCGTCGTCATAGCCGTCGTCGCCGCGACCGCGGCTCTGTGGGCGGCGGGCCAGGTCAGGGGGCTCCTGTGGAGCGTCGGCGCGAGCTGCGTCATGGGCCTGGCCGTCAGCGGCATGCACTACACCGGCATGGCCGCCCTCAGCGTCCACCTGCACTCCGCCGCCGGCGCCCCGGTCGCCGGCGAGTCCCCGGCCGCCCTGCTCGCCCCCATGCTGATCGGCCCGCTCTCCTTCCTGCTCCTGGCCGGCGTCGTCGTGCTGTTCGACCCGCTGATGGTCATGGGCAAGGGCGACTGGACCCCCGCCGAGCACAAGCCGGGCGTACCCGCGCGCGAACCCGTCACCCACGCCACCCACCTGTCCCGCGCCACCCAGGCCGCCCGCCCCGCGCCGCCCGCGCAACCCCCGCAGCCCGTGCAGTCCGCGCACCTCGCGCACCCGGCGCCCGCCGCGCCCCCCACGCGCCCCGCGGGCCGCTCGGACACCGGCCCGCGCGCCCCGGCCCGGCGCGGCCCGCGTACCGCTCGGACCTCGCGGAACCCCTGATCGGCCCGCGTTGTCAGTGGCGGGTCGTACGGTGGATGACATGCGGCCCGTTTCCCAGATCGAACGCACGGTGGCGCCCTTCGAGGTCGTCAGCCCCTACCAGCCCAGCGGCGACCAGCCGCAGGCCATCGCCGAACTCGCCCGGCGGATCCAGGCAGGCGAGAAGGACGTCGTGCTGCTCGGCGCCACCGGCACCGGCAAGTCCGCCACCACCGCGTGGATGATCGAGAAGCTCCAGCGCCCGACCCTCGTGATGGCGCCGAACAAGACGCTCGCCGCCCAGCTGGCGAACGAGTTCCGCGAGCTGCTGCCCAACAACGCCGTCGAGTACTTCGTCTCGTACTACGACTACTACCAGCCCGAGGCCTACGTCCCGCAGTCGGACACCTACATCGAGAAGGACTCCTCGATCAACGAGGAGGTCGAGCGGCTGCGCCACTCCGCGACCAACTCGCTGCTCACCCGCCGCGACGTCGTCGTGGTCGCCTCCGTCTCGTGCATCTACGGCCTGGGCACGCCGCAGGAGTACGTCGACCGCATGGTCCCCCTCCGCGTCGGCGACGAGGTCGACCGCGACGAGCTGCTGCGCCGCTTCGTCGACATCCAGTACACGCGCAACGACCTCGCCTTCAGCCGGGGCACCTTCCGGGTCCGCGGCGACACCATCGAGATCTTCCCGGTCTACGAGGAGCTGGCCGTCCGGATCGAGATGTTCGGCGACGAGATCGAGGCGCTGTCCACCCTGCACCCGCTCACCGGCGAGATCATCAGCGACGACCAGCAGCTGTACGTCTTCCCCGCCTCCCACTACGTCGCCGGCCCCGAGCGCATGGAGCGCGCGGTCAACGGCATCGAGAAGGAGCTGGGCGAGCGGCTGACCGAGCTGGAGAAGCAGGGCAAGCTGCTGGAGGCGCAGCGGCTGCGCATGCGCACCACCTACGACATCGAGATGCTCCGCCAGATCGGCACCTGCTCCGGCGTGGAGAACTACTCGATGCACTTCGACGACCGCGCCCCCGGCACCCCGCCCAACACCCTGCTCGACTACTTCCCGGACGACTTCCTGCTCGTCATCGACGAGTCGCACGTCACCGTCCCCCAGATCGGCGCGATGTACGAGGGCGACGCCTCCCGCAAGCGCACCCTGGTGGAGCACGGCTTCCGGCTGCCCTCCGCCCTGGACAACCGCCCGCTGAAGTGGGAGGAGTTCCAGGAGCGCATCGGCCAGACGGTGTACCTGTCCGCCACCCCCGGCCAGTACGAGCTGTCCCGCTCCGACGGCCAGGTCGAGCAGATCATCCGCCCCACCGGCCTGGTCGACCCCGAGGTCGTCGTCAAGCCCACCGAGGGCCAGATCGACGACCTGGTGCACGAGATCCGCGCGCGCACCGAGAAGGACGAGCGCGTCCTGGTCACCACGCTCACCAAGAAGATGGCCGAGGACCTCACGGACTACTTCCTGGAGCTGGGCATCCAGGTGCGCTACCTGCACAGCGACGTCGACACCCTGCGCCGCATCGAGCTGCTGCGCGAACTGCGCTCCGGCGAGTACGACGTCCTGGTCGGCATCAACCTGCTGCGCGAGGGCCTCGACCTGCCCGAGGTGTCCCTGGTGGCCATCCTCGACGCCGACAAGGAGGGCTTCCTGCGCTCGGGTACCTCGCTCATCCAGACCATCGGCCGCGCGGCGCGCAACGTCTCCGGCCAGGTCCACATGTACGCCGACAAGATCACCCCGGCGATGGAGAAGGCCATCGACGAGACCAACCGCCGCCGGGAGAAGCAGATCGCCTACAACAAGGCGCACGGAATCGACCCGCAGCCGCTGCGCAAGAAGATCAACGACATCGTCGCGCAGATCGCCCGCGAGGAGGTCGACACCGAGCAGCTGCTCGGCACCGGCTACCGCAAGACCAAGGACGGCAAGGGCGCCAAGGCTCCGGTGCCCGCCCTCGGCGACCAGACGGTCAAGGGCGGCAAGGGCGCCAAGGCCGGGAAGTCCGCCAAGGGCAAGGCGGCGGAGACCGTGCCGACCGACCGTCCCGCGGCCCAGCTCGCCGAGCAGATCGAGCAGATGACCGAGCGGATGCGCGCCGCCGCGGCCGAGCTGCAGTTCGAGGTCGCGGCCCGGCTGCGCGACGAGGTCTCGGAGATGAAGAAGGAACTGCGCCAGATGCGGGAGGCCGGCCTGGCCTGAGCCGGCGGCCCCGGCACGCCCCGGTACGCGCTGTGTTGCAAGACCGACACAAAGTGCGGACCGGCCGCGGCGCGGTGCGGGCCTCTGCGTAGGGTGCTGGTCAGCCGCTCAATTCGCGGCAACCGGGGAGTAGTCCGAGAGGGGAAGCAGCCGTGACCGTCAACTTGACCAAGGGTCAGGCCATCAGTCTGCAGAAGAACGACGGGGGCAGCCTGAGTGCGGTCCGTATGGGTCTCGGCTGGCAGGCGGCCCCGCGCCGGGGCCTGTTCGGCTCGCGTACGCGGGAGATCGACCTCGACGCCTCCGCCGTGCTCTTCGCCGGCAAGGAGCCGGTCGACGTCGTCTTCTTCCGCCACCTGGTGAGCGACGACGGCTCCGTGCGCCACACCGGCGACAACCTGGTCGGCGGTGTCGGCCAGGGCGGCGACGACGAGGCCATCCTCGTCGACCTCCAGCGGGTCCCGGTGCACATCGACCAGGTCGTCTTCACCGTGAACTCCTTCACGGGGCAGACCTTCCAGGAGGTGCAGAACGCCTTCTGCCGTCTGGTGGACGAGACCAACGGCCAGGAGCTGGCTCGCTACACCCTGGCCGGCGGCGGCGACTACACCGCCCAGGTGATGGCCAAGGTGCACCGCGCGGGGGCCGGCTGGTCCATGACGGCGCTCGGCGTCCCGGCCAACGGCCGCACCTTCCAGGACCTGATGCCGGCGATCTGGCCGCACCTGTAGACACGCACCTTCGCAGTAGACACGCACCTTCGCAGGACGCCGCGGCGAGCGGCACGGCACACCACACGGCGCGGCACAGCGCGAGCAGCACAGCACAACAGGGGGAGAAGGCGATGACGGCCGAGCTGGTGCGGGGGCAGAACCACCCGCTCTCCGAGGTCCGCCTCGAAGTCCGGATCTCGGCCGGCACGCCGGTCGTGGCCGCCCTGACGGTCGTCGGGGAGAACGGCAGGGTGAGCGGCGCCGACCGGGTCGCCCATCCCGGCGCCCCCGCCCTGCCCGGACTCGAAGTGTCCCGCCAGGCCGCCGCCGAGCACCGGCTCGCCGTCGACCTGGCCGCGCTGCCCGAGACCGTGCACCGCGTCGACGTGCTGCTCGCCCTGCCCGGCGGCCCGGGCGCCCCGGCCCGGTTCGGGGCGGTCGCCGCGCCCTTCGTCGCGGTCACCGGCCTGTCCGGCGCCGCGCTCGCCGACTACACCATCACCGGTCTGGACGCCGAGTCGGCCGTGATCGCCCTGGAGCTGTACCGCAGGCGGGACGCCTGGAAGGTGCGCGCGGTCGGCCAGGGCTACGCCGGCGGCCTCGCCGAACTCCTGACCGATCAGGGCCTGGCCGAGGCGCACCTGCTGGCGCGCACCATCGAGGAGGCGGTGGCCCGGGGCGTGGCCCGCTCGGTGTCGGCCCCGCCGCCGCAGCCGGCGGACCCCGGCCGGTCGCCCCGGCCCGCCGCCTCCGACCGGACCGCCCCCGCGGCCCCGCAGACGGCCCGCACCGCGCCGACGGCCCCGCAGCCGGCCCGGCCCGAGGGAACCGCCCCGGCGGCCACTCCGACGCAGACCGCACCCCAGGGCGCTCCGGCGATACCGGCCCGACCCGGGTCGCCGTACGACGGCCAGGGCGCCGACGGCGCGGCCCACCCGACAGTGCCCCAGCAGCCGCTCCACCCGGACGGCACCGCCCCGCACCCTTCCCGCCCCGCGGACGGATCCACGCAGCCCGCCGTCCCGGGCGGCCCGGCCGCGCCGGACACGGGCGGCGCGGCCGGTGACGAGACCCGCCCGGCGGGCACCACGGGCGGGATCGACTACAACCACCCG
Organism: Streptomyces sennicomposti; assembly: GCF_019890635.1. Classification (GTDB taxonomy): domain Bacteria; phylum Actinomycetota; class Actinomycetes; order Streptomycetales; family Streptomycetaceae; genus Streptomyces; species Streptomyces sennicomposti. Next base: position 193,704 of record NZ_JAIOAB010000006.1, read on the forward strand.
CGGCGGCGGACGACCGCCCCGCCTCCGCCCCCGCAGGCCGCGCCGCCGGCCGCGCCCGGCGGGCCCGCGCATCCGGTCGCCGGTGACGCGGCGGGCTGGTCCATGGACGAACGGCTCTACAACCAGGTCTGGGGCATGTTCGAGGACCTGGCGCGGACCGTGGCCGCGTACCGCAGCGCCGTCGACTTCGCCGACTCGCGCAGGGAGAAGGAGCTGGACGAGGCCCTGTCCGACCCGCGCAGCCGGATCGGGGGACAGGGCGACGCCGCACGGGAGGCGGCCCGCGCCCGCCACTCGGAGCTGGTCGAGAGGGCCAGGGAGGTCCTCGACCGCGACCTGGCCCAGCTGACCGCCGAGTCGGAGGTGGTGGAGCCCGCCCTGCCGCCGGCCTACGCCGGCTGGGACAACCCGGTCTGGCACGGCTATCGGGTGCCGATGGAGATCCCGATGGCCGCCCGCCTCGGCGATCTGCACCTGCCGGAAGCCCCCGACCTGCGCATCCCCATGCTGCTCCGGCTGCCGCTGGAGCGCGGCCTGTGGATCGACAGCGGCGGCTCCGGAGGCTTCGACGACGCCTCCGCCGACGGGGCCGACCCGCGCCACCTGGCGATGGAGACGGCCGTGTCGCTGGCCGCCCGGCTGCTCGCCGTGTACCCGGCGGGCGAGTTCGGCGTGCACGTCATCGATCCGGCCGGCTCCGCGGCGCGGGCGCTCGCGCCGCTGGTGGACACCGGTGTGCTCGCGGGGCCGCCCGCGCGCGGCGCGGCGGGCGTCGAGGACGTCCTGAGCCGGCTGACCTCGCGGGTGGACCTGGTGCAGATGGCGCTGCGCGGCGGCGCGTCCGACGCGCTGCCGCCGGGCTACGACACCTCCGAGCAGTTGCTGATCGTCAACGACTTCCCGCACGGCTTCGACGACCGCGCGGTGACCCGGCTGCGCTATCTGGCGGACGAGGGCCCGTCCGTCGGCGTCCATCTGATGATGGTCGCCGCCCGGGAGGACGCCAGCGGCTACGGCCCGCTGCTGGACCCGCTGTGGCGCTCGCTGCTGCGGCTGACGCCGGTCCCCGACGACCACCTCGCCGACCCCTGGGTCGGACACGCGTGGACGTACCTGCCGCCCCGGGTCCCGCAGGGCAGCCAGGTGCTGCGGCAGGTGCTCGCCCAGGTCGCCGACGGCCGCCGCGACCTGGGTCGCTGACCGCGGGCAGTCGTACACCAAGGGTAAGTAAAACGCCTCTGAACTGCGTCTTTGATCTTTTCTTTGCCTTCCTCTTTACCATTCCTTGGTGATTGGGGTACTGTTTTCCGTACGGAGGGGAGTACTCCCATCTGCTGCGGCGCACCCGTCAATACGGATCCCACCGGATCCCGGGGCGCCGGCCCGTACTCCGGGTGGAAGAGACCTCCGGCAGCGACGCCGCTGACACATCTGCCATGACGTACGCACCTGCCGGAGGCGCAATGGATGTCTCGACGACCCTGTGGGTCCTGACCATCGTCGGCCTGGCCGCCCTGATCGCGGTCGACTTCTTCATCGGCCGCAAGCCCCACGACGTGTCCCTCAAGGAAGCCGGGATCTGGACCGTCGTCTGGATCACCCTGGCCGGACTCTTCGGGCTCGGCCTGCTCGTCTTCGCCGGCGGCCGGCCGGCCGGCGAGTTCTTCGCCGGCTTCATCACCGAGAAGTCGCTCAGCGTCGACAACCTCTTCGTCTTCGTCCTGATCATGGCGAAGTTCGCGGTGCCGTCGCACTACCAGCAGCGTGTGCTGCTGGTGGGCGTCCTCATAGCCCTGGTCCTGCGGGCCGCGTTCATCGCCGCCGGAGCCGCCGTCCTCGCGAACTTCTCGTGGGTGTTCTACCTCTTCGGCGCCTTCCTGATATGGACCGCCTGGAAGCTGATCCAGGAGGCCCGGACCGGTGGGTCGGACCCGGAGAGCGAGGAGTTCGAGGAGAACAAGCTGCTCAAGGCCGCCGAGCGCCGCTTCGGCGTCGCCGACCGGTACCACGGCACCAAGCTGTGGATCCGGGAGAACGGCAAGCGCGTGATGACCCCGATGCTGGTGGTCATGCTCGCGATCGGCACCACCGACGTGCTGTTCGCCCTCGACTCCATCCCCGCCATCTTCGGCCTGACCCAGGACCCGTACATCGTCTTCACCGCCAACGCCTTCGCCCTGATGGGGCTCAGGCAGCTGTACTTCCTGATCGGCGGCCTGCTGAAGAAGCTGGTCCACCTGTCGTACGGCCTGTCGGTGATCCTCGGCTTCATCGGCGTCAAGCTGGTGCTGCACGCGCTGCACGAGTCCGGCGTCCATGTCCCGGAGATCAGCACCGCCGTCTCCCTCGGCGTGATCTGCGTGGTCCTGGCCGTCACCACGGTCACCAGCCTGCTGGCCACCAGGAAGCAGTCCGCGACGGAGGAGGTGGCGGAGGACCGGGGCGACAGCGCGACGAAGGAGAGCGTCGATGCCTGACCGCCGGAAGAAGCTCTCGCTTCCTCCCCGGGCCGGCCACGGGCCTCAGCCCCGCACCGGCCACGGGCCGTCCCGCACCGCGGCCGGCGGCCACCGGTCCCCGCGCCCCGACGGCGCGGGGGCTCCGCCCCCGGGCGGCGGCCGGAATGCGAACCCGCCGGCCCTCTGCGACGATCGCAACATGATCACGCGGCTCAGGGCGCTCATGAGGGCGTGGACGACCGCCGTGCCGGTACTCGCGGTCGTCCTGCTGGCACTCACCTGGGGACGCAGCCTGCCCGTCGCGGTCGTCGTCCTGGTCACCGCGGTACTGGCCGGCTCGGTGCTGGCGGCCGTGCACCATGCCGAAGTGGTGGCCCACCGGGTCGGCGAACCCTTCGGCTCCCTGGTCCTCGCCGTCGCCGTCACCGTCATCGAGGTCGCCCTGATCGTGACCCTGATGGCCGACGGCGGCGACAAGAGCGCCACCCTGGCCAGGGACACGGTCTTCGCGGCGGTGATGATCACCTGCAACGGCGTGATCGGGCTGTGCCTCCTGGTCGCCTCGATGCGGCACGGCACGGCCGTCTTCAACGCCGAGGGGACCATCGCCGCACTCGGCACCGTGGCGACCCTGGCCACCCTCAGCCTGGTCCTGCCGACCTTCACGACCAGCAAGCCGGGCCCCGAGTTCTCCGGCGTCCAGCTCACCTTCGCGGCCCTGTCCTCACTGATCCTCTACGGCCTGTTCGTGGCCACCCTGACCGTGCGGCACCGCGACTACTTCCTGCCGATCACCCGGCAGGGAGACGTGATCACCTCCGACCACCACGCGGCGAGTCCCTCGGCGCGCACGGCCTGGACCAGTCTGGGACTGCTCGGCATCGCCCTGGTCGGCGTCGTCGGGCTCGCCAAGACCGTCTCGCCGACGATCGAGTCCGGGGTGGCCGCGGCCGGACTGCACCACGCCGTGGTCGGTGTGATCATCGCGCTGCTGGTGCTGCTGCCCGAGACCATCGCCGCGCTGCGCTCCGCCCGGCGCGACCGGATGCAGACCAGCCTCAACCTCGCCCTGGGCTCCGCCATGGCCAGCATCGGCCTGACCATCCCGGCCGTCGCCCTGGCCTCGGTATGGCTCCCCGGACCGCTGGTGCTCGGCCTCGGCTCCACCCATATGCTGCTGCTCCTGCTCACGGTGGTGGTCGGCTCCCTGACCGTGGTGCCGGGCCGCGCCACCCCCCTCCAGGGCGGCGTCCATCTGGTGATCTTCGCGGCCTATCTGGAACTGGCCATCAATCCGTAAGCGTCCCGCGCCCGCCGGCCCTCCCGCGCCCGCAGCCGTTCCCGCGCCCGCGGGGCCGCCCGTGCGCCGTGATAGACCGGGTGCGAGCAGCGGTCCCGGCGGCCGCCGTACGCCCGAACGGACATGGAGGAACCGTGCCCCGCACCCTGGCCAGCGCCCCGATCATGATTCTCAACGGCCCCAACCTGAACCTGCTCGGCCAGCGGCAGCCGGAGATCTACGGTTCCGACACGCTCGCGGACATCGAGGCCCTGTGCGCCGAGGCGGCGGCCGCGCACGGCGGCACGGTGGACTTCCGGCAGTCCAACCACGAGGGCGAGCTGATCGACTGGATCCACGAGGCGCGGCTGAACCACTGCGGCATCGTGATCAACCCGGCCGCCTACTCGCACACCTCCGTGGCGATCCTGGACGCCCTCAACACCTGCGACGGCCTGCCCGTCGTGGAGGTCCACATCTCCAACGTCCACCGGCGCGAGACCTTCCGCCACCATTCCTACGTCTCGCTGCGCGCCGACGGCGTCATCGCGGGCTGCGGGGTGCAGGGGTACGCGTTCGCGGTGGAGCGGGTGGCGGCACTGGCCGGAGCGGCGCGGGCGGACGCGTAGGAACGAGCCGGGCCGGGACCGCCGGCCGAGGGCGGGGAATGAGACCGGCGGCCCGGGACTCGTACCGCGCGGAGCCGTCGACCCGCGCGGACCGACCTCAGTTCACCGCGCCGACGGGGCAGCGGGGAGCGCACGCGTACGACCGGCGCGTGCGGGATCCTCACACGGGGTGTGCGAACGCCCCCGGACCGCGCGCCCCCCGAACCGCGCGCCTCCAGACCGCGCCCCCGCACCTCGCGCACCCGCCCGCACGGGCCTAACCCTCGGGCCTAACCCTCGGGCCTCACCCTCCGCGTCTCACCACCCGCGCGCGTGCCACTCCGGCAGGTGCGGGCGCTCCGCGCCCAGCGTGGTGTCGTTGCCGTGGCCGGGATAGACCCACGTCTCGTCCGGCAGGGCGTCGAAGATCTTCGTCTCGACGTCGTGGATCAGGCTCGCGAACGCCTTCGGGTCCCTGTGCGTGTTGCCGACGCCGCCGGGGAAGAGGCAGTCGCCGGTGAACACGTGCGGGTGGCCGTGCGGGTCGTCGTAGACGAGCGCGATCGAGCCGGGGGTGTGGCCGACCAGATGGCGGGCGGTGAGTTCCACCTGTCCGACCCGGATCGTGTCCCCGTCGTCCACCAGGACGTCGGTCGGCACCGGGATGCCCTCGGCGTCGGCGCGGCCCGCGTAGGTGCGCGCCCCGGTGGCCGCCACCACCTCGGCCAGCGCCTGCCAGTGGTCGCCGTGCCGGTGGGTGGTGACGACCGAGGCGATGCCGTCGTCGCCGATCGTGCCGAGCAGCGTGTGCGCCTCGTCGGCCGCGTCGATCAGCAGCTGCTCGTCCGTGGCCCGGCAGCGCAGCAGATAGGCGTTGTTGTCCATCGGACCGACCGCGATCTTGGTGATCATCAGGTCCTTCAGCTCGTGCACGTCCGCAGGGCCGCCGACCCGCACCTCTCCGCTGTACGTCATGGTCGTCAGCCTATCGCCGCAGGCCCCTCCAGGGGCCGCCCCACGGGCTCCACGGGCCGTTCGCGGGCTACAGCGGCGGCAGGGACGGCAGCGGGCCGCCCTTCACGACGAGTCCGGACCCGTCGCGCCGGCCCGCGAGCCAGCCCAGCAGATCGGCGGCCGTCCCCTCCACCGCGACCGGGCCGCCCTCGGCGCCGCCGCCGGTGGTCCGGATCCGGCCGTCCTCGGTCCGCAGCTCCGTCGACGGCACGTCCTTGTGCCCGCCGAACCGCTCGGCCAGGAAGTCGATCTCCCGTTCCTTGAACTCCCCCGGAAGGTCCTCCAGCTCGTAGCCGATCCCGAGGTCCACATGGTGCAGCTCCACCTCCACCCAGCGCCGGAACGGCACCCGGGACGCGGAGTCGGTGACGCCGTTGCGCAGCTCGACGGTGCGCGACCAGTCGGCCGGCGCGGCGCCCGCCGCCCGGAACCGGTCCGCGCTCGCCCGCAGGTCGGCGAGCTGGACGTCCAGGGGCCGCGGGGCGCCACGCGCGATGTCCGCGTCCCGGTCCCCGGCGGAGGCGTACATGGGGCGGCCCTCCAGGACGTTCACGAGCGCGTCCGCGTTGCGGGCGAGGTGGGCGAGGACATGGCCGCGGGTCCAGCCGGGCAGACGTGACTGGTCGGTCACAGCCGCGTTGTCCAGTTCGCCGACTGCGGTCAGCAGTCGCTCGGTGGCGAGTTGTACAGACTCCAGGTCGCGCGCGTGATCAATCATGGCGCCGACCCTAGCCGCGCCACTCCTTCGGGTGAAGGAGGCTGTCCACGGCCGTAAATCGAATGCACGTGCTATATGGTCGAGTGCGGCGTCGGGCATGCTGGAGAGCCGGGGATTGTTGAGTACTCGGGCGCATCCGGGAAATCCTCCCGGCGTTGTCAGTGGCTCCCCCTAGTCTGAAGAAGCACGGGGGCCCCGCCCCTGTCACTTCTCTCAAGAAAGGTGCGGACCGGCGTGGCCGACCGTCTCATCGTCCGTGGCGCGCGCGAGCACAACCTGAAGAACGTCTCGCTCGACCTGCCTCGTGACTCGCTCATCGTCTTCACGGGCCTGTCCGGGTCGGGCAAGTCCTCCCTGGCCTTCGACACGATCTTCGCCGAGGGCCAGCGGCGCTACGTGGAGTCGCTCTCCTCCTACGCCCGGCAGTTCCTCGGCCAGATGGACAAGCCGGACGTCGACTTCATCGAGGGTCTCTCCCCGGCGGTCTCCATCGACCAGAAGTCGACCTCGCGCAACCCGCGCTCGACGGTCGGCACCATCACCGAGGTCTACGACTACCTGCGGCTGCTGTTCGCCCGCATCGGCAAGCCGCACTGCCCCGAGTGCGGCCGGCCGATCTCCCGCCAGTCGCCGCAGGCCATCGTCGACCGGGTCCTGGAGCTGCCCGAGGGCAGCCGCTTCCAGGTGCTCTCGCCGCTGGTGCGCGAGCGCAAGGGCGAGTTCGTGGACCTGTTCGCCGACCTCCAGACCAAGGGCTACTCCCGCGCGCGCGTGGACGGCGAGACCGTCCAGCTGTCCAGCCCGCCCACGCTGAAGAAGCAGGAGAAGCACACCATCGAGGTGGTCGTCGACCGCCTCACCGTCAAGGACTCGGCCAAGCGCCGCCTCACCGACTCCGTCGAGACCGCCCTCGGCCTGTCCGGCGGCATGGTCGTGCTCGACTTCGTCGACCTCCCCGAGGACGATCCCGAGCGCGAGCGCATGTTCTCCGAGCACCTGTACTGCCCGTACGACGACCTGTCCTTCGAGGAGCTGGAGCCCCGCTCCTTCTCCTTCAACTCGCCCTTCGGCGCCTGCCCCGAGTGCACCGGCATCGGCACGCGCATGGAGGTCGACCCGGAGCTGATCGTCCCCGACGAGGACAAGTCCCTCGACGAGGGCGCGATCCACCCCTGGTCGCACGGGCACACCAAGGACTACTTCAGCCGGCTGATCGGCGCCCTCGCCGACGCGCTCGGCTTCCGCACCGACATCCCCTTCGCGGGCCTGCCCCAGCGCGCCAAGAAGGCCCTGCTGTACGGCCACAAGACCCAGATCGAGGTCCGCTACCGCAACCGGTACGGGCGCGAGCGGGTGTACACCACGCCGTTCGAGGGCGCGGTCCCCTTCGTCAAGCGCCGGCACAGCGAGGCCGAGAGCGACGCCAGCCGCGAGCGCTTCGAGGGCTATATGCGCGAGGTGCCCTGCCCCACCTGTGAGGGCACCCGCCTCAAGCCCGTCGTCCTCGCGGTCACGCTGATGGGCAAGTCCATCGCCGAGATCTCCGCCATGTCGATCAGCGACTGCGCCGACTTCCTCGGCGAGCTGAAGCTGACCGCCCGCGACAAGAAGATCGCCGAGCGCGTGCTCAAGGAGGTCAACGAGCGGCTGCGCTTCCTGGTCGACGTGGGCCTCGACTATCTGTCGCTGAACCGCGCGGCCGGCACCCTCTCCGGCGGCGAGGCCCAGCGCATCCGCCTGGCCACCCAGATCGGCTCCGGCCTCGTCGGCGTCCTGTACGTGCTGGACGAGCCGTCCATCGGCCTGCACCAGCGCGACAACCACCGGCTGATCGAGACCCTGGTACGGCTGCGCGACATGGGCAACACGCTCATCGTCGTGGAGCACGACGAGGACACCATCAAGGTCGCCGACTGGGTCGTCGACATCGGCCCCGGCGCCGGCGAGCACGGTGGCAAGGTCGTGCACAGCGGCTCCCTCAAGGAACTGCTGGCCAACGCCGAGTCGCAGACCGGCCAGTACCTCTCGGGCAAGAAGTCGATCCCGCTGCCCGACGTCCGGCGCCCGCTCGACCCGTCCCGGCAGCTCACGGTGCGCGGCGCCCGGGAGAACAACCTCCAGGACATCGACGTCTCCTTCCCGCTCGGCGTCTTCACGGCCGTCACCGGCGTGTCCGGTTCTGGGAAGTCGACCCTGGTCAACGACATCCTGTACACGCACCTGGCCCGCGAGCTGAACGGCGCGCGCAACGTGCCGGGGCGGCACACGCGCGTGGACGGCGACGACCTCGTGGACAAGGTCGTGCACGTCGACCAGTCGCCCATCGGCCGCACCCCGCGGTCCAACCCGGCGACGTACACCGGCGTCTTCGACCACATCCGCAAGCTGTTCGCCGAGACCACCGAGGCGAAGGTCCGCGGCTACCAGCCCGGCCGCTTCTCCTTCAACGTCAAGGGCGGCCGCTGCGAGAACTGCGCGGGCGACGGCACCATCAAGATCGAGATGAACTTCCTCCCGGACGTCTACGTCCCGTGCGAGGTCTGCCACGGCGCCCGGTACAACCGGGAGACCCTGGAGGTCCACTACAAGGGCAAGTCCATCGCCGACGTGCTGAACATGCCCATCGAGGAGGCCACCGACTTCTTCGAGGCGGTCCCGGCGATCGCCCGGCACCTGAAGACCCTCAAGGACGTCGGCCTGGGCTACGTCCGCCTCGGTCAGTCCGCGACCACCCTGTCCGGCGGTGAGGCGCAGCGCGTGAAGCTCGCCAGCGAGCTGCAGCGCCGCTCCACCGGGCGCACGGTCTACGTGCTGGACGAGCCGACCACCGGTCTGCACTTCGAGGACATCAGCAAGCTGCTGAAGGTCTTGTCCGGCCTGGTCGACAAGGGCAACACGGTCATCGTCATCGAGCACAACCTCGATGTGATCAAGACCGCCGACTGGATCGTCGACATGGGTCCGGAGGGCGGCGCGGGCGGCGGTCTGGTCGTCGCCGAGGGCACGCCCGAGCAGGTCGCCGCGGTGCCGGCCAGCCACACCGGCAAGTTCCTGCGCGACATCCTCGGCGACCGGATCAGCGACGCCGAGCCGGTGAAGACGGTGAAGGCCCCGCGCAAGGCCGCCGCGAAGAAGGCGGTGGCGGCGGCAGCGACCACCCGCAAGACCGCCACGGCCCGCACGGCCGACGGCACGGCGGCCAAGAAGGCGCCCGCGAAGAAGACGACGCGGGCCCGCAAGGCCTGACCCCGCGAGGCGTACGACCCAGGCGTACGCCCTCGCCACGCGTGACCGGCGCCCCGTGGGACTCCCGCGGGGCGCCGCTTCGCGCGACGGACGGCGCGCGAAGCCACGGCTCACCGGTCTTCCGGGCCCCGGGGAAGCCACGGCTCACCCGTCTCGGGACCCCGTGGAAGCCACGGCCCGCCCGTCCCCGGGACGGACTACAGCTCGCCCACCTCCGAGGCGTACGGCGGTTCCGCGCCGGCCCGCGCACAGGTGACCGCCGCCGCGCGGGCCGCGAACCGCAGCAGCCGGGTCCAGCCGGCGCTCCCCAGCCCGGTGAGGGCCGCCGCGTCCAGCGCGCCGAGGGCGGCCAGTCCGTGCAGCAGGGCCGCGTTCACCGTGTCGCCCGCGCCGATCGTGTCCACGACCTCGGTCGTCTCACCCGGCACGGGGTACTCCGCGCCGTCCGCCGTGTACGCGGTCAGTCCGTCGCCGCCGTGCGTGATCACGACGGCCGAGGGCCCGGCCGCCAGCCACTCGCGCGGCGTGCCGCCCAGCCACCGCGCGTCCTCCGCGGAGAGCTTGAGCAGCGACACCGAGGGCAGCCAGCCGAGGAAGCGTTCCCGGTAGGCGTCCGGGTCCGGGATCAGTCCGGCCCGGATGTTCGGGTCCAGCGCGGTGAACACGCCCTCGGCGGCGGCGGTCCGCAGCAGCTTCTCGTACGCGCTCGCACCCGGCTCCAGCACCAGCGAGCAGGTGCCGAAGGACATCGCACGAACGCCCGCAGGCAGTTCCGCGGGCGCCTCGAACAGCCGGTCGGCAGTGCCCTCGACGTAGAACGAGTAGGCGGCGGAGCCGTCGGCCCCGACCGTCGCGACGGCCAGCGTGGTCGGCTCGCCGCCGCGCTGCACCCCGGACACGTCCACCCCGGCGCGCCGCAGCCCGTCCAGCAGGGCCTCGCCGAAGGCGTCGCCGGAGACGCGGGAGCAGAAGGCCGTGGGGGAGCCGAGCCGGCCGAGCGCGACGGCCGTGTTGTAGGGGCCGCCGCCGAGCGCCGGCTTGAGGTCCGCGAGCGCGCCCGCGCCCTGTGGAACCAGGTCGATCAGGGCCTCACCGGCGACGACGATCACGAGCGGGACGTCCTTCCTCGGGCTGTGCGGGCGACGCGCGACGCGCGCCGGACGGAGCGGCGGCCGTGCGCGGGGGCACTCGCACGGTACGGCGACCCGGCCCGGCGGGGCGAGGGGGGCCGCCCCCAGGCAGCGGAGACAGGGACCATCGGCCCCTCTCTCACCGGCCCCCCGGCCCCCGTGCGCGTCCTGAGCGGTGGGTATCGTCGGCGTGCCCGAACCCCGCCCGACCAGTGGAGCGCCACATGACCGGCCGTCCCTCCGCGAGCCGCCGTACGATCATCCGAGGAGCGGCCCTGACGCCCGTCGCCGGGCTCGGACTCGCCGCCTGCGGCCCGGGCGGCGGTTCCGGCCCCTCGGCCCCGACGGCCCCGGTCGACCTCGGTGCCGAGAGCGACATCCCCAAGGGCGGCGCCAAGCTGTACCGGGACCACAACGTGGTCGTCAGCAGGGACGCGAACGGCGCCCTGAAGGCGTTCAGCTCGATCTGCACGCACGCGGGGTGCGCGATCAACAAGCTGCAGGACACCACCCTGGTCTGTCCCTGTCACGGCAGCGAGTTCGACGCCACCACCGGCGAAGTGGTGCGGTCCCCGGCCACCCAGCCGCTGGAGGAGCTGCCGGTGCACGCCAAGGGCGGCAAGGTCGTCGCGGGCCCGGGCGCCTGATCCGCCGCCCGTCCCCGGGCGGCGTCACGCCGCCCTCGCCACCGGCGCGGACCGCTCACTCCCAGTCCCAGCCGATCCCCACCATGCCCGGCCGCACCCGCGGCTCCACCAGATGCACCGAACGGTGCCGTTCGCTCACCGGCAGGTCCTGGCGGCCGCCGCGCGGCGCCGCCGGCGACTGCTGCGTGAACCGGTGGCAGCGCACCGGCAGGGCGCCGGCGGCGAAGCGCACCTGGAGGGCGTACTGCCCGCCCGGCGAACCGGACCCCCGCACGTACTCGTGCGCCACCCCGGCGGTGCCGTCCTCGACGGCGTAGCGGAACAGGAACGTCTCCCCGGCCCGCAGCCGGGTGTCGAAGAGCAGTTCGGCCACGAGCACCCCCGTCTCGTGGTGCCACCGCACCCGTCCGGTACGGCAGTTCTCCAGCGCGTGCACGGCCATCCGCTCCGGCGCGCACCCCGGATCGCCGTGGTGGACCGCCACGAAACGGTCCACGCCGTCGCGGTGGGCGCGCACGATGTGCTCCGACTCGCGCCCGGCCAGCTCCCGGCGCGCCCCGACCCGCACCCGCTCGTAGTGGCCGAGCGTCTGCGGCTCGTCGTCGGGCGAGGCGTCCAGCCCGGCCAGCAGCTCGCGCAGCACGCCCGACGCCTCGACGAGGGACCGGTAGGAGCGGGCGGCGGCCCGCCGGCCGGCCGGCTGCTCCCCGGTCTCGGCCAGCAGCCGGATCAGCGACTCGTCCGGCAGCCGCAGGATCTCCTCCAGGGCGCGCACGGCCCGCAGCGACTCCGGGCGCTGCGGGCGCCGGGCGCCCTGCTGCCAGTAGCTCAGGCTGGTGACCCCGACCTTGACGCCGTAGCGCGTCAGATGGTGCTGCACACGCTGCAACGGCAGCCCGCGGGCGGCGATCGCGGCACGCAGCGCCACATGGAAGGGACCGCCGCGCAGGGCCGAGTCCAGTTCCGGTGTGGCGACGTCCGCCTGCTGGGGGGCGTACGGCATGCACGGGCCTCTCTGTGAAGGTGCGGGCGGGCGGCCGGTCCGTTCGCACGGGGCGCCGGGATCGCCGGCCGGCGTGCGGCGTGGGCGGAGGGCTTCTTCGCGTCCGTGCGCCGTCCCGGCCCCGACTTCCCCCGCATTGAAGCGTGTTGACCAAGTCCCGACAACACCTGCGACCCGACGGCGGCCCCCTCCTGGCCGAGTCCGCACCCCCGCGGCCGGCCGCGCCGCCCATCGTCCGGCGCGCTCGTTCACCCGGCGAGGAGAGCTGGTCACAGCAGGTAGTCGCACGCCAGTACGGTCGTCGGTGGCGCCGTGACCCGGGTTGTCCACAGGCTCGCCGCGCTGTCGGTCCCCGCCAGTAGGGTGTGAGACATGGCCGACCCCTCCAGCTACCGCCCCAAGCCGGGAGACATCCCGGACTCGCCCGGGGTCTACAGGTTCCGCGACGAACACCGCCGGGTGATCTACGTCGGAAAGGCGAAGAGCCTGCGCCAGCGCCTGGCGAACTACTTCCAGGACCTGGCCGGCCTGCACCCGCGCACCCGCACCATGGTCACCACCGCCGCGTCCGTGGAGTGGACCGTGGTGTCCACGGAGGTCGAGGCCCTCCAGCTGGAGTACTCCTGGATCAAGGAGTACGACCCCCGGTTCAACGTCAAGTACCGCGACGACAAGAGCTACCCCTACCTCGCGGTCACGATGAACGAGCAGTTCCCCCGCGTCCAGGTCATGCGCGGCCACAAGAAGAAGGGCGTGCGCTACTTCGGGCCGTACGGGCACGCGTGGGCCATCCGCGACACCGTCGACCTGCTGCTGCGCGTCTTCCCGGTGCGCACCTGCTCGGCCGGCGTCTTCAAGAACGCCGCCCGCACCGGCCGCCCCTGCCTGCTCGGCTACATCGGCAAGTGCTCCGCCCCCTGCGTCGGCCGGATCTCCGCCGAGGACCACCGGGAGCTGGCGGAGGAGTTCTGCGACTTCATGGCCGGCCGCACCGGCGCCTACCTGCGCCGCCTGGAGGAGCGGATGACGCAGGCCGCCGAGGAGATGGAGTACGAGCGGGCCGCCCGCCTGCGCGACGACATCGGCGCCCTGAAGAAGGCCATGGAGAAGAACGCCGTCGTGCTCGCCGACGCGACCGACGCCGACCTCATCGCCGTCGCCGAGGACGAGCTGGAGGCCGCCGTCCAGATCTTCCACGTGCGCGGCGGACGCGTGCGCGGCCAGCGCGGCTGGGTCACCGACAAGGTCGAGGAGGTCACCACCGGCGCCCTCGTCGAACACGCCCTCCAGCAGCTCTACGGCGAGGAGAGCGGGGACGCCGTCCCCAAGGAGGTCCTCGTCCCGGCCCTGCCCGACCCGGTCGAACCCGTCCAGCAGTGGCTCACCGAGCGCCGCGGCTCCGGCGTCTCGCTGCGCATCCCGCAGCGCGGCGACAAGAAGGCCCTGATGGAGACGGTCCAGCGCAACGCACAGCAGGCGCTCGCCCTGCACAAGACCAAGCGCGCCTCCGACCTGACCACCCGCTCGCGCGCCCTGGAGGAGATCGCCGAGGCCCTCGACCTCGACAGCGCCCCGCTGCGCATCGAGTGCTACGACATCTCCCATCTCCAGGGCGACGACGTGGTGGCGTCCATGGTCGTCTTCGAGGACGGCCTGCAGCGCAAGAGCGAGTACCGCCGCTTTCAGATCAAGGGCTTCGAGGGCCAGGACGACGTCCGCTCCATGCACGAGGTCATCACCCGCCGCTTCCGGCGCTACCTGGCCGAGAAGGAGAAGACCGGCGAGTGGGCCGAGAACGGTCAGGACGCCGACGGCGAGATCCTGGCCCCGGACGGCTCGCCGCTCGCCGGCGCCGGCCTCGGCGACGGCGCCCTCACCGAGGACGACGGACGGCCCAAGCGGTTCGCCTACCCGCCCCAGCTCGTCGTGGTCGACGGCGGACAGCCGCAGGTCGCCGCCGCGCAGCGGGCGCTGGACGAACTCGGCATCGACGACATAGCCGTCTGCGGCCTGGCCAAGCGCCTGGAGGAGGTGTGGCTGCCCGGCGACGACGACCCGGTGGTCCTGCCCCGCACCAGCGAGGGGCTGTACCTGCTCCAGCGCATCCGCGACGAGGCCCACCGCTTCGCCATCACCTACCAGCGCACCAAGCGGGCCAAGCGGTTCCGGGCCGGCCCCCTCGACGAGGTCCCCGGCCTCGGCGAGACCCGCAAACGCGCGCTGATCAAGCACTTCGGGTCGGTGAAGAGACTGCGGTCCGCCACCATCGACCAGATCCGCGAGGTGCCCGGCATAGGCCTGAAGACGGCCGAGACGATCGCCGCCGCCCTCGCGCAGGCGGCCCCGGCCGCACCCGCCGTGAACACGGCGACCGGAGAGATCATGGAAGACGAGCAGGACACGGCGTACGGGACGACCCCGGACGCCCCGGGAGAGCCCGTGCCCACGGGCGCCCCGGACGAATGACGGGGGCAGCACATGACCGAGCACGAGAGCCGGCCCGTGAGCGGGCGAGATCAGGCTCATGACGCAACAGGCGAGGACCAGCGGCAGCCCGCGGTCCCGGAACACGGAGCACAGGTGAGTCAGGGCATCGACACGGCGGGCTTCCCCGACGCGGCCATCCCCGAGCTGGTGATCATCTCCGGCATGTCGGGAGCCGGCCGGTCCACGGCGGCCAAGTGTCTGGAGGACCTCGGCTGGTTCGTCGTGGACAACCTGCCGCCCGCGCTGATTCCCACCATGGTGGAACTCGGCGCCCGTTCGCAGGGCAACGTCGCGCGGATCGCGGTCGTGGTCGACGTGCGCGGCCGGCGCTTCTTCGACAACCTGCGCGAGTCCCTGGCGGACCTGGAGGCCAAGCACGTCACCCGGCGCATCGTCTTCCTGGAGTCCTCCGACGACGCCCTCGTGCGCCGCTTCGAGTCGGTGCGCCGGCCCCACCCCCTCCAGGGCGACGGCCGCATCGTGGACGGCATCGCCGCCGAACGCGAACTGCTGCGCGAACTGCGCGGCGACGCCGACCTCGTCATCGACACCTCCAGCCTCAACGTCCACGAGCTGCGCGCCAAGATGGACGCCCAGTTCGCCGGTGAGGAGGAGCCCGAACTGCGGGCCACGGTGATGTCCTTCGGCTTCAAGTACGGCCTCCCGGTCGACGCCGACCTGGTCGCGGACATGCGGTTCCTGCCCAACCCGCACTGGGTCCCGGAACTGCGCCCCTACACCGGCGTCAACGAGGAGGTCGCCGCCTACGTCTTCAACCAGCCCGGCGCCAAGGAGTTCCTCGACCGCTACGCCGAACTGCTGAGACTCGTCGCGGCCGGCTACCGCCGCGAGGGCAAGCGCTACGTGACCATCGCCATCGGCTGCACGGGCGGCAAGCACCGCTCGGTGGCCATGTCGGAGAAGCTCGCCGCACGGCTCGCGGCCGAGGGCGTGGAGACCGTCGTCGTCCACCGGGACATGGGGCGCGAGTGACCGGACGTTCTCCGCGGCTGAGCCGGCTGCGCCGGGTGGTGCCCGAGTCGCGCGCGGCCCGCCAGTCGGCCGAGGCCCGCGCGGCCCGGCCCATCGAGGCCCGTGGCGCCCGCCCGCGCCGCCGGGGCGCACAGCCCAAGGTGGTCGCCCTCGGGGGCGGCATGGGCTTGTCCGCCTCGCTCGCCGCACTGCGCCGGATCACCGGCGACCTCACCGCCGTCGTCACGGTGGCCGACGACGGCGGCTCCAGCGGGCGGCTGCGCGACGAACTGGGTGTGCTGCCGCCCGGCGACCTGCGCAAGGCGCTGGCCGCGCTGTGCGGCGACGACGACTGGGGCCAGACCTGGGCCCGGGTCATCCAGCACCGCTTCACCTCCCAGGGCGACCTGCACGACCACGCCGTCGGCAACCTGCTGATCGTCGCCCTGTGGGAGCAGCTCGGCGACCACGTCCAGGCCCTGGACCTGGTCGGCAAGCTGCTCGGCGCGCACGGGCGGGTGCTGCCCATGTCCGCCGTGCCGCTGGAACTCCAGGCCCTGGTCAAGGGCCACGACCCGGAGCGGCCCGACGACGTCGACACCGTCCGCGGCCAGGCGACCGTCGCGCTCACCCCGGGCGAGGTGCAGTCCGTGCACCTCGTGCCGCACGACCCGCCCGCCGTGCCCGAGGCCGTCGAGGCGGTCCTCGACGCGGACTGGGTGGTGCTCGGCCCCGGCTCCTGGTTCTCCTCCGTCATCCCGCACCTGCTGGTCCCCGAACTGCTGGACGCGCTCACCGAGACCAAGGCGCGCCGGGTACTCTCGCTGAACCTCGCGCCGCAGCCGGGAGAAACCGACGGCTTCTCCCCGCAGCGTCATTTGGAGGTTTTGGGACGACACGCCCCTAAACTCGCCCTGGACGTGGTGCTGGCCGACGAGGCCGCCGTGCCCGACCGCGAAGTCCTCACCGAGGCCGCCAAGCGGTTCGGCGCCGCGGTCGAGCTGGCGCCGGTGGCCCGGAGGGACGGAACTCCGCGGCACGACCCGGAGCTGCTGGCCGCCGCGTACGACCGTATTTTTCGGATGCATGGAAGGATCGGCCCATGGCGATGACGGCAGCGGTGAAGGACGAGATCTCCCGGCTCCCCGTCACCCGGACCTGCTGCAGGAAGGCGGAGGTCTCCGCCATTCTGCGGTTCGCCGGCGGCCTCCACCTGGTCAGCGGGCGCATCGTGATCGAGGCGGAATTGGACACCGCGATGGCGGCCCGACGCCTCAAGCGGGACATCCTGGAGATCTTCGGGCACAGCTCGGAACTGATCGTGATGGCCCCGGGCGGACTGCGCCGCGGCTCGCGCTACGTCGTGCGCGTCGTCGCCGGCGGCGACCAGCTGGCCCGTCAGACGGGGCTCGTCGACGGCCGGGGACGCCCGATCCGGGGGCTGCCCCCGCAGGTGGTCTCGGGGGCCACCTGCGACGCCGAGGCGGCCTGGCGCGGCGCGTTCCTGGCGCACGGCTCGCTCACCGAGCCGGGTCGTTCCTCGTCGCTGGAGGTGACCTGCCCCGGCCCGGAGGCCGCGCTCGCCCTGGTGGGCGCCGCGCGCCGGCTCTCCATCGCGGCGAAGGCCCGCGAGGTGCGCGGCGTGGACCGGGTCGTCGTCCGTGACGGTGACGCCATCGGCGCCCTGTTGACCCGCCTCGGCGCGCACGAGTCGGTGCTCGCCTGGGAGGAGCGGCGGATGCGCCGCGAGGTGCGCGCCACGGCGAACCGGCTGGCCAACTTCGACGACGCCAACCTGCGCCGCTCGGCCCGCGCCGCGGTCGCCGCCGGCGCGCGTGTGCAGCGGGCGCTGGAGATCCTCGGCGACGACGTCCCCGAGCACCTCGCGGCGGCCGGGCGGCTGCGCATGGAGCACAAGCAGGCCTCCCTGGAGGAGCTGGGCGCGCTCGCCGACCCGCCGCTGACCAAGGACGCCGTCGCCGGCCGCATCCGCCGCCTGCTCGCCATGGCCGACAAGCGCGCCGCCGACCTCGGCATCCCGAGCACCGAGGCGAACCTCTCCGAGGAACTGGCGGACAACCTGGCGGGCTGAGCCCGCTCTTGGCTCGCACGGTAGGGCGCGGCACCGGGGGCGTCCTCGGGGGCCGCGCCCACGCGGTCGGCCGCGTGGGCTGCGGCCG
Organism: Streptomyces sennicomposti; assembly: GCF_019890635.1. Lineage (GTDB taxonomy): Bacteria > Actinomycetota > Actinomycetes > Streptomycetales > Streptomycetaceae > Streptomyces > Streptomyces sennicomposti. The sequence goes on from NZ_JAIOAB010000006.1 coordinate 211,447, forward strand.
GGGCCGGCGCACCGGGGTCGGCCCCGTGGCCGCCTCCGCCGCATCCGGTCGCGGCCCGACGGCGACGCGCGTGGCCCCATGGGCCTAACCGACACCCCCACAAGCCCCCCACAAGCCCCCCACAAGCCTCCACGAGGCCGCTCCGGTCCCGCCGGAGAGGCCTCGCCGCGTTATGCGGCCTGGCCAGGACCCACCCGCACCCCCCTGCCCTTCAGCCGCCGCAGGCACTCCGCGGCCAGGAACCGGCCCGCGCCCGAGGTACGGCCCTCGGTCACCTTCCGGCCGGAATCGGCCAGGGACTCGCCCGCGGTCGGCACGGGTGCTTTCCCGTCATCCGCCGCACCGTCGCGCCCCGCCGCCGACACGCCCTGCGTCCGCTGCCCGCGCGGCCCCCGCCCACCGGCGTACGGCCGCCGCTCTCGATCAGTCAGGCGTGTTCCGGTCCTGTTCGGGGCACCCGGCCCCTGGCGCGGACCGGAGGGTCGGCGGGCCGCCCTCGGAGGCGGCCGGACGGCCGTCGCGGACCGCGCCGAACCGCCCGGTTCCGGCCGCCCGCGCACCCCCGTCGGCGGCCCGCCGGACGGCCCCGACGACGGCCGCGAACCCCCCCTTCTCATGTGAGCCGACACGCTCACGAAAGAGTGACCAATGCGGTCAACCCGCCACCGACATCCGTAGCGAAAAGGAGTGAATCGGATGCTCGTGCGAGCGCCCCGCATCTCTACTGTCGGGTACGAAGCGCCCCGGTTTTCCGGGGGCGTCCGAATGTCACTCGGGGGGCCTCAGAGGGGTAGGGTCGGGGGTGGTCGGGGACATCCCAATACAGCTCGCCGGTGTCGCAGCCGGCGTACCAACGAGGAGATCGGTTCGTGACGATCCGCGTAGGCATCAACGGCTTTGGCCGCATCGGTCGTAACTACTTCCGCGCGCTGCTGGAGCAGGGTGCAGACATCGAGATCGTGGCTGTCAACGACCTGGGTGACACCGCGACAACCGCTCACCTGCTGAAGTACGACACCATCCTCGGTCGCCTCAAGCAGGAGGTCACGCACACCGAGGACACCATCACCGTCGACGGCAAGACCATCAAGGTCCTCTCCGAGCGCAACCCCGCCGACATCCCGTGGGGCGAGCTGGGCGTCGACATCGTGATCGAGTCCACCGGCATCTTCACCAAGAAGGAAGACGCCGAGAAGCACATCGCCGGCGGCGCCAAGAAGGTCATCATCTCCGCCCCGGCGAAGGGCGAGGACGTCACCATCGTGATGGGCGTCAACCAGGACAAGTACGACCCCGCCAAGGACAACGTCATCTCCAACGCCTCCTGCACCACCAACTGTGTGGCGCCGATGGCGAAGGTCCTCGACGAGAACTTCGGCATCGTGCGGGGTCTCATGACCACCGTGCACGCGTACACGAACGACCAGCGCATCCTGGACTTCCCGCACAAGGACCTGCGCCGCGCGCGTGCCGCCGCCGAGAACATCATCCCGACCACCACCGGCGCCGCCAAGGCCACCGCCCTGGTGCTCCCGCAGCTCAAGGGCAAGCTGGACGGCATCGCGATGCGCGTCCCGGTCCCCACCGGCTCGGTCACCGACCTGGTCGTCGAGCTGTCCCGCGAGGTCACCAAGGAAGAGGTCAACGCCGCCTTCCAGAAGGCCGCCGAGGGCGAGCTCAAGGGCATCCTCGAGTACACGGAGGACCCGATCGTCTCCTCCGACATCGTCAACGCGCCGGCGTCCTGCACCTTCGACTCCTCCCTGACCATGGTCCAGGAGGGCAAGAACGTGAAGGTCATCGGCTGGTACGACAACGAGTGGGGCTACTCCAACCGCCTCGTCGACCTCACCGTCTTCATCGGCAACCAGCTCTGACCGGCAGGGCAGGCACCTCGATGTGAGATCAGGGCTCGGGCCGCGCGCACCAGCGCCGCCCGGGCCCTGACGCGCGTGCGGCGGGCCGGGCCACCACCCGGCCCGCCGCCGGCGCGCGACGCCGACGCGCCACCGGACGCGAGCCCTTCGCGCCCCCGGTGCGCCACCCCGGCGCGCGTGCGGATCGACCAGCCCTCGTACGATCAAGAGCCACCTCCTCAGGAGTCCCATCCATGAAGACGATCGACGAACTTCTCTCCGAAGGCGTGAACGGCAAGCGGGTCTTCGTCCGCGCCGACCTCAACGTCCCGCTGGCCGACGGTGTCATCACCGACGACGGCCGCATCCGCGCCGTCCTGCCCACCGTCAAGGCCCTCGCCGAGGCGGGCGCCAAGGTGGTCGTGGCCTCGCACCTCGGCCGGCCCAAGGGCGCCCCGGACCCCGCCTTCTCGCTGCTGCCCGCCGCCGAGCGCCTCGGCGAACTCCTCGGCGCGCCCGTGGCGTTCGCCCAGGACACCGTCGGCCCCGCCGCCCACGGCGCCGTGGACGGCCTCGAGCCCGGCCAGGTCGCGGTCATCGAGAACCTGCGCTTCAACGCCGGCGAGACGTCCAAGGACGACACCGAGCGCGGCGAGTTCGCCGACGCCCTCGCCGCCCTCGCGGACGTCTACGTCGGCGACGGCTTCGGCGCGGTGCACCGCAAGCACGCCTCGGTCTACGACCTGCCGGCCCGCCTGCCGCACTACGCCGGCTACCTCATCGCCACCGAGGTCGGCGTCCTGAAGAAGCTCACCGAGGACGTCAAGCGCCCCTACGTCGTCGCCCTCGGCGGCGCCAAGGTCTCCGACAAGCTCGCCGTCATCGACCAGCTGCTCGGCAAGGCCGACCGGCTGCTCATCGGCGGCGGCATGGCCTACACCTTCCTCAAGGCCAAGGGCTACGAGGTCGGCATCTCGCTCCTCCAGGAGGACCAGGTCCCGGCCGTCAAGGAGTACCTGGAGCGCGCCGAGAAGCAGGGCGTGGAGCTGGTGCTCCCCGTCGACGTCGTGGTCTCCCGGGAGTTCCCGGACCTGAAGACCAAGGCGCCGACCGACCACACCGTGGTCGACGCGGACAAGATCCCCGCCGACCAGGAGGGCCTGGACATCGGCCCGAAGACCCGTGAGCTGTACGCCGCGAAGCTCGCCGACGCCGCGACCGTGTTCTGGAACGGCCCGATGGGCGTCTTCGAGCACCCCGACTACGCCGAGGGCACCAAGGCGGTCGCCCAGGCGCTCGTCGACGCGGACGGCTTCTCGGTCGTCGGCGGCGGCGACTCCGCCGCGGCCGTGCGCACCCTTGGCTTCGACGAGACCGCATTCGGCCACATCTCGACCGGCGGCGGCGCCTCCCTCGAATACCTCGAGGGCAAGACGCTCCCCGGCCTCGCCGCACTGGAGGACTGAACCTCAATGACCACCCGCACGCCGCTGATGGCGGGCAACTGGAAGATGAACCTCAACCACCTCGAGGCCATCGCGCACGTCCAGAAGCTCGCCTTCGCCCTGGCCGACAAGGACTACGAGGCCGTCGAGGTCGCCGTCCTGCCGCCCTTCACCGACCTGCGCTCCGTGCAGACCCTGGTCGACGGCGACAAGCTCAAGATCAAGTACGGCGCCCAGGACATCTCGCAGCACGACTCCGGCGCCTACACCGGCGAGATCTCCGGCCCGATGCTGGCCAAGCTCAAGTGCGCCTACGTCGCCGTCGGCCACTCCGAGCGCCGCCAGTACCACGCCGAGACCGACGAGATCGTCAACGCCAAGGTCAAGGCCGCCTTCAAGCACGGCCTGACCCCGATCCTGTGCGTCGGCGAGGAGCTGGACGTCCGCGAGGCGGGCAACCACGTCTCCCACACCCTCGCCCAGGTCGAGGGCGGTCTGAAGGACGTCCCGGCCGAGCAGGCCGAGACCGTCGTCATCGCCTACGAGCCGGTGTGGGCCATCGGCACCGGCAAGGTCTGCGGCGCCGAGGACGCCCAGGAGGTCTGCGCCGCCATCCGCGGCAAGATCGCCGAGCTGTACTCGCAGGAGGTGGCCGACCAGGTCCGCATCCAGTACGGCGGCTCCGTGAAGTCGGGCAACGTCGCCGAGATCATGGCGCAGGCCGACATCGACGGCGCCCTGGTCGGCGGCGCCTCGCTGGACGCCGACGAGTTCGTCAAGATCGTCCGGTTCCGCGACCAGTGAGCGCGGCGGTGCGCCGGAAGCCGGTCCGAGCTGTGAGTATGCGGTAGCGGCGATCCGTCGTACCCTTGCGGGGGCGCGGCAAGCGTGTCGGCATGCGGCTGGTCCGCGTGACACCTGCCGGGCCCCCGTCGTCCATCCGAATCCGAGGAAGTTGGTCCAGCCGTGGTTTTGGGGTTCTCGATCGCCCTGATCGTCTTCAGCCTGCTGCTGATGCTGCTGGTGCTGATGCACAAGGGGAAGGGCGGCGGCCTCTCCGACATGTTCGGTGGCGGTATGCAGTCCTCCGTCGGCGGCTCCTCGGTCGCCGAGCGCAACCTCGACCGCATCACCGTGGTGATCGGCCTGCTGTGGCTCGCGTGCATCATCGTGCTCGGCATCCTCATGAAGTCGAACGGCTGACGCACCGCACCGCAGACCGCCGCAGCCGAACAGCCGTCGAACGGACCGTCACGGCGCGGCGGACACCGCACATTCCGTACGTAAGGCCCCATGGTCGGTACGCGCTCGAAAGCGCGGCCTATCATGGGGCTTGCGTCTGTGCGTGGGGGGCGGTAACTCCAATCACTGGACGCGCGTTGGGCCTTACGTAGACTGAGGCGCTCGCAGCGAAGAGAAACACCGTCTCGCTTCGCGGCACCATCACGCAGGGAGTTACACCGTGGCAAGTGGCAACGCGATCCGGGGAAGCCGGGTCGGTGCGGGGCCGATGGGCGAGGCCGAGCGCGGCGAGTCCGCGCCGCGCCTGCGCATCTCCTTCTGGTGCTCCAACGGGCACGAGACCCAGCCGAGCTTCGCCAGCGACGCGCAGGTCCCGGACACCTGGGACTGCCCGCGCTGTGGATTCCCGGCCGGCCAGGACCAGGACAACCCGCCGGACCCGCCGCGCACCGAGCCGTACAAGACGCACCTCGCGTACGTACGGGAGCGGCGCAGCGACGCGGACGGCGAGGCGATCCTCGCCGAGGCCCTCGCCAAACTGCGCGGCGAGATCTAGAAGTCGACGTCCGGCCGGACGCCCCCGGGCAGACCGCCGGACCCCTTGCCGCCCCCGGCGGCCATGCGCCGCCGACCGATTGTCAGTGGTGCCCTCTACGGTTTGCGCATCGGGTGAATCGTGAGGGGGCGACGGTGGCGACGGTCGATGCGGCTCAGGCAGCCGAGAGCGGGGCGCGGCCCGCGTGGGGCGGGGCGTTCGGACGGCTGTGGGGCGCCGCGGTGCTGTCCAGCTTCGGCGACGCGCTGCGCACGGCGGCGCTGCCGCTGCTCGCCGCCTCGCTGACCGACGAGCCGCTGCTCATCGTCTCGGTCACCGCGTGCGGCTATCTGCCCTGGCTGCTGTTCGGGCTGCTCGGCGGCGCCGTCGCCGACCGGGTGGACAAGCGGCGGGCCATGTGGACGGTGGACGCGGTACGTGCGGTGCTGGTCGGCGGCTTCGCGCTCGCCGTCGCCCTCGGCCACGCCTCGATCGCCCTGCTGATCTGTCTGGCCTTCGCGCTCACCACGCTCCAGACCCTCTTCGACAACGCGGCGACGGCTCTGCTGCCCGCCCTCGTGGACCGCGCGGCGCTCGGCGGCGCCAACGCCCGGCTGATGACCGGTCAGCGCATCGCCGGCGGGCTGCTGGGCGGGCCGGCCGTGCCCCTGCTGCTCGCCGTCGGCGTGGCCGCGCCCTTCGCCGCCGACGCCGTCACCTTCCTGGTGGCCGCGGCGCTGGTGGCCTCGCTGCGGACGGCCGCGCCCGAGCGGGCGCCGCGGCCGTCCGGAAGCACCCTGCGCGGTGAGATAGGCGAGGGGCTGCGGGTGCTCGGGCGGGACCGGGCGCTGCGGGCGCTGTGCGCCGCGACCGCTCTGTGCAACGTCGGGATGGGCGCGCTCATCGCCGCTCTGGTGGTGCTCGTGACGGGCTGGCTGGGCGCCGGGCCCGGGGGATACGCGGCGGCGATGACCGCCTACACGGTGGGGAGCCTGGCCGGGGGAGCGGTCAACGGACGGGTGGTGGCTCGGCTGGGGCGGGTGCGGGCCGTGTTGGTGGCGGGGGTGGTGCAGGTCGCTGCGCTGGTGGTGATGGGGTCGGTGCGGGAACTGGGTGCGCTGGTGGGGGCGATGGCGGTGTTCGGGGTGATGGGGATGGTGTGGAACGTGAACACCACGACGCTGATGCAGGAGCGGAGCCCTGAGGGGATGCTGGGGCGGGTGAGCGCGGCGTTCCGGACGC
>NZ_JAIOAB010000060.1 GCF_019890635.1 Streptomyces sennicomposti
CGGCCCGGCCGACGTCGCGGGCCTGTGGCAGCCGGCCGGCGCCGCGCAGATGCACGCCCAGACGCACCCGGCACAGATCGGCGTACGGATGCTCGGGCCCCAGCGTCGCCTCCAGCCCCTCCAGACAGCGCTCCGTCTCCGCCACGGCGCCGTCGTGGTCGCCGAGCAGATGATGGTCGGCGGCGAGACTGAACCGGCAGCGCAGCGCCGCGATGCTGCGCTCGCCCAGCATGGCCGCGGCCATGTCCAGGGTGCGCAGATCGCGCTCCTGCGCCCGCTCGTGGCCGCCGAGCCGGCGCTCGCTCACCGCCAGCCCGTTCTCGGCCTGCACCACCAGCGGCACCCGGCTGATCCGGGGCTGCGCCCCGCCCAGCACCCGGGCCTTCTTCAGCAACTGGTAGGACTCGATGTTCTGGCCCAGCAGCCGGTGCATCTCGGCCAGTTTCGGGACCATGCCCTCCACCACCGGGTCGTCGTCCCCGCCGACGGCGCGCCGGTGGTCGTAGAGCAGGCGCAGGATGCGCAGGCCCTCGGGGTAGTTGCCGAGCACGGCGTAGCGCCAGGCGAGGTTGCGGCGCAGTTGCTCGGTGGTCCAGTGCCGGGGCCCGAGCAGCCGGGTCATGGCGCGCGCGGCGTGCAGCCCCTCGTCCAGGGCGTCGCCGAAACGGCCGAAGGTGCGCAGGTTCGCGGCGTAGCCGTCGGCCGCCAGCAGGGCGCGGGGATGGCCGAGGCCGAGCCGGGTGCGGTAGCTCTGCAGGACGCTGCGGGCCATCCGCGCGGACGGCCCGTAGACCTGGAGGTGGCGCAGGGTCTGCGACAGCATCGACCGCAGCCGCAGTCCCTCCAGGGAGTCCGGCTCCCAGTACGGTTCGGCCAGTTCCGCCAGCCGCCGGGCGTCCTGGAGGTGCTGCTCCTCCTGGCTGACGATCAGGTCGGACAGATGGGCGAGCAGGGCCTGGCGGACCTCGGGGCGGCGGTCCGCCCAGAGTCTGAGCGCGTCGATCTGCCGGCCGCGGCGCACGATCGTCTGCGGGGCGGGCGCCGGCCGGTCCTGGTCGGTCACCAGCAGGGTGTCGCCGATCGCGGCCCGCAGCTCCTCCTCCCGGTCGGCCCGGTCGGCGCCGCTCAGCTCCGCGACGATCAGGTCCCGCAGCACCCGGTGCTGGCGGACGGGCTGGTCGGGGCGGGCGAAGTCGAAGTCCAGCAGACCGTGCCGGTTCATCGCCCACAGCGAGGCGTCGATCAGCAACTGGTCGCCGGAGCGCACCGGCGCGGTCGGATCGCCCGTCCGGCCGCCGGACGGGTCCGGCGCGGTACGGGCCAGCGCCGTGGCCAACTGCCGGGAGTGCAGCAGGCGCAGATCCGCGCCGGCCCCGGTGAGCAGGGCGCACGCCTCCAGCAGCCACACCAGCGCCCGGCTGCCCACCGGCTCCCGCGCCCACGCCTCGGCCGCCGGGGTGCGCAGCAGGGAGGCGCGGGCCAGGTGCAGCAGCACCTCGACGCTCGGCGTCGGACCCGCGCCGTGCGCCTGGCGGCGCGGGTCGAAGGCCCGGCTGAAGTCGTCCACCGCGGTCAGCAGCGCCTGCGGCCCCGACTGGTTGACCGCCTCGGCCCGCTCGGCGGCCACCCGCAGCCAGCAGGCGGCCAGCCACAGCGCCAGCGGCAGCGGCCCGACCCGCTGGGCGACGGTCCGCGCGGACAGCGGCGTCAGTCCCGGCACCATCGTGGTGAGCAGCGCCTCGCTCTCGGCCCGGGTGAACGGCGGCACCTCCAGGGCGCTGCGGTCGGCCTCCTCGGCGGGGGTGCGGGCGCCGATCAGCACATGGCAGTGCTCGGACGGCTCGGGCAGCAGAGCGGCGGCCCGCTCCGCGCCCGCGGCGTCGTCGATCTCGTCGCACACCAGCAGCCATCGCTCGCCGAGGGCGTCGGCGCGCGAGCGCAGGGCGCGCACGTGCGCGGCGGCGTCCTGCCGGGTGGGCTCGCCGAGGGCGCCGCCGAGTGCGGTGAGACCGGACAGGATCTCGCTGCGGTCGTCGCCGGCCAGCCACCACACCACGTCGTAGGAGCCGCCGAAGCGGTGGCAGAACTCCAGCAGCACCTCGCTCTTGCCGATGCCCGGCGCGCCCGCGACCAGGCAGGGGCGGTGTTCGCGGGCCAGCTCGGCGACCTCGGTGCGGATCTCGCCGAGCAGCGCGTCCCGGCCGACGAAGGCGACGTTGCGGGCGACCAGGTTGGTGCTGTTGGGCAGGCTCGGGAAGCGGCGGCCCCGGGACGGGCGGACCGTGTCGGCGGGCAGGTCCAGAGCGCGCAGCAGCCGCTCGGCCGCGCGCTGTTCGGACAGCCGGCGCAGATCGACGCGCTGGTGGTGGGCGAACTCGCGGGGCAGCGCCTCGTCGTCGACCAGGACCATCCGCACCCCGGGGTCGGACAGCTCCCGCAGCGCCTGCCGGTCCTCGGGGCCGGGGGCGGTGGGCGGCAGGAGCAGCAGCACCTCGTCCGGGCCGGGCGGCTGGACCGTCCAGTCGTCGTAGGAGCGGCGGACCACCTGGACGCGGGTGCCGCGCAGCCGGTCCTCGATCCACTCCGCCCACACCGCGTGCCTGGGAGCGCAGACCAGCAGCGCCTTGGCGGGCCGGGTGAAGCGGGGCCGGTCCAGGGCCCGCGCCAGCCGCTCCAGCGCGGGGCGGACGCGTTCGGCGAAGCCGTTGCCGGGCTCCAGCTCCATGCCGAGGCGGGGGCTGCGCTCCGACAGCGCGTGGTAGGGGATCTCCAGGTAGCGGGCGGGCCGGCCGTCGCCGAGCGGGGCGAAGCGCTCGCGGGCCCGGTCGCGGGCCAGCCGCAACTGGTCCTCGTGGGCCGGGTCGGTCTGCAGGGCGAGCGCCAGCACCTCGAAGGGCCGCTCGGCGTGGGCGCGCAGCCGCTCGGCCAGCAGGACGGCGGACTCGATGAAGGAGGAGGCCGCGGTGAAGCACATCACCAGCACCGACGGCAGCCGGGCCAGATCGGCGGCCTGCCGGTCGGTGCGGATCAGCGGGGCGTCCACGAGGACGTCGTCGTAGCCGCCGAAGGCCGGGTCCTCCGGCGCGGGCAGCGCCCGCAGCGCGTCGTGCCCCTTGAGGGTGACGATGCCGATCGGCCGGACGGCGCCGGCCGGCTGCCACTCCTCCACCGCCGGACCGCCCTCGCTGTCGGCGAGCAGGGCGGGGCCGGGCGTGACGGACCGGACGTAGGAGCGGGTGCGGGCGTCCGCGTTGCGCGCGTCCAGCACCAGCACCCGGCGGCCGGAACGGGCCAGCAGCACGGCGGTGTTCAGCAGGGTCGTGGTCTGGCCGATGTTCTCCGCCGTGGAACAGAACACCGTCACGCGGGGGCGCTGGTTTCGGCCGTCCGCCTCGGACATCTCGGCTCCGCTTCGCTTCGGGGTGGGTGCGTCCGCGTGGCTCTAATCAGCCTCGGGCAGGGCGGGGGGATCCGGCTGCTGGGTGTAGTTGGTGTGGAACAGCGCCTCCGGGCGGGCGGCTTCGTCCCGTACCCGGCGCAGCGCGAGAACCAGCGCGGATTCCGGCAGCGCGGCGATTTCCTCGAAGGGGAATTCGGACAGGTCGACCAATGGCGATTCCACGACGTTCCGCGCTTCGGTCTGATCATCCATACGGAGCCCCGTCATCCCGTTTCCGTCGAGAATCCGCCACGGTGTGGAGGACTGCCGGACAGTTGTGGTTTGGCCGGTGAACCCGGCTGCCAAACAACCGACTTGCTGCCACACTGCTGAGTCTACTGGCAACGACGGCGCGCGGAGCGCTCAGTGACGGGCGGCGCGCCACGCGACCCTCCGGGCCCGGACGGGACGCGAATACGTTCGCACACGGGAGATCCATGGGCGCGGAAACGGGTGAGTGCGGGCGGGCGGCCCTTCGCTCGCAAAACGGCGGACGCTGTTCCCCGAGCGACGCGAAACCCTCTTCCACGGACCGCCGAGAACCCTCTTCCCGGGCCGTCGCCGAACCTTCTTCACCGGCCGGTCACGGGAAATTCCCGTTCCACACCTTCGTCCTCAAGTTCCACAGCAGATGCGATCTGGCGTGCGACTACTGCTACATGTACCGGGCCGCCGACCAGAGCTGGCGGCACCAGCCCCGCTCGATGTCCCCGGCCGTCATCGCCTGGACGGCCGACCGCATCGCCGAACACGTCCGCGCGCACGGACTGCGCGCCGTGACCGTGGTGCTGCACGGCGGCGAGCCGCTGCTCGCCGGACCCCGGCTGCTGCGCCGCGCGGTGACCGAGATCGCCCGCGCGGCGGGCCCGGGCGTACGGGTCGAGACCTGTGTGCAGACCAACGCGTGGCGGCTGGACGAGGCCTGGCTCGACACGCTGGGCGAACTGGACGTACGCGTCGGGGTGAGCCTGGACGGCGACCGCGCCGCCCACGACCGGCACCGGGTGCGCCCCGGCGGCGGGGGCAGCCACGGGCGGGTCGCCGCGGCCCTCCGGCGGCTCGCCGACGGCCCCCACCGGCGCCTGTTCGCCGGCCTGCTGTGCACCGTGGACCTGCGCAACGACCCCCTGGCCACCTACCGGGAACTGCTCCGCTACCGGCCCCCGATGATCGACTTCCTGCTCCCGCTGGGCACCTGGGCCGCCCCGCCGCCGGGCCGGATCGCCGGCCGCCCCGACACGCCGTACGGCGACTGGCTGGCCGCGGTGTTCGACCAGTGGTACGCCGCTCCGGTGCGCGAGACCGACGTACGCGTGCTGCACAACCTGGTCTCCCTGGTGCTCGGCGGGCGCTCCCGCACCGAGGGACTGGGCCTGGAACCCGTCCGGTACGTCGTCGTGGAGACCGACGGCTCCATAGCCCTCGACGACACCCTGCGGGTGGCCCGCGCCGGCGCCACCCGCACCGGACTGCACGTCGCCCGCGACTCCTTCGACCGGGCGCTCGCCCACCCCGACGTCCGGGCCCGCCAGTCGGGGGCCGCGGCCCTGAGCGCCGTGTGCCGGGCCTGCTCGCTGCTGCCGGTGTGCGGCGGCGGCCACCACGTCCACCGCTACCGCGCCGACGGCAGCGGTTTCCGCAATCCCAGCGTCTACTGCCCCGACCTCGCCTCACTCGTCCGGCACGTGCACCGCCGGGTCGCCGCCGACACCGCCCGGCTGCGCCGCCTCTCACCGGTGCCGGAGGCCTGCCCATGACCCTGCGCCCCTACCGCCTGAGCGACCCGGTCTTCGAGGCGCTGGCCCGGGGCGGGGGCGGCGCGCCGGCGGTCCGGCTGCTCGCGGACGCCGAGTACGGCCGCCGGCTGCTGCTCCTGCGGGCGGTGCTGGACCGGGCGCGGGAGCATGGCGGGGCGACCCAGGCCGAAGTGCGGCACCTGTTCGGCGTGCTCGCCGAGGCCCGGCGCACCGCGCCCACGGCCACCCGCCGGGTGCTCGCCCACCCCTCGACGGGACCCCGGCTGGTGACCACCTGGCGGGCGCTGGAGCGGCCCGGCCAGGGGGCCGCGCTGCCGCTGGCGTCCGTCGCCGCGGCGGCCGCCCTCGCCGCCGGACTCGACCTCCCGGTCGCCTTCGGCGCCACCGGGCGGGGCGCCGTGCTGCCCGGTCTCGGAACGGTGCCGCTGCCCGGCCCCGGCCCGGACGGCGTCGTACGGCTGCGCGGCCGGGACCTGGAGTACGGCGACGGCACGCGTTTCAGGCTGCCGCCGCCGGCCGAGCTGTACCGCGAGCGCCCCGGCTGGTGGCCGCTGCGCCCGGTGGCCGCCCCGGGAGTGGTCCTGGACGACGCCGACACCACGGACGGCCCCGCCCCGGCCCGGCTGTCCGCCGCCGAGGTGCGGTCCTGGCGGACGGGGGCCGCCTTCGCGCTGCGGCTGCTGCGCGCCCGGCACGCCGGACACGCCGGCGAACTGGCGGCCGGGCTGCGGTCGCTGATGCCGGTCCCCGTGGACGACGGCGACGGCGCCCACCACAGCGGAAGCTCGGCGGAGATGTTCGGCGGCGTCGCCCTGAGCCGCCCCGTCTGCGCCCGCGCCTTCGCCGAGACCCTGGTGCACGAGATGCAGCACAGCAAGCTGCTGGCCGTCACCCACCTGGTCGACCTGCTGACCCCGGCCGGCCCGGACGAGCCGCCGCGCCTGCACTACGCGCCCTGGCGCGACGACCCCAGACCGCTGCCCGGCCTGCTGCACGGCACCTACGCCTTCCTGTCCGTGGCCCGGTTCTGGGCCGTGGAGGCGGCCGCGGAACGCGATCCCGAGGAGCGCTACCGGGCACAGGTGCGGTGCGCGCGCTGGCGCGGGGCCGCGGCGCGGGCCGCCGACGTGATCCTCACCGACGGCGCCGACCGGCTGACGCCGACCGGCCGCCGGTTCGTCACCGCGATGGCGCACGCCCTGGCGGACTTGAACGCGACGCCGCTGCCGGCGAGCGCCGTACGCGAGGCGGACCGCCAGGCCGCGGAGCACCGGGAGCGGCACCGGGCGGCCGGAGAACGCCGCGGACGACACCGGGCGGACGACAACCCCGTCCGCTGAGCACCCTTGACGGGCCGTCAGTTCTCACGAGAGTGTGACACGTGTGAGCGGCTGTTGCGGATGACCCGAGGTGCGTCGGACGGGCACGGACCGGGTAGGGGACACGCACAGCGGCTCGGCCATGGGGGTGGTGGGGATGGGCACCGTGGTTCTGGTGCACGGCATCTGGAACGAGGAACGGGGCGTGCCCCCGCGGGAGGCGGCCCGGCACAAGGCCGACGACGCCGCGAAGCGGCTGCGCCAGGGCCTGGACGCCGCACACCTGACCCACGTCGCCGTACCGCCCCTGGTCATGGCCTACTACGCGCACCAGCTCACCGACGGGTTCCGGCCCGACGACGCGCAGTCCGCCGACGAGGACACCCTGGAGGACCTGTCGCCCGCGCAGACGGCCGAGGCGCTGGAGTGGCTGCGCGCGGCCGGCGCGGGCGAACCCGACGACTCCCAGGCCGCGTTCCTCGCCCCCCTGCGCTGGACGCTCGGCCGGCTGGTCGCGCAGCGGGCCCCCGACGCCCCGCCCGGCGCCCGGCAGCGACTGACCGAACTGCTGTCACGGCTGGTCGTCGCCACCGTCCGGGACCTGGACTCCTACACCTCGCGCCCGGGCCGCCGCACCCTGATCCGGCAGACCGTCGCCGACGCGATCCGCGCCAGCGGCGCCCGCGTCGTCGTGGCCCACTCGCTGGGCAGCGTCGTGGCGTACGAGACCCTGCACGCCCACCCCGACCTCGAACTGGACCTGCTGCTGACCCTCGGCTCGCCCCTCGGCCTGCCCGCGATGCTGCGCAAACTGGACCCCGAACCCGTGGCCGGACGCGGCTCCCGGCCGCCGGGCGTACGGCACTGGACCAACATCGCCGACCTCGGCGACCTCGTGGCGATCCCGCCGCGGCTCGGCGGGGCGTTCCCCGTCGACCGGCACGACACCACCGACATCGGCCTGTTCGACCCGCACACCCTCGGCGGCTACCTCGCCGACGGACTCACGGCCGCCGCGCTCGCCCCGTACCTCGACGGCTCCTGAGGACGGGGAGGGAGCCGGCCAGTGACGTTGCACGCGCTCGTGGCGGGCGCCGGAACCTTCCCGGAGCGCACCCTCACCGAGGAGGAGCGGGCCGCCGGCGTCGTCGCGCTGCGCTCCCTGCCCCGGGTCGCCGACGCCGTCGCCGAGGTGGCCCGGGCGCTGGCGGCGGCCGGGGCGCAGGTCGCCCCCGTGCTGACCGACCCGACCCGCCTGGAGTGGGACACGGCCTGGCGCACCGCGCGCGAACGGGCCGGCCAGGACCCCCTGATCGTCCACTTCTGCGGCCACGGCCTCCTCGTCGAGAACGACCTCTACCTCGCCGTGGCCGGCACCGACCCGGCCCGCAGCCGCATCCGCGCCACCGCCGTCGAGGTGGAGGCGCTGCTCAAGGACGTCCGCCAGGGCGACGGCGGACCGGTGCTGTTCCTGCTGGACGTGTGCCACGCGGGCGCCGCGCTGCGCCCCCAGCTCACCGCCCGGCTGCTCGGCGTCACGGACCGCAGGACCTGGGTCGTCGCGGCCTGCGACACCCGCGCCATCACCTACGGCGCCCGGTTCAGCACGGCCGCCGCCGGCGTCCTGGACCGGATCGCCCGGCGCGAACTGGTCGTCCCGCCGGAGTACGCCCACGTCCCGGTCGACCTGCTGGCCCGGGAGACGGACGCCGCGCTGGCCCGCGCGGACCGCGAACGCGGCGAACCCAAACAGGACGTCGTCCGCACCCCGCACGACGAGGCCGCGCTGCCGCCCGCGCCGATCCTGCCCAACCCCTGGCACGGGGCGAGCCGCGCCGAACGCCTGTGGGCCGCCTACGACTCCGGCCTGCTGGACTTCGCCGCCGCCCTCGACCCCCGGCTCGACGCGTTCCACTTCGTCACCCGCGTGACCGGCACCGGCCACGGCGGCCCCTCCTTCTTCCGGGGCCGCGCCCGGCAACTGGCACACCTGCGGCACTGGCTCGACGACCCCGCCGGGGACGCCGGCCGGCTGCTGGTGGTGACCGGCAGCCCCGGCGCCGGGAAGTCCGCGCTGCTCGGCGCCGCCGTCTGCGCGGTCCACCCGAAGTTCGCCGCGCTGCGCACGGAGACGGCCGTGGACGGCTTCCGCCCCCGCGAGAACCCCGACTTCGTCGCCGTGCACGCCAGCGGCCTGACCACACGGCAGGTCGTGGCCTCCCTGTACCGGCAGACGCACGGCGATCCGGCCGCCGGGCCCGCACCGACCGAGGTCACCGCGGACCGGCTGCTGGACGCCCTCGGCGCGCGCGGCCCGGTGACCGTCGCCGTGGACGCCCTGGACGAGGCCGCCGACCCCGAGGAACTGCTGCGCCAGGTGCTGCTCCCGCTGGCCGGCCGCACGCCCGAGGACCGGACGCCCGGCTGCCGGGTGCTCATCGGCGCCCGGCTGTGGCCCGACACCCTGCCCGCCCTGCACACGGCCCTGGCCGGCCGGCCGCGGGACCGCATCGACCTCGACACCGAACGCCCGGACGTCCTCGCCCGCGACCTGGCCGCCTACCTCGACCGCATGCTCGGCCCCGGCTACCCCTCCGAGGTCGCGCGGACGCTCGGCCGGCGCCTGGCGTACTCCCTGGAACACGGCGCGTTCCTGACCGCCTTCCTCTACGGCTCCCACGTCCGCGCCCTGGCCGCCGCCGACACCCCGCCGCCCGCCGAGCGCGTCCTCGCCGAGCTGCCCGCGGACCTGCCCGGCATGCTCGACCTGAACCTGCGCACCCTGCTCGCCGACGACCCCTGGACCGGCCCCGTGCTGACCGCCGTGGCCCGCGCGGCCGGCGCCGGCATGCCCCTGGCGACCATCCACGCCGTGGCGCTCGCCCTCGCCCCCGAAACGCCCCGCGGCCCGCTGGCGCCCACGCCCGAGGACACCCGGCGGGCGCTGCGCCGCGGCCGGTTCTACCTGCGCGTCACCGCCGACGGCGACCGCAGGCTCTACCGCTTCTTCCACCGCGCCCTCGCCGAGCACCTCGCACCCCGGGCCGACGCCGCCGACGTGCTGCGGGCGCTCCTGGAACAGGTCCCGGCCACCGGCGGGATACGCGACTGGACGGACGCCGACCCCTATCTGCTGCGCCACCTCGCCGACCACGCGGCCGACTCCGGCCGGGCGGACCTGGACCGGCTCGTCGCCGACCCCGGCTACCTGCTGCACGCCGACCCCGACCGCCTCACCCGGCACCTGCACCGCGCCCGCGACCCCCGCGCCCGCGCGCACGCCGACGTGTACCGGCACAGCACCGCCCACGACCCGCGCCGCCACGACCCGGCCGTACGGCGCGACCTGCTGGACCTCGACGCGGCCGTGTGGCGCCGCCCCGACCTCGCCGCCTGCCTCGGCGCCCCGCCCGAGGCGCTCGCCCGGCCGCGCTGGGCCGTCAGCCGGACCGCCTCCCCGGCCCGGCTGCACACCCTGGCACCGCACGGCGGCCACGTCACACGGGTCGCGCTGGCCGCCACGGCCCCGGGCGGCGGCGGAACGGACCTCGTCGTCACCGTCGCGGACGACGGCCGGGTGCGCCGCTTCGACGCCCTGCGCGGCCACCCGCTGCCCGCCCTCCAGGGCCACGAACCGCCCGGCCCGCAGGGCCACGACCCGACCGCCCCGCCCGGCCCGCGCGTCCCCGGCCTGCCCGGCCCGCGCGTTCCCGACCCGCCCGTCCGGTCCGGCGGACCGGTCCGCGCGCTCGCCCCGGTCCGGCTGTCCGACGGCCGGACCGTCCTGGTCTCCGGCGGCGACGACGGCGGGATCAGCGTGCACGACCTGCGCACCGGCGCCCTGATCCACTCCGTCGCGGACCCCCGGGGCCGTCCGGTCGGCCTGCTCACCGCGCTCGCCCTGCCGGACGGCGCGCGCGCCGTCACCGCCGGGAAGGGCAAGGAGTTCCTCGTCTGGGACGTGGAGGAGGGACGGCTGCTCCGCGAGGAGGACAGTCCCGCCGTGGTCGTACGGACCCTGGCCGCGGCCGAACTGACCGGCGGGGACGCGGTGGTGCTCGCCGCCGGGGACGAGTACACGGCCATGGTGTGGGACCTGCGCACCGGCCGCCGGCTGCACCCCCTCGGCCCGCACCGGGACTTCGTCCGCGCCGCCGCCGTCGTCCGCCGCGCCGACGGCGCCGACCTCGCGGTGACCGGCGACCGGGACGGCGCCGTGCGCGTGTGGGACCTGGCCGACGGAGCGCCGGTGCACGCGCTGCGCCGGCACACGGACTGGGTGACCGCGGTGGCCGCCGGCCGGGTCGGCGACCGGTGCCTGGCGGTCAGCGGCGACCGCTCGGGCCGCGTGGTCGTCTGGGACCTGGACACCGGGGACCGGCTCTACGACCTGGACGAACAGCAGGGGGTGATCACCCGGGCGGCGCTGGCCGAGGGCGCGGGCACGGGCATGGCGGTCACGGGCTGCGCCGACGGACGGGTCGCCGTGTGGGACCTGGCCTCCGGCGGGCGCACCCATGACTTCGCCGCCCACGCCGACGGCGTGCACGACGTGGCCGTGGGCCGCATCGGCGAGCGGGTGGTCGCGGTCAGCGGCGGCGCGGACGGACGCGCCGTGGTCTGGGACGTCACGTCCTCCGGCCCGGAAACGCCGGACACCGCCCACGAGGAACCGGTCACGGCGCTGGCGGTCGCCACGGCCACTGTTGGGTGTGCCGGGGGTGTGCCGGCCGACGGGGGAGTGGTGTGGGGCGCGGCGGACGACCCGGGTGTGTCGGGTCGTGGCGACGCTGTGCATGCCGGAGGTGTGTCCGGTGGCGGTGGTGCGCTCGGCGATACGTGTGCGCCGGTCCCGGAGGGCGCGGCCAGCGGCACGTGCGGGCCGGGTGCCGGCTCTGCGGCGGGCGCCGGGGACGCGGCGGACGGCGGCGGCGCGGTGTGCGTCGGGGGAGCGCCGGACGGCGGGTGTGCGGTACACGGCGGCGGCCCGCACGGCCGCGAGATACCGCGAGGCACGGGCGGGCTGCTCGTGGCCGTCGGCGGGGAGCGGACGGCCGAGGTGCGGGACCTCGCCGGCGGCCGGATCGTGCGCCGGCTGCTGGACCCCGAACGGCCGCTGCTGGCGCGGGCCGTCGCCACGGCCGAGCTGCCGGGAACCGGCCGCGTCGCGGCCACCGGCAGCCGCGACGGCCGGCTGCGGGTGTGGGACCTGGCCGGCGGAACGCTGCTGCGGGCCTGGGACTCGGGGACGGGACGCGTCCGGACCATGGCGACCGGGCGTCTGACCGACGGGCGCACGGTCGTCGTCGCGGGCGGCGACGAGGGCACGGCGACGGTCTGGGACCCGGCGACGGGCCGCCGCGTGGCGGCCTTCGCGGGCCACGACGGCGCCCGCATCCTCGCCCTCGCCGTCGTACCCGGCACACCTGGCGCGGTCGTCAGCGGCGACGACGCCGGCGGCCTGCTGCTGTGGGACGCGCACACCGGGGAGGAGATCGCGGCCCTGACCCGGGCGGGCGGACGCGTCGACGCGGTCACCGCCGCCGCCCTGCCCGACGGGCGGACCGTGGCCGTGTCCGGGGAGGCCACCGGCGAGACCCGGCTGTGGGACCTCGGCGGGCGCGCGGCGGTCCGGCGGCTCGACGGCCCACGGCTCCCGGTGACCGCCCTCGCGACGGCCCGGCTGCCGGACGGCCGGGCCGTGGTCCTCGGCGGCGGCGCCGACTGCCGCGTCCTCGCCTGGGACCCGGCGGACGGTACGCGCCTGCCCGCGACGTACCACCTGCCCGCGGCCGTGTGCGCGCTCGCCGCGTGCGCCACGGGCTTCGTCGTCGCCCACGCGGCGGGCACGGCCTGCCTCACCTGGAACCCGGCCCTCGGCGGGGGCGCACCGCTCGCCGAGGGACCGCTCCCCGACGGGCCGCCGCACACCGGCAGTTGACGACAGCGCGCGTCGGCGCGACCCCTGCGCGCCGACCGCGCGGACCAGGCCGCGTCACGGGGCGGAACCGCCCGTGGGAGTGGCGGCGTCCGGTACCGGCCGCCAGGGCCGTACGGCCCCGATCCGTCCGCCGGGCCGGGACCGCCCGGCCCGGCTTCCCCGCCGTTCGGCCTCGATCGTGCGCTCGGCCGCCCGCGGCGGCCCGCCCGGCTGATAGACGAAGGACAGTGCCCGCGTCAGTCCGCCACCCCCGACTGCCGTACTCCCGTACTCCCGAGGAGAACCATGCTTTCGCCCGAGTCCGCCGCCGTCGTCCGCGCGACCCTGCCCGCCGTGGGCGGAGCCCTCGACGAGATCACGACGCGCTTCTACGGCACGATGTTCGCCGAACAGCCCGAGCTGCTGGACGGCCTGTTCAACCGCGGCAACCAGGCCAACGGGGAACAGCGCAGGGCCCTGGCCGGGTCCATCGCCGCGTTCGCCCAGGCGCTGCTCGCCGACCCCGACGCCCGCCCTGACGCGCTGCTGTCCCGGATCGCGCACAAGCACGCGGCCCTCGGCGTCACGGAGGACCAGTACACGATCGTCCACAAGTACCTCTTCCGCGCCATCGCCGACGTCCTCGGCGACGCGGTCACCCCCGAGGTGGCCGGCGCCTGGGACGAGGTGTACTGGCTGATGGCCGGCGCGCTCATCGCCCGCGAGGCCCGCCTCTACCAGCGCTCCGGCGTCGATCCGCGCCACCCGTGGCGGCAGTGGACCGTCGTCGGACGCCACGAGGAGACCGACGACGTGGTGTCCTTCCTGCTGCGTCCGGCCGACGGCGGACCCGTGCCGCCCGCCCGCGCCGGACAGTACGTCAGCGTCCGCGTCCTGCTGCCCGACGGCGTCCACCAGCTGCGCCAGTACAGCCTCTCCGGCGCCCCCGGCGACGAGCTGCGCCGGATCACCGTCAAGCGGGTGACGGGCGAGGCCCAGGCGCCCGACGGCGAGGTCTCGAACCTGCTGCACCGCACCGTCGGCGTCGGCGACGAACTGACCCTGTCCGCCCCGTTCGGCGACGTGGTCCTCGACGACTCCGACGCACCGCTGCTGCTGGTCTCCGCCGGCATCGGCTGCACCCCGATGGCGGGCATGCTCGAACACCTCGCCGCCACCGGTTCCGGCCGCGAGGTGTGGGTCCTGCACGCCGACCGCAGCCCGGCCGACCACGCCCTGCGCGCCGACGTACGCCGCCTGGTGGACGAACTGCCCGACGCCCGCGCCCACTTCTGGTACGAGGAGGACGCCGAGCGCGAACCCGGGGCGCACAGCGGCCTGATGGACCTGGAGGGGCTCGAACCGCCCGCCGACGCCGATGTGTACCTGTGCGGCTCGCTGCCGTTCATGCGCGCCGTCCGCGCCCAGCTCCTCGCGCTCGGCGTGCCCGCCCGCCGTGTCCGCTACGAGGTGTTCGGCCCGGACCTGTGGCTGGCCCACGCCGAGGGCTGAAGCGGCGGCGGCCGTCCACCCGCCGGTCCGGCGGCCCCGCCCCGCCGGACCGGGACCGACGGCGACGACGCCGTACTACCCTTCTTTCAGTTGGCCCGGGCAGGTCGCCCGGGGATGGTGCTGGGGGTGTGGTGTGGTCACTGGCAAGGTGGTCCGGTTCGACAGCGCGCGGGGCTACGGCTTCATCGCGCCCGATCACGGTGGGGAGGACGTCTTCCTCCATGTGAACGACATGCTGATCCCGGAGTCCTACGTCCGCTCCGGGGTCGTGGTGGAGTTCGAGATCGAGGAGGGGGACCGCGGCCCGAAGGCGTCGTCGGTGCGGCTCGCCACGAAGGCCGACGGCAGCCCGGTGACGCCGCCGGCCACCGCCTCCGCCGCCGCGGGCGCGCGGGCCGCGGGCGACGACGGACTGTGCGACGTGCTCCGCCACGACGAGTTCGTCGCGGAGGTGACGGAGATCCTGCTGTCCTCGGCACCGACGCTGACGGGCAGTCAGATCCTGCAAGTGCGCGCCGGGCTGCTGGAGTTCGCCACGAAGCGCGGCTGGATCGAGGGCTGACGGAGGCGGAAGGCCCGATCAGCCCGAGCGGGGCCCGGCGCCTGGTGGCGCCGGGCCCCGCTCCGTGCCGGCTCCGGGACCACTTCTCGTCCGGGCTTCGGGACCACTCCTCGCCCCGGACGAGAACCGGCGTACCGGCTCACCCGGCCCCGCCCGCCGGACGGACCGGGGTGGGGCCGGTGGGACCTGTGGGTGCGGCCGAGGGGACCGTTCGGACCCGTACGGCCGCAACCGCCGGGCGACCGGTCACACACGCGCGGCCGGAACCGCCGGGCGGACCGGTCAGACCTGCACGGCCGCAACCGCCGGGTGCTCCTCGCGCACCGGGCGGCCGGCCGGCGCGCCGGTGAACTCCGGCAGCACCAGGAAGACGCCCGCCAGACCCGTGCGGCGCAGGATCCGCCGGAACGACGCGCTGTCGCTCACCAGACGCAGCCGCCCGCCACGCGCCGTGACCCGGTTGCGCACCCGGCACAGCAGGCCCAGCCCGGCGCAGTCGATGAACGGCACGTGACGCAGGTCGAGCACCAGGTCGGGGCGGGGGCCCGCGCTCAGCGCGTCCAGGCGACCGCCGAGGCACAGCCGGGTGGCGAAGCCGACGTCGCCGCTCAGCGTCACGACGGTCGTCCCGCCGGCCGTGCGCTCGATGTGACCGGTCAGGGGCCGGGTCTGGCTCGTGGACATACCGCAAGGAAAGCCCGGCGGGCAGGGCGGGCGGTAGGGCCGTTCGGCCCCGGCCGGACCGTACCCCTGGGCCCGAGGTCCCGCGACCGGCGCCGTCCGGCCCGAGCGGAACCTCCGGTCAGCGGACAAGATGGAACCGAGGACAAGAGGGAACCGAGGGACCTCCCGGCGGTACGCCCCCTCGGGCCGGCCCGGCCGGCCGCGTGCCGCCCGGCCCCCGGCATCCGCCCGAGAAGAGCCCGAGAAGAGAGGGTGAGGACCGGCATGAAAGCCTATGTCTTCCACGGCCCCGGGCAGTCCGCCTGGGAGGACGTGCCCGACCCGGACATCAAGGACCCGACCGACGCCGTCGTACGGGTGGACACCGTCACCATCTGCGGCACCGACCTGCACATCCTCAAGGGCGACGTGCCCGAGGTGCGGCCCGGCACCGTACTGGGCCACGAGGCCGTCGGCGAGGTCGTCGAGGTCGGCTCGGACGTGCGCACCGTACGGCCCGGGGACCGCGTCCTGGTCTCCTGCGTCACCGCCTGCGGCCGGTGCCGCTACTGCCGCGAGGCCGTGTACGGCCAGTGCCTCGGCGGCGGGGGCTGGATCCTCGGCCATCTGATCGACGGCACCCAGGCGGAGTACGTCCGCGTCCCCTTCGCCGACCTGTCCGTGCACGCGCTGCCCGCCGCGGTCCCCAGCGAGGACGCGGTCCTGCTGGCCGACATCTTCCCCACCGCCTACGAGGTGGGCGTGCTCAACGGGCGGGTACGGCCCGGGGACACCGTGGCCGTGGTCGGGGCCGGACCCATCGGCCTCGCCGTGATCGCCACCGCCCGGCTGTTCGCCCCCGAGCGGATCATCGCCGTGGACGTGGCCCCGGCCCGGCTGGAGGCCGCCCGCGCGCTCGGCGCCGAGGCGGTGGCCGACGCCCGTGAGGCCCCCGAGCAACTGGTCGCGGACCTCACCGGCGGGCTCGGCGCGGACGTGGTGGTGGAGGCGGTGGGCCTGCCGGAGACCTTCGAGATGTGCACCCGCATGGTGCGCCCCGGCGGACACGTGGCCAACGTGGGCGTGCACGGCAGACCCGCGACGCTGCACCTCGAAGACCTGTGGATCAAGGACGTGACCATCACCACCGGCCTGGTCGACACCCACTCCACACCCACCCTGCTGAAGATGGCCGCCGCCGGCCGGCTGCCCACCTCGCAGCTGCTCACGCACACCTTCCCGCTGGAGCGCATGCAGGAGGCGTACGACGTCTTCGGGCACGCCGCCGAGACGGGCGCGCTCAAGGTCGTCCTCGGCGGACCGCAGCGCGAGGTGGTCCCCGTCGCCACGGCCTGACCCGCACGGCACGACCCGAGGAAGCCCGCGGCCCGGCACACCCGTGCTGCCGTGACCCGCGAGACGGAAGGCGGTGCGGGATGGAGCTGCCCCCGCGGCCGTCGGGGCGCGGCAGGTGTGCGTCCACGACGGCCGGCACCTGGGTGTACGACGGCTACGACCCCGCGGCCGAACGGCTGCGGGAGTCGCTGTGCACCCTCGGCAACGGCCGCTTCGCCACCCGCGGCGCGCTCCCGGAGTGCGATGCCGACGACGTGCACTATCCCGGCACGTATCTCGCCGGATGCTACAACCGGCTCGTCTCGCGGGTCGCCGGCCGCGAGGTCGAGAACGAGGACATGGTCAACCTGCCCAACTGGCTGCCCCTGCGGTTCCGGCTCCCCGGCGGCGACTGGCTCACCCCGGACACCACCCGGGTCCTCGGCCACCGCCAGACCCTGCACCTCGACGACGGCGTACTGGAGCGGCGCACCGGCTACGGGCTGGACGGCGACCGCGTGTTGATGGTCCGTCAGCTACGGATCGTGCACATGGCCGACCCGTATGTCGCCGCCCTGCGCACCGAGTTCACCGTCGAGGGCGCCGGCGTGGACCTGGAGGTGGAGGCGGCGATCGACGGGGGAGTGACCAACTCCGGCGTGGCCCGGTACCGCGACCTGGACGGCCGGCACCTCACCGGTGTGCGCACCGGCACCGCCGCGCCCGGCACGGTGTGGCTGGGCTGCCGGACCCGCACCTCCGGCATCGAGATCGGCCTGGCCACCCGCCTCACCGGCGACGGCGGGATCACCGCCCGGCACGAGCCGCCGCGCGCGCTCCAGGAGACCCGGCTGCGCCTCGCACCCGGCCGCACCCTCACCCTCGACAAGACCGCCGCCCTGCACACCTCCCACGACCGCGCGATCAGCGACCCGCTGTGCGCCGCCACCCTGCGGGTGGCCGCCGCGCCCGCCTTCGACGCGCTGCTGGCCGACCACCGCACGGCCTGGGGGCAGTTGTGGCGCAGGGCCGGCATCGACGTGCCCGGGGAGCCGGGCCGCATCCTGCGCCTGCACCTGTTCCATGTCCTGCAGACGCTCTCCCCGCACACCGCCGACCTGGACGTCGGCGTGCCCGCGCGGGGCCTGCACGGCGAGGCGTACCGCGGGCACGTGTTCTGGGACGAGCTGTTCGTCCTGCCGTACCTGAACCTGCGGTTGCCCGAGGTGGCGCGCGCCTTGCTCGACTACCGCCACCGGCGGCTGCAACAGGCCTGCTCGGCGGCGCGGGCGGCCGGCCGGCGCGGCGCGATGTACCCCTGGCAGAGCGGCAGCGACGGCCGGGAGGAGACCCAGCGGCTGCACCTCAACCCCCGCTCCGGGCGCTGGCTGCCCGACCGTTCCCACCTCCAGCGGCACGTCGGCTCGGCCGTCGCGTACAACGTGTGGCAGTACTGCGAGGCGAGCGGCGACACCGAGTTCCTGCACACCAAGGGCGCCGAGATGCTGGTCCGCATCGCCCGCTTCTGGGCCGACTCGGCGACCTGGGACGCGCGGCTGGGCCGCCACCGCATCCTGGGGGTGATGGGCCCCGACGAGTACCACGACGCCTACCCGGACGCCGAGCGGCCCGGCCTCGACGACAACGCCTACACCAACGTCACCGCCGCCTGGGTGCTCCAGCGCGCCCTGGAGGCGCTGCGCCTGCTGCCCGAGCCGCGCCACCGCGACCTGCTGGAGCGCACCGGCCTCGACGGCGGCGAACTCCAGCGCTGGGAGGAGGTCTCGCGCACCCTCGCCGTCCCCTTCCACGACGGGGTCATCAGCCAGTTCGCGGGCTACGGCGACCTCGCCGAACTCGACTGGCCCGGCTACCGCGACCGCTACGGCGACATCCGCCGCCTGGACCGGATCCTGGAGGCGGAGGACGACACCGTCAACCGGTACAAGGCGTCCAAGCAGGCCGACGTGCTGATGCTCGGCTATCTCTTTCCGCCCGCCGAACTCCGCTCCCTCTTCGGCCGGCTGGGCCACCACCTCGACGAGGAGCTGTGGAGCCGCACCGTCGACTACTACCTGGCCCGCACCAGCCACGGCTCCACGCTCAGCGGCGTGGTGCACGGCTGGGTGCTGGCCCGGGCCCGCCGCGCCGAGGCGTGGACCTTCGTGCAGGAGGCGCTGCGCGGCGACATCGCCGACGTGCAGGGCGGCACCACCGGCGAGGGCATCCACCTCGGCGCCATGGGCGGCACCCTGGACCTCGTCCAGCGCGGGCTGACCGGCCTGGAGGCGAGGGACGGCGCGCTCCGGCTCGACCCGGCCCCGCTGCCCGAACTGTCCTCCTACGGCTTCGACATCCGCTACCGGGGCCACTGGGGCGTGCGGCTGCGGCTGGCGCACGGCCGGCTGGAGATCACCCTGCCGCGCTCCCACCAGACCCCGATCGACGTGCGCCTGGCCGGCCGGGCCGTCTGCGTCGAGCCGGGGGAGACCTGCCGTCTCGTCCTGCCCGAGTGAGCCCGCGCACGCCCGGCCCCGCCGCACGGCCGCGCCACCACGGACGGGTACGGGCTTCCCGCGATCGCGAGGAGCCCGTACCCGTCTCCCGTCCTACGGCTCCTGCCGGCGGTCGGGCGCACCGGCGACCCGTTCCGCGCCGCGGGAACCCTTGGACTCCTCCAGGGACTTGAGCACCTCGGCGCCGTACAGGTCCTCCAGCCAGGTCGACTGGTAGATGGTGTCCAGATAGCGCTCGCCGAGGTCCGGGGCGATGGCCACCGCCGTCAGATGGCGTGCGTCGTGCTCGGCCAGCCACTTCATCGCGCCGCTGACCACCGTGCCGGTGGAGCCGCCGAACAGGAAACCGCGCCGGGCCAGCCGGTGACAGGCGCGGATGGTGTCCGCCTCCTCCACCCGGATGACCTCGTCGACATAGGACTCGTCGAGCAGCGGCGGGCGCATGCTCATCCCGAGCCCGGGGATCATCCGGCGGCCCGGTTCGCCGCCGAAGGCCACCGAGCCGACGGTGTCCACCGCCACGATCCGCACCGGCCGGTGCCACTCGCGGAACCAGCGGGCGCACCCCATCAGGGTGCCGGTGGTGCCCGCGCCCACGAACAGCACGTCAAGGCGCGGGAACTGCTGGGCTATCTCCGGGGCCGTCCTGCGGTAGTGCGCGCCCCAGTTGCCCGGGTTGGTGTACTGGCTGAGCCACACGTACCGGTCGTCGGAGGCGCACAGCGCGCGCACGTAGTCGATGCGGGCGCCGAGGAAGCCGCCGTTGGCGTCCAGGTCGGCGATGACCTGGACCTCGCTGCCGAGCGCTTCCATGAGCAGTCTGGTGGACAGGTTGCAGCGGGAGTCCGTGACGCACAGGAACCGGTAGCCCTTGCTGGCCGCGATCATGCTGAGCGCGACGCCGAGGTTGCCGGAGGAGGACTCGACCAGGATCGAGTCCTCCGTCAGCAGTCCGTCGCGTTCCGCGGCTTCCACCATCTCGATCGCGGCCTTCAGCTTGATCGAGCCCGCGAAGTTGAAGCCCTCGCACTTCAGGAAGAGCGAGCGCCCGAATATCGGCCGCAGATCGACATAGAGCTGGCCTTCGTTGAAGGCGTGGGGGGCGGAGATGACGGGCACGCTGGCCTCCTGACGCGCTCGGGCCGAGTAAGCGGATGATCAGCCGGAAGGAGGATCAGCCGTACCGCCGCAGTTCGTGGAAGAAGTCGTCGATGACGCGCAGTTCTCCGGCCCGGGCCACCTCGTCGTGGACGTAACCGCCGACGGCGAGGTCGAGCACGCCGAGGCCGAAAGGGGAGAAGATCACGGTCCGGTCGGCCGGCGCCTGCACCCGGCCCGACAGGACGTCGTCGAGGGTGCCGTCCAGGAAGTCCCGGCCGCCGGTGAGCTGTTCGGCGAGGTGCGGCGACGTGTTCGCCTTCAGGCAGTGCTCGACGTCGTCGACGAAGTTGGCCGAGGCGAGCAGCACCTCGGGAGCGAGGTCGCGCAGCGACACGTGCAGGACCAGCGGACGGTGGTCGAACCAGCCGGGATCGGTGACGTGCGGTTCGCCCGCGACGGTCGCGAAGACCACCAGATCGCTGGAGCGGATCAGCTCCTCGGGGCTGTCGTGAACGGTCACGTCCGCACGCTGACCGGCCGCGTCCGCCTGCCGCAGATAGCCGCTGAAGCCGGCCGCGCTGTCGGCGGACAGGTCGTACACCCCGATCCGGTCGAACTCCCAGCCGGTGGCGGCGAGATACGTGTGGATGTAGCGGGCGATTAGACCGGTGCCGAAGAACCCGACCCGGGTGGGCCGGGTCCGGCCGCGGCTGAGCCGGTCCGCGGCCAGCGCCGCCGACGCCGCCGTCCGGGAGGCGCTGATGATGGAGCTCTCCAGGCAGGCGAACGGGTAGCCGGTCTCGTGGTCGTTGAGGATCAGCACCGCGGAGGCCCGCGGCAGCCCGGCCGCGACGTTCTCCGGGAAACTGGAGATCCACTTCAGGCCGTCCACGCCCACCGGGCCGCCGACCGACGCCGGCAGCGCGATGATCCGCGAGGTGGGCCGGTCCGGGAAGCGCAGGAAGTACGACGGCGGGTTCACCGTCCGGCCCGCGCCGTGCAGCCGGTAGGTGGCCTCGACCAGGTCCACGATCTCCTGCTCGCGGCCCTGGAGCGCCCGGTGCACCTGGGCGCCGGGGATCACCGCGAAGGACGGCGTCCGGGGCGGCCGGCCGGCGGGGGCTGCGCCGGTGGCGGGGGAGGTCACGGAGGTCATCGACGGCTCCCTTCCGGGCTCGGGCGGCCGTCGGCCGGATGCCAGGGCTCGGCCATGGCGACCAGCACCTCGCGCTCCCCGGTGAAGGCCTCGCGGCTGTGGGCGCTGCGGATGTTGTCGACGAGCATGAGGTCTCCGTCCTGCCAGGGCTCGCGCCGGGTGTGGTCCTCGTAGGTGGCGTTGAGGGTGCGCACGACGTCCTCGTCGATCGGGCCGCCGTCGCCGTAGCGGGTGTTGAACGGCAGCCCGTCCGGGCCGTACTCGTCCACCAGGTACTCGCGCACCTCCGGCGCCAGCGTCCACTCGTTGAGGAACGCGATCTGGTTGAACCAGCAGCGGCGGCCGGTGACCGGGTGCCGCACCACCGCGCCGCGGCGCTGCCGGGTGCGCAGCGACCCGTCCGGCTGCCACTCGAAGTCGATGGCGTGGGCGCGGCAGTAGTTCTCCACCGTCTCACGGTCCTCGGTGCCGAACGACTCGGACAGCGAGGCCCCGATCTCGTCGTTGTAGCTGCGGGTGAGCAGCCAGCCCTCGCGCTCGAACCGCTCGGTCAGCGCGGTGGGCAGCGCGCGCAGCACCTCCTCCGCGTCCGCCACCGCGGTCGCCCCGCCCCGGTCGGGCGCGGTGAGACAGGCGAACAGCATCAGACCCGGCACCCGCTGGACGTAGCTCAGTTCGTGGTGCATGCACATCGGCTGGTTGTCCGGCCAGGCGGTGGAGGAGTACAGGCCCGCGCCGTACGAGGTCCGCGGCGCGAACGCCTCCCGCTCCGCCATGAGTTCACCGCCCAGCGCGGTGAAGACGGCCCGCACCTGGTCCGGCTCCCGCAGCCCCAGGCCGCGCACCAGCAGCGCGCCGTGCTCGGCGACCTGCGCCCGGACCGCCTCGCGGTACTGCGCCGCCCAGCCGGTCACATCGAGCGGCTGCTCCACGCGCAGGACCGGCGGCCGGTCCGGGTGCAGCTCCACCTCCAGCAGCGACGCCGGGGACGAGAACGACATGTGGTTTCCTTTCGTTCGCAGGGTGGCCCGCAAGCCCTAGGAGGACGCCAGGAGTTCGGCGGCGCCCAGCACGGCCTGTGCCGCCTCGGCCGGCCGGGTGCGCGGGAAGTAGTGCCCGCCGTCGGTCAGTTCGCGCAGCTCCACCCGCTCGGCCAGCAGCCGCCACCGGCGGTGGCCGTCGCGGTAGCCGTCGGTGTGCGGGTCGTCGGCGGCGACGACCACGGTGACCGGCGCGGCCAGGGGCTCGGCCGGCGGGCGCTCCAGCGCGTCGGCGAAGTAGCGGTGGGCGGCCAGGCAGTCGTGCCGGTAGGCGGCCCCGATGTGCTCGGCGTGCGCCGCGTTCAGCTCGCCCAGCTCGGTGTACCCGCTGTCCGCGCCGAGCCGCGCGGCGATCTCCGCGTTGCTCAGCCGCGCCAACTCCTCGGCTGCCGCCCGTCGTTGCTCCGCGGTGCCGAGGAGCTGGGCGCCGACGAACACCCGGACCACCTCCACGCCGCTCCCGTGCAGCCGCCGGGCCGTCGCCACGGCGGGCGCGGCGCCGGAGGAGTGGCCCCACAGCATCACCCGGCGCAGACCGCGCCCGGCGATCTCGGCGACGACGTCCTCCACCACCCGCTCCAGCGGCGCGAACGGCTCCTCGGCCGCCGCCAGATCGTGCCCGGGCAGATCGACGGCGTACACCGCCAGCCCGCTGCCGGCCAGGGCACTCGCCATCGGCCGGAAGTTGACCGCGTTGCCGCCCGCGTACGGGAAGCACACCAGCGCGCAGTCCCGACCGCCCCTGCCTCCCGACAGCGGCTGGAGCAGTTCCGTGCGCCGCCCGGACGCGCCGTCCAGCAGCGCGGCCAGATCGGCGAGCACGGGATGGCGGGTGATGTCCTTGAGGGACACCGCGCGGTTCAGGGCGATGGTCAGCTTCACCGCCGTCAGCGAGGTGCCGCCCCGGTCGAAGAAGTGGTCCCGGCGGCCGATCCGGTGCCGGGGCACGCTCAGCAACTCCGCCCACGCGTCCGCCAGCCGGCGCTCGGTGGCGGTGCGCGGCGCGTCCTCGTGCTCCTCACCGGCGGCCGGCCCGCCCTCCCCGGACGCCTCGGCGTCCGCCCGCGCCGTCCGCTCGGCCGCCGCGGTCAGCGCCTTGCGGTCGATCTTGCCGTTGGCGGTCAGCGGCAGGCTCTCCTGCCAGTGGAACGCCGTCGGTACCATGTAGGCGGGCAGCGCTGCGCCCAGCGCCCGCCGCAGCTCCTCGTCGGTCAGCCGGCGGCCGCTGTAGTAGGCGATCAAGTGCGTGCCGCCGCCGCCGAGTTCCGCCACGACGACCGCGCCGTCACGGACCCCGCCGACCCGCAGCAGCGTGTTCTCGATCTCGCCGATCTCGATCCGGAACCCGCGGATCTTGACCTGGCTGTCCCGGCGGCCGAGGAACTCCAGCTTGCCGTCCGGATGCCAGCGCCCCCAGTCGCCGCCCAGATACAGGCGCTCACCCGGCCGGTACGGGTCCTGCCGGTACGCCTCCCGGGTGCGCTCGGGATCGTTGACGTAGCCGCGTCCCACGCACACCCCGGAGAACGCGATCAGCCCCGGCGCGCCCAGCGGCACCAGCGACAACTGCTCGTCCACGACCAGGACCTTGACGTTGTTGACGGGGCGGCCCAGCAGCACCCGGTCCGGGACCGCCTCCATGACCTCGTGGTTGGTGTCGTCGGAGGTCTCGGTCAGCCCGTAGGCGTTCACCAGCCGGATGCCCGGCTCGAGGGCGAACCACCGCTGCACCAGCTCACGCTTGAGGGCCTCGCCGGTCACCGACACACAGGCCAGATCGGGCAGTTCGCGCGGATGCCGCTCCAGGTACGACACCACCACCTCCAGATAGGAGGGCACCAGCTGCGCCACACCGACCCGGCCGCGCGTCACCGTGTCGACGAACCGCTCCACGTCCACGACGGCTTCCTGCTCCACCAGCAGGGTGCGGCCGCCCACCAGCAGCGCGGCCAGCAACTGCCACAGCGAGATGTCGAAGCACTGCGGCGCCGTCTGCGCCACCACCGTCCCCGGCCCGATCCCCAGGTCGTCGATCTTGGCGAACAGATGGTTGAGCATGCCCGCGTGCTCGCACATCGCGCCCTTCGGCTCCCCCGTGGAGCCGGAGGTGAAGTAGATGTACGCCAGTTGCTCCGGCGTCACCTCCACCCCGAGGTCGCACGTATCGTGCCCCTCCGCGTACGCGTCCCGCACCAGCAGCCTCTCGACGTCCCCGGGCAGCGCGGCGAGGGCCTGGTCCAGGGTGGCGGTGCTGCCGGACTCGGTCAGCGCCAGCCGGCATCCGGAGCGGGCCAGCGTCGCCTGGATCCGGCCGGCCGGGAAGTGCGGCTCGATCGGCAGATAGACGGCACCGGCCTTGAACACCGCCAGGACGGCGGCCGGCCA
This sequence comes from Streptomyces sennicomposti, assembly GCF_019890635.1. Taxonomy (GTDB): domain Bacteria; phylum Actinomycetota; class Actinomycetes; order Streptomycetales; family Streptomycetaceae; genus Streptomyces; species Streptomyces sennicomposti. Next base: position 24,706 of record NZ_JAIOAB010000060.1, read on the forward strand.
GTCGAGGCCGCGTTCGGTGACCACCGCCACCACGTCCTCGCGGCCCACCCCGTGGGCCAGCAGCGCCCGCGCCAGCCGGTTCGCCCGCGCGTTCAGCTCCCCGTACGTCCAGGACCGCCCGCCCTGCGTCACGGCCACCGCGTCGGGATGTTCGCGCACCTGCCGCTCGAACAGCTCGTGCGCCCGTGCCTTCGGCAACTCCCGCTGAGGCCCGGCCAGTTCGTCGAGCTGCGCGCGGACCTCGTCGGTGGACAGCAGGCTCTGCCGGGTGTGCTCGGCGTCCGCGTCGGCCGCCATCAGCCGCAGCGCGGTCAGATGGTAGCCGCCGATCCGGGCCGCCGCCCCCGCGTCCAGCACGTCCGTGCGGTACCGCAGCCGCAGCGCCGTCCGCCCGTCCGGGTCGCTCCACCCCACGCCCAGCACCACGTCCTCGGGCAGCACACCCGCGTCGCCCTCGGCGGCCCCGGGAACGTCCGGGTCGAACACCACCTCGTACGGCGGCCCGGTCAGCCCCAGCTCCCGGCGCAGCTCGCCGACCGGGAAGTCCCGGTGCGTCAGCAGGTCCGCCTCGACCCGCCGGGCGCTGCGCACCAGCCCGCGCCAGGTCGGCGGCGCCAGCGTCAGCCGGCACGGCAGTGGGGTCCTGTCGCTCCCGGTGTGCCCGGTCACCACGTCCTGCTCGCCGCTGAGCGCGGCCAGCACCTTGGCGTGGGCGGCCAGCAGCACCGCGCTCACCGGCACCCCCAGCTCGGCGGCCAGGGCGCGCACCGCCCGGGCCACCTCGTCCGGCACCGGCTCCCCGTGCTCGGCGACCCCCGGCACGGGCCGCCGCGTCCACCGCGGTACGGGGGTGAACCCGCCGGCGGTGAGCACGTCCGTCCAGAAGTCCCTGTCCGCTGCCACGAGCGCTCCCATCGAATGACCCTTCCTCAGTTCGCAGACGGTGCGGCGGGATTGCCCTCCCAGGCCGCGTTCGCGGGGACTTCCTCGCCCTTCATCAGGAAGGAGTCGGGCGCCAGCACGGAGCCGTCGCCCATCGTCACGCCGTAGTGCACGTGTGAGCCGACGCCGAGGGTCACACCCGCGCCGAGTGTGGTGTGGTCGGACTTGAAGGTGCCGTCCTCCTGGGAGTGGCACTGGATCTTGCTGCCGGCGTTCAGCGTGCAGTCGTCCCCGATGGCGGTCAGCGTCCGCTCGGTGATGTAGCAGCCGTCGTCGAAGACCCGGCGGCCGATCCGCACCCCCATCAGCCGCCACACCAGCGCCTTGAACGGCGTCCCGTTGAAGACCGCGAGATACCGGTCCGGCACCTTCCACAGCCGCTCGTGCCACCAGAAGTACGGGTCGTAGATGGAGCACAGCCGGGGGCGCAGCCGGCGGAAGGAGGCGAGGGAGCGCTCCACCAGGACGTGGAAGAGCGTGGTGAGGACCAGGGTGAGGGCCAGATACCCGGCGATCACCACGTGTCCCAGCGTGCCGTACAGATCGACGGAGGTGAGCGCGAGGGCGGTGAGGACGACCGTGTGCAGCCAGCGCAGGACCAGGTGCAGCGCCATCGAGCGGAGGTTGTAGCGGTTCTTCGCGGCGAGGTTGCGGCGCAGTTCGGCACCGGTGCGCAGATGGTCGAAGCGGGTGTCGCGCTCCACCGTGCGCGGGATCTCGAAGCAGGGCGAGCCGAGCAGTCCGACGCCCTCGCGTATCTCGCCGTCGAGGGGCACCATCACCTTGGTCGCCAGCAGGCAGTCGTCACCCGTCTTCGCTCCCGCCGGGTACGCGATGTTGTTGCCGAGGAAGTTGTGGGCGCCGATCGCCGCCCGGCTCACCCGGAACGAGGTGCTGGAGAACTCCGCGTTCATCACGGACAGTCCGTCGGCGACCATCGTGCCGCTGCCGACGGAGACCAGGAACGGCGTCTCGTGCTGCACCTCGGTGCCGAAGTTCGAGCCCGTCTGCTCGACCCGGTTCAGGTCGTACCCGAGGCCGCGCAGGTAGGGGACGATGTAGGAGCTGTCGCCGAACAGCCACGGGAAGAAGTGGACGTTGGTCAGAGCGGCCACGGCGCGGTGCGCGGCGTAGTGGAAGCCGTAGAGCGGATAGACCCGGTCGGGCCTGACCGCGAGGCGCAGCAGGCGCGGCACGGTGTACAGGACGGCGAGGCCGAGGACGAGGCCGCCGAAGAAGAGCGCGGTGGCCACGACGAGGGTGTCGGTGACGAACTCGGCGGCCGTGGCGACCCGTGTCTCCGCGTCCAGCCGCTTGCTGAGCGCGGGAACCTCCGCGAACACCATGTAGATCCCGCCGATCGCCAACGGCAGGTAGACGAAGAAGAGTTGCAGCAGGCTGGTGAGGCCGAAGGCGGCCCTGCGCAGCGTGCCGCAGCGGGCCGGCGGGACCCGTACGTGGTCGACCTGGGTGGGTTCGGCCGGCGAGCCGTGCCACCGGGCCCCGGCCGGGATCTCCTGCCCGCGGTACAGGGCGGAGGCGTGGCCGAGCTGGGCGCTGTCGCCCATCGCGGTGTCGATGTCGAGGACCGTCTTCTCGCCGATGAACACGTCCCGGCCGAGCGTGATCCGGCCGGTCTGGACGCGTCCCGCGTGCGCCCGGTAGCCGAGGAGGAAGGCGTCCTTGCGGATCACCGTGCCGGAGCCGATGGAGACCAGGTCCGTGCAGACCGGCACGGTGCGGGTGAGGATCGTGACGTTCTTCCCGATCCGCGCGCCGAGGGCCCGCAAGTACAGCACGTACAGCGGATTTCCCACGAACAGGATCATGGGATTGGCGTGCAGCAGCGTCTTGACGATCCAGAAGCGCAGATAGGCCGCTCCCCAGATCGGGAACTCCGCCGGTTTCCAGCGCCCGACGAGAATCCATTTCGCGGCCACCGGAAGGGCGCACACGGCGAGGAATCCGATACCGCCGCACAGGAACGACCGCACATACACGTCGAGGAGACCGGAACCCGCGGCGACCCATTCGTAGGCCCACGCGGTGGTCATTCCGAGGACGAGGGAATAGCAGAGGAAGACCAGCGCCTGCGCGGTTCCGCACAGCGCATGGCGCACGGCGCCCGGCGGCGCGGGGACGGCCGGCGCCGGGCCCGGGGCCGGGGCCGCGGGGGCCGGGGCGTCGGCGGGCGGGGGAGGAGCCGCGGTGTCGCCGCCCGAGGCCGTCGCCGTGAGGGCGGCGGCCAGGTCGCGCAGGGTCGGGTGCCGGTAGACGTCCTTCATCGACACCGACGGCAGACCGGGGTGTTTGCGCACCCGGGCGCAGAACTGGGCCATCACCAGGGAGTTGGCGCCGAGATCGGTGAAGAAGTGGCTTTCGGGCGGAACATGTTCCGCGTGGACGACGTCCGCGAGTATTCCGGCGAGTTCCCGTTCGGTGTCCGCCGGCGCCGGAGCGGTGGACGTGCTCCGGGCCACCGCGGTTCCGTCCGGCCCGGGCATCAATATGTCGGCAGACTTCTCCACCATGCGAGCTCCCTGAGGAAAGGTCGAAAACCGTCGGCCAGCGGTGGCCGGTCCCCGAGACCGAGCGTTTTCGCCTGATCACGAAACCTTTTCGCCTGATCACCAAACCATGGATCAGTTTTGTGCGGTCCCGGCCGCCCTGCCACTCGGGTACGCCCGTATGGAGGGCGCGCGCAGGTGGCGCGGCCCGCGACACGCCGGTGACGTCACCCGACAGAGGTCCGAATGCGGCCGAGTGGCCGCAGCCGGTCCGGGCGCGCACACTGAGCAGTGCGCGGGACCGCCGGCGGGCTGTGACGCGGGCGGCCCCGGAGCCGGGCCGTCCCGGCTCTTACGCCGGACCGTTCGTCGAGGGGGCCGATATGGCCGTAGAAATCCCGCCTCTGATCAAACCCTCCCGGCTCAGGCGTCGGGGAGGTCTGTGGGGCGAATGCCTGGCGGAGTTCCTGGGGACCTTCGTCCTCATCGCCTTCGGGTGCGGCGTGGTGGCCATGGCCGTCGCCGCGCTGCCCGGCTCGGGCCGGACCGAGGGGCCCACGACCTTCTTCCTGGGCGCCGGCGACTGGCTGCTGATCTGCTGGGGCTGGGCGTTCGCCGTGGTCTTCGGCGTGTACGTGGCCGGCGGCGTCAGCGGCGCCCACCTCAACCCGGCGGTGACGCTGGCGTTCGCGGCGCGCCGCGGGTTCCCGTGGAAGAAGGTGCTGCCGTACTGGGCCTCACAGGTGGTGGGCGCGTTCGCCGGCGCGGCGCTGGTCTACGCCGTCTACCACGACGCCATCAACACCTTCGACCAGGCCATGAAGGGGCCGAAGACCAACGGGCACACCGTGGCCTCGTTCTCCATCTTCGCCACCTTCCCCGCGCCCTACTTCCACGGCGGCAACTGGGGCCCGCTGATCGACCAGATCGTCGGCACCGCCCTGCTGGTGATGCTGATCGTGGCCATCGTCGACCTGCGCAACACCGCCGTGAAGGCCAACCTGGGGCCGCTGGTCACCGGCTTCGCCGTGGCCGCCATCGGCATGTCCTACGGCGCGAACGCCGGATACGCCATCAACCCGGCCCGCGACTTCGGCCCCCGGCTGCTCACCTATGCCGTCGGCTGGGGGAAGTTGGCGCTGCCGGGCAGCGAGCCGGGCGCGTTCAGCCACTACTGGTGGATCCCGATCGTGGGACCGCTCGTGGGCGGTCTGATCGGGGTGCTGGTCTACGACCTGTTCATCGGCGACGTCCTGCACATCCGGGCCCAGCAGAAGGAACTGCCCGAACCCGGCCGCGCCCGCCCCCTGGACGAGGAGTGACCGGACCTCTCGTGGCGGAGAGGTGACCGCGTCGCGCGCCCCCGACGGCCCTGCCGGACCGCCGGGGGCGTTCCCGGCCGGGCGGCCGGGGGAGCCGTCACGGGCTCAGCCGTGGTACGTGATGTAGCCGTTGCCGTCGCGGTCGTCGCGGGACTTGGTGTACGAGTGCACGTCGGCGCGGGCGCCCGAGGGCTTGTAGAGGTAGATGGTGTCCTTGTCGTTGTTCCAGATGAAGTTGCAGTTCTGGCGGTACACGACGTTCTTCGCGTCGGAGTCCGTGCCCTTGCCGCCGCGCAGGTTCACGTAGTCGCCGTGCTCCAGGTAGTGGTTGGAGCGGAACGTGAAGCGGTTGCCGGTCGCGTCCTTGACGACGTAGCCCTTGAGGTTGACGGTCGAGCGCGAGTAGTTCTTGATCGTCAGGTACTCGTTCTTGGTGTTGCCCTTGGTGCAGCTGTTGGAATCGCGTCCGGGCGCGTCGTACTGGACGCCCTTGATCTTCAGCGCGGACGAGTACTCGGTGGCCTGGGCCGGTGCCGCGGCGACGACGGCGACCGTGCCCGCCGTGGCGGCGACGGCCAGGGCGGCGCGTATGCGCATTGAGGTTCCCCCCTCGGTGGTGCGGATGAGCCGCGAGGATCATACTCAACGCGTGACGCCGAGGTGTCGGAAAGGTGCAGGAAGTGTGAAGTGGCCGATCCTCAGCCCGTCGTGAGCACCATGCGGAAGCGGGCCGCGCCGGAGAGCATCTTGCGGTACGCCTCGTCGGCCTCGGCCAGCGGCGCCGTCTCGGTCATCGGCCGGATGCCGTGCAGGGCGCTGAACTCCATGGTGTCCTGGACGTCCTGCGCGGTGCCGGAGGGATGCCCACGGACCTCCCTGGCGCCCGTGATCAGCTGGAGCGGGCTGATCCCCAGCGGCTCGGGCGCCACCCCGATGACCACCAGCTCGCCGCGGTGCGTCAGCCCGTCCACGGTCGCCGAGACGGCCGCCGCGTTGCCGACCGTGGCCAGCACGACCTTGGCCCCGCCGAGGGCCTGGAGCGCCTCGGCGACGGGGACGCCCGCCGTGCTGTCGACGTAGTGGTGGGCGCCCAGCCGCGCCGCGAAGTCCGCCTTGTCGGCGCCCCGGGTGATCGCCGCCGTCTCGAAGCCCATGGCCGCCGCGTACTGCACGCCCAGGTGTCCCAGCCCGCCGAGGCCGAGCACCGCGACCAGGTCGCCCGGCCGAGCGGCGCTGCGGCGCAGCCCGTTGAACACGGTCACACCCGCGCACGCCATCGGTCCCGCGTCGCTCGCCTCCAGGGTGTCGGGGATGCGGGCCAGGGCGTCGACCGGGGCGACGGTCCGCTCGGCGAACCCGCCGTCGTAGGACCAGCCGGGGACCTTCAGGTTCTCGCACACGATGAAGTCGCCCTGCCGACACGCCGTGCAGTGCTGGCAGCTGCCGCCGAACCAGCCCACCGTCACCCGGTCGCCCACCTGCCAGCCGTACTCCGCCGCGCCCGGGCCGAGCGCCTCGATCCGCCCGGCGATCTCATGCCCGGGGACCAGCGGGAACCGAGTGCCGGGCATCGCCCCGTCCACGAACAGGGCGTCGCTGTGGCAGATCCCGCACGCCTCCACGGCGATGCGCACATGACCGGGGCCGGGCTCGGGGACCTCGCGCTCGACGAGCTCGAACGGCCCGCCGGCGGCGGCCACCTGCGCGACGGTGTAGGCACTCATCCAGACCTCCGCGAACAGCAGACGACACGGGACCCCCGGCTCCAGCACACCAGCTACCCCCCGATCCCGCGCGCCGAACGAGCCGGGCGGGCCGCGGCCGGCCGGGCGCGCACCCGCTGGACCAGGTCCTCGGCGGCCCGCGGCCACTGGGGGTGGTCGAAGGAGAAACCCGCCTCCAGCAGGCGGCCGGGCACCACGCGCCGGCTCTTCAGCAGCAGTTCGGTGTCCGAACGCAGCGCGAACGCCCCGATCCCGGCCATCCACCCGGTCGCCGGCAGACCGACCGAAGTCCCCCAGGCCGCCCGCAGCGCCCGCATCAGCGAACGCTGCGGCAGCGGCCCCGGCGCGGCCAGGTTCACCGGCCCGGCGATGTCCTCCCGGTCGATCAGGAACCGCACCGCGCGCACGAAGTCCCGGTCGTGGATCCAGGACACGTACTGCGCGCCGCCGGCGACCGGACCGCCCAGGCCGAGCCGGGTGAGCCGCAGCAGCACGTCGAAGACGCCGCCCCGGTCCGGGCTCATCACCATGGCCGAACGCAGGGCCACCTTGCGGGTGTGCGGGGTGCGGGCCCGCTCCTGCTCGCGCTCCCACGCCTTCGCGATGTCGACGCTGAACGACCAGTAGTCCGGGACGCCCGGCTCCGCGCCGCCGATCAGGCCGTCGCGCTCGTCGTTGGGCGCGTCGAACCGGTGGGCGTAGACCGTGGCCGTGCTCATCTGCAGCCACACCCCCGGCGGCCGGGCCGCGGCCGCGATCGCCTCGCCCACCACCCGGGTGGACTCGACCCGCGAGTCCATCATCTCCCGCAGGTTGGCGGGCGTGTACCGGCAGCTGACGCTGCGTCCGGCCAGGTTCACCACCGCGTCGCAGCCGTCGATCTCCGCGGTCCACGGCCCGGCCGTCCGCCCGTCCCAGCGCACCTGCCCCGGGCGCGCCGGCCGCCGGGTCAGCACCACGACCTCGTGTCCCGCGGCGGTCAGCGCGCGCTCCAGGACCGTCCCCACCTGCCCGGTGCCGCCGGGCAGCACGATCTTCATCGCCCTCGTCCCCCCTCTGTCGGAGGAGACGACTGTAACCCCAGAACTGAACGCGTTCAAAAATATCTCCGGCGAACCGCCGACGCGCGTCCCGCGCACGGGAGCGGGGCCGCGGCCCGCTATGTTCGCTGCGGACAACGGAACGTTCGGAGCCGCCATGCAGAAGACCGAAGTACTGGCCGGGGAGCCGGGGGCCACCCCGGCGGACCCGGCCCATTCCGCGGCCGCACGGGCCGGCGAGGCCCCCGCGCACGGCTGGCCCCGGTTCTGGCCGGCCCTCCTGCTCGGCGCGGCCGTCCTGCCCGGCGCGGTCGTCTTCGTCGTCGGCCGGTGGAGCGACGGACAGGCCTTCCAGGCCTGGCGGACGGTCTGCCTCGCCGTCACCGTGCAGGCGCTGCCCTTCCTGCTGCTCGGCACCGCGCTGTCGGGCGCGATCAACGCCTTCGTGCCGGCCCATGTGTTCAGCCGGCTGCTGCCGAGTCGGGCCGCCCTCGCCGTCCCCGTCGCCGGGGTCGCCGGGGTGGTCCTGCCCGGCTGCGAGTGCGCCTCGGTGCCCGTCGCGAACAGCCTGATCAGCCGGGGCGTGACCCCGGCCGCCGCGTTCGCGTTCCTGCTGTCCGCGCCCGCCGTCAACCCGGTCGTGCTCACCGCCACGGCCATCGCCTTCCCCGGCAACCCCGCCATGGTGTGGGCCCGGCTGCTGGCCTCGCTGGTCACCGCCGCCGCCATGGGCTGGCTCTGGCTCCTGTTCGGCCGCGAGAAGTGGCTGCGGCCGACCGTGCGGCACACCGGGCACCGGCCGGGACACAGCCGCTGGACGGAGTTCCGGCAGGGCTTCCAGCACGACTTCCTGCACGCGGGCGGCTTCCTGGTCCTCGGCGCGATGGCCGCCGCCACCTTCAACGTGACGGTCCCGCGCACGGTGCTCGACGCCTTCTCCGGCTCGCCCTGGCTCTCCGTGCTGTTCCTGGCCGCCCTCGCCGTCCTGCTCGCGGTCTGCTCGGAGGCCGACGCGTTCGTCGCCGCCTCCCTCACCGGATTCTCACCCCTGGCGCGGCTGACGTTCATGGTGGTCGGCCCGATGGTGGACCTCAAGCTGATCGCCCTTCAGGCCGGCACCTTCGGCCGGGCCTTCGCCGCCCGCTTCTCCGCCGCGACCGCCGTCGTCGCGATCCTGTGCAGCACGATCGTCGGAGGCATCCTGCTGTGAGACGCCCCCTCCAGGTCACCCTGCTCGTCCTCAGCGGCCTCGGCCTGCTGCACGCCTCCCTCTTCACCGACCTCTTCCTGCGCTACGTCAAGGAGGGCATGCGGCCGCTGCTCATCGCCTCCGGCGTGCTGCTGCTCCTGCTGGGCGTGGCCGAGGCCTGGGCCACCCCCGCCAAGACCCACGGCGCCGACCACCCGGAACGCGGCCACGGCCACGAGGGGGACGTACGGGAACTCGGCCGCGGGGGCGATGCACAGGACCCCGGTGACGAGGGCGGCGCGCACGACCACGGCGGCCACGGCCATGACCACTCCACCGTGCCCCGCGTCGCCTGGCTGCTGTTCCTGCCCGCGCTGAGCCTGCTCTTCTACGCCCCGCCCGCCCTCGGCGCGTACACCGCCTCCCGCGAGGCCCCCAAGGCCGTCGCCTCCGGACAGCGGCACTTCGACCCGCTGCCCGCGACCTCGCCGCTGCCGATGACCCTCACCGACTTCACCCGCCGGGTGCAGCAGGACCCCTCGGGGGCCGTCAGGGGACGCTCGGTCCTGCTGACCGGCTTCGTCACGCCCGACAAGGGCGGCCGGGACACCTGGTACCTGACCCGGATCATCCTGTCCTGCTGCGCCGCCGACGCCCAGTCGGTGAAGGTCCGGATCCACGGCACGCCGGCGCTGCCCGCGAACACCTGGGTGTCGGTCACCGGCGCCTGGCACCCCGGCGGCACGCTCGGCACCGCCTCCGCGCCCGCCGACCTCGACGCCCGGGCCGTACGGCGGATCGAGCGGCCGATCAACGGCTACACCGACGACCTGCCGCTGGTGCCGTCCCGTTGACGGCGGCGGGCCGGCCCCCTCCCGGCCGCCGGGCGCGGCCGGCCCCTGGACCCCGGGTCCCCGGCCGGTCAGGCGCCCGGTATCGGCCGTACGGTGAGGATCTGCTCGGCCCGTCCGACCGGACCGCGCACATCGTGCAGGACCGTGCTGGTCAGGCCCTGGCCGCTCGGCCCGAAGACGACCGTGGTGTCCAGACCCGTCCACCCGCCCTCCGGCCGCCGGTGCAGATGGACGGTCAGATCGACGTTGGGGAACATCCACTCCGTCGGCGACTCGCGCACGGCGATGCCGTTGGCGGTGTCGACCAGGGCCAGGTACGAGGCGTACGGGCCGCTGGTCTCCCCGGCGACCAGGTCGAGCGGCGTGGACACCCAGGCGGCGGTGCGGCCCGGCCGCGGCGGGGCGACGGGGCGCACGTCCAGGGACGCGATGTAGCCGCCGGGCCACAGCTCGGCCATCGGCCACGGGTCGAGCCGCTCGGGCGGGGTCAGCGGGTCGGCGGCGCCCCCGGCGACGGCGCTCGTGTCCTGCTCGGCCAGCAGCCAGGCGCGGGCCCGGACCACCGGGCGGTCCGCGACGGTCACCACCGCCTCCACGAGTTCGATCGTGCGGCCGGGCCGGACCGTCTCCAGCCGGATCTCGCACTCCTCCAGGGCGAGGCGGCCCAGGATGTCGTAGCTGATCCGGGACAGGACCAGGCCGCCGGCCGGTCGTGCGGCCAGGTGCCGCTCGATGACGTGCGCGACGAGCCCGCCGAGCGGGCTGAAGTGCAGCTCGTTCTCGTCCCAGGCGCCGCTCGCGTGGGCGGTGGGCTTGAAGCGGTGCTCGTCGATGCGCACGTAGTAGCTGTCGGGGACCTCACTGCCGGTGTTCAACGGGTCTGTCTCCTCGGGATCTTCCGGCGCCGCCGGATCGTTGGACGCTACACAGACTAGGAGCGGGCAACACCACGACGCGGGGGAGGGACCCGATGCGACTGCGCAACGTCACGCCGGACGACGTCGACGCCTACGTACGGATGCGGTGCGATCCGGTGATGACGGCCGGGCTCGGCGGGCCGCTGCCGGCCGAGGGCATGGCCGACAAGGTGCGCCGGGACGCCGCCGCGGCGGCCGAGGACACCGCCTGGATCAAGATGATCGTGCCCGACGCCGCGGGCCCGGGGGAGGTCGCCGGGACGGTGTGCCTGTGGTCCCACGACGACGGCGACGGGCCCGTGTCGGAGATCGGCTGGATGGTCCTGCCCGAGTACCAGGGCCGGGGCCTCGGCAGACGCGCGACCCGGCTGCTGCTCGAACAGGCGCGCGACGAGGATCGCTGGGGCACGGTGCACGCGTTCCCGGCCACGGACAACGCCCCCTCGAACGGCATCTGCCGCTCCCTCGGCTTCCGGCTGCTCGGGGAGCGCGACGTCTCGTTCGCCGACCGGGTGCTGCGCAGCAACCACTGGGCGATCGACCCGGGCGCCGACCTGCCGCCGCGCTGAGCCGGGGGACGGCGGCTCAAGGTCCGGTGCGGTCCGGCGTGCGGGGTCGTCGGCTCCGGTGCGCGCCTCGGTGCGCTGAAGGCGGGGACGGGGGCCGGTCAGCCCGGCCAGGACCCTCCGAAGGCGGGGTGCGGGGGACGGTCAGCCCGCCAGGACCTCCGCCCACCGGTGGGTGCCGCCAGGGCCGGTGCGGACGCCGCAGCGGGCCGACAGCGCGGTCACGATGCCGAGGCCGCGGCCGTGCTCGTCCGGGTCCGGCGCGGCGGCCGGGCCGGGCGGCGCGGCGGGTCCCAGGTCGCTCACCTCGACGTGCACGGCCCCGCGCCCGTCCACCGGCACCCGCCACAGCAGCAGCGTCGCGGGCGGCCGGGCGTGCACCAGCGCGTTGGTGACCAGCTCCGAGACCACCAGCAGCACATCGTCCGCGGCCCCGGTCGGCAGGTCCCAGCCGCCCAGCACCGCGCGTACGCGACGGCGTACGGACGGCACGGCTCCGGGCGTGGGCGGCAGCGGGAAAGCGTGCCGGGCGTGGTCGGCTCGGCCGGCTTCCCCGCGAGGCGCGGCGTCGAGCTGCGCTGCGGTCATGTGGCCTCCTTCTCCGAACGGCGCTGCCGACCGTAGGTCGGGCGCGACTAGGAACGCTAGGGAACGTATACGCGGCGGTCAATGAATCGCGGTCGGCATTGCCGAACGGCAGTCCTGAGCGGGGCAAATAGGATTAATATCGCTCCATGGCCGGACCCGTCCAGTCGATCGAACGAGCGGCGGCGATCCTGCGCCTGCTGGCCGGCGGGCCGCGCAGGCTCGGGCTCGGCGAGGTCGCGTCCTCCCTGGGACTCGCCAAGGGCACCGCTCACGGCATCCTCCGCACCCTCCAGCACGTCGACTTCGTCGAGCAGGACGAGGCGACCGGGAAGTACCAGCTCGGGGCCGCGCTGCTGCACCTGGGCACCAGCTATCTCGACGTCAACGAGCTGCGCTCCCGTTCCATCAACTGGGCGGACGCGCTGGCCGCCCGCAGCGGCGAGGCCGTCCGGCTGGGCACGCCCCTGGAGGGCCAGGTCCTCGTCGTCCACCACGTCTTCCGCCCCGACGACACCCTGCAGACCCTCGACGTGGGCGCGCTGCTGCCCCTGCACGCGTCCTCCCTCGGCAAGGTCCTCCTCGCCTACGGCGCCGCCACCCTCGACCCGCCGCCCGAGGGCCTGGCGGCGTACACGCGGCACACCCTGGTCGATCCCGAGGACCTGGACCGGGCGCTCGCCGAGATCCGCGAGCAGGGCTGGGGCGCGGAGGTGCAGGAGATGTCCATGGGCGACGCCGGGATCGCCGCGCCGATCCGCGGGCACGGCGGACTCGTGGTGGGCGCCGTCTGCCTCTCCGGCCCCGTCGAACGCATCTGCGATCCCAGGGGCCGGCCGCTGCCCGCCCTGACCGCCCTGCTCCGGGAGGCCGCACGGGCGATCTCCCGGGACCTGGGGGCGACCCGCTGGTAGTTCCCGCCAGGACCTCGCAGCTTCCCCAGCCGCGCCACGCATCGGAAGGCAGGCCCGAACATGGTTGACCGGTATGTGATGTCCATCGACCAGGGCACCACGTCCACGCGGTGCATCCTGTTCGACCACCGCGGACGGCTGTGCTCGGTCGCCCAGCGCGAGCACCAGCAGCACTTCCCGAAGCCCGGCTGGGTCGAGCACGACGCCGTCGAGATCTGGCGCAACGTGCAGCGCATCGTGCCCGAGGCGATGGACTCGGCGGGCGTGGACGCCGGACAGATCGCCGCCATCGGCATCGCCAACCAGCGCGAGACGACCGTGCTGTGGGACCCGCGCACCGGCACCCCGGTCGGCCGGGCCATCGTCTGGCAGGACACTCGCACCGCGCCCCTCGTGGACGCGCTCAGGGACCGCCCCGGCGACGAGTTCTTCCTCGACCGCTGCGGACTGCCCCCCTCCACCTACTTCTCCGCCCCCCGCATCCGCTGGCTGTTCGAGAACGTCCCCGGCCTGGAGCAGCGCGCCCGCGACGGCGAGGTGCTGTTCGGCACCGTCGAGAGCTGGCTGATCTGGAACCTCACCGGCGGCACCGACGGCGGACTGCACATCACCGACCCCACCAACGCCAGCCGCACCATGCTCCTCAACCTCCGCACCCTCACCTGGGACCCGGAGCTGCTGGACTTCTTCGGCGTGCCGCGCGACCTGCTGCCCGAGATCCGCTCCTCGGCCGAGAGCTACGGCGAGGCCCGCGCGCTGCTGCCCGGCGTGCGCATCACCGCCGCCCTCGGCGACCAGCAGGCGGCCCTGTTCGGCCAGACCTGCTTCTCGCCCGGCGAGGCCAAGTGCACCTACGGCACCGGCAGCTTCCTGCTCATGAACACCGGCACCGACCTTGTCCGCTCCCGGCACGGGCTGCTCACCACGGTCGCCTACCGCATCGCCGGCCAGCCCACGGTCTACGCCCTGGAAGGCCCGATGGCCGTCACCGGCTCCCTGGTCCAGTGGTTCCGCGACCGGCTCGGCATGATCAACACCGCCCCGGAGATCGAGACGCTGGCCCGCACCGTGGAGGACAACGGCGGCTGCTACATCGTCCCCGCCTTCTCGGGCCTGTTCGCCCCGCACTGGCGCAGCGACGCCCGCGGCGTCGTCGTCGGCCTCACCTCCTACATCACCAAGGGCCACCTGGCCAGGGCCGTGCTGGAGGCCACCGCCTGGCAGACCCGCGAGGTGGTCGACGCCATGAACGCCGACTCCGGGCTCGCCCTGAAACAGCTCAAGGTCGACGGCGGCATGACCTCCGACCACCTGCTCATGCAGATGCTGGCCGACGTGCTGGACGTACCCGTCGTACGGCCCCTGGTGGCCGAGACGGTCTCCCTGGGCGCCGCCTACGCCGCCGGACTCGCCGTCGGCTACTGGTCGGACCTGGAGGTGCTGCGCGGCAACTGGCACCGGGCCGGCCAGTGGCTGCCCGACATGGACCCGGAACGGCGCGCCTGGGAGTACGAGAGCTGGCAGCGGGCCGTCCAGCGGTCCCTGGACTGGGTCCGGCCCGACGGGGGACCGCGCTGAGCCGTCGGCCGGCCTCACCGGCGGGACGGATTCCGCGCCGGCGGCGCATCGGCCCCGGCGGCCTGGTTACCCGAAGGACGAGGGGTTCGGAAGTGAGCCTCCACCGGGCTCTCCGCGCCATGGTTCTCCGCGGAGGGCCCTCTGCGGGCCTTCATCCGACCGTTTCCCGTTCTTCACCTGGCCGTTTCCCATCCAGCGGGGCGCCCGGCGCATGCTGAACCACCGTCCCGCGCCGCGCCGCCGGCCCCGGACGGCAGCACCCCCCGTTCGCAGAAAGACCGATGGCCCTGTGCCCGCACCCGTCGTTCTCACCGGCCGCAGGACGCGGCTGGAACCCCTCGCTCCGCACCACGTGGAGGGCCTGGCCCGGGCCGGCGGCGAGGACCGCGCCTCCTACGCCTTCACCCCCGTGCCGCACGGCCCCGAAGCCGCCCGCGACTACGTCGAACGGGCCCTGGCCGACCAGGCGGCGGGCCGGGCGCTGCCCTTCGCCGTGGTCCGCGCCGACGACGGCCGCGTCGTCGGCTCCACCCGCTTCCTGGAACTCGACTACTGGCAGGGACCACTCGTCTGGCCCCCGGTCCCGGGAGTCCCGTACGGCGACCCCCGCACCGCCGTGCCCGACGCCGCCGAGATCGGCAACACCTGGCTCGCCGCCGGCGCCCAGGGCGCCGGCATCAACACCGAGGCCAAGCTGCTCCTGCTGCGCCACGCCTTCGAGACCTGGCGGGTGCGCCGCGTCTCCTTCCGCGCCGACGCCCGCAACCTGCGCTCCTGCGCCGCCATCGAACGGCTCGGCGCCCGCTGCGAGGGCGTGCGCCGCGCCCACTCGCGCGGCCTGGACGGCACCGTGCGCAGCACCGCCTTCTACTCGATCCTCGACGAGGAGTGGCCCACCGCCCGGGCCGTCATCGAACTCCGCCTCGCCGCGGGCACGCCCGCCGCGCCCGGCCCCGCCCCGGCCGCGATGACGGGCGTGGCGGCCGTGGCGGCCGTGCCGGGCGGCGTCGGCCCTCGGCCGGACGACATGGACGGCCGCCTCGTACGGGCCTGACGCACCCGGACGGGTCCCGTGCGGGCGCGGCGCTCCGCCGTGCGCGGCGCGCGCGGGCGCGGTGCCGGGGGACCGGTGCGCCGTCGGCGCGGGTGGTGGCGGGGCGGCGGGGGTGAGAGCATGACGTGTGCCGCTCCAGCGCTTGCGGCATTCCCACCCCGGGCGGGCGCTGGTCCTCGTCCCGCTGGGAATGATCGCCGCCGTCTGCGTGGTGGACGTCCTGGCCCCGCCCGACGTGCACCTCGGCCCCCTGCTGGTCGCCGCCCCCGCCTTCGCCGCCGCGTTCTCCGGTCCCCGGCGCACCGCGCTGATCGGCGCCCTGGCCGTCGCGGCCCAGGTGTTCATCGGAGTGGCCCGCGGCGTGCTCGCCACCGAGAACCTGATCGCCCAGATCGGCGCCCTGATCCTGGTCTCCGCCCTGATAGTGGTCTTCTGCCTGGTCCGCGAGCGCGGTGAGCGCCAGCTCAGCCAGAGCCGGATCGTCGCCCAGGCCGTGCAGGAGGTCCTGCTGCCCCCGCTGCCCGAGCGCAGCGGCCCGCTGCGGATGGCCAGCGTGTACCTGGCCGCGCAGGACGAGGCGACGCTCGGCGGCGACCTCTACGCCGCCGCCCGCACCCGGCACAGCACCCGGCTGCTCCTCGCGGACGTCCGCGGCAAGGGGCTGCCGGCCATCAGCCACGCCGCGCTGCTGCTCGGCGCGTTCCGCGCGGCCTCGCACCGCCGGCCCACGCTGCCGCAGCTGGCCGTGCACCTGGACGGCGCGATGCGGTGGGACACCCGGCAGTGGCAGACGGAGGAGGCGCTCGACACCGACGAGGCGTTCGCCACCGCGCTGCTGCTGGACATCCCCGACGACGAGGACGTGGTCCGCCTCGTCAACTGCGGCCATCCGGCGCCGGTCCTCTTCGCCGAGGGCCTCGCCCACACGCTGGTCGCCGAGACCGTCGCGCCCCCGCTCGGCCTGGGCGGCCTGACCGGGGCCACCGCCTACGCCGTCGCCTCGTTCCCCTTCCGCCCCGGCGACACGCTGCTGCTGCACACCGACGGCGTGCTGGAGGCGCGGGACGCGCACGGCGCGTTCTTCCCGCTCGCCGTCCGCGCCTCCGCCTGGGCCGCCGCCCGGGACGCCGGGGCGCCGGAGAGGCTGCTGGGCCGGCTCCGCGACGACCTCCTCGTCCACACCCGAGGCCGGCTCGGCGACGACGCGGCGGCCGTCGCGATCAGCCGCCGGAAGCCGTGAGCCCCGCCGCGACGGACCGGGGCTCGCGGCTCCCGTCGATTGCCGTGGCCGTGGGCGGTTGCGCCGGAGGCGATCGGGTACGCGTCCAGGACCGTGCCCGGGCGATCACCCTCCCGGGGCGGACCGCACGACCGCCGCAACCAGGGAATTCGCCATGGACACACCCGAGAACGACCGCACCGCCACGCAGGCTCAGCAGGCGCTGGACGTCCTCGCCGAGAACGCCGAGGACGCGGCGGCGCTGGACGCGCTCGCGCACAGCGACGTACTGATCCCGGTGCCCGACGACGTGAGCGACGAGGACGCCACCAACCCGGCGTCGGTGGCCCTGCCCGTCCTGGAGCAGCCCGGCGGAGTGCCGGTGGTGCCCGTGTTCACCTCGGAACTGGAGATGTCGGAACTGCTGCCCTTCGTCTCCCGCTACCGGCTGGTGCCCCTGGGCGCCCTGGCCTCCCAGTGGCCGGCCGAGGACCTGTCGCTGACCATAGACGCCAGCTCCCCGCACGGCCTGACCCTCACCTCGGAGGGGGTACGCACCCTGCTGGCCCGGCCGTAGGAGGGCAGGGGTCAGGACAGCCGCAGAGGACGGCAGGGGGCAAGGCGGCGGCGCGCATCCGCGCGGGGTGCGCGTGAGGCCCCGCCCCGCCGTCAGCCGCCGAGCGGCCCCGCCCCCCGTCAGCCGCCGAGCATGCGCGCCAGCACCTCGCGCTGGAGCGGAAGCACCTCGGCGTGCAGGTCACGGCCGCGGCGGGTGAGGGAGACCCACACCCCGCGCCGGTCCTCCGCGCACACCGTCCGCTCGACCAGCCCGTCCTTCTCCAGCCGGCCGATGAGCCGGGACAGCGCGCTCTGGCTGAGGTGCACCCGGCCGGCGATGTTCTGCACCCGGCACACGTCGCCGTCGGCGGGCGACTCGGACGCCAGGATGTCCAGCACCTCGAAGTCGCTCGCCCCCAGGCCGTAGGGGTGCAGGACGCGGTCGATCTCGCACATCGTCCGGGCGTGCACGGCCAGGATCTCCCGCCACTGTTCCCCGAGCCGGGCGCCGGCCGCGTTCACTCCCATGCCCGCATGGTAATGCGGCACGAGCACCGCGACGGCGGCCCCGGGCGTCCGGTACCGGACAAGGGCCGCCGACTCCCGGACACGGCGGGCCGGTCCGCGCCAGAGTAGGGGGCGACGCGACGGAGCGGCCACGACGACAGCGGGGGGCGCAGATGCCGAGGACTCCTGCCGAACGGACGCGCACAGCCATCCTGGCCTGGCTGGGCGAACCGGCCGCACACGCCGCCCGGAGCCGGTGGTGTACCGCCCGGGGCGAGCACGGCGCGACCGCGCGGGCCGTCGCCGCCGGGCTCGGCATCCCCGTCCGGGCCGCGAAGACGCACCTCGCGCTGCTCGTGGACCTCGGTCTGCTGCGCACCCGGCGCGTGTGCCACCGGACGTACTACCGGCGCGACGAGTTCCGCATCGCCGAGGTGGCCCGGCTGTTCGAGAAGGGCTGGTGAGCGGCCGGCGGGCGCCCCGTCCCCCGCCACGGTGGGCGGTCCGCCTCGCTCCGGCACCGGTGCGCCCCGTCCGCCTTCTCCCCGGGCGCCCGCACCGCGGCGCCCGGGACGGTATCGGACGTGCGTTCCCGCCGTCACCCCCGTTCAGGCGTACGCCGGTCCCAGGTAACCGGAATTTCACCTCCACGCAGTAAGAGTGACTGCGACGCAAGCGTGTCTGCGCCACTGTCGACCCACCATCCCCAGAACTGGATCCCATGAGCGCCATCTCCGTCGGTCAGGCCGTCGTCCTCGGAGTCGTCGAGGGGGTGACCGAGTTCCTTCCCGTGTCCTCCACCGGCCATCTCAAGATCGCCGAGGGGCTCATGGACATCCCCGTCGACGACAGTTCCGTCGTCGGGTTCTCCGCCGTCATCCAGGTCGGCGCCATCGCCGCCGTACTCGTGTACTTCTTCAAGGACATCGTGCGGATCGTCTCCGCCTGGTTCCGCGGGCTGACCAACCGCGAGGAGCGCTACCACCACGACTACAAGTTCGCCTGGTGGGTCATCTACGCCACCATCCCGATCGTCCTCGTCGGCCTGGCCGCCAAGCCCCTGATCGACGGGCCGCTCGGCTCGCTGTGGGTGGTCGCCGGCTCGCTCATCGTCGGCAGCGGCGTGATGTGGTGCGCGGACCAGATGGGCCGGCACAAGCGCGGTGAGGACGACACCTCCTTCAAGGACGCGATGCTGGTCGGCGCCTCGCAGATCCTCGCGCTGCTCTTCCCCGGCTTCTCCCGCTCCGGCGCCACCATGTCCACCGCGCTCATCCTCGACCTGGACCGCGTCGCCGCCACCCGGCTGTCGTTCTTCCTCGGCATTCCGGCCCTGACCGGCGCCGGCATCTACGAACTGAAGGACGCCCTCGGCGCGGGCGTGGGCGCCGCCCCGCTCGTCGTCGGCACCGTCGTCTCCTTCCTGGTGGCCTACGCGTCCATCGCCTGGCTGCTGAAGTTCGTCGCCAAGCACTCCTTCAACGCCTTCGTCCTCTACCGGATCGCCGTCGGCGCCCTCCTCTTCGGGCTGCTGGGCACGGGCGTGCTCGACGCCTGAGCGGCCGTACCGCCGCCGCGTCCCCGCCGTGGGGGCGGACCGCCGACGCCGGTCCGCCCCCACGGCCGTTCTCCGTCCTGCGGCCCCGCTTGACAGGATTCCTCCGCACCCCGCACGATCGCTCCGTGAACCTGTCAGACAGCCAGACAGGTGCGGTGGCACCCCGACGCGTCAGCGCCATGGAGGCGGTGCTCACCCACCTGCGCGGCGCCATCGAGCGCGGCGAGTACGCCATCGGCGACAAGCTTCCCTCCGAGGCGGAGCTGTGCCGCTCCCTGGAGGTCTCGCGGCCCGTCCTGCGCGAGGCGCTGCGCGCCCTGCAGACCATGGGCCTGACCGTCTCCAGGACCGGCAAGGGCACCTTCGTCGTGGCCGGCGCCGTGGAGGACCCCACCTTCGGGGACTACGTGGCCAGCGACCTGATGGAAGTACGCCGGCACATCGAGATCCCGGTCGCCGGGTACGCCGCGCTGCGCCGCACCCCCGAGGACCTGGACCACCTGGCCCACCTGCTGGAACGGATGGAGCGGGAGACCGACACGACCTCCTGGGTCGCGCTGGACACCCTGTTCCACCTCGCCGTCGCCCAGGCCGCCCGCAACCCGGTCTTCCGCCGGGTCATCGAGGAGATCCGCGACGCCCTGGCCCGCCAGTCGGCCTTCCTCACCGAACTCGGCGACCGGCGCGAGCAGTCCAACCGCGAGCACCGGGCCCTCGTCGAGGCGCTGACCGACGGCAGCGAACACGACGCCGTCCAGGCCATGACCCACCACCTCGACCGGGTCGAGAGCACCCTCACCGCCATCGTGCGCCCCGCACCCCGCCCCGACCCGGACCGACCAGGGGCGTAAGCCGCACCCGGCACACCCCCGCGCCCCGCGGCCCGGTACGCCACCCGCGGCCGGACCGCCCGCACCTCCACCAAGGCCCCCGCGCACACCCCGCGCGAGCACCGTCCACCCACTCACCAGTGACGCAGGCAGCCATGCAGACCACTTCCCCCGCCGCGGCGCCCCCCGTCCGCGAGCCCCGCCACGCACCCGTCGCCCGCCTCATACGCGGCGGCGTCGTCGAAGGCGTCCACCACGGCTCCGTCGTCGTCCTCGACGCCGACGGCACGACCCGCTTCCGGCTCGGCGACACCGAGGCCGCCTTCTATCCGCGCTCGGCGCTCAAGCCCGTCCAGGCCGTCGCCATGGTCCGGGCCGGGCTGCCGCTGGAGGGCGAGCTGCTCTCGCTCGCCGCCGCCAGCCACTCCGGCGAGGAGCACCACCTCGCCGGAACGCGGCGCATCCTCGAACTGGCCGGGCTGACCGAGGGCGACCTGCGCAACGTCCCCGACCTGCCGTTCGACCCGACCGTGCGGGACACCTGGGTGCGCGCGGGCCGCCTGCCCTCCCGGCTCGCCCAGAACTGCTCCGGCAAGCACGCGGCCATGCTCTACACCTGCCGGCTCAACGGCTGGTCCCTGGACGACTACCTCGACCCCGCGCACCCGTTGCAGCGGGCCGTCGCCGAGACCGTCGAGGACCTCACCGGGCAGCGCGTGGCCCGGGTGACCGTCGACGGCTGCGGCGCGCCCCTGTTCGCCGTGTCCCTGCACGGCCTCGCCCGCGCCGCCGCCCGCATCACCACCGCCGCGCCCGGCACCCCCGAGGCGCGGGTCGCCGACGCCATGCGCGAGCACGCCGAGACGGCCTCCGGCTCCGGCCGCGACGTGGCCGCGCTGATGCGGGCCGTGCCCGGACTGCTGGCCAAGGACGGTTTCGAGGGCGTCGAGGTCGCCGCGCTGCCGGACGGCCGGGCCGTCGCGGTGAAGATCTCCGACGGCGCGAACCGGGCGCGCATCCCGGTCGCCGCCGCGGCCCTCGCCCTGGCCGGCGTCGATCCGGCCCGGCTCACCGAGTTCGCCGGCGAGCCGCTCCTCGGCGGCGGCGAACCGGTCGGCTGCGTCCGCCCGGTCGAGGAGCTGAGCCTCGAGACGCTGCCTTCGGCCTGCGCGTGACCGCGCGCCGCGCGTGACCTCGGGGCGCCCTTGACTCCGGGTGCACCTGCCTCCGGCCTGGGTCTGCCTCCGGCCTGGGCCTGCCCCCCCAGTCCTGTGCCTGCCTCCGACCTGCGCCTGCCTCCGGTCTGCGCCTGCCCCCGCCCTGCGCTTGCCCCCAGGCCCTGCGTCTGAGCGCGGGCCGGGGGCGTCCGCCTGCCCGGCGGGGCCGTCGGGAACGACGGCTCACCCCTCCCGGCCCGCCGGCCCACCGGCTCGCCCTCTCCTGGCCTGTCGGCCACCGGCCCGTCCACCGGCCGCCGGCCCACCGGCCCGTCGTCTCCCGGCCCGCAGGCCACCGGCCCGTCCTCTCCCGGCCCACGGGCCACCGGCCCACCGGCTCGCCCCCTCCCGGCCCGCAGGCCGCTGGCCCACCGGCCGTCCTCTCCCGGCCCGCCGGCCTACGGGTTCGCCCCCTTCCGCCCCAGCGGCCCACCGGCCCGCCCGCCTCAGTCGTCCCCCGGGCACAATGAGGATCATGACGTCCTCCATGGCCTTCCAGCCGGTTCTGGAGCGTATCGCCGAGGAGATCGGGCGGACGCCCGGTCGTGGGCGGCCCGCCGACTACATCCCGGCGCTCGCCGCCCGCGACCCGCGCGCCTTCGGCATGGCCGTCGCGGAGCTGGACGGCACCGTGTACGGGGTGGGCGACTGGCGTGAGCCGTTCTCCGCGCAGTCCATCACCAAGGTCTTCACCCTCGCCCTCGACCTGGCCCGCGAGGGCGACGAACTGTGGGAGCACGTGGGCCGCGAGCCCTCCGGCAACCCGTTCAACTCCCTGGTGCAACTGGAGTACGAGAACGGCATCCCGCGCAACCCGTTCATCAACGCCGGCGCCCTCGTCGTCACCGACCGCCTCCAGACCCGTACCGGCGACGCCGCGGGCGAACTGCTGCGGCTGCTGCGCGCCGAGAGCGGCAATCCGGAGCTGGACTTCGACCTGGCGGTCGCCGCCTCGGAGACCGCGCACGGCGACCGCAACGCCGCCCTCGGCCACTTCATGGCCTCCTACGGCAACATCGACAACCCCGTGCCGGTCCTGCTCGACCAGTACTTCCGCCAGTGCTCGATCGCGGCCTCCTGCGCCGACCTCGCCCTGGCCGCCACCGTCCTGGCCCGGCACGGCGTCCGCGCCGACGGCACCCGGCTGCTGACCCGCAGCCAGGCCAAGCAGGTCAACGCCGTCATGCTGACCTGCGGCACCTACGACGCGGCGGGCGACTTCGCCTACCGGGTGGGGCTGCCGGGCAAGAGCGGCGTGGGCGGCGGCATCATCGCCGTCGTGCCGGGGCGGTGCGCGCTGTGCGTCTGGAGCCCCGGCCTGGACGAGCGGGGCAACTCCGTCGCCGGAGTGGCGGCCCTGGACCGCTTCACCACCCTCACCGGACTGTCGGTGTTCTGACCCCTCGGCGGGGAACGGGCGGTCAGCTACGGCCGAACCGCGGGTTCCTGCGCCGC
>NZ_JAIOAB010000061.1 GCF_019890635.1 Streptomyces sennicomposti
GCCGGGGGCCGGCCCCCCCCGCCCCGTCCCGCGGGGGGGGCGCCCGCGGGGGGGGCGCCCGCCGTACGGGCGACTGCCGTGCAGGTGCCCGGCCCGTACGGGCGGGCGGCTGCCGTACGGGCGGGCGGCTGCCGTACGGCCCGCGCCGTACGGCCACCGCCGTACGGGCGACTGCCGTACGGAGCGCCGCCGTACGGACCACCGCCGTACGAGTGGTGGCGTGCGGCGGTGGGCCGGACGGCGGTGGGTCCGTACGGACACCCACCGCCCGCGTCGGCTACAGCGTCTTGCCCGTCGCCGGCCCCACCAGCAGGCCCTCGCCGAAGCGGTCCACCCGGACCGTGTCGCCGTCCTTGATCTCGCCGGCCAGGATCTCCTTGGCGAGGCGGTCGCCGATGGCCGTCTGGACCAGGCGGCGCAGCGGACGGGCGCCGTAGGCCGGGTCCATGCCCTCGTCGGCGAGCCAGGCCAGCGCCTCCGGAGTGACCTCCAGCGTCAGGCGCCGTTCCGCCAGCCGCTTGGCGAGGCGGTCGATGGCGAGCTTCGCGATCCGGCTCAGTTCCTCCTTGGTGAGGGCCGAGAAGACCACCAGGTCGTCCAGCCGGTTGAGGAACTCCGGCTTGAAGGAGGCCCGGACGACCTCCAGGACCTGTTCCTTCTTCTCCTCCTCGCTGGTGATCGGGTCGATCAGGAACTGGCTGCCGAGGTTGGAGGTGAGGATGAGGATGGTGTTGCGGAAGTCGACCGTGCGGCCCTGGCCGTCGGTGAGCCGGCCGTCGTCCAGCACCTGGAGCAGGATGTCGAAGACCTCCGGGTGCGCCTTCTCCACCTCGTCCAGCAGCACCACGCTGTACGGCCGCCGCCGCACCGCCTCGGTGAGCTGGCCGCCCTCCTCGTAGCCGACGTAGCCGGGCGGGGCGCCGACCAGCCGGGCCACGCTGTGCTTCTCGCTGTACTCCGACATGTCGATGCGGACCATCGCCCGCTCGTCGTCGAACAGGAAGTCCGCGAGCGCCTTGGCCAGCTCCGTCTTGCCCACGCCCGTCGGGCCGAGGAAGAGGAAGGAGCCGGTGGGCCGGTCAGGGTCGGCGATGCCGGCGCGGGAGCGGCGCACCGCGTCGGAGACCGCGCGCACGGCCTCGCCCTGGCCGATCAGCCGCTTGCCGATCTCGTCCTCCATGCGCAGCAGCTTCTGCGTCTCGCCCTCCAGCAGGCGGCCGGCCGGGATGCCGGTCCAGGAGGCGACGACGTCGGCGATGTCGTCGGGGCCGACCTCCTCCTTGACCATGGTGTCCTTGGCGGCCTCCTCCTCGGCGCGCGAGGCGGCCTCCAGTTCCTTCTCCAGGTCCGGGATCTCGCCGTACAGCAGCTTGGAGGCGGTGTCGAAGTCGCCGTCGCGCTGGGCGCGTTCGGCCTGGCCGCGCAGGTCGTCCAGCTTCTCCTTCAGCTCGCCGACCCGGTTGAGGGACTGCTTCTCCTTCTCCCAGCGGGCGGTCAGGCCGCGCAGCTCCTCCTCCTTGTCGGCGAGGTCGCGGCGCAGCTTCTCCAGCCGTTCGCGGGAGGCGGCGTCGGTCTCCTTGTCGAGCGCCAGCTCCTCCATCCGCAGCCGGTCCACCGCGCGCTGGAGTTCGTCGATCTCGACGGGCGAGGAGTCGATCTCCATCCGGAGCCGGGAGGCGGCCTCGTCGACGAGGTCGATCGCCTTGTCGGGCAGGAAACGGGAGGTGATGTAGCGGTCGGACAGGGTCGCGGCGGCCACCAGCGCGGAGTCGTTGATCTGCACCTTGTGGTGGGCCTCGTAGCGGCCCTTGAGCCCGCGCAGGATCGCGATGGAGTCCTCCACGCTGGGCTCGGCGACCAGCACCTGCTGGAAGCGGCGCTCCAGGGCCGGGTCCTTCTCGATCCGCTCGCGGTACTCGTCCAGCGTGGTCGCGCCGACCATGCGCAGCTCGCCGCGGGCCAGCATCGGCTTGAGCATGTTGCCCGCGTCCATCGCGGAGTCGCCGCCGGCGCCCGCGCCGACGACCGTGTGCAGCTCGTCGATGAAGGTGATGATCTGCCCGTCGGACTCCTTGATCTCCGCCAGGACGGTCTTCAGCCGCTCCTCGAACTCGCCGCGGTACTTCGCACCCGCGACCATCGCGCCGAGGTCGAGGGCGACCAGCCGCTTGTCCTTCAGGGACTCGGGCACGTCGCCCTTGACGATCCGCTGGGCGAGCCCCTCCACGACGGCGGTCTTGCCGACGCCGGGCTCACCGATGAGGACCGGGTTGTTCTTGGTGCGCCGCGACAGCACCTGGACGACACGGCGGATCTCCTGGTCCCGGCCGATGACCGGGTCCAGCTTCCCCTCGCGCGCCGCCGCGGTGAAGTCGGTGCCGAACTTCTCCAGGGCCTTGTACTGGCCCTCGGGGTCGGGTGTGGTCACCCGGCGCCCTCCCCTCGCCTTCTGGAACGCCTCTTGCAGCTTCTTCGCACTGGCGCCCTGCCGCTGAAGCACCTCGCCGGCCGCGCCGCCCTTCGCGGCGATGCCGAGGAGCAGGTGCTCGGTGGACAGGTACTCGTCGCCCAGGTCCTTCGCGCGGCTCTGCGCGTCCGCGATCACCGCCAGCAGCTCGCGGTTGGGCTGCGGCGGCGCCACGGTGGAACCGGTCACGCTCGGCAGGGACGCGAGGACGCGCTCGGCGCCCGCGCGGACCGACGCCTGGTCGGCGTCGACGGCGGACAGCAGGTCGATGATGTTCTCGTTGTCCTGCCCCTCCAGCAGCGCGAGGAGCAGGTGGGCCGGGGTCAGGTCGGGGTGCCCCCCGGTCACGGCCCGGTTGCCGGCGGCCTGAATGGCGTCCCGGCTCCTGTTGGTCAGCTCGGCGTCCACGGTCGCTTCTCTCCTCCTCGGCGTCGGCGGTCTGCCAGATCCCGCGTCACGTCTTCCCTCTGCCACGTCTTCCCGTGCTGACTCGGTCAACGTGCACAAAGTTGAGTCTATTCCACTCAAGGTGGTTCCGGGAGGCCTGTTTTCCCGCGGGCGCGCCCGGATCGGCCGGATTCCACGCTCCGGGCCGCCGGGGTCCGCGTTTCGGGTCGGCCGGGTTCCGCGTTTCGGGCCGGGCGCGGTCCACGCCCCGGGTCGGCCGGATTCCACGCTCCAGACCGACCGGATTCCGCGCCCCGGGGTCGGCCGGATTCCGCGCCCCGGGCAAGCCGGGTTCCGCATCCCGGCCCGGGCAAGCTCCACGCTCCGGCCCGGGCAAGCTCCGCCCTCCGGCCCGGTCAAGCCTCCGCGCCTCCGGTTGGCTAAGTTCCGTCCATGGCCACCACCCCGTACGCCCAGGACCCGGGCGACCCCGACGCGCCGTACCTCAGCTTCTGGCGGGAGCGGCACATCTGCACGCTGACCACGCTCCGCCCCGACGGCACCCCGCACGTCGTCCCGGTCGGGGTCACCTACGACCCCGCGGCGCGGCTGGCCAGGGTGATTTCCAGCGGGACGAGTGCGAAGGTGCGCCATGTGCGGGCGGCGGGCGAGGAGGGGGCGCCGGTGGCCGTGTGCCAGGTGGACGGCCGGCGGTGGGCGACGCTGGAGGGACGCGCGTACGTCCGGGACGAGCCGGAGCGCGTGGCGGAGGCGGAGCGCCGTTACACCGAGCGCTACCAAAGGCCCCCGAGGCCGAACCCGGCCCGTGTGGTCATCGAGATCGAACTGACCCGGGCGCTGGGACGCGGCTGAGAAGACCCGGGCGCTGGGGCGCGGCTGAGAAGAACGGCCTGAAAGAGCTGTTTCCGGCCACAGCCCGGGATGGCACATATCCGCGCGAAGGGCACAAACTGCAGCGGCGTCACCGTGTTCAGGTCACGGTGACGCCGCTGCGGGGGGAAGCACCTGAGCGATCTGTTACGACGGGGGAATCGCGTCAGGCACTGCGGGGGGTGGCTGAGATGGTCCTGATGTCGGCGGGTTCCGGCGCCACCTGCCGGTGGTCCCGCTGGTCCAGGTTCACAAAGATCATTCCGTACCGGATGGCACACCGCACGGGCTTCGGCGCCCCGCGGGGCCGGCGCAGGCACCGGAAGGCCCGCACGTCTCCGTCCTCGTCCCGGGTGACGACGACCGGCTCACCGAAGACGGTCACCATCAACGAGTCACCGCTGTGGGGGATGGCGGTGACCAGGTCGATGAAGTGCCATCCGGAGCGGTAGGCGGTGGCCATCTCGCGGCGGAAGGATCGGTCGTCGGGTGGTGTGGTCACGTCAGCTCCCGGTTACGCCCGTCGCGACATCGGCGCCATCGGCGAGCCCGGAACTCGCCGCCACCGCCGGCCAGCTGGTGTTCGCCCGAACATCGCCTTTCGCACCGGAGAGGCCACTCAGCGCACCAAGGGCTGCAACGGCGGAGAAGGCGGCGACAAGCACCGAGCGAAGCAGTCTGTTACGCATAATCGGCTTCGTCCTCACTTGAAGATCCCCTTTTCCCCCGTCAGGTACGACGATGGCTCATTCAGGCACGTCATGGCCACCCAAACGGTGCATCATGTTCCTGCATGTTCAGGAGCCTGGGGGGTGGAGATTTGGCCACGAATCAAACAAATGGGACACACCCCCATTCGTTGAACGAGGTGTGTGAAGAGGGCAGCCGCCTGTACGCGGCCGCTCTGCGGGCGGGACGCATCAGCCGCGCCGACGCCGAGCCGGCCCCGTGCCTGCTGGAATCCGCCCTGCTCCACCCCGATCCGGACGACCCCGGCTGGCTGCGCCCGCTGCCGCCGGCGGTCGCCCTGGCCCGGCGGCTCAACCCCATCGAGCGCGAGATCGCCCAGCGCCGGCGGCTCGCCATGGACATCGCCGACACCTTCGAGCAGTTCCTGGCCTTCAGCGGCGAATCGGCCGCCGGCAGCGACTCCATCACGGTCCTGGAGGGCGGCGAGCGGATCAACGCCGCGCTCAACCTGGCCACGGCCCAGTGCCGGACCGAGGTGCTCACCGTCCAGCCGAGCGACCGCATGTCCGAACGCAGTCTCCTGCTGGGGCTGGAGCGCGACAGGCCGCTGATCGAACGCGGGGTGCGGATCCGGACGCTGTACCAGCACACCGCCCGCTACAGCCAGGAGAAGCTGGCCTACGCCGCGCAGCTGTCCGACGGCAAGGTCGAGTACCGGTCCATCGACGAGCTGGTGGAACGGCTCATCATCTGCGACGAGACGGTCGCCTTCATTCCCACCCGCGACGACCAGCAGGTCGCGCTGGAACTGCGCCACCCGGGACTGGTCCGCTATCTGATCAAGGTCTTCGAGTTCATGTGGAGCCGCGCGGTGCCGCTGAGCGCCGGGGCGCCCTACGAGACCGCCGCCGACGGCATCACGGAGATCCAGCACTCCATCGCCAAGCTCCTGGTGGAGGGCCACGTCGACGAGGCCATCGCCCGCCGCCTGGGCATGAACGTCCGCACCTGCCGGGCGCACATCGCCAAGCTGGCCTCGGCCCTGGGCAGCGGCAGCCGGGCGCAGCTCGGCTATCTCATCGCGCAGTCGGGGATCCTGGAGCAGACGCATTGAGATCCGTGGGACCAGCCGCGTGAGCCCGCCACCGCACCCGGAGCACGACGCGCAGGACCTGTGTCCGGCCGGGACGGCGCTGTACGAGCGCGCCCTGCGGCAGGGCGGCCTGCACGCCGACGAGGCCGCCGAAGCCCCCTGCCTGGCCGCCTGCGGCCTGCTGCGCCCCGCGGACGGCGAGCCGGACCTGCTGACGCCGGCCGCCCCGGCCGCCGTCCTGCACCGGCTGCTGCGCGCCTCCGCGGAGCGCGTCGCGCGGGAGCGGCGCGGCGAGGAACTCCTGACCCGGCGCTTCGCCCCGCTGCTGCGGCTCCACGCCCGAAGCGCCCGGGAGACCGGCCCGTCGTCCGTACGGCTCGTGGCCGGCACCGAGGCCATCAACCAGGCCATCACGGGCTCGATGGCCGCCGCCTCCGGGGAGATGCTCTGCATCCAGCCCCCGGTCCGGCGCGCGGGCATCCGGCGGTCCGAGGCGGGGGAGGCGCGCTCCCTGGTCCGGGACCAGGACCTGCTCGACCGCGGTGGCCGGATCCGCACCCTCTACCAGCACACGCACCGCCATCTCCCCCTCGCCCAGGCCCGGTACGAACAGCTCCGGGGCGACGTGGAGGCCCGCACCCTCGACGAGGTGACCGACCGCCTCATCGTCATCGACCGCGCCGTCGCGTACCTGCCCGCCGACGAGGACAGCACCCTCGCCCTCGAAGTCCGCCAGCCCGCCCTCGTCTCCTACCTGGTCACCGTCTTCGAACGCCTCTGGCCGCTCGCCGTCCCGATGCACCCGAAGCCGCCCCGCCGCCCCGCCCCCGACGGCATCACCCACCGCCAGCACGCCATCGCCGCCCTCCTCGTCGAGGGCCACACCGACGCCGTCATCGCCGACCGCCTCGGCATGAACATCCGCACCGCACGCGAGCACATCGCCAGACTCGCCGCCACCCTCGGCAGCACCAGCCGCGCCCAACTCGGCTACCTCATCGCACGATCCGGCATCCTGAAGCACCGCTGACGCCCGACGGAAGGAACCCCGGTGAGCCCGGCACCGCATACCGAGCACGGCCCGGAAGACCTCTGCGCCGCGGGAGCGGCCCTGTACGAACGCGCCCTGCGCGAGGGGCACGTGAGTGCCCGGGAGGCCGCCGAGGTCCCCTGTCTGCTCGACCACGGCCTCCTGCACCCCGCCGTCCACGACCCGGAGCGGTGCGAGCCGGCGCATCCCGCGGCCGCCCTGCACCGGCTGCTGCGCGCCTCCGGCGAGCGCATCGCCCGGGAGCGGCGGCGCGAGGAGCGGCTGACCGAGACCTTCGGGGCGCTGATCCGGGCGGCGGGCGTCCGGCCGGCGGCGGACGGCTCCGGTCTGCGGCTGCTCGGCGGCGTCCCGCGGATCAACCTGGCCATCACCGAAGCCATGGCCGGCGCATCCAGCGAACTCCTGTGCGTCCAGCCCAACGTCCGCTACGGCAACCAGCGCGACCGTACGGCCTCGGCCGTGGCCATGGAACGCGACCAGGCCCTGCTCGACCGCGGCGGCCGCATCCGCACCCTCTACCAGCACACCCAGCGCCACGCCCTCCTGGTGCTCGCCCGGTACGAGGAACTGCGCGGCGACGTCGAGGCGCGGTCCCTGGACGAGGTGACCGACCGGCTCATCGTCGTCGACCGCGCCGTCGCGTACCTGCCCGCCAACGAGGACAGCAGCCTCGCCCTCGAAGTCCGCCACCCCGCGCTGGTCTCCTTCCTCGCCACCGCCTTCGACCGGCTCTGGCGGCTGGCCACCCCCATGTACCCGCACACCGCCCAGCAGCCCTCACCGCCCGGCATCACCCCCCGCCAGCACGCCATAGCCGCCCTCCTGGTCGAAGGGCACACCGACGCCGTCATCGCCGACCGCCTCGGCATGAACATCCGCACCGCCCGCGAGCACATCGCCAAACTCGCCGCCACCCTCGGCAGCACCAGCCGCGCCCAACTCGGCTACCTCATCGGGCGGTCCGGGATCCTCGACCGGGAGCGCTGACCGCGGACGCGCCGTCGGCGCCCGGCGGGCCGTCCAGGCCCGCCTGCGCGATCCGCACGCCCAGCTGCGTACGGCTGGCCGCGCCGAGCGTCTCCGACAGCCGGGCGATGTGCGCCCGGCAGGTGCGCACGCTGATCCCGAGCCGTTCGGCGATCACCGCGTCCTGGTGGCCCTCGGCCAGCAGCGCCGCGATGGACCGCTCCCGGTGCGAGATGCCCTCGATGCCGGTGTCGGGCAGCGGCGCGGTGAGCGGGATGGCCAGGCGCCAGAGGCGTTCGAAGACCGTCACCAGGTACTCCACCAGCGCCGGGTGGCGCAGCTCCAGCGCCATGGTGCGGTCGGCGTTGGCGGGGACGAAGGCGACCGTGCGGTCGAACAGGATCAGCCGGTCGATCACCTCGTCCAGCGTGCGCGCCTCGACCGCGTCGCCCATCAGCTCCAGATAGTTGAGCAGGCCCTGCCCGTGCCGGGCCACGTGCGTGTACAGGTCGCGCATGCGCACGCCCCGGCCGCGCAGCGCCAGCGCCCGGGGCAGGCCCTCCGACAGCTCGTGCTCGCGCCGGATGCCGCCGGGCTGCACGGTCAGCACCTCGGTGCGGCACGCCTCGGTCGCCTCGTCCATGGCCGCCTGGATGCGGGAGAGGCCGTCCAGGACGCGTATCGCGCTGCCCTCGCCGGTGGCGGCGGGCGCCCGCACCTGGCGGCCGAGGCCGGCGTAGCGCTCGTAGGCGGCCACCGCCGAGCCGACCCGGCGGTGGCTCGCGCTCACCTCGTCGTACATCCCGCGCAGCAGACGGGTCATGACCTCCTGCGGCGCGGTGGGCACCAGGAAGTCCATGTCGTCGGGGTCCGGGTGCAGCAGCGCCAGTTCCAGCAGGCACGGCACCGGCTCGGCGTCCCGGCGCGGCACCCGGCCGCGGCGCACGGCGCGCGAGTACACCCGCTCCCCGGTGTCGCACAGTCGGTCGGCACCGTGCGGGTGCTCCTGGGTCCCGTGCCCGGCCATGGCCCGTCACACCCCCCGGTCTCCGCGTCTTCCGCAGCGCAACTATGCGCGGCCCGGACCGGCTGTGCAACACGGCTCCGCGCGGCCCGGACGCTCGTATGCCCCGGTGTCAGCCGGTATGTACGGGCCTCCGTACGACGCCTTGCAACAACCTGACCAGGAAAACACGGGCGGGCGCCGGCCCGGGCGGAAGGACCGCGGACCGGCGGGGTCCGGGCCGGGCGGAAGGACCGCGGACCGGAGGGGTCCGGGCCGGGCTACTTGAGGCCCGCCGCCGCGCACGCGGAGCGGTACGCCGCCGTGCAGATCTCGGAGGTCTTGTAGATGCCGTCGGCGATCACGGTGTCCTTGATGTTCGACTTGGTCAGGGCGACCACCGGCACCAGCTGGGCCGGGATGTTCTTGGTGGTCGGGCTGGTGACCTTGTCCCGGGTCAGGGAGTCGAACTGGATGTCCTTGCCCTGCACCTTGGCGACGGCCATCTCGGCGGCGTTCTCCGCCTCCGTCGGGTAGGACTTGTACACGCTCATGTACTGCTCGTCGGCGAGGATGCGCTGCACGGCGTCGAGTTCGGCGTCCTGGCCGGTGATCGGCGGCAGCTTGGTGACGCCCGCGGCGTGCAGGGCCTTGATGATGCCGCCCGCCATGCCGTCGTTGGCCGAATAGACGCCGGCGATGTTGCCGAGGCCGATCGCCTTGATCGCCTCGGCCATGTTGGCCTGGGCGTTCTCCGGCTTCCAGTCCTTGGTGTCGTAGGACTTGGCGACCGTCACCTTGCCGGTCAGCTGGGCGAGCGCGCCCTCCTTGAACTGCTTGGCGTTCGGGTCGGTGGGCGAGCCGTTCATCATGACGATCTTGGCGGCGCCCGTGGAGCCCACCGCGTCCAGCAGCGAGCGGCCCTGCACCTCGCCGACCAGCTCGTTGTCGAAGGAGATGTACGCGTCGATCGGGCCCTCGGCGAGCCGGTCGTAGGCGATGACGGGGATGCCCGCGTCCCTGGCCTTCTTCACCTGGTCGGCGATGGCGTGCGAGTCCACGGCGTCCAGCAGGATGACGTCCATCCGGTCGTCGATCATCTTCTGCATCTGCTCGGCCTGCTTGGTCGCGCTCGCCCCGGCGTTGGCGTACTCGACCACGCCCTGCTTGTTGGTCAGCTCGGCGACCTTGCTCTTGATGATCGGCGCGTCG
The DNA here is from genome assembly GCF_019890635.1 of Streptomyces sennicomposti. Classification (GTDB taxonomy): domain Bacteria; phylum Actinomycetota; class Actinomycetes; order Streptomycetales; family Streptomycetaceae; genus Streptomyces; species Streptomyces sennicomposti. The sequence continues at coordinate 9,761 of NZ_JAIOAB010000061.1, forward strand.
AACTTGTCGTACCGCGTGTTCGCCGTCTCCGGCAGCAGCAGGCCCACCTTGACGTCGTTGCCCTTGGACGGGCTCGCCTGGCTGCTGCTGCCCGACCCGCCGAGCGCCCCGCAGGCGGCCAGCGAGAGGGACAGCGTGGACGCGGCCACGGCTATGGCGATACGACGCATCGAGGTGCTCACTTCTGGTGCCTTCCGGACGAGGACGCAGCATTGCGACCCAGGTGACTGAAAAGCCAACGCGGCAGGCGGTACCGGCGTCAAGCCGTCCCGCTTAACGAGATGACAACGCCCGTTCCGCTTGCCTGTGAAAAACTCGCGAAGCCTTGCGCAATCCCTCTCCAAACACCCTTTACGGGCCCTCCATCAACTCCCGTGCCGCGCCCGGGCGGCACGCCGAAGGGCCGGGAGGCGTACGCCTCCCGGCCCTTGGACATGGCGGGAATCAGTCCGACTGCTGCTGCCGCTTGGGCCGCCACACCACCAGCGCGCTGGTCTGCTGGACCTCCTGGTAGGGGACCAGGTCCCGGCGGTAGGAGGCGTGGACGGCGGCCTCGCGCTGACGCATCGTGGCCGCGGCGCCCTCCAGGGCCGACTGCAGCTCCGCGACGCGGGACTGGAGCGCGGCGACCTGGTTCTCCAGTTCGATGATCCGTTTGATGCCGGCCAGGTTGATGCCCTCGTCCTGCGACAACTGCTGCACCTGGCGGAGCAGTTCGATGTCACGGGCCGAGTAGCGGCGGCCCCGTCCGGCGGTGCGGTCGGGGGACACCAGGCCCAGCCGGTCGTACTGACGGAGGGTCTGCGGGTGCAGTCCGGACAGCTGCGCCGCCACGGAGATGACGTACACCGGTGTGTCTTCCGTCAGTTCGTACGGGTTACGACGGCGGCCGTCCATCTCCTCATGCTCCCTTCGCGGCCTCGAACAGCTCCGCCCGCGGGTCCTCGCCCGCGGTCGCCTCGCGATACGCCTCCAGCGCGTCACGAGCCTTCCCCGACACGTCCTTCGGGACACTCACCTCGACGGTGACCAGCAGATCGCCCCGGGAGCCGTCCTTGCGGACCGCGCCCTTGCCGCGCGCCCGCATCGTCCGGCCGTTCGGCGTGCCGGCGGGCAGCTTCAGCGTCACCGGCGGCCCGCCGAGCGTGGGCACCCGCACCTCGCCGCCGAGCGCGGCCTCGTCGAACGTGACCGGCACGGTGACCGTGAGGTTGTCGCCCTTGCGGCCGAAGACCGGGTGCTCACCGACGTGCACCACCACGTACAGATCGCCCGCCGGGCCGCCGCGCTCGCCCGGCGCGCCCTTGCCGCGCAGCCGGATGCGCTGCCCGTCGGACACCCCGGCCGGGATGCGGACCTGCATCGTCCGGGACGACTTGGCGCGCCCGGAGCCCTTGCAGACCTCGCACGGGTGCTCCGCGATCAGCCCGCGGCCCTTGCAGTCCGGGCACGGGTCGGTCAACGAGAACCCGCCGCCCGAGCCGCGCGCCACCTGCCCGGTGCCGACGCAGGTCGGGCACACGCGCGGCGTGCCGTTCTTGTCGCCGGTGCCCGAACAGGCCTTGCAGGGCTGCTGGCTGGACATCCGCAGCGGGACCGTGGCCCCTTCGATGGCCTCGGTGAAGCTCAGCGTGACCTCGGACTCGATGTCCTGGCCGCGCCGCGGCTGCGTCCGCGTGCCCGCGCCGGCGCCGCCCCGGTTGAACAGGCCCCCGAAGACGTCGCCGAGCCCGCCGCCGAAGCCGCCGCCCTGGCCGCCCCCGCCCTGGGCGCCCCCGAAGAGGTCGCCCAGGTCGAAGTTGAACGAGCCGCCGCCCGGTCCCGGGCGGAAGCCGCCGCTGCCGAACAGGGCGCGCGCCTCGTCGTACTCCTTGCGCTTCTTGGGGTCGCCGAGGACGTCGTTCGCCTCGGAGATCTCCTTGAAACGTTCTTCCGCCTTGGCGTTGCCCTTGTTGGCGTCCGGGTGGAACTCGCGGGCGAGCTTCCGGTACGCCTTCTTGATCTCGGCCTCGGTCGCGTCCTTGGGGACGCCGAGGACCTTGTAGTAGTCCTTCTCGATGAAGTCCTTGGTGCTCATCCCCGACGTCCCTCCTCTCGTGCGTCGCCTGCTATCGCGTCAGCCCTCCTCCGGGCCACCGCTGTCCTTGTCGTCGGCCTGCTCGGCGGCCTTCTCCGAGCCGGCCTCGTCCGCGGACTTGACGGTCTGCGCGCCGGGCTGCGGCTCGGCCACGGCCACCCGCGCGGGGCGGATGGTGCGCTCGCCGATCCGATACCCGGGCTGCAGGATGGCCACGCACGTCGTCTCGGTGACGTCCGGCGCGTAGCTGTGCATCAGCGCCTCGTGGATCGTCGGGTCGAAGGGCTCGCCCTCCTTGCCGAACTGCTGCAGCCCCATCTTGGCGGCCACGGTCTCCAGCGACTCGGCGACGGACTTGAAACCGCCCACCAGTTCGCCGTGTTCCCGGGCGCGCCCGATGTCGTCGAGCACGGGCAGGAGCTCGGTCAGGAGGTTCGCGATGGCGATCTCCTTGACCGCGATCCGGTCCCGCTCGACCCGGCGCCGGTAGTTCTGGTACTCGGCCTGGAGCCGCTGGAGGTCCGCGGTGCGCTCGCTCAGCGCGGTGCGCACCTGGTCCAGCTGCGCCGTCAGACCGGCCTTCTCGCTCGCGTCCCCGGCCGGGGCCGCCGCCTCCTCGGAGGAGGCGGCCTTCGGCTCGGCGTCGTCAGGGGTGGCGCCGGAGGGGACGTCGGGCTTCTCGTCAAAACCCGGGGTCTCCTCCGTCACGCGGCACCGTCCTTGCGCTCGTCGTCGACGATCTCGGCGTCCACCACGTCGTCGTCGGCCTTCGCCTGGCCGGCGCCCGCGTCACCGGCGCCGCCGGCGGCCTGCGCGCCCTGGGCGTCGGCGTACATGGCCTGGCCGAGCTTCTGGGAGACGGCGGCGACCTTCTCCGTGGCGGTGCGGATCTCGGCGCTGTCCTCGCCCTTGAGCTTCTCCTTCAGCTCGGCGACGGCCTCCTCGACCTCGGTCTTCACCTCGCCCGGGACCTTGTCCTCGTTGTCCTTGAGGAACTTCTCGGTCTGGTAGACGAGCTGCTCGCCCTGGTTGCGGGTCTCGGCGGCCTCGCGGCGGCGGTGGTCCTCCTCCGCGTACTGCTCGGCCTCCTGGCGCATGCGGTCGACCTCGTCCTTCGGCAGCGAGGAGCCGCCGGTGACGGTCATCTTCTGCTCCTTGCCCGTGCCCAGGTCCTTCGCGGTCACGTGCATGATGCCGTTGGCGTCGATGTCGAAGGAGACCTCGATCTGCGGGACGCCGCGCGGCGCCGGCGGCAGACCGGTCAGCTCGAACATGCCGAGCTTCTTGTTGTACGCGGCGATCTCGCGCTCACCCTGGTAGACCTGGATCTGCACCGACGGCTGGTTGTCCTCGGCCGTGGTGAAGATCTCCGAGCGCTTGGTCGGGATCGTGGTGTTGCGCTCGATCAGCTTGGTCATGATGCCGCCCTTGGTCTCGATGCCGAGGGACAGCGGGGTGACGTCGAGCAGCAGGACGTCCTTGACCTCGCCCTTGAGGACACCGGCCTGGAGCGAGGCGCCGATGGCGACGACCTCGTCCGGGTTGACGCCCTTGTTGGCCTCCTTGCCGCCGGTCAGCTCCTTGACCAGCTCGGCGACGGCGGGCATACGGGTCGAGCCGCCGACGAGGACGACGTGGTCGATCTCGTTGATCGAGATGCCGGCGTCCTTGATGACGTTGTGGAACGGCGTCTTGCAGCGCTCCAGGAGGTCCGCGGTCAGCTGCTGGAACTGGGCGCGGGTGAGCTTCTCGTCCAGGTGCAGCGGGCCCTCGGCGGACGCCGTGATGTAGGGCAGGTTGATCGAGGTCTCGGTGGACGAGGACAGCTCGATCTTGGCCTTCTCCGCCGCCTCGCGCAGGCGCTGGAGGGCCATCTTGTCCTTGGACAGGTCCACGCCGTGGCCGGACTGGAACTGCTTGACCAGGTAGTCGACGACGCGCTGGTCCCAGTCGTCGCCGCCGAGGTGGTTGTCGCCGTTGGTGGCCTTCACCTCGACGACGCCGTCGCCGATCTCCAGCAGGGACACGTCGAAGGTGCCGCCGCCGAGGTCGAAGACGAGGATCGTCTGGTCGTCCTTGTCGAGGCCGTACGCCAGGGCGGCGGCGGTCGGCTCGTTGACGATGCGCAGTACGTTCAGACCGGCGATCTCGCCGGCCTCCTTGGTGGCCTGGCGCTCGGCGTCGTTGAAGTACGCCGGGACGGTGATGACCGCGTCGGTCACCTTCTCGCCCAGGTAGGCCTCGGCGTCCCGCTTCAGCTTCTGCAGCACGAAGGCGCTGATCTGCTGGGGGTTGAAGTCCTTGCCGTCGAGGTTGATCTTCCAGTCGGTGCCCATGTGGCGCTTGACCGACCGGATGGTCCTGTCGACGTTGGTGACCGCCTGGCGCTTGGCCACCTCGCCGACCAGCACCTCGCCGTTCTTGGCGAAGGCGACGACGGACGGCGTGGTCCTGGCGCCCTCGGCGTTGGTGATGACGGTGGGCTCGCCGCCCTCCAGAACGCTGACGACGGAGTTAGTCGTGCCCAGGTCGATGCCGACCGCACGTGCCATGGTGAATTCCTCCAGCTGACTTGAGTGGAACTGACTCAAGTGTGCCCCACGCCCGGGAACGGGTCAAGAGACCTGAGTGGAGGAGGCTCAACTCTTATCCATCCCTTACACGCAACGACTCCCTGAGCTGCGAGGACGCGGACTGCTGGGGCGGCGGGGCCGGCGCCTGGCCCCGGGAGGCGGGCGGGACGCGCATCCCGCGCGCGTCCGCGCCGGGGCCGCGGGGAGCGCCCAGGGCGCCCGTTCCCCCGGGCGCCCTCCGGCCCTTGGCCGGCGTCTCGTCTCCTGCCCGGCCACGACCGCCGTAAGCCTCGAAAGGGGACATTCTGGCGGACGATCTGTTGCTCGTGGGGGTGGGGGCGGCCGAGGGGGCGGGGAAACCGGTCCCGGTGGTGCGGTGGGCGCCGGTGTCACGGCCGCGGCGGGCGCCGGTGTCGCGCGCGGCGCGCGGGTCGCGGTGGCTTCCGGTGGGGCGGCCGAGGGTGGTGTGGCGGCCGAAGGTGGTGTGGCGGTGGGTGGCCGTGCCCGGCGGGCCGCCGGGGCGGCGCGGGCCGTAGACCCGCACCCGCAGCAGGGCGAGGACGGCGGCCAGCACCGCGCCCGCCGCCCACAGCGCGCCCGTCGGCGCGAGCCACCCCGTGTGCACCAGCACCCCGACCAGCACCGTCGCGAAGGCGGCGACGCCGAGCAGCACGGTCGCGCCCGGCGGGGTCAGGCCGAGGCGGCGCAGCCGGTGCGCGAGGTGGTCGGGGCCGCGCCGCCTGAGCGGCCGCCCGGCCAGCCGCCGGGACAGGACCACGAGCACCGCGTCGGCGCTCGCCAGCGCGGTGAGGCCGAAGAGCACGGCGGCGGTGGGGCCGGCGTCGTACCCCGTGCGGACGAGGACGGCCGAGGCGGCGAGCACGAAGCCGGTGAACAGGGAGCCGCAGGCGCCGAAGGCGATCCGCGCGGGATGCCAGTTGTGCATCAGGAAGCCGGTGAGGGCGGCGGCCAGGATGCTGAGCAGCACCGCGAGGTCGTCCATCATCTCCGCCGCCGCGCAGGCGCCCGCGCCGAACGCGGTCAGCACGCCGACGGTGCCGGCGAGCCCGTCGGCGTGATCGAGCCCGCGGAAGGCGGCGGCGACACAGGCGATCCAGGCCACCGCGGCGAGCCCCGCGGGCAGCCCGGTCTCGTCGTACGGCACCACGAAGGCCGCCGCGACCGCCGTGCCCACCAGCAGGATCCGGTTGCTGAGCCGCCACACGTCGGCGACCAGCCCGAGGACGGCGACCCCGGCCCCGGCGGCGAGCAGCCGGCCCACCCCGTCGCCGAGCGGCGCCGCGCCGGTCCAGCCGCCCGCGGCCGCGACCAGGCAGGTGCTGGCCACCACGGCCACGCCGCCGAGCAGCGGCACCGGCCGCACCCGCCGCCGGTCGACCAGCCCGAGGCGCAGCGCGGGCGCCCGGAACAGGGCCGAGAGCACGGCGGCCAGGAGCAGGGCGGTGGTGGCGGTGGCGATCCCGTAGAGCACGGTTCTTAAATTAGGGGTATATCGGGCGATTGGGTGTGAATAACACGATCGGAACAGAGTTCGATGCGGATTCGTACGCCTTCGCGCGCCCGCGCGCGACGCGGGTCCGGCGGGAGGACGGCACGTCAGGTGACCCTCAGCGACTCAGATCACCCCGCGCCCGGCTACATTGCGACGGAGGATGGGGGTAGTCTCAAACGGACTGCATAAGTTACCGCTTAGTAATTTCGAGGCCGCCTCACAGGAGCCCCAATGCAACTCGCCGCGATCATCGTGTCGCTGGTCCTGATCGTGGTCGGCGTGGCACTGTTCGGCCGCGCCGTCTGGCAGATCTACCGGTATCTGCGGCTCGGCCAGTCCGTGCCCGCCGGCACCCGGACCGACGAACCCGTGCAGCGCACCGTCACCGTGGTCAAGGAGTTCCTCGGCCACACCCGGATGAACCGCTGGGGCGTCGTGGGCGTGGCGCACTGGTTCGTGGCGGTGGGCTTCTTCACCCTGCTACTGACGATCGTCAACGCCATCGGACAGCTGTTCAAGGCCGACTGGATCCTGCCGATCATCGGCGAGTGGGCGCCGTACAACGTCTACGTCGAGTTCATCGGCACGATGACGATCATCGGCATCCTGGTCCTCATCGCGATCCGCCAGCTGAGCCACCCGCGCGTCCCGGGCCGCAAGTCCCGCTTCGCCGGCTCGAACTTCGGCCAGGCCTACTTCGTCGAGACGGTCATCCTCGTCGTCGGCGTCTGCATCTTCATGCTGCACGCCCTGGAGGGCGCCCAGCACCACGTGGACGAGTACGAGGCGTCGTTCTTCCTCTCCTACCCGGTGGTCTCCTGGCTGCGGGGCATGGACGTCTCCACGCTGCAGAACCTCACCTACTTCTTCGCCGGCCTGAAGATCGCGACCTCGTTCATCTGGATGATCACGGTCGCCCTGAAGACCGACATGGGTGTGGCCTGGCACCGCTTCCTGGCCTTCCCGAACATCTGGTTCAAACGCGAGGCGGACGGCGGCACGGCGCTCGGCGCGCTGCAGCCGATGACCTCGGGCGGCAAGGCGATCGACTTCACCGACCCGGGCGAGGACGACGTGTTCGGCGTCTCCCAGGTCGAGCAGTTCTCCTGGAAGGGCCTGCTGGACTTCTCCACCTGCACCGAGTGCGGCCGCTGCCAGTCGCAGTGCCCCGCGTGGAACACCGGCAAGCCGCTCTCCCCCAAGCTCCTGATCATGTCCCTGCGCGACCACGCGCACGCCAAGGCCCCCTACCTGCTGGCCGGCGGCGGCAAGACCATGGAGGGCGAGGAGAAGGCGTCCGAGGAGCAGCTGGCCGGCGTGCCCGCCGCCGCCCTCGCCGAGGCCGAGCGCCCGCTGATCGGCACCGCCGAGGAGAACGGCGTCATCGACCCCGACGTGCTGTGGTCGTGCACGACGTGCGGCGCGTGTGTGGAGCAGTGCCCGGTGGACATCGAGCACGTGGACCACATCGTGGACATGCGCCGCTACCAGGTGATGATCGAGTCGGCGTTCCCGTCCGAGGCGGGCACGATGCTCAAGAACCTGGAGAAGAAGGGCAACCCCTGGGGCCTGGCCAAGAAGCAGCGCCTGGAGTGGACCAAGGAGGTCGACTTCGAGGTCCCGGTCGTCGGCAAGGACATCGAGGACCTCTCCGAGGTCGAGTACCTGTACTGGGTCGGCTGCGCCGGCGCGCTGGAGGACCGGGCGAAGAAGACCACGAAGGCCTTCGCCGAGCTGCTGCACATCGCGGGCGTCAAGTTCGCGATCATGGGCGGCGACGAGAAGTGCACCGGCGACTCCGCCCGCCGCCTGGGCAACGAGCCCCTGTTCCAGGAACTCGGCATGGAGAACGTGGCCGCGCTGAACATGGCGTTCGGCGAGGACGACGAGGACCCGGCGACCAGGAAGCCCAAGTCGGCCAAGAAGATCGTCGCGACCTGCCCGCACTGCCTCAACACCATCGGCAACGAGTACCCGCAGCTCGGCGGCGACTACGAGGTCATCCACCACACCCAGCTGCTCCAGCACCTGGTGGACGAGGGCAAGCTCGTCCCGGTCACCCCGGTCGAGGGCATCATCACCTACCACGACCCCTGCTACCTGGGCCGCCACAACAAGATCTACACCCCGCCGCGGGAGATCATCGGCAAGGTCCCGGGCCTCAGGAACGAGGAGATGCACCGCCACAAGGAACGCGGCTTCTGCTGCGGCGCCGGCGGCGCCCGGATGTGGATGGAGGAGCGGATCGGCAAGCGCATCAACAACGAGCGCGTCGACGAAGCCCTGTCGTTGAACCCGGACATCGTCTCCACCGCCTGCCCGTTCTGCCTGGTCATGCTCACCGACTCCGTCAACGGCAAGAAGAACGACGGCAAGGCCAAGGAGTCCATCCAGGTCGTGGACGTCGCCCAGCTGCTGCTGGACTCCGTCAAGACCCCGGTGGACGAGCCCCCGGCGGGCGAGGCGGACAGCGAGTCCGCCCCGGAGCCGGAGCCGGTGAAGTAACGGCTCCCCGCGCGTGAACGACGCCCCCGGCCCGTAGGACTTCCTACGGGCCGGGGGCGTCTTGGTGCGGACCGGGGGCGTCTTCGTGCGGGCCGGGGATGTCTTCGTGCGCCCGCCGGTAGCGGACGCGTCGGAGGCGAACCCGGCAGCCGGGCGAACCCGGCAGCCGGGGTCAGGCGCCCTTGGGGGCCGCCTGCTGGACCACCTCGAAGGACCAGAGGGTGGAGCCGGTGGCCGCGGGCCGCTGCGGCTGGCCGCCGCCCTCTCCGCCGCCGCCGTGGTGCGCGGCCTTCATCGGCCCCTCCATCCAGGCCTGGAAGGACTCCTCGTCCCGCCAGCGGGTGTAGACGAGGTAGGTGTCGGTGCCCTCGACGGGACGCAGCAGCTCGAACCACTCGAACCCGTCGGAGTTCTCCACGGCGTGCGCACGGGAGGCGAAGCGCTTCTCCAGCGTCTCCCGCTGCTCGGCCGGCACGGTCAGCACATTGATCTTGACTACGCTCATGCTCCCCATCCTGCCCGCTGTCCGCCGCGCTGTCCGGCAGGTACGGGAGTGGCGTAGGGGAGCCGTGGGGGGCGGCGTACGGGAAACATGGGGGGACGTGCGGGAGGTCGTACGGGAGGCCCCTTAGGGGATGTCACAGCTCGGCCGCAAAGCCGGGCGCGAACCCCCGGCCCAGGCACGTCACTCCGCGCGACCGGGTACGTTCGAGGGCGTGGCTGGATTCAGGAACGGACGCGGCGGACGGGACGACCGTGCCCCGCAAGCGCGCCCCCAACAACCCCCGTACGGGCAGCAGAGCCCCCCGGGCTCCCCGCCGTACGGCTATCCGCCGGCGTCGTCGCAGCCGTACCCGCAGCAGCAACCGCAGCACGGCCGGCCGCACTACGCGGGCGGCGGACCGGGCGCGGGCCAGGGCGGCGGCGCGGGCGGCTGGCCCCCGGTGAACGGCGGACCGGCCGGTCCCGGCGGGCACGGCGGCGGATACGGCGGCCAGGGCGGCTACGGCGGTCACGGCGAGCCGGAGTACTTCGGCGACGGCGGCGCGCAGCCGCACGGCGGCGCCGACCCGTACGCGGCCGACAACCCGGGGCACACCCAGGCGTTCGCGATCGGCGAGGACCCGTATTCGCAGGGCGAGACCTACCAGGCGGGCTCGGCCCCGGCCGGCCCGATCGGCCCCCGGCTGCACTGGAAGGACCTGCTGCGCGGCATCGTCCTGTCCCCGCAGCAGACGTTCCTGCAGATGCGCGACTACACGATGTGGGGCCCGGCCCTCATCGTGACGTTCGTCTACGGCCTGCTGGCGGTCTTCGGCTTCGACGGCGCCCGCAAGGACGCGATCAACGCCACCCTGTCCAACGCCATCCCGATCGTGCTGATCACGGCCGTGGCCATGATGATCAGCGCCTTCGTCCTGGGCGTGGTCACCCACACCCTGGCCCGCCAGCTGGGCGGCGACGGCGCCTGGCAGCCCACGGTCGGCCTGTCCATGCTGATCATGTCCCTCACGGACGCGCCGCGCCTGATCGTGGCGATGTTCGCGGGCGGCGACGCGGGCTTCGTCCAGGTGCTCGGCTGGGCCACGTGGGTGGCGGGCGGCGTCCTGCTGACGCTGATGGTGAGCAAGTCGCACGACCTGCCGTGGCCGAAGGCGCTGGGGGCGTCGGCGATCCAGCTGATCGCGCTGCTGTCGATCGTGAAGCTGGGAACGTTCTAGAGATTCCGAGGTTCCATGGACGTGCGGAAGGGGGCCGGCTACAGCCGGCCCCCTCCCGCACGTCAGGCCTCCGCCGCTCAGGCGTCGAGAACCTGCCCCGACCGCTTGACCACGGGCGGCTCGACGGACCACGGGAAGTTGATCCAGTCGTCGGTGCGCTTCCAGACGTACTCGCACTTCACCAGCGAGTGGGACTTCTCGTAGACGACGGCGCTGCGCACCTCGGCGACGGTGTCGAGGCAGAAGTCGCGGACCAGCTTGAGGGTCTTGCCGGTGTCGGCGACGTCGTCGGTGATCAGGACCTTCTTGTCGGAGAAGTCGATCACGTTCGGGACGGGCGCGAGCATGACGGGCATCTCCAGCGTCGTGCCGACGCCGGTGTAGAACTCCACGTTCACCAGGTGGATGTTCTTGCAGTCCAGGGCGTAGGCGAGGCCGCCGGCGACGAAGACGCCGCCGCGCGCGATGCTGAGGACGATGTCGGGCTCGTAGCCGTCGTCGGCGATGGTCTGCGCGAGTTCGCGCACCGCGGCGCCGAACCGCTCGTAGGTGAGGTTCTCTCGTACGTCGCTCATGTCGGTGGTGCCCCTCAGACCTGGGTCCGGTGGAAGTTGAGATAGGACCGCGAGGCGGTGGGCCCGCGCTGCCCCTGGTAACGGGAGCCGTAGCGCTCGCTGCCGTACGGCGCCTCGGCGGGCGAGCTGAGCCGGAACATGCACAGCTGGCCGATCTTCATGCCCGGCCAGAGCTTGATCGGCAGCGTGGCGAGGTTCGACAGCTCCAGGGTGACGTGCCCGGAGAAACCGGGGTCGATGAAGCCGGCGGTGGAGTGCGTGACGAGCCCGAGCCGCCCGAGCGAGCTCTTGCCCTCCAGCCGGGAGGCGAGGTCGTCGGGGAGGGTGATGACCTCGTAGGTGCTGGCGAGGACGAACTCGCCGGGATGCAGGATGAACGGTTCGTCGCCGTCCGGCTCCACGAGCCGGGTGAGGTCCGCCTGCTCGACCGAGGGGTCGATGTGCGGGTAGCGGTGGTTCTCGAACACCCGGAAGTAGCGGTCGAGGCGCACGTCGATGCTGGACGGCTGCACCATGGATTCGTCGAAGGGATCGATCCGTACCCGCCCGGATTCGATCTCGGCCCGGATGTCCTTGTCTGAGAGAAGCACGCCCCGAGGATACGCAAGGCGCGCGGAGCCCCCACAATCAGGACGACTCCACGCGCCGCGATCTGCCGCTGCCGCTGCGGGTGATCTTCCGCTGCCGCTGCTCCCTAGCGCCTCTCGAGGGTCACCGGCACCGCGCTGCGGAGCCGGGCACACCGAGGACACCTCACGAGCCGGCCGGGTCCGAGCCGCTCGGCCTGCTGCATCGGGAACGAAGCGGTGCTGAACACGTGCCCTTCGGCACAACGGACGACGGTGCGCTCCATCAAGCCCTCAAGTCCCTTCCCCAGAACCCCGCCCGGCCTCTGCCGCCGGGCGGCAAAAGCACACAGTACGGGATCAAAGAGACGGTCCTCCAGGCGGCACTCCGCCCCCTGGGCAACGCCCCGCCGACGGCCCACGTTACGCCCCAACTCATCCCGCCCGCACCGCGGATGCCCTCCGGGCGCGCCCCGAAACGCCCCTTGGCCCCACGGCTCGGACACCGGGGGCCAGGGATGAGGTACAGTGAGCGAGCGCCGCAGATCGACTCGGTCGGCGGATGACGCGGGTGTAGTTTAATGGTAGAACATCAGCTTCCCAAGCTGAGAGCGCGAGTTCGATTCTCGTCACCCGCTCTTTTTTGAGGCCCAGGTCATTGACCTGGGCCTTGTTCGTTTCCCGGACTGACCCGGACTGACTGAGGAACGAGGTGTCACATCGGACGCCATTGGCTATTCGATGGTGTGCGCCGCCCTCACTCCCGCCAGGCATGGGCCATCACGAAGGAGACGGCTGTTCCTCCGAAGCGGCTCGGCCCGGAGTCCCAGGACTCGGCGATAGAGTCGACCAGGAGCAGTCCGCGCCCGTGCGCGTCGTCCGCGTCCGGCCGGCGGAGACGCACATTCGCCGGAAATCCGGGGTTGTGCACCTCCACCCGCAGCGAGGTCCCCTCCCGGAACCACTCCACCCGTACGAGCCCCTCCTCGTCCGACCGTCCGTAGCAGATCGCGTTGGTCACCAGCTCCGAGATCATCAGCGTGCAGTCGTCGACCGAGCAGAGCGGGTTGTACGGGGCGATGAACTTGCGGAACCAGCGCCGGGCCCTGGGTACGGACTCCGGCGTCGGCTGCAAGGTCATCGCCCCGAGCCTCGGCGAGTCTTCGCAGGGGTAGAGGTCGATCATGTACGTCATCCGTGCTCACTCCTTGCCGCTGCCGTCGCAGTCGAGGCAGCGCCGTTTCGATGTGGCACGAGTCCGGTCATCGGCCGTGGCCAGAGCCACCGCCGTGCGCGAACCAACGCGTTTCCAGCCGCGCCCCCGGCATCCCCGGCAAGCTAAGCGCGTGCCCTGATCCGGCCGCTGACCCGTCACGCCGTGCCCCCTTCTCCAGAGTGGCCTTAGCCACTTACTGGATGGTGGCATTAGCCACTTTGGCCGCGCAAGCCGTTCGCGCGAAGTGACCTGCAATCAGGTGAGGGGGTAACCCTGCTCGAACGCCCAGCGACGCGGCGGATAGGTGGCCTCGGCGAACTCCAGCGGCCGGTCCTGGAGGTCATAGACCACGTGATGGACGACCAACACGGCCGATCCAGCGCCCAGTTGCAGGTCCGAGGCCTCCTCCTCGGTGGCGCCTCGGGCGCACATACGGTCCTCGGCGTAACTGCCCTTGCGCCCTGTCATCGTCTCGACGTACATCAGGGTCCCCTCCTGGATGCGCTCAGGCTCCATGAGCCTGGGCGCACGCTGACCGACGTCAGGCGCGAACCAGGAAGTGGACAGGGTGATCGGACCGTCCTGATTGTTGGTCACTCGTCGGCGGTGCACCGCCCGACGGTCCCTCGTCAGCCCCAGGGCCTCGGCGACGTGATCGGGCGCGTCCAGCCAGCCGGCAGACGTGATGACCGCGTACTCGCCGGGGGTGTAGATCTTCCCGGTCTGGCGAGCGCGGCCGTACAACTCCCGTGCTCGCCGGTTCACTTCGAGACTGCGCACGTAGGTACCCGAGCCCTGGCGCTTCTCGACGAGCCCCTGATGGCTCAACGCCTCCAGCGACCGGGCCGCCGTGGGCCGGGACACCTTCCAGTCTGCAGCCAGCTGCCGTTCCGAGGGAACTTCGTCCCCTGCCCGTAGGTCGCCTCGAAGGATCTGATCGCGAATGTAGTGGGCGATCTGGAGATACTTCGGTTGAGCCTCCTCGATCTGCGGCATGGGCCCTCCTCGTCCAAGTGGCTATGGCCTCTGGCCACTATAGGGTGAGTGGCTAGGCCCTCAGCCCGTAATGTTGAGCACATGACGCGGTTGATCGTCGCAGCAGGAGGAGGTGGCGACGCAGTCGCCGCCGCAATGCTTCATGCCGCCCTGTACGGCGACGACGACCAGGCGGTGATCCTCACCTACGCCTGGGACCGTCTCCTGATCGACCCGATCCCGGGCCCACGAGGAGCGGACAACTTCTCGGGGCTAGAGCCGGTCACTCGCTCCGTCTGGTCGGTGCCGGCCACGGCCGAGCCGATCGCACCGGCAGGCTCCACACTCCCCCGCCTCGCGGCAGAGCTCCCACACACCGTCGCCCTGCTCGACCCGCACCACGGCGCCGAGGGCGTCACACGCCAGCTCGAAGAGCTCATCGACCATCTGGCCCCCGTGTCGGTCGATCTGCTGGACGTGGGTGGCGACATCCTCGCCCAGGGCGACGAGCCCACTCTCAAGAGCCCGCTCGCCGACGCCCTCACCCTCGCCGCGAGCTGCCAGGTCAACGCCGCGATCCGCTTGCTGGTCGCAGGCCCGGGACTGGACGGTGAAGTCTCACCCCACGACTTGCGCCCCCTCCTCGGCCCTCTCGTCCACAGCTTCACAGGCCGGGACGTGGAGTCGGTCGGCAGTGTTCTGGAGTGGCACCCCTCAGAGGCAACAGCGATGCTCGCGGCGACGGCCCGAGGGGCCCGCGGCATCTGCGAAATCCGGGACGCCGGCTTCGCCGTACCCCTCACCGACGAGGGGCCTACGGTTCACGAAGTCGACTTGGACGACGCCATCAGCCGCAACACCCTGGCCCGCGCCATCATGACGACGGCCACCCTGGACGAGGCCGAGGCGTACAGCCGCGAGATCTTCGGCTTCTCAGAAATCGACTACGAGCGCAACAAGGCGGCATGGCTGACCGAGCAGCCACCGACGAAGCTCGACCCTGACGACGTACTGTCCCGGCTCGACCAGTTCCAGCGTGAGGCGCGAGCCCGCGGAGTCACCCACACGACCTTCCGCCACATCACCGAAGCCCTGAACCTCAGCGGCTCTCACCGCGGTGAACTGCGTCAACTCCTGATCAGCAGCCGCCCAGAGCAGTACGCGGCGCCCTTGTGGCGCATCCCTGCCGACGACTGAGTTACAACCTTCTTTACGGGTTCAAGGCGGCTCGCTCCGCTCACCGCGCGCAGGCCCGGCCCCCGGCCGGGCCTGCGCTCCTGTCTCCGCCCCGCTCCAGCCCGGCCGGCGCCCGTGCCGCGCTCTTGGTGATCAGCCACCTGACGTCAGAGGAGGGGTACGTCGTGGCTGGGGCGGTCGGCTCCACGGCTTTAGGCAGCCACGTTGGCGCGAGCCTCGAAGATCATGGCCCCAACGTCGTGCTTTAGCGGGCAGGTCCACAGACTGCCCGACGCGCCGGAAGCTTACGGGGCCATGATCACTCGCGCCAAAGCAGCTCCAGCCCAAAGCCGCTCCGCCGACCTCGCTGTGCAACACCTTCCCGATCAGGTGGACAACGGTGAGAGCACAGGTGAGAATGTGTGCCATCTCACAGACCGTCAGGGGGAACAGTGAAGACGCCAAAACTGGTCGAGGTGTCCGTCACCAAATTGCTTGGCCGATTCGATCACACCGTCACTTTTCCCCCCGAAGACGAGTTTGTTATTCTCTACGGCCCCAACGGGATCGGGAAAACCCGCTTGCTGGAGTTGATTAGCAACACTTTCTCGTCCCGCATGGGGGCAATAGCGCGAACGCCGTTCGCCAACGCTATTTTCAAGTTCGAGGATGGCACGCGCCTCACCGTAGAGAACCCGCGCACTCTCACGCCCGAGAGCGACGTGCATCAGGAGTACGCCCTTCGCGTTTTTCTGGAGAAAGCGAACGGAGAAAGTGAGGAGTGGCTTTACTCGCGTGAACAACATGCCATGTCGCCAACTCGGTGGGCACGTTTGATCGACCAGTACACTCCAGCCCACTATGCGGGCGGTAATCGCTGGCTTGATCCAGAAACGGGCGAATCAGTCAGCCGCCAAGACATTGTGGACAGATATGCTCACATGATCCCTTCGGAGCTACTGCCTTCTTCGTCATGCCCCGAAGCGATCAGGAATTTTCTACGTAGTTCCGACGTACACCTCATCGAGACTCAACGTCTACTTACACGTACAGCTCCACCTCGCGAGCGAACACGAACAGAACCCTCAAACAAGATCACGGTTCAAGAATTTTCAGACGACTTCTCTCGCAGAATGCGTGAGGCTCTTGCGCAAAACTCCCGGACATCGCAGGAGTTGGACAGGACATTTCCACGCCGTCTACTTTCAGCTGGTTCACCACCGCCTGCGGCGACGGAAGAAGCCATCAGAACTCGCTACGATGAGCAGAGTCGCCTACGTAGCAGGCTAGCTGAGATTTCACTCCTCCAAGGGGCATCAGACCTGCCACTTCCGGATAAAAAGCTTGACCCCTCTCAACGGCTTGTCCTATGGACCTACCTTGATGACTCGGAACGGAAGCTTGCGACATTCGAGGACCTTCTGCGTCGCGTGCAATTGTTTAGAGATATCGTAAATTCTCGCTTCCAATTCAAGCAGTTGCATCTCAATCGAGATGGCTTCAACTTCGTTACCGATCTGGGGCAAGAGATTTCTGCCGAAGCCCTTTCGTCTGGCGAGCAGCATGAATTGGTTTTGGCGTACGATCTCCTTTTCAATGTGGCGGAGAGCGGCCTAGTTTTGATCGACGAGCCCGAAATCTCCCTTCACGTAGCCTGGCAGCAGGAGTTCCTTAACGACATTGCTCGGATCGCAAATACCGCATCGCTTCGGTTCATCGTGGCAACACACTCGCCCCAAATTATTCACAAATGGAGGCGCCGTGCCGTGGCGCTCGGGGCGAACCTTTAACTTCTGACTCTACTGGGGGGAGAGTTTAGAATGCTTGATCTCTTGACGGCGGACGACGTGCTCTCGCACGTCATGATGCTAGCGGCAACCAACGAGCTGTTGTACGTCTTGGTTGAGGGTTCGTCTGACTGTGGCGTCATCGACCCTCACATTAACGCTGAAACTTGCGAGACGCTTCCCGGTGGCGGAAAATCTGTCGTCATGGGAGCGGTAGAACTCGCACGCGAAGAGGGTTTCAATCGGCTTGCAGTGGCAGTAGATCTAGATTGGGCAGACCTCCTCTACCCGAGAACCAGCCACGACGATATCTTCTACACAGACTATTACGACATTGATGCCACCGTATTCTTCAGGGAGCAAAATGTCGTCAGAATTGCGTCGAACTTCGCCGATCGTTCTCAATTGAGAGCTCATGTCGCGAAGTCCGACTGTCGAACTCTGCACGAGATGGTCACGCAAATCGCCTATCCTATAGGCGTGCTTCGCTTCATCTCCGAGAGGGAGCACCTACAATTGCACCTGAGGGAATTCCCTATTTCTGTGGTGCTCAATTCGGCAGGAAGCGGTATCGACTTCAATAGAATGATCGAGCTCGCCATCAAGCGTTCGCCGAGGTGTGTAATAACCAAGGAGGAGCTTGTTCGTCTATACAGAGAAGCAGATGCCGAAATTGGTGAGCCGGCACGCTACTGCTCAGGTCATGATCTGCTCACGGCATTGGCCATAGTCTTGTATCGTCATTGTGGCTCAAAAGCGTCAACGGACGCCATCGCTCGCGCTACAAGGGCCGCTTTCACGTGCTCAGATGTCAAAGAGTCCCCCTTTTTTCAAAGCATGAGCGCATGGGGTGAGCGCGGCGGGAGAGAAATCCTTTCTTGTCTCTAGTCTTGGTTCGGAGTGTCCCAAGGGTAGGGTCGGAACGGAAATCGGTTACCCAGCATCGCGCAGATCGACTTGACTACATCTACGTCTTCACCGCCAAGTCCGAAGAGTGTCGAATGCGTCGATCGACACCCCCAGGCGGCAGCCCCACTGGCAGCCCCGGAAGATCTCTACCGCTTGTTGGCCTATATGACATCCACGGCTGACATCAACGACGCGTCCGTAATTGGCCCAGGACTCCTGCGGTCGGTCTCAGGCTGCTGTCTGAACCGCTCCTAGAAACTCGGTCCACGAGGGCGCCTTTTGGCCGGGCAGGGCGTGGTTCAGGCTGAGTTGCAGTGTGCGGCGCAGGGGATGGGGGGACTGCATGATTGCGTCATTCCGGGCCGCGAGGCGGGCGAGTTCGGCCGGGGTGGGCAGTCGGTCGCTCTTGGCTCCGTTGCAGGTTGCATGCGCGGGGGCAAGGTTCCACAGGGCGTCCAGATCTGGCCCGTGCCAAGAGCCGACGCTGTCGAAGCGATGCATCAGGGAGAACGGGAAGACGTGGTCGACGGCTATGGCTTCCCCCGGGGCCAGAACATCGCCGCAGATCAGACAGCGGCCGTGTTGAAAACCGACCGTGGCGTCAACGATGCCGGTCACCGAGCGGCGTCGGCGTTTGTCGGTGATCTTAAGGGTGTCCCAGTCGACCGTGACACCCTCCTCGACGAGGCTGCGCCCGACGCCGGCAGCGAAGGAGCTCTCCACGATGCTCCAGCGCGCGCCCAACTCCGCGGCCAGGCCTGATGCTTGCTCCGACTGCGCCAGTCGCAGCAGGTCAGGAGTCAGACGCACGACACGCTGCCGTCCCATCCCTGCCAGCTCGTAGAAGGTGTGGGGCACCGCAGTTTCACCGCGGAGATTGTGGAACTTCTGCATCACCATCATCGGCATGGAACGCACTGCGGCTGCCAGCAGACGCTCGGTGGGCCGGCCGGCCTCCAGCGTCGCCGCTCTCTCCTGCTTAGCGACGGTGAGGAAGTCTTTCTCGCCCAGCTCCACCGTCTGCGGCGCCTGCGGGCCCTGGGCCAAATGCTGCACCAGGCCCAGGCTGTAGGCAGCGGCGAGCTCGGCAAGGGAGATCTCCTCTCGCCCGGTCCGCCCGAACTCCAGCAGGGCCTGCCCGAGAGCGAACTTGTAGGTGCGCGAGTTGGCCCCCATCAGCACTGCCAACCGCCACGACGCGCGCGCCGAGGAATCCTGGGCGTAGAACTCGCGCCCGCTCACTCGCCCCCCTTGCGCAGGACAACCGTCTGCCACCACACCTCGGCACGGCCAAGCCGGTCCGCGCCCTTTTCTACCAGTCGCACCAACCGCAACGCCGCTCGCTCCCCGTCCCGCACGATCTCCTCCGCGGGCACATCGAACATCACCCGGTCTGTCGGCGGGACTCCGCGCCGAAGCAAGACGACCAGCAGCCCCGCCGGAGCCAGCAGCGTGGCCAGCCGCTCCATCGCCTGCCCACGCTCGGCCGGCGCCAGGTGCATCCACACAGCCGACAGCAGCACCAGCTCAAAAGGCCCTTGCAGGTGGGACAGTGCGGGCAGCGAGTCCTCGACCCAACGGACGTCCTCCCGCGGGTTGAGGCTCTGCGCGACCTCCCGAAGCTCACGGACCGGCTCCGCCGCCACCACCTGGTAACCGCGCCGTGCGAGTGCCACGGCGTCCCGCCCAGTGCCAGCACCTACGTCCAGCACCTTCGCCGGCGCCCGCGGAAGCAGATCCAAAACCCCGCCATGCACTTCCTCGAAGGTGACGCTCCCGTACCTCTGCCCCAGCAATTCGGCGCGCTGCGCGTAGTAAGGCTGGACGCCCGCAGCGGGCTGGCCCACCGTCGACGACTCCCCGAGGTGAGGGAAGTTCTCGCCTGTACCAACCATGGCCTCAACCTACGGGACCGCACCGACAACGGCCGACGCATGAAGACGAAGGGTGGGTGCGGAGTCATTCGGCACCCCGGCAGACGTGCCAGAACTGTGTCAGGTCGTGCGGAAAGCCACGGGGAACACCGAGGAATGCAAGCCGCGGACGTCAGGCGTGGACACCGTTACGCCGCAGGTCAGCAAGCTTCCCGCCCCGGAAGCACCCAAGCTTCCCAAGCTGAGAGCGCGAGTTCGATTCTCGTCACCCGCTCTTCTTGAAGCCCCAGGTCAGCGGCCTGGGGCTTGTTTTATGGGAGAGCTGTTGCCGCGTTTTGCGAGGACTCCCCGTAACCCGAGATCGGGCACACAGAGGGCACGCGCGCTTTGAGGGGGCGCCCTCATCACGTCGTGGCATGGCTCTGACCCGCGCTTTCGCATAGGTGAGCCGGAAGCGGGCTCTCAGCCTCCTGTCCGGGGGACGCCCGTCCCGCACGCCCTTCGCCGTGGGTGGGGCAGGCACAATTCCCTTGTGGCGATGGGTACTTGGTCACCGGAGGCCCTGTTTCAGAGTGGGAGGTCGTCGGGGAGTACCCGGAACGCCTTGTAGCGG
The DNA here is from genome assembly GCF_019890635.1 of Streptomyces sennicomposti. GTDB lineage: Bacteria > Actinomycetota > Actinomycetes > Streptomycetales > Streptomycetaceae > Streptomyces > Streptomyces sennicomposti. The sequence continues at coordinate 29,841 of NZ_JAIOAB010000061.1, forward strand.
CCCAACGGGCGTACGGCCCGGAAGTCTCGTCGGTCGAGGGTGAGGATCGCGTCCGTGTCGTAGTCGGCGGCGAGCGCCACGTTCACCGCGTCGGCGAGGTCGAGGTCCAGCGCGCGGTAGCGGACACGGACGGACTGGGCCGCGCCCAGGTGGTCCTCCGTGATCTCCGGCATGACGACACGACCCCGCCCCATCCAGCGCCGCAGGTCGTCGACCGCGCTCAGGGCGGCTTCCCTGCCGAGCTCACGCGTCGCCACGTGATCCAGTTCGGCCAGCAGAAGCGGGGACATGACCAGCAGGCCCGCCGCCATGATCGCCTCGTTCGCCGCCCGGTGTTCCGGATGAGCCGAGTCCAGGGCCGCCAGAAGGCCGGACGTATCGGCGATGACGACGATCACCCGGCGGATCCGGAATCCGAGCCGGTCTCACGCCGGACGGCTTCCGCCACCGTGTCGCGGACCTCCGACTTGGACAGGGTGCTGCCCGGTCCCTCGAAGGTACGGGAGAACAGCGGCTCGTCCCAGACCCGGTTCGCCATGGCCGCGAGGTGGATGCCCTGGCGGATGATCTCGGCCTCGCTTATCCCCCGGCGCTTGGCCGCCTCCTTGATGATGGCCAGGTCCTCGGGGTCGGCGTAGACGTTGGTGCGCTTCAGGGACATGTACCAAGTGTAGTCCATGTACCGGATTGGTGTATGCGACGTATCTTCCCCCCGCCCCTTCGCCGAGGACCAGCCGAGCCGACCTCGCAGGCTCCGTCCAGGTGCCGGAATGTTTCCTGGGGAGAGGGGCAGCGTCCGCGTGGTAAGCGCCGTCTCCGCAAGGTCCCCGGCTCAGGCCTTCTCCGCACTCACGCGTGGCTGCTCGGCAGTGAGCAGCCCGACGTCTTCCACGTCCGACGTCGGAATCGTCACCCGGCAGGGTGGTGCCCGGGTCTTCTGAGCGCCTGGTCTGGTTCGCGGGTGAGTGTCTGGCTGTGCGACAAGGCCCGACGCACGGCAGCAGACGATCGCGGACGTCTGTGGGCCGTCACAGCAGGCAGGAGGGCCGCGGGTCAGCAGAGCAGCTGTCGGCAGAAGGCCGGCACCCGTCCCGCACGCCCTTCGCCGTGGGCGGGGCACAATTCCCTTGTGGCGGTGGGTATTTTGCCGCCGAAAGCCCTGCTTCAGAGTGGGAGGGCGTCGGGGAGTGCCCGGAACGCCTTGTGGCGGCCCGATCCCCGGCAACCCCCAGGGCGAGAAGGAGCCCGGGTCCGCCGATGGCCTTCGGGGCCGGGCACGCGCAGGTGGAGGGCGACAACCGATGCGGGACGGTGAACCGGACTATGAGGTGGGTGACATGCTCCGGGTGTCGTGCGCGCCCGCCCCGGCCCGGGTCACCGAGGTGCCAAGGTCCCACGTGTCCATCGAGTGGCCGTGGGGAGACGTCGATCCCGACTCGCGGTACGGCTGGGACGGCCGATTCGCTCTTCCTGTCGAACCCGACGGCCGGGAGTGGTCACTCTTCCGGACGGAACAGGATCCACGGGGTCTGAAGCCGGACGACACATGCCTCGTCGGCATCCCCGAGACGCTGGTGCACGTCGTCGACGTCGGGCGCTACGACCCGCCCATGGACACCGGCCGGCTGCCTCGGCCGCACACCTTGCTGATCGTGCTTCCCGTCGATCGCCCCGGTAGCGCAGTGGGCGGCGAAGACGAGGGGGACACGATCGAGCTGGACTCCGCCGCACCCATCGTGACGGAACGGGTCTCCCCGGCGGATCGGGTCAGCTAGCCCGCCGCCCCGCGAGCGTGTCCAGGACGTCCGCGACCGGGGTGGGGTCCAGAGGGCCGACGTGTGACGCCCCGGGGAAATCGTGCACGCGGAAGCTGTTGCCGGGTGTGGACGCATCGGCTTCCGCGATCATTCTGTCCTGGAGCGCGGTGGCGATCGTACGGTCCCTGCCGAAACGCAGGTACGTGCGGGGAATGCGTCCCCAGTCGCCGGCCCGGCCGACCGCTCGGCCCGCATAGGCGGCGACGGGCTCGTCGGACTGCATGCCGGCCAGTATCCGGCGGAAGTCGGCGTCGGGGTAGTCCGCGCAGATCATCTCCTTCAGGAGGGCCAGCTCACCGCTGACCCCCGTACGGAAGTTCAGCCGCAACACCCCGAGCCGGTCCGGGTCACCCACCGTCAGCTCCACCGGGCTGACGGCGTTCGCGTTCTCGGGCGCCGCCGTGCAGGCGTCCGCCGTGGGCAGGACGCGGCTGGGGCAGAAGGCCGCCATGTAGCAGATGTGGTGAAGCAGGTGCGGGACCGCGTCGCCGACACGGCTCACCGACACGCCCCCCAGGCTATGCCCGACCAGGACCACCGGGCCGTTCCGTGCGGCCTGCCGCACGATGCCCGTGACGCGCGCCTCGTAGTCGTCCAGTCCCAGGCCCTTCAGCGGGGAGGGCTCGACCGCCATCGCTGTGAGGTCCTGCCGCTGGTACGACTCCGCCACGAAGGCCTCCGCGCCGTGCCGCGGCTGGTCCACCATGACGACGCGGTGGCCGCGCAGCACCAGTTCCCGCGCGATCGGCATCCAGAACGCGCCGGCGCTGTGGGTACCGTGCACCAGCACGTAAGTCACGTGAGTTCCGGGCCCGCGACGCGGGGCCGCCGCGGCCGGCGAGGTGCCGAGCCCGGTGGCCAGCGCCATGCCTCCCACCGCGAGTCCCAGCCCGCGCAGCGCCGTCCGGCGGGTGGCGCCTTCTCGTTCTCCGTTCGTGTCATCCATCATGAACACCACGCTAGGAACGGCCCGTTCGGCCCACCAGCGGTCCAGCACCCCGGCAGGGGTGGACCCAGGACCACCCTGCCGTGCGGCTCGCAGGGCCCCGACCCGCGACCCCCGACCCGCGCGCCGTGAGCCGGACCACGCGGACCACGCGGACCGCCCGGCCTGCTCGGACTGCCCTGACCGTCCCGCACGTCCCGCCGCAACCGCAGTCAGCGCGTCGCATCACCCGTCGGGCAACTCGCCGTTGCCCAGTGCGCCGACGACTCCCGGGCGAGGGCGGGGGCGGGGCCGTGCCCGGCCGGGTCGCCGCCAGTCGGTTGTCCGGCCTCCGTCCTGTCCGGCCTCTGCGCTGTCCGGCCTCCGTCCTGCCCGGCCTCCATCCTGCCCGGCCTCCGCGCTGTCAGGTCCCTGTGCGCACGCCGGCGCGTGGCGAACTCCGCGTGTCCGTAATCCCGGTCCCCGCCCCCGCTCCGCCTCCGCCTCCGCCTCCGTCCGTCACCGTTCACTGCTGAACTGCGGGTCCTTCGACTGGTCGTAGATCTCCTTGCCCGAGGCGTCGAAGGCGTGGACGTACGGGCTCGGGCCGTCGTAGTGGGGGCCGGGGGGCGTGTCGGGGGAGAGGGCCGCTCCGTAGGCGAACGCGCCGTCCGACATGGCCGCCGGGTACTGCTTCGGGTCGTCGCCGTAGCTGATGGTGATCTTCGCGACGCCGGGTGCGTAGTGTCCGGCGCCCAGCATGAGGTACTTCCCCTTGCCGGCGGTCGTCATGAAGGAGTCGAAGTACTCGATCACGCGGCCGGTGCCCCACAGGCGGTCGTTGATGAAGGTGGGCGGGGAGTCCTGGCTGCTCCCCTTGTCGCCCTTCGACTGGCACTGGACGTACTGGCCGGCCGAGTTCACGGCGACGACCACGCCGTCCCAGTCCGGGGCGGCGACCGGAGTGCGGACCGCGAGCACGGCGTCGTACCGCGACGCGTCCGCGCCCAGGCAGGAGGAGAGGATCTTGGCGGCGGTCCCCGCTTCGACCGGGGTCGTCCTCGCGTCGGTGATGGTGAACGCGACCGAGGTGGGTGTCGCACGAGCCGCGGACGGCGCCGGGCCGGCTCCGCCCGCCGTGGAGGCGCGGGGTGTGCTCGGGGTCGGTGTCGCGGTCCTCGACGGGTTCCCGCCGGGAAGCGCCTGGTCGGTGACGCCCGGCCCGGCGTCCCCCGTCCCGCCGAGGGCCGTCACGACCGCGACGCTCACCGCCGTCACTCCGACGGCGACGCTCAGCGGCACCCCCCACCCGCGTCGCACCGAGACACCGTCGTCGGCACCGTTGTCCTGCGGACCGATCTTCATCAGCAGTTCCTCTCGCATCCGCCGGTGGTCCGGCAGATCACGATCAGAAGGAGCCGCAGGAACGCCCTGCTTGTCATTCATCGTGCGACTTCCTTCGCGTTGACGGGTTGACCGGAACTGAACGGCGCTGGAACCGCGGCTCCCTCGACGAGGTCGGCCCCCAGTCTCCGGCGCGCCCGGTACAGCCGGGACTTCACGGTTCCGACCGCCACCTTCAGCACTGCCGCGGCCGCCTGCTGGTCCAGGCCCGACCACACGCACAGCTCGATGACCTCGCGTTCGTGGCGGGGCAGCCGGGCGAGCGCCCGGTGGATCTCCGACATGCGCCGCTCGTCGTCCACCAGGCCGGCGACCCGGTCCGCGTGGTCGCCCACCGGCTCGTCGTGGGAGACGAGCCGGCGCAGCAACGCCTCGGCGCGCCGCAGCCGCCGCCTGGTGTTGGACAGCAGACCGTCGGCGATGCCGAGGAGCCACGGCAGGGCCGAGTCACGGTCCAGCACCGTCTCCGATCGCCGGCGCCAGGCGTGCAGGAACACGGTCGACGTGAGGTCTTCGGCCTCGGACCAGTCGGCCGTCCGCCGGAACGCGTAGTTGTAGACGGCCTTCCCGTGACGGTCGAAAAGCTGACCGAACGCCTCGCGGTCACCGTCGACGGCTCTCGCCCACAGCGCTCGGTCCGATGTCCCTCCGTCCGGTGCGGCGGGGGCGGCGTCGTTCAGTTCCATGCCCTGTACGTGTCCGGCACCCGGCCGAAGGTTCCCGCCGGGCCGGTATCGGCCCGGGTTCTCATGAGCCGGGGATCCCGCAGCGGTCGCCGCCCGCCTGAGCGGCGGATTCATCCACAGACCATGAAGAGACAGCGACCTCTAAGGTTTTGCTCATTCTTGGGCCCTACGTTACGCGGGAGGCACATTCGCGGGAGCCGCCGTGGTGCGGGGCGGCACGAGAAGGGCGCGTATGACGGAGAACGAAGGGTCCCCGGGGAACCGGCCCCCGACCCGAGTGACATCCCGGCTGGCCAGGCGCGCGGCGCTGCTGGTACCCCCGATAGGGCATCTCGTCGAGCAGCGCGACCGCCTGCGGACGACCTGCCACCGGCTCCGGGAGGAACGGGACCGGGCCTGCCGGGAGCGGGACACCCTCCGGGCCGAGCGCGACGCGCTGGTGCTGTCGGTCGCGGGGCCGGGCCGGGAGGAGCGGTCGCCGGGCGACGGGAGCGCCGCGGAGGAGGAGCCCGCCCTGGAGTACCTGTTCGTGCTGACATACGGCCGTTCCGGCTCCACCCTGCTGCAGAACCTGCTCAACTCGATCCCCGGAGTGCTGGTCCGGGGAGAGAACCACGGCGTGCTGTACGAGCTGTACCGGTTCCACCACAAGGTCCTGCACCACCGCGACCGCCTCGCCAGGCCGCAGCCGCTGCCGCCCTTCCATCCCTGGTGGGGGATCGACGGCTATCCGGAGGAGGAGGCGCTGGCGGCGATGCGCCGACTCGTGCTGGACACCCTGATCCGCCCCCGGCCCGATTCACGGATCGTGGGTTTCAAGGAGATCACCTGGCCCGACGAGGACCTCGCCGAGTACGTGGCGTTCCTGCGGCGGCTCTTTCCCGGCGCGCGGTTCGTGTTCAACACCCGCGACCTCGCCGATGTGGCGCGCAGCAAGTGGTGGGCGACCATGCCGGACGCCGCGGAGCGGCTGGCACGGACCGAGAAGCGGATGAGCGAGGTCGTCGACGGTCTGGGGGACGCCGCCGTACGGGTGCACTACGACGACTACTGCGCGGACCCCGAGGCCCTGCGCCCGATGCACCGCTGGCTCGGCGGCGAGTTCGACGCGGAGCGCATCCGCACCGTGATGGCGGTCCGCCACTCCTACTGATCCGCCACTCCTACTGACCGGAGTCCGTCAACGGTCCCGCTCGGCGCGCCTCGCCGGTTGGCCGCGGCCCGCGTATGGTCGCGCGGCGGGGACGACTCGCCGAGGGGCGGCACGGGCCGGGTCAGGAACGGGGAGCGGGGGGCCGTGAGCAGGAGGCGCTACGTTGCCAGGGGTGTGCCGGGTGGTTACCGGATCTGGGACAACCGGGGGCGTCGATGGTGGGGCCACCTGTACGAGTTGTGTCCTGACGATCTCGTGACGGAGTTGAACGGCCAGGCGGATCAGGCACGGATCACTGCTCTGATGAAGCGCTACAGGGCGCAGAAGCGATAGGCGCCGGGGACCGGGACCCTTGGCCGGGAGCGGGTGAGGACCGTGACGGTGCTGAAGTCGCCCGCGGTGGTGGATGCCTGGTTGTCGCGCGCCGGTTGGTACGCAGGGCGCCGGTGCGACGGACTGGCCGCTGCCGAGGTGACGAGTGCTGTGGACAGTTTTCGTCGTGACGGCAGCAGGCTCGAGGTCGCCGCGCCCGCTCTCGAGTTCCTGCGCGAACACATCGGATAGTGGCGCCGCGGGACGCTTCTACCGGAGTCGGCCGCGGCGGCGTCCGGCACCGCCGCCCGCCGCCTGGCCGACGATGCCCTGTTCCGACACGTCGGGCGAGCCGAAGTCGGAGAAGCCGCTTTCCGGGCCAGGAACGCGGCGGGCCCCGCTGTCGGACCCGCGCTGTACGGTCCGCTCCATGGCCGAGAGACCGACGACGAACTGGCGCAAGGGCGTGGCCGAGGAGGCCTCGAAGGTTGCCGTCGGCGCCCTGGATCCCGACTGCGCGTGCAGGGGCGAGCTGTTCCCCGCAGAGCTCTTGCTGGAGACCGATGCCGTCCTCGGCGCGTTCGAGGCCGAGTTGCCCACACTCGCCGACGGGGACGACGCGCGCGTCTTCGCCGCGGTGGAGCGCGTCGTCCTCGCCCTGAACGCCGTGAACGAGGCCCACGACGAGTGCGCCTTCGAAACCGAGGAACGCGAGCAGTTGTGCGCCTACATCGATGAGGCGCTCACCGAGCAGGGGATCGACGTCGCGGCCCTCACCGCCAGGAGCGGGCTCGATCGGCACGAACTCACGGACCGGTGGCGGGACTGGTGAGCGGCCTTCGTCAGGAGAGACCGCTCATGGCGTCCACACATCTCTACAAGCGGCGCATCGGACCGTGGGGGCTCGGCGCGCGCGTCACTGTGGACGTGCGGGCCGTGGACGAGTCGCCGTGTGAGGCGTGTGGCGTCGAAGGGGCGCTCGTCCGGTGGGTGCCTCCGCGCGGGCTCGCCCCCGCCGGCGCGCGGTGGATGGCCTTCGGGTTCGGGCTGGTGGCCGGGCAGCTCGGTGCGGTCGGTGGCGGGGAGCATGCCGTGCTCGTGCGGGTGGACGGCTGGGACGTGCCCGTGCCGACCGACTACCAGGAGGAGGTCGCCGCCGCGGCCGTCATCGAGTGCCTGCAACAGGGGTTTGGCATCCGCGGCGTCGACATCGGCCTCTCGTTCGACCGGGAGCGGAACCGGTACGGGTTCATCTGGGACGGGGCTCCCGGCGGGCCCACCGCGCCCCCGGCGCCAGCCCCAGCCCCAGCCCGGACGGGCTCCGTGTCGCCGGCTCAGTGAGCGCCACTGCCCGTCCCTTTGCCATCTCTTTACAACCCCGGTCCCGGCCGCGTCGTCTCTCCCCCCGATTCCGCACCGGAAAGCCGCCCGGCACCCCATGACGGGGCGGCCGGGCCGATCGAGGGAGACTCCTCATGCGTGCACGGTCCTTCTTCGCCGCCCTCGGCTGCGCTGTGGCGCTGGCCACGGCCGGAGCCGGGACGGCTCTCGCCGACAGCGGCGCGTCCACCCCCACCCCGGTGCCGTCGGCCGGCACGGCGAGCCCCACCGAAGCGACCGGCGCCCAGGCGGGAGCCGGCGACGGCTCCGCCACCCCCAGGCCCGTACCGGCCCAGACCGCGGTGGGCGGCGGGAGCAGGGGCCAGGTCAGTGTGGTGCCCTCGGGCGCCCCGGACACCGGCGTGCCGACCGGGGCGGCCGAGACCTCCGGGACGGTGGAGGCGACCGCGGCGGCCGGTGCCGTGGTGCTGGCCCTCGGCGCGGGCACGCTCGTGCTGCGCCGCAGGAACAAGGCCCAGGGCTGACCCGTGCGGGCGTACCGGACGACCGCGCTGCCCGCGGTCATCGCCACCGTCTGCCTGACGGCCGGTGCGGTCACCGGCTGCCGGGCCGAGGCTCCCTCCGTGGCCGCGCCCCCGGCGGCGAGCACGACGGCCGCCGCACCGCCGGGTGCCTCCCCCGAGGCCGTGCCCACCCCGCTCGCCCGGTCGGCACCGGTACGCCTGCGCATCCCGGACATCGGGGTCGACACCCCGCTCATGCAGCTCGGCCTGGCTCCCGACCGGTCGGTCGAGGTCCCGCCGGTGCGGGCGCACTCCCCGGCCGGCTGGTACCGCGGCTCGCCCGCACCGGGGCAGCCCGGACCGGCGGTGATCCTCGGCCATGTGACCGTCGGCCGGTACGGGGACGGCGTCTTCCTGCGGCTGTCGCGGCTGCGGCCGGGGGCGCGCGTCGTCGTCCGGCTCCAGGACGGGACCTCGGCGGCCTTCACGGTGGACGCGGTGCGTACCGTCGCCAAGGACCGTTTCCCCACCCGTGACGTCTACGGCGACACCGACCGCCCGGAGTTGCGCCTCATCACCTGCGGCGGCCCGCGCAGCGGCGACGGCTACCGCGACAACGTCATCGTGTTCGCGAGCCTGACCACCGCCGCACCGCGTACGGCGTGATCCCGGGCCCGGAGCGGACCCGAACCGTGCCCCGGACCCGAACGGGACCCCGACCCGAACGGGTCCCGGACACCCGCCCCGCACCATCCCGCCCGCATCTTCGCCCCCGCGCCCCACCCCCGCCGTCATTCCGCCGCTTGGAGAGAGTTGAGCCGGTCCAAGGACAGGGCAGCCGCCGAACTGTTCGCCGATCTGTACCCCCGTCTCGCCGGCTGGTGCCGTCGCCTGGTGGACGACGACGGCACCGCCCACGAGATCGCGTCCGAGGCGTTCACCCGCCTGTGGACGCGCTGGACCGCCGTCGAGGAACCCCGCGGCTTCCTCTACGTCACCGCGGCCAACCTGGTGCGCGACCACTGGCGCAAGCTGGAGCGCGAACGCCGGGCGGTGCGGCGCGTCCGCACCGAGGCCGCCCTCGCCCGCCCGCAGGAGGGCGCCGAGACATCGGTCCCGGTACGGCTGCTGGTGCAGTCGCTGCCCGAACGGCTGCGTACCGTCGTCCTGCTGTACTACTACGCCGACCTGCCGATCCGGAGGATCGCCCAGCTGACGGAGCGGCGAGAGGGCACCGTCAAGGCCGATCTGCACGCCGCCCGCGAGTATCTGCGCGCCCGCCTGGGAGGACGACTTGATCACATCCGTTGAGCCCTGGGACGAGGACGGCGACGGGGAACTGGCCGCGCTGCTGCGCCAGGAGCCGGCGATGCTGGCGCCGCCGCCCGGCACCTTCGAGGGGATCCGCCGCCGCGCGGCCCGGCGGCGCGGGCTGCGCGCGGCGGCCGCGGGCGGCGCGACCACCGTCGTGATCGCCGCCGCGGCCCTGCTGTGGCCCACCACGGCCACGTCCCGCCCGACGCCCCTGCCCCCGCTGGCCCCGCCGACGACCGCCGCCGCGCCGACCCCCGCACCCACGCCCTCGTCCTCGCCCTCCCAGGCCCCCGCCGTACCGTCCCCGCAGGCCACCCCGTCCGCTCCCACGCCCACGGTGGGCGACGGCACCTCGGGGCGGGCGGTGCCGACGGCGGCCCGGTCGGCGCTCCGTGACTCCGCTGCCGGTCGGGGCGGCGGGCCTCGGTGACCAGGGTCCCGGCGGGGCGCCGACTTCAGGCCGGAGGTCGCCGGGAGCGGCTCGATCCGCGACGCTGTAGGGGCGAGCGTTCCACCCACTGAGAGTCCCACGGCGCCTACGGTGTCGCGGAGTTCGGAGTCCCGGCAGTGCTTTTCGATGTCCGTCGTGGTCGGCTCGTCCGTGTCTTCGGTGAGGGACGGGTTCCGACCGTGCCCGCCGCCGCCTTCCCGCCCGCCGCCGCGGACACCGAGGGCGCACGGCTGCTGCGGACCGTCGGCGTTCCCGACGGGACCGTCCTGCTGCGTCAGCCGGGCGAGGACGAGGGTCTGCTGCCTCTCGTCCAAGACGTCGTCTCCGTCGGCGACTTGGAGGACTCCGAGGGCTTGGAGGACTTGGAGGGCTTGGAGGGCTTGGAGGATGCCGCAGGAGGCGTCGGCGGATGGCCCGTCATCGGGTGGCTGCTCCACGCGCATCTCGTCCTCGACCCCGCGTCCGGCACGGTGTACGCCCTCGACCCCGACGAGGAGATCGTGCGGGGACTCCACACGGACGTCTCCTCTCTCGTCGAGGTCGCCTTCCGGTTCCAGCGCCTGCTGGAGGAGTTCGCCTTCGGCGGCGATCACATCGACGGCGGCGGCGAGGACGCCGGCTTCGAGCGGCTGGAGGGCGAGGTCGAGCGGGTCCGTGAGGAGATCGGCCGTGTCGATCCGCTCCCCTTCCGGGACGAGGAGACCGTCTGGTCGGTGGTGGCCGATGAGATCGCCATGGGCCAGCGCTTCCCGGGCGACAGCCCGGGAGCCCGTTCGCTGTACGGGTGAGCGCCCGCCGGCGCCGCCCACGCATCGCGCGGAATCACTCCCCCTTCGTCTCCGCCAGCGTGTGGGCGACCAGGGCGTTGGCGTGGCCGTGGCCCATCGCGTGGTCCGTCTTGAGCCAGGTGACCAGTTCCATGTGCTTGGTCAGCGGGGAGGTGCGGATCAGGGTCTTCCACTCCTCTATCGAGCGGCCGTACTTCTTCTCGATGGAGGGGAAGTAGCTGGCCGGGCCCTTGGGGGCGGGGGTGGTGGGCATGGGGGTGGCCTTTCCGGTACGAAGTTCGGAGGGGTTCGGAGGGTTCATAGGGATTCGGAGGGGTTCGGAGGGGTTCAGCGGGCTCGGAGCCGGTTCAGTGGGTCCTGTCGAAGACCATCTTCTGGATGCCGTTCGCGTACGTCTCGTGTTCCGTCAGCTTCAGCTTCTGGGCGGGCTTGTCCGTGGTGCTGAACAGGCGCTTGCCGGCGCCGAGGAGAAGGGGGAAGACGAGCAGGTGGTAGCGGTCGATCAGGCCGGCGTCCGCGAGGGAACGGGTCAGGGCGGCGCTGCCGTGGACGATGATCGGGCCGCCGTCCGTCTCCTTCAGCGCGGCCACGTCCTCCAGCGAGCGCAGGATCGTGGTCTCGCCCCAGTCCGGCGCCAGGTCGTCCTCGGTGAGGGTGGTGGAGACCACGTACTTGGGCATCGCCTTGTAGTCCGCGAACTCCTCCATGTCCGGCCATACGGCGCTGAAGGCCTCGTAGCTGACTCTGCCGAGCAGCATCGCCGTGGCCTCCCGCTGCTCCCGGCCCTTGATCTCGTACGCCTCGGGCTGGAAGTCGACCTCCTTGAACGTCCAGCCCGCGTTCCGGTAGCCGGGCTCGCCGCCCGGGGCCTCCACCACGCCGTCGAGCGAGACGAAGGCGGTGCTGATCAGGGTGCGCATCCGGGGTTCCTCGGCATTTCCGTGGTCGCTCACCGGGCGGGTCGGCCGGTGGGGCGGTGGGTGTGCGCCGCCGGTGCTGTCGCGGGCGGTGCGTGTCGGTCGTGGGTAGGACCGCGGCGCCGTCGAAAAGTCATCGGCGCGTCATCGGTCGTCGTCCGACTTTTTCTCCGGGCCGTCGTAGACCACCGTCCAGGGGCGGGGGGCGGCCGGCGGGAAGGGGCGGTGCGGGCCCGCCGTGTGGTCGCGGGACAGGACCTCCGCCGCGCAGGCCGCGAAGTGGCGCGCGGCCGGGTGGGCTCCCCGGCCGGCCGGCCAGGCGCCGCTGATCCGCTGGGCGAGGGGGCGGCCGGCCAAAGGACGCCAGGCGACCCGCGGCTCCTTGCGCGCCGCCGGTCCCCGGTCGAAGGCGACGCCGTGGCCCGCCGTCACCAGGGCCAGCAGGAACTCGGGGTGGGACGCGTGCCGCAGGCGGCCCGGGACGAAGCCCTCCGTGCGGCACACGTCGAGGAGCCGGTCGTACCAGCCCGGCGCCTGCGCCCTCGGGAAGAGCACCAGGTCGTGGCCGGCGAGGTCGGCGAGCCGTACCTCCGGCAGCCGGGCCGGCGGGGCCGTGACGGACCCGTGCCCCCGCGCCGGCGGCCGCGGCGCGGGGGCACGGGGGGGGAGTCACCCGGTGGGGGCGCGCTCAGGCGATGTGGTTGAGCGCGTAGGAGTCGCCGGGTCCGACCCGGTCGGGGGAGACGGACGGCAGCCGGGACGCGAAGGGCGCCCGCCAGTCGCCCGTACCGGAGTAGAAGTACGCCCTGTTGTGGGTCACGTCGTAGGCGAGCAGGTCCGCACGGCCGTCCCGGTTCGCGTCGCCGATGCCGACGAGGTGGCTGTAGGCGTTCCAGCCGCCGCCGATCCGGGTGCGGGCGGCGAAGGTGCCGTCGCCACGGCCGAGGTAGAGCCACAGCACGCCGTCGCGGTCCCGGGCGACCAGGTCACCGGAGGCGGCACCGCCCACGTCCCCCACCGCGGTGATCTCGGCATAGGTGTTCCAGCCGCCGCCGATCTTCACCCGGCGGGCGAACGGCGCCTTGTACTGGCCGGTGCCCTTGTAGAGCCACAGCACCCCGGAGGTGTCGGTGGCCAGGAGGTCGGCCTTGCCGTCGCCGGTGTAGTCGGCGCCGCCGGTGATCTTGTTGTACGTCTGCCAGCCGCCGCCGATCTTCACCCGGGAAGCGAAGGTTCCGTCGCCGCGGCCGAGGTAGAGCCACAGCACACCGCTGCCGTCGCGGGCCACGAGGTCGGCGTGGGCCGCGCCCCCGACATCGCCGACGGTCTCGAGCTGGTTGTAGATCCCCCAGCCCGAGCCGATGAGCTTCGTCCCGTGTCCCGACAACTGGCCCGGGTTGTACGGGTCGTGGTACGTGTCGCTGCTCCACAGGCGTCCGGCGGTGTCCCGGGCGAGCACGTTCGGCGCGCCGTTGTCGTCGAAGTCGTGCGGCTTGACCGTGCGCACGACCGTGAACGAGCCGGTGGAGGTGAGGTCCGGGCCGATGCCGTTGAGCGGCTTGGCGACCAGCGTCCACGTGTAGTCGCCGTTGTACGCGGCGCCCTGCGGCATCGAGCCGAGGCCGCCCTCCCAGTCGAAGCGGACGGTGGCGCCCGGGTCCGTGAAGGTCGCGGTCCGGGTCTGGCCGGTGCGGGTGTGCCGCAGGGTGACCGTCACCTCGGCGTTGCCCCGGGACAACTGCCACTGGAGCGACGCCTTGCCGCCGTTCCGGTCGAGGTCGACGGTGGCGGGCACGCCGTGCCCGGTCAGGGTGATGCGGGTGGGCTCGCCGGTGCTCGCGACGAGGGCGACGGCCGGGGCGCCGTCCTGGCCCGAGACGATCCGGTAGAGGCCCTCGCCCTCGGCGACCGTGCCACCGCGCACGAACAGCGTGCCGTCGGGGGCCGTGGCCGCGGAGGTGAGGTGGTCGAGCAGTTTGCGGGTGGCGCCGGTCTTCAGGTTGTACGCGGTCAGCGCGTTCGAGGAGTACGCGAAGATCGAGGTCAGGCCGCCGCGGTTGCCGTACGTCAGCCAGTCGCCCTGGAAGGCGAGTTCCACGGCGGGGGGCCAGACCTTGCCCACGTGGATGTTCTGGGCCTTGCCCGTGGCCCGTTCGACGACCGTCACCGTGGCGTCGTCCGTACCGTTGTACTGGGTCCAGGCCACGTGCGTGGCGGAGACGGCGACGTTGCTCTTCGTCGCGGCGGCCTTCGAGACCTCGTAGGTCTCCTCCATGACGCCGGTGGCGAGGTCGACGAGACCGAAGAAGTACCGGGTGTCCGCGTCCGTGCCGGTCGTGTAGCCGACCAGGGCCTCGGTGGCGGTGCCGGGCGTGACCTTCACCCCGGCGGCGTCCTGCGGGAAGAGACCGGTCACCGTGCGCGGCGACTGGCCCTTGGTGTGGATCCGCAGCGTCGTGCCGCCCGCGTCGCCGGTCGCCGTGGTGAACAGCGAGGTCCCGGCGGCGCCCGCGTACCGCACGCCGTTGACGGACGGGCCGAGGTCGTAGGCGTAGACGGTCGAGCCGCTCGCCATGTCCGTGATCCGGGCCGTGGAACCGAGGCACGTGGCGACGAGATCGCCGACCCCGGTGGCCTGGACCGCGGCGCTCCACGGCCACTGCGTCGCGGCGCCGCCCCCGGCGGGCAGCCAGCTCTTGGTGGCGCCGTTCTTCTCCCAGGTCAGATAGCCCGATGCGGTGGCGCCGGCGATGTCCTCGCCCTTCGGGAAGGCGGGCGCCGTCCGGTCCCCGGGCACGGCGGGCACGGCGCCGGTGGCGGGCGCGGCCACCGCCGGGACGGTCAGTCCGGCGCCGCCGGCCGTGAGGGCGAGAACGGTGGCGAGGGCCGCGCCGAGGCGCCGCCCGGTGGTTCTGGCAGGAAGCAACGCAGTGTTCCTTCGACTCAGGTGACTCGGACAGGCGTGGGGGGCTGAGGGGCTGGTGCGGGGAGCGGGCGGTGATCGTGCGACGGGCCCGCGCGGGCGGCCGCGCGCGGTCGGACGGACGGGTCCCCGCCGTCCCGCACGACAGACGTGCCAACCCACACCATGATCGCTGGAGGGTATCAACGGCCTCCGACAGGAGTCACCCGGGTATCCCTCCTCCCCCCGCCGTCGGTCTTCCGCCCGTCCCGCCTCCTCGCGGGGGGCGCCGTCAGCTCCTGGGTGCGGGCGGGGCGGTGTCCAGCGCCCGCCGGGCCTCCGTCACGAAGGCCAGCTTCGCCCGGTTCAGGTCGTCCGGCGGCTCGTGGCGCCGCAGGGCGTCGACGAGGCGGGCCGCCGCGGCCGCGACGTCGGACGGCCCCTCCAGCACGACTTCGCCGAGGGCGCGCTGGAGCAGGACGGCGTCGCCCTGGTCTCCGCCCCGGCCCGTCCGCTCGGCGAGGACCCTTGCCTCCGCGACGCCGAGGAACCCCGCGTAGACCTGGCGCCGCACGGCCAGGGCGCGCTGCTCCGCCTCACCGCGCACGGTCATCCGGACCGACTCCAGCAGTGCCTCGGCCTGCCGGTCGCCCGCGTGCCGCGCGGCGTCGGCCTGCCTGATGCCGGCGGACCTGCTGTACCACCCCGTGACGACGCTGCCCGCGATCGCCGCCCCGGCGGCGATCAGCGCGATACCCCACTCGCTCATGCCCCCATCCTCCCGGTCGCGGCTCCGTGGCGTACGGGTCTCGCGCAGGTGCGGCAAGGATCACTCGCGGGTCCGCGCGACGCGGGCGGTACGATCGGCCCATGTCGCCGGACGACGCCGAGAAACCCGCTCCGACCTGCGGAAACCCTTCTCCCCACCGCCCAACTCCCGCTAGGATGGGAGAATTGCGGGCGACGGGCGACGGGCGACGGGCGACGGGCGACGGGCGACGGGCGACGGGCGACG
>NZ_JAIOAB010000062.1 GCF_019890635.1 Streptomyces sennicomposti
CCCTTGGGTGGGTTGGTGGGTGGGCGTGGGGCCGCCCGCTTCCGGACGAGTGTCGTGCTTCCGCGGGCCGCGTCAAGGGCGCTCCGCTGCGCTGCGCGTCGGCTGCGCCGATGGCCCTCCGGGCCACCCTTGACCCGGCCCGCTCCAGCACGGGAGGGAAGCGAGCGGGCGGCCGGGGGAGGAGCGGGGTGCCCAGGTGGGTCGGGCCCTCGCGTGAGTTGCGGGGGCGCCCGGAGAAGGGGGCGCGCTCGCGGGGTGGGGGCACGCCGGGCTGGCTAAGCGTCTGACGGATGGATGGGGTGCGGGTTCAGGCCGCATCGGCGGGGGTGGCGGCACGCCGGGCTGGCTAAGCGGGTGACGGGTGGGCGGTGCAGGCCGCACCGGCGTCCCGGCGGCACGCCGGGTCGGCATAGCGGCAGGCGGGGTGGGCCGGGGCGCGGGCACAGACCGCACCCGCAGAGCGGCGGCACGCCGGGTCGGTTCGGCAGCAGCCGGCCGATGGGGTACGGGGCGCAGACCGCACCCGCAGAGCGGCGGCACGCCGGGCCGGTTCGGCGACAGCCGGCCCATGCGGTGCGGGGCGCAGACCGCACCCGCAGAGCGGCGGCACGCCGGTCGGTTCGGCGACAGCCGGCCGACGGGGCGCGGGCACAGGCCGCACCGGCAGAGCGGTGGCACGCCTGGCCGGTTCGGCGGCAGCCAGCCGATGAGGTGCGGGCGCAGGCCGCTTTCGCGGGGGGTGGGGGCGTGTTGAGGAGACGAATGGTGGATGTGGGCCACAGCTGAGGGGGCGGTGCGAACTGGGTCCTCGCCGTGGCCCGAATCCACCATTCATGGCTCAGCCTGCAGTCAGTGATTACTCGACGGGGCCCCGGGCGATCAGGACGTCGGCCTCGTGGCGCCAGCCGAGGGTGGAGTAGAGGCGCTGGCCTTCCTGGCTGGCGATCAGGAGACCGGTGCGGGCGCCCTGGGACACTGCGGCCTCCGCCAGAGCGCTCATCACCGCGCGGCCCAGGCCGCGTCGGCGGTGCGCCGCGTCCGTCTCGATGCGATCGGCGATCGCGTCGCCGCCGACCACGGCAATGGTGCCGCGCGCCGCCATCTCTCCGGAGGGGGCGTGGAGGGAGACAACCGTGACCGGCCCCTCCGTGCGCACCTCTCGCTCGTACGGCGCGGCAGGCTCGTGTTGCGGGTGCTCGGTCAGATCGGTCGTCATCAACCACTCGGACCGCTGGACCAACTCCAGTCCGGCGGCGCCGACAACGGCTTCGACGGTGTCCGGGCGCAGCGTCGGTACCGTCAGCCAAGTGACCTGACGCGCGGTGGCCACGGCTGCCGCCAGCCGCGCCACGGACTCGGGCTCCTCGTCCGCACGCAGCGCGAACACCTCGACCTCGCGGCCGGGTTGGTCGCACTTGGACCGCAGGCCGTCCCCGGCGGGCTCGACGGGCTCGGCCTCGGGCAGCGAGCGCGCGACGGTCCAGCCGTCCAGCCAACGTCCTATCAGCCCTGCCTCGATCTTCGTCATCCGGCGATTAGAGCACGCCCACAATTCCCGGATCGGAGAAAGCCTCCTCCGGCCAGGTGCCATCAAGCCACAAGTCAGGCGGCACCGAGCCGCCAGCCGGTAGCGCCAAGCCGAGACGGCCTGCCGCCGGGCCGCCAACGGGGCTTGTGCCCCGCGGCCTGTGCTCCTTCGCCCATCGCCATCGGCCGGATGCCGCCGAACCGACCGCCGTGCCCTGCTGCCTCTGCTGATGCGGCCTGCGCCCGCACCGCATGGGCCGGCTGTCGCCGAACCGACCCGGCGTGCCGCCGCCTTGCCGGTGCGGTCTGTGCCCGCGCCCCCACCGGCCGCCAGTCGCTGAGCCGCCCCGGCGTGCCGCCGCCTTGCCGGTGCGGCCTGCACCCGCGCCCCCACCCACCCCGCTTGCGCCGCTATGCCGACCCGGCGTGCCGCCGGGACGCCGGTGCGGCCTGTACCGCCCACCCACCGCCCACCCGCCACCCGCTTAGCCAGCCCGGCGTGCCCCCACCCCGCCAACGCGCCCCCACCGCCGGGCACCCCCGCAACTCGCCCAAGGGCCCGACCCACCTCGGCCCCCCCGCTCCTCCCCCGGCCGCCCGCTCGCTTCCCTCCCGTGCTGGAGCGGGCCGGGTCAAGGGTGGCCCGGAGGGCCATCGGCGCAGCCGACGCGCAGCGCCCTTGACGCGGCCCGCGGAAGCACGACACTCCTCCCGGAAGCGGGCGGCCCCACGCCCACCCACCAACCCACCCAAGGGCCACTCCCCATCCCCAACCCCCGGTCCACCCCACACCCCACCCAAGGGCCACTCCCCCACCCGCACCCGCGTCCCACCCGCACCCCACTCCATCCCACCCCCACCCACCAACCCACCCAAAGGTCACTCCACCCAAAGGCCACTCCCCCGCCCCCTCACCCCACCCTCACTTCCCACCCCCGTTCGGCCACAGCCGGGGCTTCCGTTTCGCTGCCGCGTCCTCGATCCAGCCGAAGGCCAGGATCGTCAGCGCTATCAGCGGCCAGACCAGGAGGAACATCCACACCGAGTACGTGGAGTCCAGTACCGACGTCGCCGCGTCGCCCTGGAGGAAGGGCAGGCGGTAGGCCAGGTCGAGCAGCGGGACCGTGGCCGCGATCAGGGCGTTGTGCCAGAGGTAGATCGTGACCGCGCGGTTGTTGGCGAGGGTGATCGGCTTGTCCCAGCGGCGCAGGCGGGGCGGGAGTTCGCGCCAGGACGGGGAGTACTGGAGCAGGATCACCACCACTCCGAAGGACCAGGTGGCCTGCGCGAGCGGGATGTCGTTGAGGTCCCAGCCCTCCGGGCCGAGGTGGCCCGAGGCCCACCACAGGCCGAAGGCCATCACCAGCACCGCGCACGATACCGCCGCGTAGCGCGGGATGCGGCGCAGCATGCCCTCGTGATGGGCGAAGCCGAGGATCCAGCAGCCGCCGTAGACGGCGAAGTCCGTCACCGCGTCGCCCGTCTCGCCGGGGATCGTCACGAAGCCCGTGCCGACCACCGCCGTCAGGGCCAGCGGCGCGAGCAGCGTCGGCCACGGCGCGCGGCGGAACGCCCGCAGCAGCAGCGGCGAGGCCAGCACGAACCACAGGTAGGCGCGCAGGTACCAGAGCGGTCCCGCGGCGTCGTCGGGCCACGTCACGTCCAGCAGCCCCGAGTCGGAGCCCAGGCTCGCGGGGTAGGGCGGGGCGCCCACCGGGACGACGTACTCCAGGAGTTTCGGCAGGCCGCGTACGCCCCCGAGGTCCGGGTCCCGCGCCGGGTTCCAGCCGGCGTACAGCATCAGGGGCAGGAGGACCGCGGCGAACGCCCACAGCGGAGGCAGCAGCCGCCGCAGCCTGCCCTTGATCACGCCGACGGCCGGGCGTTTCAGGGAGCGGGCCATCAGGGAGCCGGCCAGGGCGAACATCACGCCCATGGACGGGAACAGCACCGTCAGCCAGCCCCAGCCGAAGAGGTGGTAGGCCACCACGCGGAGCAGGGCCAAGGCGCGCAGCAGGTCCAGGTAGCGGTCGCGGCCGGGGGCCGGTTCGCGGGGGTGGTCGGCGGTGGTCTCGGGGGTCAGTGCCTGGGTCATGCCACCGGCCTCCCGTCGCCCGCCCGGCCGGTCACGACGTCCGCCGCCCGGTCGGCCGCGGCACCCGTACGGTCGGTCCCGGCACCCGTACGGTCGATCCCGATGGTCGTACCGTCGGTCCCGGCAGCCGTACCGTCGGTCCCGATGGCCGTACCGTCGGTCCCGGTGGCCGACTTCGCCGCCGCGCCCGCGCGTTCGCGCGGTACCGGACCGCCGGGCGCCTCCACCACGCCCGTGCGGCGCAGCTTCTGCCAGCGCAGCCGGCCGCCGGTCAGTGCGGTGATCCAGGACTGGAGCAGCACGACGTACATGAGCTGGCGGTAGAGGATCTGCTGCAACGGCAGTGAGATCAGGTGCGTCATGCGTTCCCGGTCCAGCCGGAAGGCGTACGCCGCGCAGACCGCCTGGATCGCGAGGACGCCCAGCCACGCCACGATCGTCTTCTGCGTCGGGCCGAACACGACGCCGTAGAGCAGGAAGATGTCGATCAGCGGGGCGAGCAGCGGGGCCACCACCATGAACAGGGAGACCAGCGGCAGGCCGACCCGGCCGAAGCGGCCGGAGGGGCCGCGGTCCAGCAGGGCGCCGCGGTGCTTCCAGATCGCCTGCATGGTGCCGTAGGACCAGCGGTAGCGCTGGGACCACAGCTGCTGGACGGATTCGGGGGCCTCGGTCCAGGCGCGGGCGTTCTCCGCGTAGACGACGCGCCAGCCGGCGCGGTGCATCGCCATGGTGATGTCGGTGTCCTCGGCGAGGGTGTCCTCGCTCATGCCGCCGACCTCCTGGAGGGCGGAGCGCCGGAACGCGCCGACCGCGCCGGGGATCGTCGGCATGCAGCGCAGCACGTCGTACATCCGGCGGTCGAGGTTGAAGCCCATCACGTACTCGATGTGCTGCCAGGCGCCGATGAGCGAATCGCGGTTGCCCACCTTGGCGTTGCCGGCGACCGCGCCGACCCGCGGGTCGCCGAAGGGCTGGACGAGTTCGCGGACGGTGGAGGGTTCGAAGACGGTGTCGCCGTCCATCATCACGATCAGGTCGTGCGAGGCGTGGGCGATGCCCCGGTTGAGGGCGGCCGGCTTGCCCGCGTTGCGCTGGCGCACCACCCGTACGCCGGGCAGGTCCAGGGCCTCGACGATGTCCGCCGTGCCGTCGGCCGAGCCGTCGTCGATGACCAGCACCTCGACGGGATGCTCGCTCGCCATCAGGGAACGGACCGTGTTCTCGATGCACTTGGCCTCGTTGTACGCCGGCACCAGCACCGAGACGGGTTCGGTGACCGGCGCTCCCCAGCGGAAGCCGCGGCGGCGCACCCGGCGGGCGTGCGCCCCGGAGAGCAGCAGCATCAGCGCGAACCGGGCGATGACCAGGCCGCCGACCAGGGCGAGGCAGACGCCGAGGCCGTCGGTGAGGCCGTCGGCGGCTTGGACCAGGAAGATCCACGCCTTGCCCTTCCACAGGCCGACGCCGGTGACCGGGGTGAGCGCGCTGGGCGCGCCGAGCGCCTCGGTGAGGTTGTCGAACCGGTAGCCCTTCGCCTGGAGTTCGGGCAGGTAGCGGTCGAGGGCCTGGACCGTCTGGTGGCGGTCGCCGCCGGAGTCGTGCATGAGGACGACCGCGCCCTCGCCGTCCTTCGGGGTGGCGTTGCGGATGATCCGCGCGATGCCGGGCTTCTGCCAGTCCTCGCTGTCGGCGGTGTTGACGACGGTGATGTAGCCGCGGCTGCCGATGTACCGGGTCACCGGCCAGGAACGGTTGTCCATGGCGTCGGCGAAGGAGGAGTACGGCGGCCGGAACAGCGAGGTGCGCACGCCGGCGGCGCCGGTGATGGCGAGCTGGGTCTGGGACAGCTCCCAGTCGATGCGGCTCTTGGACTGGTAGGAGAGGTCGGGGTGGTTGAAGGTGTGCACGCCCACCTCGTGGCCCTCGGCGACCATCCGCCGGACCAGGTCGGGGTAGCGGGAGGCCATGGTGCCGGTGACGAAGAAGACGGCGTGCGCGTGGTGCTTCTTGAGCACGTCCAGCACCCTCGGCGTCCACGTCGGGTCGGGGCCGTCGTCGAAGGTGAGGACGAGCCGGTGGTCGGGCACGCGCAGGCTGGTGGTCTGCCCGTGCCGGGTGTCGATGACCGGGCCGCCGTCGAGGATGCTCTGCGGCACCTTGTCGGTGGCGGCCTCGGGCCGGATGCGGTGGTCGGCCAGGATCTCGCTGTGCACATAGCCGCGCAGCATCAGCATCGCCATCAGCACGGCCAGCACGAGCAGGGGCAGGAGCAGCCGCAGGGGCGGGCGCAGCCGCCGGCGGGAGCGGGCGCGGGTGCGGGCACCGGCCCTGCCCCGGGCGCCGGCCCGGGGGCCGGGGGCGGTGCCGGCGGAGGTGCCGGTGCGGCGCGGTGAACGGCCGCCGTGGCGGCGGGTGTTCGGGGCGGCCGCGTCCGGGGCAGGCCGCGCGTCCGACGCGTGTCCCGCCGCGTCCGGTGTGCCGTCGGTCTGGGGGTTTCCCGTCCGGGGGTTTCCCGTCCGGGGGTTTCCGGTCCGGGGGTCTCCCGTCCGGGGGTTTCCCGTCCGGGTGTTTCCGGTCTGGGGGTTTCCGGTCCGGGTGCGCCGGACGTGGCCCGCCATCAGGCCACGGTCCGGGAGGCCGTACCGGAGGACTGGGCGCCGGACCCGGTGCCGGCGCCGTCGGCCGGGGAGCCGGTGGGGCCGGGCGGGGAGGCCGGGCCGGGGGCCGTCGTCGGGCCGGGGGCGCCGGTGGCCGCCGGTTCGCTGCTGACCGGTACCGGGCTGCTCGGGCCGTCCGCGACCGTGCCGGGCGCGTTGGTCACGGCGCCGCCGCTCCCGCCCGAGGTGCTGCCGCCGTCACCGCTGCCGCCGCCCGGGGTCGTCGTCGGGTCGGGCGCGGTCGAGCCGCCCCCGCCGCTCGGGGTCGGGTCGGGCGGTGTGGTGGCCGGAGGGGGCGTCGGGGCGGTCGTCGGACCGGCCACGCCGCCGGCCGGCGGTTTGGTCCTGCCGGTCGCCGTGGCGGTCGGCTTGGCGCCGGGTGTGGCGCCGGGCTTGTGCGGCCCGGCGGAGGTGGAGGGCGCCGGTGTCCCGGCTCCGGTGCTGGGCTTGGCGCTGCCGGTGCCCTTGCCGGCGCCGGGCGCGGATATCCCGGGCGCCCCGGGCAGTACCGGGGCGCCGGGTACGGCGCCGTCGCCCATGCCGGGCGGCAGGGCCGACTCCGAGGGCTCGGGCGAGGTCTCGACCTTGCTCGCCGGTTTGTCGTCGGCCTGGCCCGGCACCGGCAGCCAGGGCGCGTTGGAGTTGCCGGAGACGAGGGTGACGGCGATGACGACGGCGTAGGCCCCGCAGGAGAGTCCGACGGCCATGCCGATCCGCCGGAAGCGGCGGCTGCGGCGGCCGGACTCGTCCACGAAGACCGGCCCGTCGGAGCCGCCGGGCGGGCCGTCGGAGCCGCGGGCGGCGTCCGCCCCGTCCGCTCCGGCCTCCGCGCGGTCGAGCCGCACGGTCAGTTCGGCCGGGTCGGCGGCGTCGGGTCCGGACCGCTCCCACGGGTCCTCGACCCGCAGCGCCGGTACGGCGGCGGTCTCCGGGAACCGCTGGGCCTCGCCGCCGGCGTCACCGGTGCCGAGAGCGGGTGCGGCTCCGGTCGCCGAAGCGGCCACGGGCCATTCGAGTTGGGCTTGTTCCAGCCCCTTTTTCACGCGCACGTAAGTCCCCCACGGGAGTGTTGCGGGTGCGCATACGACCCCGAGCTCCCGTCGCCGGAACAGGCCCCCACCTGCCCGAGCGCCCCCCTTGTCCCACGTGCTCGGCGGTCACGAACGTAGTGTGCGCAAGGGGGGAGAAAAGCGGAAAGATCAATCTTGAACGGAATTGACCGATACGTCGATGGCTGGAATCCATCCGTTTTCGGGTCGCCGTAGCCAGCCCTCCTCCGCCGCCAGTTCCGCCGCCGCGCGCCGCACCGCGTCCAGCGCCGGATGCGCCAGTCCCCTGCGCCACACCAGCGACACCGGGGACAGCGGCACGGGGTCGACGAGGGGCCGTACGACGGTGCGCGGCAGGGGCGGGAAGCCGACCACCGCGAGCACCGGATGGCCGGTCTTCGCCATCAGCCGTTCGAACTCCTCCACCCCGACGGCCAGCGGCGCGGGCGGCGCCACCGCGATGCCGCGCCCGGCGAAGAGGCGGTGCGCGAGGTCGGTCCACTCCGGGGTACGGGGGTTGCCGGCGCCCGCGTACACCGTCTCGCCGGCCAGCGCGGCCAGCGGCACCTCGGGCAGCGCGGCCAGCCGGTGGGCCTCGGGCAGCGCGATCGCCATCGGCTCGTAGCGGACGGGCTGGTGGGCGAGGCCGGCCCGCAGCGCCGGGTCCAGGCCCGCGTACCGGCCGAAGGACGCGTCGAGGCGGCCCGCCAGCAGCTCCGTGGCCGCGCCGGTGAGACCGCTCTCGAAGCGGGCCATGATCTCGTGCTCGGGGGCGAGTTCGCGCGCCCGCCGCAGCACGCGGTGGCCGGTGGCCAGGCCCGGCGAGTTGAGGTCGAGGAAGAGCGGGCGGGCCTGTCCGAAGGCGGCCAGCAGCTCGTCCTGGGCGGCCAGCACCCGGCGCGCGTACGGCAGCAGCCGCTCGCCGTCGGCGGTCAGGGTCACCTGCCGGGTGGTGCGCACGAACAGCTCGGCCCCCAGCTCCCGTTCCAGCCGCCGTACGTCCCGGCTGAGGGCCTGCTGGGCGACGTACAGCCGGACGGCGGCGCGCGTGAAGTGCAGTTCCTCGGCCACGGTGACGAAGGCCCGCAGCAGCCGCGGGTCCAGATGGGGGACGGACATGCGGCGAACTTACAACGCGGGTGCGTCAATCGGCCCCGAACAGGTGTTGGACCCCGCGTCCCGCCCCGGGCGACGGTGAGCCCATGCCACCGAGGACGCCCGAAGCCCCCGAACGCACCGACAGCCCCGACCCCACCGGCCCCACCGGCCCCACCGGCCCCACCGGCTCGATCGAACCCACCGCCGGTACGCCGGCCGAACCCCCCTCCGCCCCGCCCGCCCCCTCCTACCGTCGCCTCTTCGCCCTCCCCGGCGCCCGTGCCTTCACCGTCGGGAACCTGGTGGCCCGGCTGCCGTCGGGCATGTTCGGGGTGAGCGCGGTGGTGATGATCGCGGGGGCACGCGGCTCGTACGCCCTCGCCGGGGCCGTCACGGCCACCGGCCTGGCGGCGACGGCGGTGACCGCGCCCTGGATCGCCCGTCTGGTGGACCGCCACGGCCAGGCCCGCGTCGCGGTGCCGGCCACGGTCTGCGCGGTGCTGGGCAGCCTGGCGCTGTTGGTGTGCGTACGCTGCGGCGCGCCCGACTGGACGCTCTTCGCCGCCTACGCCGCCACCGCGACCACCCCCAACACCGGCGGCATGTCCCGGGCCCGCTGGGCGCACCTGCTGCGCGGCGACCCCGCCGCCCTGCACACCGCGAACTCCTTCGAGCAGGCGGCCGACGAGCTGTGCTTCATGCTGGGCCCGGTCCTCGCGGCCTTCCTCACCGGCACGTTCTTCCCGGAGGCGGGCACGCTGACCGGGGCGGTGCTGCTGTTGACCGGCACGCTGCTGTTCACCGCGCAGCGCGCCACCGAACCGCCGGCCGGGGGCGGCAGCACCGGCAGGGCGCCGCTGCGCGCCCCGGGCATGCCGGCCCAGCTCGCCGTGTGCCTGGCCCTGGGCGCGGTGTTCGGCGCGATGGAGGTCGTCACGGTGGCCTTCGCCGACGACCGGGGGCACCGGTCGGCGGCGGGCGTGGCGCTGGGGCTGCAGGCGGCCGGGTCGTGCCTGGCCGGGCTGGTGTACGGGGCGCTGCGGCCCGGCGGTCCGGCCGCGCGGCGGCTGCCGTGGTGCGTGGCCGCGATGACGGCGCTGATGACCCTGCCGCTGCTGGCCGCCGCCCTGACCGGCTCGATGCTCGCGCTGTCCGGCGCGCTGCTCGTCGCCGGTACGGCGACGGCGCCGACCATGGTCACCAACATGGCCCTGGTCCAGCAGCGCACCCCCGCGGGCCGCCTCAACGAGGGCATGACCCTGGCGGTGACGGGCCTGCTCGGCGGCATCGCCTGCGGCAGCGCGACGGGCGGCTGGGGGGCGGAGCACCTGTCGCCGACGGCCGGGTACGGGGTGCCGGTGACGGCGGCGGCGGTGGCGCTGGTGATCAGCGTCGCCCGGCGCACCGGGTGACCACGGGGACGCGGCGGAAGGGGACCGCTTCCCCGGCGCGGAGCGGAAGGGAACGGGCCGCCCCCTGGTGTGTGGGGGGCAACGGGACGGGCCGCCCCCGGTGTGGGAGCGGCCCGTCCTCGTGCCTGCCCGAAAGGCAGGAGGGTCGGTCAGAACAGCAGACGGTAGGTGTTCCAGCCGCTGGTGCCGATCTTCACCCGGGAGGCGTACGGGGCGGAGGCGTTGCCCGTGCCCTTGTACAGGTACAGCGCGCCGGTCTTGTCGCGGGCGACCAGGTCGGTGATGCCGTCCAGGTTGATGTCGCCGACGGAGACGATGCTGTTGTAGGTGTTCCAGCCGCCACCGATCTTGGTGCGCGGAGCGAAGGGTGCCTTGTAGTTGCCGGTGCCCTTGTACAGCCACAGGACGCCGGAGCTGTCCTTGGCGACGATGTCGTCCTTGCCGTCACCGGTCAGGTCGCCCTTGCCGGTGATGTCGGTGTAGATGTTCCAGCCGCCGCCGACCTTGTAGCGCGAGGCCAGCTTGCCGGTGCCGTAGCCGAGGTACAGGTACAGCGTGCCGGAGCTGTCGCGGGCCAGCAGGTCGTCGGCGGCGGCGCCGCCGAGGTTGCCGGCCGAGAGCAGACGGTTGTAGATGTTCCAGCCGTTGCCGATGAGCGCGGGGGTGCCGTCCCATGCCGTCCAGTACAGCTGGCCGTCGGTGACGTCCCACAGGCCGTCCGCGGAGCCGTCCGCGTCCTGGTCCGCCTGCGTGATGAAGCGGGAGGCCTTCCAGCCCGAGCCGGAATCCATACGGGAGCTCAGGCCGCCCTTGCCGTTGGGCGGGTATCCCCACAGCTCGCCGTTGCCGTCCACGCCGTACAGGGCGTTGACCTGGGCGACCTTGAGCCCGGTGACGCCGAACTTCGACACGCCCGACGGCTGGGCGTGCGTGGTGGCCTGGGCAGCGGTGCGGCTGGGCGCGTCCGCCGCCGACGCGGCGGACGTACCGGTCGCGACCAGCGCGGCGGCGAGCACCGCCACGGTGCCGCGCGCCACCGCGCGGCGCGCCTTCAGGCCGGAGCTTTTGACCACGAGGGTCCTCCATTGGGTCATGAGGAGGGGCCGTGCGGCCGGGTGCGGCCGGCACGACCCGCAGATGCACCTTGATCCTCGCAGGTGTCGTTTACATGCCAACCGGATTTCCGCGCCCTGTACCGAAGCGGGACGGAAGCGGGACGGAAGTGCGACAGAAGTGCAACAGGGAGGCGTACAACCTTTTCGGTGGCCCCAGTGACGACGCATCAGGCATACCGGCCGCACGCACGACAAGGCCGCGCGCACGACAAAGGCCCCGGCGCTCGGAAGCGACGGGGCCTTTGTCCACATGGGGTACCCGGTGTGGGTGAGTGGAGATGGCGGGAATCGAACCCGCGTCCAACGGTGCGGAATCAGGGCTTCTCCGTGTGCAGTCCGCTTCGCTTTTCTCGGCCCCGGAGATCACGCGGACAAGTCTCCGACGGGCTCAGTCACTGTGTGGTTTCCCTCTTCACCCCGTGACCGGGATCAAGGTTTAGTCCCCTAGTCGATGCCAGGATCCGGGTCGGGAACATCCCCGGGCTGACACTCCCTTGAGTAGGAGGCTCGCGATCGCTACCTGAGATCAGGCAGCGAGGGCG
Source organism: Streptomyces sennicomposti (assembly GCF_019890635.1). Lineage (GTDB taxonomy): Bacteria > Actinomycetota > Actinomycetes > Streptomycetales > Streptomycetaceae > Streptomyces > Streptomyces sennicomposti. The sequence continues at coordinate 11,499 of NZ_JAIOAB010000062.1, forward strand.
AAGGCCTGCTGGGAGGAATCGCGCTTGGTGTTGGCGATTATTTTTTTCGGCCTGTGGTTTACGAGATCATGGCCGCTTCCTCGACACGCTTCCCCTGCTTCGACAGCCGCTGTCGAAACCGATCATCCCCATGTTGTTTTTTCAAAACCCTCCGAGGAGGGCCCCTCCGGAGAGGGGGCTCGCACCGGCCTCGCGGTGCTTGTGCCATCGTACGTGACCAACGCGGGTCCTTGCCAGCTTATTCCCGGCGCCCGCCCGTGGCGGTCACCCCGCCGTGGCATCCAGGTCAACGCCATGGGCCGCCGGGACATTCCCGGGGCGGGATCTGCCGGCGGGCCCTACGCGCGCTGCTTGCGCCGGACCGCCGACATCGCGCGCTCCGCCTCCCGGCGGTCCTGCTTCTCGCGCAGGGTCTGCCGCTTGTCGTACTCCTTCTTGCCCTTCGCCAGCGCGATCTCGACCTTGGCGCGGCCGTCCTTGAAGTACAGGGCGAGGGGCACGATCGTGTGACCCGTCTCCTGGGACTTGGCCTCCAGCTTGTCGATCTCCAGCCGGTGCAGCAGCAGCTTGCGCTTGCGGCGGGCGCTGTGGTTGGTCCAGGTGCCCTGGCTGTACTCGGGCACGTGCACGTTGTGCAGCCACGCCTCGTGGCCGTCCAGCTGGACGAAGCCGTCCACCAGCGAGGCCCGTCCCTGGCGCAGCGACTTCACCTCGGTGCCGGTGAGGACCAGTCCGGCCTCGTAGGTGTCGAGGATGAGGTAGTCGTGCCGCGCCTTCTTGTTCTGCGCGATCAGCTTGCGCCCTTTTTCCTTAGCCATAGTGCGCCCATTTTTGCACTACGGGGCCGCCGCGCGGAAAGGGTATTCGGCGCGGGCCGGGCGGGGCGCGCGCAGGCTACGACGGGTCGCCGAGGCCCGTGAGGACCGTCTCGGCCCGTTTCACCGCGTCGCCGTCCGCGGGCAGGTCCGGGGTGATGCCCCGGCCGTCCACGGCGCGCCCCGCCGGGGTGCGGTAGTGGCCCACGGTCAGCTCGGCGACGGACCCGTCGGGCAGCCGGCTCGGCATCTGCACGGAGCCCTTGCCGAAGGTGCGCGAGCCCACGACGACGGCCCGCCCGCGGTCCTGGAGGGCGCCGGTGAGCAGTTCGGCGGCGCTCATCGTGCCGCCGTCGACCAGCGTGACCAGGGGTTTGGTGGTGTCGCCGCCGGGCTCGGCGTGCAGGGCGCGCTGCTCGCCGTCGACGTCGTAGGTGGCGACGAGGCCGCCGTCGAGGAAGGCGGAGGCGGCGCCGACGGCCTCGGTGACCAGGCCGCCGGAGTTGCCGCGCAGGTCCAGGATGACGCCCTGGCCGGCCGGTGAGCGGCGCACCGCGGCGCGGACCTGGTCGCCGGCGCCCTTGGTGAAGGCGGAGATCCTGATGACGGTCACGCCGCCGGCGAGCCGCCGTACGGTGACCGAGTCGGTGGACAGGCGGGCGCGGCGCAGGGTCCGGGTCCACTGGCGGTCGCCGCGCTGGAGGCCGAGGGTGACGGGGGTCCCGGCGGGCGCGTCGTCGGCGTCGCCGCGCAGTAAGGAGACGACCTCGGTGACGGGCAGCCCGTCGGTCTTCTCGCCGTCCACGCTGCTCAGCCGGTCGCCCGCGCGGATCCCGGCGTCGGCGGCGGGCGAGCCGGTCTGCACCTTGGTGACGTCGATGCGGCCGTCGCGCTCGCGCCGCGCCCACAGGCCGACGCCGGTGTACCGGCCGTCCAGCGCCTCCTGGAACTCCTGGTAGTCGCCCGGGGAGTAGACGGCGCCCCAGCGGTCGCCGCTGCGGCTGACGGCCCGTTCGGCGGCCTCCATGGGGGACTTGCCGGCGGCCATCGCCTCGGCGGCGGCCCGCGTCACCTGTTCCTGGGCGGCGGCGGGGGCCGAACGGACCGTCTCCGTCGAGGACTTGCGCTCGCCGGCGGCGGACCGCGCGCCGGGCAGCGACCCGGTCGCCGCGCCGGCCACGAGCACTCCGGCGAAGACCAGGGTCAGGGTCGCCCCGGCGCGGGGGCGGCGGGGCTGACAGAAGAGGTCACGGCCGGGCATGCCGGTGAGTGTAGGACAACGCCCCGGGGCCGTACGCCGGGTTGACCCGTACGGCCCCGTTGGCATCCGTCACACCTTCAGGTACTTGCGCAGCGCCAGAAGACCGGCAAGGGCCGGGATCAGGAAGCTCACCGCGAGGATGAGCGGGATCTTGGTGATGACGGCGTCCCAGCCGACGAAGTTGATGAGCGGCAGCTTCGTGGACAGCGACACTCCGTGGTCGATCACGAAGTACTGCACGACCACCAGGAAGGAGGAGGCGAGTATGCCGCCGATGAGCCCGGCGACGGCGGCCTCCATGATGAACGGCGCCTGGATGTAGAAGCCGGAGGCGCCCACCAGGCGCATGATGCCCGTCTCCCGTCGCCGGCTGAACGCGGAGACGCGCACGGTGTTGACGATCAGCAGCATCGCCACGGTGAGCATCACCGCCATCACGCCCCGCGCGGCCAGGTTCAGATAGCCGAGCAGGGTGAAGAGGTTGTCCAGGATGCTCTTCTGGTCCTGCACGGACTGCACGCCGTCACGGCCGTTGAAGGCGCTGGCGATGACCTGGTACTGCTCGGGGTTCTTCAGCTTGACGCGGTACGACTCCTGCATCTGGTCCGGCGTGATGGAGGCGGCCAGCGGGGAGTTGCCGAACTGCTCCTTGTAGTGCTTGTACGCCTCGTCCTGGGACTCGTAGGTGACCTTGTCCACCACCGTCATCTTCTGCAGGTCCGCGAGGATCGACTTCTTCTGGTCCTCGGTGACCGCGCCCTTGGCGCAGTTGGGGTCGGACTCCGCGTTGCTCTTGTTGCAGAGGTAGATGGACACGTTGATCTTGTCGTACCAGTAGCCCTTCATCTTGCCGACCTGGTCGCTCAGCAGGAGCGACCCGCCGAACAGGGCGAGCGACAGGGCGACGGAGACGATGACGGCGAACGTCATCGTCAGGTTGCGGCGGAGACCGACACCGATCTCCGACAGGACGAACTGGGCGCGCATGGCGTCTGGTCAAGCCTTTCCGAGTGGACTCTTCAGTGCTGGTAGCCGTAGACGCCGCGTGCCTGGTCGCGGACGAGGCGGCCCTTCTCCAGCTCGATGACGCGTTTGCGCATCTGGTCCACGATGTTCTGGTCGTGGGTGGCCATCACCACGGTGGTGCCCGTCCGGTTGATCCGGTCGAGCAGCTTCATGATGCCGACGGAGGTCTGCGGGTCGAGGTTGCCGGTGGGCTCGTCGGCGATCAGCAGCTTGGGCCGGTTGACGAAGGCCCGGGCGATGGCGACGCGCTGCTGCTCACCACCGGACAGCTCGCCCGGCATCCGGTCCTCCTTGCCGCCGAGCCCGACGAGGTCGAGCACCTGTGGCACGGACTTGCGGATCTCGCCCTGCGACTTGCCGATGACCTCCTGCGCGAAGGCGACGTTCTCCGCCACCGTCTTGTTGGGCAGCAGGCGGAAGTCCTGGAACACCGTGCCCAACTGGCGGCGCATCTGCGGCACCTTCCAGTTGGACAGGCGCGCGAGGTCCTTGCCCAGGACGTGCACCTGGCCGTGGCTGCACCGCTCCTCGCGGAGGATGAGCCGCAGGAAGGTGGACTTTCCGGAGCCGGAGGATCCCACGAGGAAGACGAACTCGCCCTTCTCGACCTCCAGGGAGACATCCCTGAGGGCGGGGCGGGTCTGCTTGGGGTAGACCTTGGACACGTTGTCGAATCGGATCACGGATGCACCACGGGTCGCCGGGGGTAGATGAGCGTGACCATACGCGAGTCAGGTGCGCCCGCGCAGTCGCCGGTACGGGTTGCGGGACAGTTGTACGGTTTGTCCGGGGCCTCGGACGCGTACGGGTACGCGGGGAGCACGGGGCTTTCGGGGACCCCGCGCTGAAAGCCGGGGAACCTGGCATTGTGGAGAGGGGAACGTTCGCGCGTCCGCGGGCGTTGTCCAGGTGTGACCGGCGGTGCAAGGAGGGCGAGCGCATGACGTACGACCGGTTGGTGTGCGCGAACTGCGCGGCGCCCGTGAGCGAGGGCCGGTGCCCGGTGTGCCGTGCGAACCGCGAGCGGCTGCAGCAGGAGAACAACTTCCTCGCGGGACTGAACCCGATGGCGCTGATCGCGCTGCTGGCGGTGCTGATCGCCGCGGTGGCGCTGCTGGCGCACCAGACGGCGTAGCGGGGCGGCAAGCGAGCGAGGGGCCCGGAGCGGTGTGCTCCGGGCCCCTCGGCGTCAGTCGCCGCACACGCCCCGTGGGGCGGTGGTCACGCTCAGGCGGCGGCGCCGTCGCGGCCGGCCATGACGCGCGGCAGCACCCGGAAGCCGATGCCGCCGGCGATCATCGTCGCGGCGCCGATCAGCAGGAACGTGGTCTCGCCGGCGCCGGTCTCGGCCAGCTCCTTGCCGTTGCCGTTGCCCTGCGGCGCGGTGTTCGTGCTCTCGCCGGTGTCGGTGAGGGCCGAGGTGCCCTGCTCCTGCGGGGCGGCGCCGCCGCCGTCCGGGGTGGTGCCGCCGGTGGTGCCGGAACCGCCGGTGCCGTTGCCGCCGCCGGTGCCGCCCTGGTTGCCGCCGGTGCCGTTGCCGCCACCGTTGCCGCCCTGGTTGCCGCCGGTGCCCTGGTCGCCGCCGTTGCCGCCCTGGTCGCCGCCGTTGCCGTTGCCGCCGTTGCCGTTGCCCGGCTGGGTCGGGGTGCTGCCGCCGTCGCCCGGCTGGGTCGGGGTGCCGCCGTCGCCCGGCTCGGACGGAGTGCCGCCGTCGCCCGGCTCGCTCGGGGTGCCGCCGTCACCGGGCTCGGACGGAGTACCGCCGTCGCCCGGCTCGGACGGCGTGCCGCCGTCACCGGGCTCGGACGGGGTGCCACCCGAGTCGTCGCAGGTGGGGTCGATCACGATGTCGCACGGCGTCGGCTCGCTGCCCGGGCCCGGGTCGGCCGAGGCGACGCCCGCGACCATCAGCGAAGCACCCGCGGCGACGATCGCGCCCGCCGCTATGCGCGCGACACGGATCCGCGTCTTCTTTGTCATGTAGTTGCTACCCCCAGTAGCTGATCGTCGATGAGGCCGCGCTCGGGGCCGTGATCGACGGAGGTAGCTGTGCGAATGGAGCCCCCCGGTTCACATGCGCCCCGCAGATACGCATGCCGCGCTTAACCCTTCCCATAATTCAAAGCAACGTCAAGGTCGTTGCGTACGCGATGTCCTGGTACGCGTTCTTTGCCGGAGGAATTGGGATATGAAGGTGACGCAAAACCCGGACACCCGGGCGCGAAAAAGGCAACCGCCGCGCTGAGCACGGCAGTTGCCTTGTCGACAAAGCGTTCTGTTCTTACTTGCTCTGCTGTTCCTGCTGCTTGCGCCAGCGAATGCCGGCCTCCAGGAAACCGTCGATCTCGCCGTTGAACACGGCCTCGGGGTTGCCGACCTCGAAGTCCGTGCGCAGGTCCTTCACCATCTGGTACGGGTGCAGGACGTAGGAGCGCATCTGGTTGCCCCAGGAGTTGCCGCCGTCGCCCTTGAGGGCGTCCATCTTGGCCTGCTCCTCCTGGCGGCGCCGCTCCAGCAGCTTGGCCTGGAGGACGTTCATCGCCGTGGCCTTGTTCTGGATCTGGGACCGCTCGTTCTGGCAGGAGACGACGATGCCGGTGGGCAGGTGGGTGAGGCGCACCGCGGAGTCGGTGGTGTTCACGCCCTGGCCGCCGGGGCCGGAGGAGCGGTACACGTCCACCCGCAGCTCGGACTCGTCGATCTCGATGTGGTCGGTCTGCTCGACCACGGGCAGGATCTCCACGCCCGCGAAGGAGGTCTGGCGCCGGCCCTGGTTGTCGAAGGGGGAGATGCGCACCAGGCGGTGCGTGCCCTGCTCGACGGAGAGGGTGCCGTAGGCGTAGGGCGCCTGGACGGCGAAGGTGGTCGACTTGATGCCGGCCTCCTCGGCGTACGACGTCTCGTAGACCTCGGTCTTGTAGCCGCGCTGCTCGGCCCACCGCAGGTACATGCGCTGGAGCTTCTCGGCGAAGTCGGCGGCGTCGACGCCGCCGGCCTCGGCGCGGATGTTGACCAGGGCCTCACGGGCGTCGTACTCGCCGGACAGGAGGGTGCGGACCTCCATCTCGTCCAGCGCCTTCCTGACGGCCGTCAGCTCGGACTCGGCCTCGGCGCGGGTGTCCGGGTCGTCCTCCTCCTCGGCCATCTCGAAGAGCACGGCGAGATCGTCGATCCGTCCGCGCAGCGCCTCCGCCTTCCTGACCTCGGCCTGGAGGTGGGAGAGCTTGCTGGTGATCTTCTGCGCCTCGTCCGGGTTGTCCCACAGGGACGGCGCGGCCGCCTGCTCCTCGAGCACGGCGATGTCTGCCCTCAGCTTGTCGAGGTCCAGAACGGCCTCGATCGACTCCATGGTCGAGGAGAGGGACTTGAGCTCTTCGGATACGTCGACGACTGCCACGCCCTCCAGCGTAACGGCTCCGCCGGGCGTAGAACGCCGGGCGGCGGGGTCAGGGCGACTGGGGCGCGGAGTGCCGGGTGTCCTGGGGCGCGGCGGGATCGTCGCCCGAGGCGGCCCACCAGGCTCCCGCGCCCACGGCCGCCGCGAGCAGCGCGCCGGCCACGCTCAGGGTGATCCGGCGGCGCCGGGCGGCGGTGCGGTGGCGGGCCGAGCCGGGGCGGGGCGCGCCCGGCGTGCGCGGGGCGCGGGCGGTGCCGTGGGCCGGGCCGGCCAGCTCGTCGGGGGCGGGCACCCGCATGGAGGTGTGCGTGTCGCGGTTGGAGTCGGGCTTGGCGCCCGGCACCAGCGGCACGGCTCCGCGGCGGCGGGCCCGGTCCCCGGCGGGCGCGGGCTCGGCGGGCACGGCCTCGTCCCGCTCCTCCTCGGCCGCGTCCGCGCCGGGCTCGTCCACGTCCAGGGGCGGCATCCCGGCCAGCAGCGGCAGCAGCTCCCGCAGCCGGGCGGCCAGCTCGGAGGCGCGCAGCCGGGACGCCGGGCCCTTGGCCAGGCACTGGACGATCAGCTGCCACAGCTCGTCGGGGATGCCGGGCAGCGGGACCACGGTCTCGGTGACGTGGCGGCGCAGCACGGCGCCGGGGTGGCCGCCGCCGAAGGGGGTGAAGCCGGCCAGCAGCTCGTACAGGACGGTGGCGAGGGCGTAGATGTCCACCGCGGCGCGCGGGGGCAGGCCCTCCACGATCTCGGGGGCGAGGTAGTCGGGGGTGCCGATGATCTTCGTGGCGCGGGTGCGCTTGGGCGAGTCGATGAGTTTCGCCACGCCGAAGTCGGTGAGCAGCGCGGGGTGGGCGCCGCCGGGGCCGAGCGGTCCCTGCATGTCGAGCAGGATGTTCTCCGGCTTGACGTCGCGGTGCACGACGCCGGCGGCGTGGGCGGCGGCGAGGCCGTCGGCCACGTCGGCGGTGATCGCCACCGCGGCCTCGGGCGACAGCCGCCGCTCGCGCTCCAGCCGGGTGCGCAGGTCGGTGCCGCGGACCAGGTCCATGACGAGGGCGAGGTCGTTGCCGTCGACCACGAGGTCGCGCACGGAGACGACGTTCGGGTGCTCCAGGCCGAGCAGGGCGGTGCGCTCCTGCACGAAGCGGCCCACGAGTTCCTGGTCGGAGGCCAGGTCCTCGCGCAGCAGCTTGATGGCGACGGGCCCGTCGGGGCCCTCCCCGAGCCACACCGTGCCGGCGCTGCCCCGGCCCAGGATCTGGTTCGCGGTGTACCGGCTGCCGATCTTCCGTGCCAAGACTGCTCCTACAGACGCGTGTTGCGGCTGAGGCTACGCGTCCGGAACGGCAACCTTCACCGCGGAGACCGAAATCACCCGTCGGATGTCGACAAATCTCCCGACTCGCGATGCGGAGGGCGCGCGGGGGCGCGTGCGGACCGCGCGAGGACGGCGTCCGGCGGGTGGCGGCCTCGGCTGCCCGGTGGGTACGGCTGCCCGGTGGGTTCGGTCGCCCGGTGGCCTCAGTTGCCGCTCAGGTCCTTGGCCCAGTCGGTGGCCTGGCTGAACCAGTGGCTCAGCTCCGACCAGTAACCGCGGCCGGTGCCGATCCAGCTCTGCAGCGGGCTCAGCTCCCAGACCAGCCAGCCGGCGACGAACAGGATGACGACCGTGAACAGGCAGCCCTTAAGGCAGCCGAGTCCGGGGATCTTCATCGGGTTGGCGCCGCGCTGACGCGGCGGCCGCGGCTCGCGCGCGGGCCGCTGGGGCTCGGGGGCGGGCGGCGGCGCGTACCGCTGGGGCTGTGCCTGGGGCTGCGGCTGCGGGGTCTGGCGGCGCTGCGGGGCGGGGGCGTACTGCTGCGGCTGCTGCTGTTGCGGGTGGCCGTAGCCGTAGCCGGGCTGCTGCTGGGGCTGGGGGCGCTGCTGGGGCTGGGGGCGGGCGACCTGCCGCTGGGGGCGGCGGCGCAGCGGGTCCTCGCCGGGGTCGAGGTACTGGGTCTGCTCGTTGCGGTCGCGGGCCGCGCGCAGCTGGGACTGCCAGGGGTGCGGCTGGTCGGGCTGCTGGCCCGGCTGCCCCTGCTGGCCGGGCTGTCCCGGCGGCACGGGCGGCATCATGCGCGTCGGGTCGGGCGCGCCGGTGTGCGGCAGGACGCTGGTCGGGTCGGCGGCGCCGGCCGGTCCGCCGGTGTGCGGCAGGACGCTGGTCGCGCCGTCCGGGTCGTACGCCGGTGCGCCCTGGCCGTGCGGCAGCACCTGGGTGGGGTCGGCGGCGCCGGGCACGCCGTCCGGGGCGGGCACGGTCGCCGGGGCCGGGTCGGGGGCGAGCAGGGCGCCCACGCCCTCGGCGGCGGCGATCTGCGCGGCGTTCGCGTGCACGCCGATGCCCTCGGCGACGACGCGCAGGGCGCGGGCGAGGTTCTCGGCGCTGGGCCGCTCGTCGGGGTTCTTGCGCAGGCAGCGCTCCATCACCGTCCACAGCGGGTCGGGGACGGTGGAGGGGCGGCGCGGCTCGGCGCTCAGGTGCTGGTGCAGCACCTCCAGGGCGGAACCGCCGGCGAACGGCGGCCGGCCGGTGACCAGCTCGTACAGCAGGATGCCGGCGCCGTAGACGTCGACGGCGGACGTCTGCGGGCGGCCCTCGGCGGACTCGGGGGCGACGTACGCGGGCGTGCCGACGAACTCGTGGGTGCGGGTGAGGCCGGGCGAGTCGGCGAGGCGGGCGATGCCGAAGTCGGTCAGCATCGGGTGCAGCTGCCCGCCGTCCTGCTTCAGCAGCACGTTGGCCGGTTTCAGATCCCGGTGGACCACCCCGTCGGCGTGGCTGGCGGCCAGCGCGTCGCAGATCTGGGCGGTGAGCAGGGCGGCGGCGACGGGGGTGAAGGGGCCGTTCTCGCGCAGGTGGCGGTGGAGGTCGGGGCCGTCGACGAGGTCCATGACCAGCGCCAGCAGATCGCCCTCGACGACCAGGTCGCGGACCCGGACGATGTTGGGATGGGTGAGCCGGAGCAGCACGGAGCGCTCCCGCAGGAACCGCATCACGACATCGGCGTCGTTCGCCAGCTCCTCCTTGAGGACCTTGATCGCGACGGTCTCGCCGGGCTGGCCGGGCACCGCCGCCTCGGCGCCCGCGGTCTCACGCTGGCGGGCCCGCCAGACGGTCCCGGTGGCGCCGCGTCCGAGCGGTTCCTCCAGGAGGTACTTGCTGCCTACCGGCCGCACGTCATGTGCTCCCTGCTGCTTGCTTGCCTGTCCCCCGCGCCCGGTGGGGCCCCGCGGGTTTCCGCCCCACTGTAGTGCCGCTCCTCGTCATCGCTCAGGCTCTTGTGGACGACGTACGCGGGGGACGCCGTACATGTTCGAAGGAAAGACGCCCTACTCGGGGCCGTTGGTTGCCCGCACGCGAACGTGAGCGATCTCAAGGCGGTATCAAGCAGACATTCGCCGGGCACGGGTCAGGCACTTTTGGGGTCAGAGCCGACCAATCAAGATCACTTGGCGGCGGGCGGCGGGCGCGGTGTCAGTGGCAGGTGCGAGGATGCTGCCAGTTACTGGCCGACGTGCTCGTGCGGCGGTGGGGGGTGGCCCGCGGTGGGGGGACCGCAGGGCGGCTTCGCCCTCCCCGTTCGCCGGGCGCCCGCGCAGAAGGGACCGCTGACGGCGATGCAGATCCGGCTGACCGTCGTAGACCCGCTGGGCCCGCCCACGGCCCTGGGCCGCGCCGCGAGCTGCGACGTCCTGGTCACCGCCCCCGCGGGCACCGCCCTGGCCGCGGTGGCCTCGGCGCTGGCCGCCGTGGTGGGCGGCGAGAGCGGTACGGCGGCCGAGCGGGGCGGCCAGCGCGCGGGCGCGGAGCGCGGCGGCCGGGAGCCCGGCGCGGGCGCGGTCGTGCTGTACGCCGGGGCGGAGCGGCTGGACGCGCAGCGCTGCACGCTCGGCGAGCCGCCGCTGCTGGACGGCGCGGTGCTGTCCCTGGGCGCGCCCGCCGAGGCCGAGCCGCACCCCGAGCTGGACGAGGCCCCCACCCAGCTGCACGTGGTCGCGGGCCCGGACGCGGGCGGGGTCCATCTGCTGCACGGCGGCCGGATCACCGTCGGCCGCTCCGCCGACGCCGACGTGCCGCTGGACGACCCGGACGTGTCCCGGCTGCACTGCGCGGTCACGGTCGCCCCGGACGGCCGGGTCTCGGTCGCCGACCTCGGCTCCACCAACGGCACGGTGCTGGACGGCCGCCCGATCGGCGACCGCCCGGTCCGCTTCGCGCCGGGCGCGCTGCTGCGCCTCGGCGAGTCGGCCCTGCGGCTGACCCCGGCGGCGGGCCCGGCGGCGCGCGTCGCGACGGCGCCGGACGGCGAGGGGCATGTGCGGGTCGCGGGGAGCGGCGCCGGGGGCTCCGGGGGTGCGGGGAGCGCGGCGGGCGCCGCTGGTTCTCCGGGGGGTGCGGGCTTCGCGGGCTCCTCGGGTGCGGTGGGTGCTGGGGGTTCTTCCGGTGCCGGTGGTGTTCGGGGCGCGGTGGGTGCCGGTGGTCCGATGGGTGCCGATGGTCCGGTGGGGGCCGGTGGGTCCGGTGCGTCCGGTGCGTCCGGTGCGTCCGGTGCGTCCGGTGGGGCGTACGCCGGGGCTCCGGGTGCGTCCGGTGACGTGTACGCGCGCGTGCCGGGCGGTGGCGGCGGCGCGGGAGCCGGGGGTACGGGTCCCGGCGCGGGCGCGGCGACGACCGCGGGCACCGGTACGGCGCCGGGTCTCACCGCGGGTACGGGAGCGGCGCCCGGCGGCCACGGCGCCGCGGACACGGCCCGGACGACGGGTGCGGCGGGCGCGTGGGGCGCACCGGGCGCGGGCGTACCGGGCCCGGCGGGTACGACAGGCTCGGCGGACGGGCGGGAGCACGGCTTCGCCGGGTCCCCCGCGCTGCCCGCGCAGGGCCGCGCGCCCCGGATCGAGAGCCACGGCGGCGACACCCACGCGGGCCGCTTCGGCGCCGGCGGCCGGGCCGACGCCTTCGCCGGCCACCCGCACGCCCCCGCCGGAGGCGAGGCGGGCGTCGAGGAGCGGGGCCGCAAGGGCACGCCCCTGCGGGGCACGGAGGTGCCGCAGGGCCTGCGCCGGCGCGGCGGGATCGGGGCGTGGGCGCGGCGGCTGACCGGCGGGCGCGGCGAGAGCGCGGCGGCTCGCGGCGGGACGTACGACGACGCCGCGCCGCCCGCGCGGGGCGAGGCGCCCGCGGTGTACGCGGGTCCGCAGCTGCCGGATACCTGGCCGGACCCGGCGGCGCTGCTGCTGACCGCGCTGGGTCCCGGCCCCCGGCTGTGGGAGCGCGGCCCGGGGCACCCGGAGGCGCTGGCGGTCCGGCTGGGCACGGCCGACCGTCCGGCCCCCGACGGTTCGGGGCGGCTGCTGCCGGCGGTGCCGGTGACCGTGGGGCTGCGCGAGGTGGGCGCGCTGGGGCTGGCCGGGCCGCGCGAGCGGCTGTCCGGGCTGGCCCGCGCGGTGCTGGCCCAGCTCGCCGCGCTGCACTCACCCGAGACCCTCGAAATCGTCCTGATCAGCGCCGACCGCGCCCGCACGCCGCAGGAGCGCACCGCCGAGTGGGCGTGGCTCGGCTGGCTCCCGCACGTACGGCCGGGGCACGGCCAGGACTGCCGGCTGCTGCTGGCCCACGACCGCGACCAGGCCGCGGCCCGCACCGACGAACTGCTGCGCCGCCTGGACGACCACCTGTCCGGCGTCCACCGCCCCGGACCGGACCCGGCCGCCCCGCAGGAGCGGGCCGAGGGCAGGCGGCCCTCCTGGGTGCGGGACGAGGACCCGGCCGCCGCGGACTTCCCGGGGCCGTACACCGTGGTCGTCGTGGACGGCGACCCGGGCGGGGCCTCCGTGCGCGAGGCGGTGGCGCGGCTGGCGCACGAGGGGCCGCGGGCCGGGATCCACGTGCTGTGCCTGGCCGAGGCGGCCCCCGCCTCGCCCGCGTCGCCGGTGACGGAGACGTACGACGCGGCGTGCGCGGTGTCGCCGGTGTTCCGCGAGTGCGGCGCCGTGGCGCTGCTCAGCGGCGACGTGGCGACGGCGCTGCGGCTGATGCGCGTGGCGCGCACGGGGACGGAGGCGTACCGCGCGGGTACGGCCCCGGCCCCGCACCCGCAAGAGCACCTGCACCAGCACCAGCACCAGCACCCGGAGTCACCCACCCCCGTCTCCCCCGGCACGGTCGGTGTCGTGGACGCCGTGTCCCCGGCGTGGGCGGAGCGGTTCGCGCGGGCGCTGGCCCCGCTGCGGACGGCGGACGCGGCCGGCGGCGACCGGCCCGCGCGGGTGTCCGCGCCGCTGCCGCTGTCGGCGCGGCTGCTGGACGAACTGGGGCTCGCCCGCGCCACCCCCGCCTCGCTGCTGGCGCGCTGGGCGGACGCTGCCGACGACACCCGGGCCCTGGGCGGGCGGGCCGTGCTGATACTCGGGGCCGGTCCGCGCGGGCCGGTCTGCGCGGACCTCGTGGCCGACGGGCCCCACCTGCTGATCGAGGGCCCCGCCGGGAGCGGCCGTACGGAGCTGCTGCGCGCCGCCGTCGCCTCGCTGGCCTCGGCGGAGCGCCCGGACCGGCTCGGCATCGTCCTGGTGGACGGCCGGGACGGCGTCGAGGCGGGCGGCGGCCACGGCGACGGGCTGCGCGTCTGTACGGACGTACCGCATGTCACGACGCATCTCACCGCCAACGACCCGGTGCGGATGCGGGAGTTCGCGCAGTCGCTGAGCGCCGAGCTGAAGCGGCGGGCCGAGCTGCTGGGGCTGTCCGACTTCGCCGAGTGGCACACCCGGCGCGAGGTGTCCGGCCGGATCGTCGCCCAGCGCACCGCGCCCGGCCGTACGGCGCCGGGCCGCACCCCGGACCGGGCGAGGCCGGCGGACCCGGCGGCGGGCGGTGCGACGGCAGGCGGTGCGACGGCGGGCGGTGCGACGGCGGGCGGCGGTCCGTCCGGCGCGGCCGATCTGGGGGCGCCCGCCGGTGCGGGCGATCTCGACGCCCCGCCCAGTTCCACCCTGCGGCTGCGGCCCGCCGCCGCCCGTGCGCGCGCCGCGGTGGTGCCGCCGCTGCCCCGGCTGGTCGTGGTCGTGGACGATCTGGACCTCCTGGTGTCCCCGGCGCTCGGCTCGCCCGGGCGGCCCGCGGCCGGCTCGGTGATACGCGCGCTGGAGGCGGTGGCCCGGGACGGCGAGCGGCTCGGCGTCCACCTGGTGGCGGCGACCGCGCCCGGCGGCCGTACGGCGGAGACGGAACCGGCCCGCCGGGCCACGCTGCGGGTGGTGCTGGACGCCCCGGCCGGCGGGCGCGGCGCCGCCGCCCCGCTGGACCGGGACCGGGAGCTGAGGGGCGAGCCGGCGCCCGGGCGCGGCCGGCTGACCGGGCCGGACGGCCGGGTGACGCCGTTCCAGGGCGGCCGGGTCACGGGCCGCATCCCGCGCACGGCGACCCAGCGGCCCACGGTCGTCCCGCTGGAGTGGCAGCGCATGGGCGACCCGCCGGCCCGCCGCCCGGTGCGGGAGCTGGGCAACGGGCCGACGGACCTGGCCCTGCTGGCCAGCGCGCTGGAGCGGGCGGCACGGGAGGTGTCGGCGACGGAGGTCCCGTCCCTGCTGTGACCTACGGGGCGGGCACGCCCCCCGCCCGGGGGGCACCGTCCGCCTCGTCCCTCCCGCGATCCCCCGGGCGGGCTCACCCCCACCCGGCACCTCGCCCCCCCCCGCCGCCACCCCCCCCCCCCCCCCCCCCCCGCCCCCCCCCCCCCCCCCCCCCCCCCCCGCCCCCCCCCCCCCCCCCCCCCCCCCCCCCCCCCGCCACGCTCGCCGCTCCACCGCCCGCACCCCCCGCCGCCCCCGCTCCCCTCCCGCGCCGTCGCTTCCTGCGGGGCGCCGCCCTCGCCGGGGCCGGGTTCGCCGCCGCCGGGGCGGCCACCGCCGCGACCGTGGGCGACAGCGCCGACCTCGGTGACAGCACCGACGTCGGTGACAGCGCCCCCGTCGGTGATCTCACCGGTCCCGGCCGCGCCGCCGTCTCGGTGGTGCCGCCCTTCCACGGCCCCCACCAGCGGTCCCTGCTCGCGGCCCCCCGCCGCTCCACCGCGTTCGTCGCCTTCGACGTCACCGCCGACGACCGGGCCGGACTGACCGAGCTGCTGCGCACCCTCACCGCCCGCGCCCGCTTCCTCACCTCCGGCGGCGCCCCCGAGCCGGTCGGCATCACCGGCCCGCCCGCCGACTCGGGCGTCCTCGGCGGCGAACTCCCGGCCGGCGCGCTCTCGGTGACCGTCGCCGTCGGCGCGGCCCTCTTCGACGACCGGTTCGGGCTGAGCGCGCTGCGCCCGCGCCGGCTGACGGCCATGCCGTCCTTCCCCGACGACGACCTGCGCCCCGACTGGTGCCACGGCGACCTCAGCCTGCATCTGCACGCCGACGAACCGGACACCGTCCTGCACGCGCTGCGCGACATCGCCCGGCACACCCGCGGCGGACTCCAGATCCGCTGGCGCATGGACGGCTTCACCAGCCCGCCCCGCCCGTCCGGCGCCCCGCGCAACCTCTTCGGCTTCAAGGACGGCACCGCCAACCCGGACGCCACCGACCCCCGGGAGATGGACCGGCTGGTGTGGGTGGGGCGGGGGAGCGGCGAACCGGAGTGGGCGACCGGCGGCAGCTACCAGGTCGTCCGGCTGATCCGCATGCTGGTCGAGTTCTGGGACCGCGTCTCCCTCGCCGAGCAGGAACGCATGATCGGCAGGGTCCGCGAGTCCGGCGCCCCGCTGGACGGCGACGCCGAGCAGGACGAGCCCCACTACGCGGCCGACCCCACCGGCGACGTCATCCCGCTGGACGCCCACATCCGCCTGGCCGACCCGCGCACCGCCGGCACCGCCGGCCGGCGCATCCTGCGCCGCGCCTACAACTACGACCGGGGCGTGGACGCCAACGGCAACCTCGACATGGGCCTGCTCTTCTGCTGCTACCAGCAAGACCTCGCCCGCCAGTTCGAAGCCATCCAGAAACGCCTGGCCGGCGAGCCGCTGACCGACTACATCAAGCCGTTCGGCGGCGGCTACTTCTACGCCCTGCCCGGCGTCCGGGACGAGACCGACTGGTACGGCCGCGCCCTGCTGACCTGACGGTTCGCCGTACCCGCCGCGCCCGGCGTGCGGTTCACCCGGACGGCCGGCGCGCCGTCCGGTTCGGGCCCGGCCTTCCTGACCCGCCCCGGCCCCGGCGTCATCATGGCTCCGCCACCGCGCCGCCCACCCGGCGGCGCCTTCCGCGCCGCATGCGCGGAAACGATCCCGCGCGCGCATCCGCCCGGAAAGCGAGGCAGCAGCATGGCCGGCAGGGGAAGACGAGCAACCCTACGCAGCCTCGGCGCGCTCACCGGCGCCGTCGCCCTCACCGTCCTCGGCCCCGCCGCCCCCGGCCGGGCCGCCGGCCGGCCCGCACCCCCGGCCACGCCCATCGAGCACGTCGTCGTCCTCTTCGACGAGAACATCTCCTTCGACCACTACTTCGCCACCTACCCGAAGGCCGCCAACACCGACGGCACCCGGTTCACCGCGGCGAAGGGGACCCCGAAGGACATCGACACCCTCGCCCACGCCGGGCTGCTCACGCACAACCCCAACCAGTACGCGCCCGAGCGGCTCACCCCCGCCCAGGCCGTGACCTGCGACCAGAACCACTCCTACGGGCCCGAGCAGTACGCCGCGAACGGCGGCCGGGCCGACCGGTACGTGGAGAACACCGAGGTCGGCAAGTGCAGCGGCGGCCTGTTCGGCGAGCCGGGCCTGGTCATGGACTACTACGACGGCAACACCGTCACCGCGCTGTGGAACTACGCCCAGCACTACGCCCTGAGCGACCGCTCCTTCAGCTCCGCCTACGGCCCCTCCACGCCCGGCGCCGTCAACCTGGTCTCCGGCCAGACGCACGGCGTCATCTCCGTGGACCCCGCCTCCGGCACCGAGCACCCCCGGCAGACGCCGACGCCCGACCCGGCCACCGTGAAGTCGCCCGACGCGCACGGCGTCGGCACGATGATCAACGACCCGGACCCGGCCTTCGACGACTGCTCCAACCGGAACCACACCAGCTCCAGCGCCCTGGCCGTGATGAAGGGCCGCACCATCGGCGACCTGCTGACCGCCCGGAACGTCAGCTGGGGCTGGTTCCAGGGCGGCTTCCGGCCGACCACCGCGTGGAGCGGCGAGCAGGGCGCGTACGCCCGCTGCGACGCCGCCCACGCCAACGTCGGCGGCGCCGAGGTGGTCGACTACAGCCCGCACCACAACCCGTTCGCCTACTACCGCTCCACGGCCAACCCGCACCACCTGCCGCCCGCGAGCGTCGCCGAGATCGGCCACGCCGGGCGCGCCAACCACAACTACGACCTGACCGACTTCTCCGCCGCGCTGAAGGCGGGCCGGCTCCCGGCGGTCAGCTTCGTCAAGGCCGCCGCCTACCAGGACGGCCACGCCGGATACTCCGACCCGCTGGACGAACAGCACTTCCTGATCGAGCAGATCAACGCGATCCAGAGCGCCCCGCAGTGGCGCTCGACCGCCGTCGTCATCGCCTACGACGACTCCGACGGCTGGTACGACCACGCCTACGCGCCGCTGCGCAACGGCTCCACCGACACCGAGACCGGATCCAACGGCAGGCCCACCGACAGCCCGGCCTGCCAGGCCGGTCCCCGGGCGGCCGGCGGCTACCAGGACCGCTGCGGGCCCGGCCCCCGCCAGCCGCTGCTGGTGATCTCCCCGTACGCCAGGGTCAACGCGGTGGACCACACGCCGACCGAGCAGACGTCGATCATCCGGTTCATCGAGGACAACTGGCACACCGGCCGCATCGGCGACCATTCCTTCGACGCCCGCGCGGGCTCCCTCGCCGGCATGTTCGACTTCCGGCATCCCGACGACCGGCAGGTGCTGCTGAACGGCGACGGGTCGGTGAAGTCGGTCGGCCCGATCCGGCAGGTGGCGCCGGTCGCCACCCGGATCACGCCCGGACCCGCCCTCGAGAACACGGCGGCGGCGACCACGGCCTCGCGGTGGCCGGTCCTGCCGACCGTCGCCGCCGCCCTGTCGGCCGCCGTCGGCGCCGGCGCGTACCTCGGCCTGCGCCGCAGGGGCCGCCGGGCCGCCGCCTGACCGGGTGCGAGCGAAGAGGCCGCCCCGTCACCGACGGGGCGGCCTCGCCGTGCCCGCGGTGCCGCGGGTAAGCGGATCAGAGCTGGAGCGGCAGCGTCGCGCAGTTCGACGCGGCGGGCTTGCCCGCCAGCCGGTCGGTCAGCCAGGACACGGCCGCGCCCTGGTCGGTGAGCAGCGGTCCGAAGTGGTTGAGCAGCGGACTGATGACGTTCGGCAGGACCACCGGCTTGTACGTGACGTCGGCGCCCTTGCGGCACCAGTCCACGGCGAGCTGCCGGGCCTGGCCGTGCGGGACGAGGTTGTCACTGGTGCCGGTGGCCACCCGCACCGGGCCGGCCGGCTTGAGCCGGCCGATGCGCTGGGTGTCCAGGAAGTCCTGGAGGGCGGGAGTCGCGGCGATGATGTCGCTGAGCGACGTGCCGTCGGTGGTCCACTTGGTGCTGCGCGCGTAGCCGTAGTGGAGGAGCGCGTCGCCCACGCACATGGTGGACAGATCGGCGAGCGCCGCCTTTCCGGCCGCGTTGAGGTGCGCCTCGGCGATCGGCCGCAGCTCCGGGTCGGTCTGCAGGAACCCGTTGAGCGACCAGCCCAGCGCACCGGCCAGCTCGGTGCCGTCGATGCCCTTGGTGACCTCGGTCAGGTTCGCGGGCGGCGCGCCGGCGTAGGTGCCGGCGAGGGCGACGTCGGGGGCGTACGCGGGCTGGAGTTCGGCGGCGGCGGCGGTGGCGCCGCCGCCCTGGCTGTAGCCGTACAGGCCGACGCGGGAGGCGGCGGTGATCGAGGCGCCCTCGACGGAGCGGGCGGCGCGGGCCGCGTCCAGGACGGCGTGCGCCTCGTCGATCCGGTTGACGTAGGTGTGCAGCCGGTCCGTGGCGCCCAGGCCCGCGTAGTCGGTGACCACGACCGCGGCGCCCGCGGCCAGCAGCCGGTAGACCGACAGATCCTCGTAACCGACCGACATCGTCTGCCCGTTGAGCGTGATCGGGTGTTCCAGGCCCAGCGAGGCCGCGCACTGGTCGCCCTGGCCCATGGTGCCCGGCGCGACGACGACCAGCGGGCGGGGCCCGTCGCCCTTCCAGCGCGCGGTCGGCTCGATGTAGGCGCCGGTGACGGCCACCGGGAGGCCGTTCGCGTCGGTCGACTTGTACATCAGCCGGGTGGCCCGGCCGGGCAGCGGGCCGTCGAGGCCGGACAGGCTGAGGGCGAGCGGAAGCGGCTCGCTGCGGATCAGGGCGCCGTCGGCGGCGGGCAGTTCGGCGGGCGGGGTGTAGAACGCGGGGATCGTGACGCCGCGGGAGACGACCGGGGCGGAGTCCGTCGCGGCGGCGGCCGGCAGCGCCTGGACGCCGAGGCACGAGGCCGCGGCCACCGCGGCGGCGATCAGGTGTCTGCGTGGGGGCATGGGGAACCTCCTGGGATGCGGCCGGGCAGGAGAGGCGGCCTCGTCCCGGGCGGCGGCCGACGACCGGACACCCTGGACGAGAACATGTCAATGCAAGGCGGCGCGGTCGTCCCACCGGCCCCCTCGCGTCATCGGGGAGTGAGCTGACGAGAAGTTACCCAGCGGTGTGTTACCGGCGGTAGCTCGCGGCAGGTTACGGTTCAGTAATTTGACTCAACGTCTAATAAGGCGTCCGTTCCCGTCACCGCGCGTCAGCCGGTCCGCCGCCGAACGCGCCCGCGCCCGGGCCCGGAGTCGCCCCGGCCCCGGGGACATCGGCCCGTCCCCGCCCGTTCCCGCCCGCCGCCGGGCGTCCCCGCCGTCACCAGGCCATCTCGTCCAGCAACAGCATCGGGTCCGGCTCCGGGAGGGGTCCCAGGGACTGCTCGGCCCAGATCACCTTGCCCCGGGCCACGTACCGCGTGCCCCACCGCTCGGCGAACTGCGAGACCAGGAACAGACCGCGCCCGCCCTCGTCGGTGGTGGCGGCGCGACGCAGCCGGGGCGAGGTGTTGCTGCCGTCGGAGACCTCGCAGACCAGGGTGCGGCCCAGCAGCATCCTGACCCGGACCGGCGGCGCGCCGTAGCGGATCGCGTTGGTCAGCAGCTCGCTCAGGATCAGCTCCATGGCGAACGACGCGTCCTCGACGCCCCACTCGCGCAGCCGTTCGCTCACCTCGGTGCGCACCCGGGAGACCGCCATCGCGTCGAACGGCACCTCCCACACCGCCACCCGCGACGGGTCCAGCAGCCGGGTCCGGGCGACCAGCACGGCGACGTCGTCGCTCGGGTGCTCCGGCAGCATCGCCCGCATCAGGGACCGGCAGGTGTCCTCCGGCGTCAGGCCGGGATGCCCGACGGCCGCCGCCAGCAGCCGCAGCCCCTCGTCGATGTCCCGTCTGCGGTCCTCCACCAGGCCGTCGGTGAACAGCACGAGGCGGCTGCCCTCCGGGAGGTCCAGCTCGCCCGACTCGAACGGATGGCCGCCCACGCCCAGCGGCGGCGACAGCGGCAGCTCCGGGAAGGTCACCCGGCCGCCCGGGTCCACCACGGCCGGGACGCCGTGCCCGGCGCGCGAGAGGGTGCAGCGCCCGCCCACCGGGTCGTAGATGGCGTACAGGCAGGTGGCCCCGGTCACCTGGGCGCCCTCGCCGTCCCCGCTCTCCGTCTGGGTGTCCAGCCGCATCACCATCTCGTCGAGATGGCCCAGCAGCTCCTCCGGGGGCAGGTCGAGCGAGGAGAAGTTCAGCACCGCCGTCCGCAGCCGGCCCATCGTCACCGCCGCGTGCAGCCCGTGGCCCACCACGTCCCCGACCACGAGCGCCACCCGGAACCCCGGCAGCGGGATCACGTCGAACCAGTCGCCGCCCACCCCCGACTGCGCCGGCAGATAGCGCCACGCCACCTCCAGCGCGTCCTGCTCCGGCAGGTCCCGGGGCAGCAGACTGCGCTGCAGGGTCACGGCCATCGCGTGCTCGCGCGTGTACCGGCGCGCGTTGTCGATCGCCACGGCCGCCCGCGCCCCCAGCTCCTCGGCGACCGACACGTCCTCGTCCTCGAACCGGGGCGAGCCGGCCCCGCGCCAGAAGTTGACCATCCCCAGCACCACGCCGCGCGCCCGCAGCGGCACGGTGATCAGCGAGTGGACGCCCGAGTCCAGCACCTGCCGGGCGCCCTCGGGGTCCTGCGCCCGCCAGTCCTGGGCCGCGTGCAGGTCCGGCACCAGCACCGCCTTGCCCTGGCTGAGCGCCGCCACCATGGGCGTGTCGGCGACGACGAACTGGATCAGATCGCCCACCGGCTGCAACGGCTGCCCGGCCCCCGTGCCGCGCAGCGCGGTGCGCCGCATCCGGTTCAGGGCGCCCGTCGGCTCCTCCCCGTGCAGCACCGCCTCCAGCAGCTCCACCGTCACCACGTCCGCGAGTCCCGGGACCGCCACCTCGGCCAGCTCCTGCGCGGTGCGCCGTACGTCGAGCGTGGTGCCGATCCGCACGCCCGCCTCGTACAGCAGCGTCAGCCGGCCCCGGGCCACCTCGGCCCGGCCGGTCAGCGCGCGCAGCTCCGTGGTGTCGCGGAAGCTGGCCACCAGGCCCGGCGCGCCGCCGTAGGGCGCGGTGCGCCGGGAGTTGACCGCGAGCAGCCGGTCCCCGACCGGGTACACCGCGTCGGAGACGGCCTCGCCCGAGGCCAGCAGCCCGGTCAGCTCCGGACCCAGCCCCAGCTCCGTGACGTGCCGCTGGTCAGCGTCCTCCGGGAGGTTCAGCAGCCGGCGCGCCTCGTCGTTGGCGAGCAGGAGCCGCCCGTCGCCGTCGAGGATCAGCACGCCCTCGCGCACGGCGTGCAGCACCGCGTCGTGGTGTTCGTACATCCGGGTCATCTCGGCCGGGCCGAGGCCGTGGGTCTGGCGGCGCAGCCGCCGGGTGACCAGGGCGGTGCCCGCCGTCGCCAGCACCAGCGCCAGCGCGGCCGAGCCGAGCACCATGGGCACCTGCTGGTCCAGCAGATGCCCCAGGTTCTCCACCTGGATTCCGGCGCTGACCACGCCGACCACGCGCCGGCTGCCGTCCAGCACCGGCACCACCGCGCGCACGGCGTCCGACGGCTCGCCGTGGAACCGCTCGGTGAAGGTCTCGCCGGCGGCGGCCCGCTCCACGCCCTGCGCGTACGTGCCGATCAGCCGCGGCTCGGTGTCGCTGACCCGGATGCCCGCCTTGTCCAGCACCGAGATGAAGTCCACCCCCGAGCCCGCCTGCGCCTGCACGGTCGCGGGCTGGAGCATGGCCGTCGGGTCGGGCGACTGGAGCGCGCGCAGCGTGCCGGGCGCGTGGGCGAACGCCTCCGCCGTCGCCAGCGAGCGCACCCGGGCGGTGTCCTCGCCGTCGTAGCGGCCCTGGAGCACCAGGGCGCCGGCCGCCGCGGCGACCAGCACCAGGACGACGATCACCTGGAGCAGGAAGACCTGTGCGGCCACCGTGCCGAGGTTCCAGGAGGACGGCGAGAAGCGGCGTCCCGGAGAGTGCCGGGACCGGGGACGGCGGGACGCATCGCCTGCCCGCCGGTCGCTGGACGGCGGCGCCGCTTCGGCAGCGGCCCGGCGGGAACGTCCGACCATGTTCCCAGTTCTAACACCGGGCTCGACCGGCGGGCGACCGGTATGCCCGGTCCGTCCCCTTCTCCGGCTGCCGCTTCCTGGGGGAATGCGCCGGACCGTCCGGCTGTTGACGACCACGGCTGGCATGCCTGGGTCAATCCCGGGAGCGGCCGAAAGGAGGACCCCCATGGCACGCAGCACCGTGCGCCCCGTAGTCCGGCTGAAGTCCACCGCCGGCACCGGAGTCACCTATGTGACCCGCAAGAACCGTCTCAACGACCCCGACCGGCTCGTCCTGCGCAAGTACGACCCGGCGGCCGGCCGGCACGTCCTGTTCCGTGAGGAGCGCTGACCATGAAGGTACGCAAGTCCCTGCGCTCGCTGAAGGCCCGGCCGGGCGCGCAGGTGGTGCGCCGCCGGGGCGTGGTCTTCGTCCTGAACAAGAAGGACCCCCGCTTCAAGGCCCGCCAGGGCTGACGGCGGACGCCGAGCGTCCGGGCGGCCCGGCCCCTCACCGGACAGGGGCCGGGCCGCCCGGCGCGTGCACGGGTCCGAAGAGGCGGCTCAGGCCCCGCCGCCCAGGGCCTTCAGCGCCCCGTCCGTGAGCCGGTACACCGTCCACTCGTCCTGCGGGCGGGCGCCCAGGGCCTCGTAGAAGCCGATCGCCGGGCGGTTCCAGTTCAGGACCGACCACTCCAGGCGCTCGTAGCCGCGCTCGACGCAGAGCCGGGCCAGCTCGGTCAGCAGCGCCCTGCCGTGGCCGCCGCCGCGCGCCTCCGGGCGGACGTACAGGTCCTCCAGGTAGATGCCGTGCACCCCGCGCCAGGTGGAGAAGTTGAGGAACCACAGCGCGAAGCCGACGACCTCGCCGCCGGCGTCCTCGGCCTCGTGCGCGTAGGCGGCCGGGCGCTCGCCGAACAGGGCCTCGGTCAGCTGCTCCGGCGTCGCCCTGGCCTCGTCGAGGGCCTTCTCGTACTCGGCCAGCTCGCGGATCAGGGCGTGGATGACGGGGACGTCGGCGGGGATCGCGGTACGGATCATGCGCCGAGTCTCACACAGCCCGGCCCGCCGGCCCCGGGGAGGGTGCGGTGGTACGGCGGCGGCCCGGCGCCCCTCGCGGGGGACGCCGGGCCGCTCGGCGGACCGGGCCGCCGCGGGGATCAGACCGCCGGGGCCGGGTACGTCGGGTACTCCACCCCGGAGACGTGCTGCACGACCCGGATGACCTGGCAGGAGTAGCCGAACTCGTTGTCGTACCAGAGGTAGAGGATCGCGTTGTCGCCCTCCACCTTGGTCGCGCCGGCGTCGACGATCGAGGCGTGCCGCGAGCCGATGAAGTCGCTGGAGACCGCGTCGGGGGCGGTGGTGAAGTCGATCTGGCGCTTGAGCGGCGAGGTCAGCGACACCTCGCGCAGGTGGTCCAGGACCTCCTCGCGGGTGGTCTCGCGGGCCATCTGGAGGTTGAGGATCGCGATCGAGACGTCCGGCACCGGCACCCGGATGGAGCTGCCGGTGATCCGCGCCTTCAGGTCGGGCAGCGCCTTGGCGACGGCGGAGGCGGCGCCGGTCTCGGTGATCACCATGTTGAGCGGCGCGGAGCGGCCCCGGCGCTCGGACTTGTGGTAGTTGTCCAGCAGGTTCTGGTCGTTGGTGAACGAGTGGACGGTCTCCACGTGGCCGCGCCGCACGCCGAACTCGTCGTCCATCGCCTTCAGCGGCGGGACGATCGCGTTGGTGGTGCACGAGGCGCAGGACAGGATCCGCTCGTCCGGCTTGATCGTGTCGTGGTTGACGCCGTGCACGATGTTCGGCACGTCGCCCTTGCCGGGGGCGGTCAGCACGACCTTGTCGATGCCGGGGCGCAGGTGCTTGGACAGACCCTCGCGGTCGCGCCACTTGCCGGTGTTGTCGATGAGGATGGCGTCCTTGATGCCGTACGCCGTGTAGTCCACCGAGGCCGGGTCGTCGGCGTAGATCACCTTGATCGCGTTGCCGTTGGCGACGATCGTGCTGCTGTCCTCGTCGATGGTGATCGTGCCCTGGAACTGGCCGTGGATGGAGTCGCGGCGCAGCAGCGAGGCCCGCTTGACGATGTCCTGGTCGCCGCCGCCGCGCACCACGATCGCGCGCAGCCGCAGACCGTTGCCCGAGCCGGCCTTCTCGATCAGCAGCCGGGCGACCAGGCGGCCGATGCGGCCGAAGCCGTAGAGGACGACGTCGCGGCCCTCGCGCCGCTCGATCTTGTCGCCGCCGGTGGCCCCGGCGACGGCCTCGGCGGTGAACTCCGCCACCGACAGGCCGCGGTCGTCGGCCTTGTAGGTGGCCGCCAGCATGCCGATGTCGATCTGGGACGGGCCGAGGTCGAGCGTCGTGAGGGTCTCGAGGAACGGCAGCGTCTCGGTGACCGACAGTTCCGCGCCGGCGATCTGCCGGGCGAACCGGTGGGTCTTGAGGATGCTCACCACCGACTTGTTCACCAGCGAGCGGCTGTGCAGCAGGACGGTGACGTCCCGCTCGCGGTGCAGCTTCCCGATCATCGGGATCATCGACTCCGCGATCTCCTCGCGGTGCTTCCAGTTGGTGAACGAGTCGTCGTTGACAGTCACAGGTTTCTCTTTCGAGCTAGGCAGCGCTCATATGCTAACGCCCTGACAAGTCGATCATCACACCGGGGGCTGTCGGTGACCGGAGTCACGCCCCCGGCGCGCAGCCGGGCCGCCCCGGACCCGCTCTTCCCGGCCGGGCGCCCGGCACGGCCCGGCCGGGCACGCGGCGCGGCCCGGCCGGGGGTTTGGCACGGCGCCGTGCCGTGGGTTAAGAAGACGCCAGCGACCGATCAAGGCTTTGGGGGAGTGGCTGTGACACGGCCGGAGGGGCCCGACGCGTATCTGGAGGGCTACACCCGCATCCTGGCCGACGTGTGCGCCACCGGCCGCCGGCTCACCCGGGACGAACTGGAGGCGCTGCGCGGCCAGGGCGAACGCGCGGCCGAGGCCGGTCACGGGCTGCGCACCCTCGTCCGCCGCCACCTGGCCGAGACCCGCGCGTTCGCGCCCAGCCTCGCCGCCGCCGGCCTCGACCTGGTCCTCGCCGCCGTCGAACAGGCCGTCGACGCCTTCGCCGAGGGCCACGAAAGGGCGCAGAAGTTCGCCATGCGCCAGGAGGAGGCCGACCGCCGGGAGTTCATCGACGACCTCCTCTACGGCCGCAGCGACCTCGGCCGGCTCGCCGAGCGCGCGGAACGCTACGGCCTGCTCTTCTCCCGCGCCCACGCCGTCGCGGTCGCCGAGGGCACGCGCCCCGTCGACGACACCCACCCGGCCACCCGGCACGTCGAGACCTCGCTGCTCGGCCGGTTCGGCGACCGCCGCATCCTGCTCACCACCAAGGACGGCCGGCTCGTCTGCGTCGCCCCCGGCGACCAGGACGACGTCCTCGCCTTCTTCGCCAAGCACGCCTACGCCGCCACCGACGGCGGCCGCGTCGCCGTCGGACGCCCCCACCCGGGCGCCGGCGGGGTGGTCCACTCCTACGAGGAAGCGCTCAACGCCCTCGAACTCGCCGACCGCCTCGACCTCCGGGAACCCGTGCTGCGCGCGGCCGACCTCCTGGTGTACCCCGTGCTCACCCGCGACCGGCAGGCCATGGCCGACCTCGTACGGGACACCCTCGGCCCGCTGAAGGCCGCCCGCGGCGGGCCGCAGCCGCTCCTGGACACCCTCACCGCGTACTTCGACGCCGGCTGCACGGCCGCGGAGGCGGCGCGCCGCCTCAGCCTCAGCGTGCGCGCCTTCACCTACCGCCTGGAACGCATCCACAAGCTGACCGGCGCGGACCCGGCCGACCCCGTGCACCGCTACACGCTCCAGACCGCGGTGATCGGCGCCCGCCTGCTCGGCTGGCCGGACACCGAGGTGTGAGACCGCGCCGCGGGGCTCCGCACCCCGGCTCGTCCGGGCACACGTGTGCCCCGGGGCGGGCGCGTGTGCCGTGAGAGGCGCAGTGCCGGCCGCGGCCCGGCGGCGCGGCGGGTGTGCGACCGCGCCCGCACACGGCGGGCTGCCCAGTCCGCTCCGGCGGGCCGCTCACTCCGCTGACCCCGTACAGCGCGCGGAGCCCGGCGAGCGGTGCGAGCCTGGTGCGGGACGGACGACCCGCCCCGCGCCGGACGGCGCCCGTCGCCGACCCGTACGGCCGCCGCCCCGCACGAGGAAGGTGCGATGGACGCCATCGAGCTGTTGCAGCACGACCACCGCAGAGTGGAGCAACTGTTCCGCGACCACCGCGCCGCGGCCTCCGTGACCCAGCGGCGCGCGGTGGTCGAACTGACCGTCCGCGAACTGTCCCGGCACGCCGCGCTGGAGGAGATGGCGCTCTACCCGCCGGCCCGGAAGGTCCTCGCGGACGGCCCGCGCCGGATCGAGGAGTGCCTGAGCGACGACATGGCCGTCAAGAAGCTGCTGCTCGCCCTCGACCGGCTGCCGCCCGGCGACGACCGCGAGGGCGAGCTGATGACCCAGCTGCGGCGCGAGTTCGAGGAGCACGTGCGCGAACAGGAGGGCGAGCTGCTGCCCGAGCTGCGCGCACGCCTGACCCCGCAGCACCTGGCCGAGCTGGGCCGGCGCATCGACCGGGCCAGGCGCGGCGCCCCGACCCGGCCCCACCCGAACGCACCCGACCACCCCCCGGCGCTGACGGTGCTCGGCCCGGTGGCCGCCGCCTACGACCGATTCCGCGACCGTCTCCAGGGAAGGCCGAGCACATGACCATCGACAGCGGAACCAGCCGCGTCAGCCAGGAGCCCGAAGCGGCCGGGGAGCGGCCCGGCTTCGACGAGATCTCGATCCTGTGGATCTCCGAGGGCATGAGCTGCGACGGCGACACCGTCTCCATGACCGCCTCGGACCAGCCGTCGATCGAGGACGTCGTGCTCGGGCTGATCCCCGGACTGCCGAAGGTCAACCTGTACAACAAGGTGCTCTCGCCGAGCCTGGGCGGGGAGGACTACCTCGTCCCGTTCCGCGCTGCGGCCCGCGGCGACCTGGGTCCCTTCATCCTGGTCATCGAGGGCTCGGTCCCCAACCAGAACATCATCGAGGGCGACGGCTACTGGACCTCCTTCGGCAACGACCCGGAGACCGGCGAGCCCCTCACCCTCAACTGGTGGATCGACCAGCTCGCCCCCCGGGCCTGGGCCGTCGTCGCCGTCGGCACCTGCGCGACGTACGGGGGCATCCACGCGATGGCCGGCAACCCCACCGGCTCGATGGGCCTCGCGGACTACCTCGGCTGGGACTTCCGCTCGCAGGGCGCGCTGCCCATCGTGAACGTGCCCGGCTGCCCGATCCAGCCCGAGAACTTCATGGAGACCCTCACCTGGGTGCTCTACCACGCCGCGGGTTCGGCGCCGCCCCCGCCGCTGGACCACATGCTGCGCCCGCAGTGGCTGTTCGGCAGGACCGTGCACGAGGGCTGCGACCGGGCCGCCTACTACGAGCAGGGCGACTTCAGCCGCGACTACAACTCGCCCAAGTGCCAGGTGAAGATCGGCTGTTGGGGGCCGGTGGTCAACTGCAACGTGCCCAAGCGCGGCTGGATGGCGGGCATCGGCGGCTGCCCCAACGTCGGCGGCATCTGCATCGGCTGCACCATGCCCGGCTTCCCCGACGCGTTCATGCCGTTCATGGACGAGCCCACCGGCGGCAGCCTGTCCTCGGTCCTCATCCGGCCCTACGGCGCCTTCATCCGGCGGATGCGCGGCATCACCAGCATGGCCGTCAACAAGGAACCCAGGTGGCGCCACAACCGGGACGAGCTGACCAGCGGTTACGACCCGCACTGGCGCGCCGGGAGGGAGAGCGGGGTGCGCTGACCCCGGCCCCGGCCCCCGCTGCGACCCCGGCCCCGGCTTCCGGAGCCGACCGTGGGCCGCTCGGGCGACGACAGGACCTTCCCCCACCCACCGAGCGCGAGGAGCGGATCATGGGCAGCATCAGAGTCGGCCGCCCCGACGTGAAGCCCGACACCCCCCGGCACGTCACGGGACTGCACGAGGGCAACAAGGGCCCCCACCACCGGCAGCAGGGGCATCACGAGGACGGCACGTCCGACGCCCGCCGGTCCACCGGCATCCACTGGAAGAAGCACAACGCGATCTCGAAGACGATGCCGAACATCTCACCCGGCTGACCGCCCGGCCCGACGGCCCGCACACGCCCCGGCCGGGGAACGGACATCCGGCCGGGGGAGAGGCGTCCCGGGAACAGAGGCCCGGGCAACAGGAGTCCGGGCGACAGACGTCCGGGCAACAGGCGTCCGCGAACAGGCAGAGGAAGGAACGGGGATGAAAGCCAAACAGGTGCTGACGGCGGAGGCCGCCGTGATCGGCGGGCTGGCGCTCGCCCTGCTGGTCAAGGAACTGCCCGGCATCGTGCGCGAGATCAGGATCTGGCGGATGGTCGGCGTCCGCCCGCGCGCCGGCCACGCCTGACCCGCGGAGAACACCGGGCGCGCCCGGCCCGCGCGGCGGAACGCCGGCCGGACCGGACCCGTGCGCCCGTGCGGGGAACAGCGGACGCGCCCAGCCCGCGCGGGGGAGCACCGGCCACGCCGGACCCGTGCGCCCGTGCGTCCGTGCGAGGAACAGCGGGCACGCCCGGCCCGAACGGAGGAACACCGGGTGCGCCACCAATCCGCCCCGGCGGCGGGACCGGATTCCCCGCGTGAGGAATCAGGAGAAGGACCGGCGCGCACCAGGAACCCCGCTGCGCCTGGCACTGGGCGCGTTCAGCGGGGTACTGGCCGGGTGCGCCGCGCTGGCGGTGGCCGAACTGGCGGCCGCCGCAGTGCGCCCGCAGTCCGGGCCGGTCGTCGCGGTGGGCGGCGCGGCCATCGACCGCACCCCCGCCGCGGTGAAGGACTGGGCGATCCGTCAGTTCGGCACGGACGACAAGCTCGTCCTGCGGCTCGGCATCCTCGCCGTGCTGACCCTGCTGGCGGTGGCCCTGGGCCTGCTGGCGACGCGGTACCGGCGGGCGGGGTCCGCCGGAGTCCTCCTCTTCGGACTCGTCGGAGCGCTGGCCGCCACCGGCCGCCCCGACTCGCCCGGCCCCGCCGACGCCCTGCCGTCCCTGACCGGCGCACTGGCCGGTGCGCTGCTCCTGTACGCCCTGACCGGCCCACTCGGCCCGCCGAAGGCGCCCCGCTGGCCGGACCCCCTTAGCCGGGACCACGGCAGTCCCCGCACCCGGGACTACGGCAGCCCCCGCACCCGGGACCGCGGCAGCTCCGGGAACCGGGACCGAGATCTCGCAGGCAGCCGGGACTGGGACCGCCGGGCCTTCGTCCTCAAGGCCACCACCGCGGCGGCGGCCTCCGCGGCCGTCGGGCTGGCGGGCCGGTCGCTGAGCGGCGCGCGCGGCCGGGACGCGGCCGCCTCCCGCGACCGTGTCGTCCTCCCGCGCCCCGGCTCCCCGGCCCGCCCGGTCCGCGCGCGGGCCGGACTCCGCATCGCGGGCCTCAGCCCCTTCACGACCCCGAACCGCGACTTCTACCGGGTCGACACCGCACTGGTCGTACCGGAGATCGACGCGACCCGGTGGCGGCTGCGCATCCACGGCGAGGGCGTGCGCCGCCCGGCCGTCTACTCCTACGACGACCTGCTCCACCGGGACCTGATCGAACGGGACATCACCCTGACGTGCGTCTCGAACGAGGTCGGCGGCCCCTATGCGGGCAATGCCCGCTGGACCGGCGTACGGCTGGCCGAACTGCTCGCCGAGTGCGGGGTGCGGCCGCCGTCCCGGGGCGGACCGGCCGACCAGCTGGTGGCCCGCTCGGTGGACGGCATGACCCTCGGCACCCCGGTCGAGGAGGTGCTGGACGGCCGCGACGCGATGCTCGCGCTCGGCATGAACGGCGAGCCGCTGCCCTTCGCGCACGGCTTCCCCGTCCGCATGGTGGTCCCCGGCCTGTACGGCTACGTCTCCGCCTGCAAGTGGATCGAGGACATCGAACTCACCACCTTCGACTCCTACGACCCCTACTGGGTCGAGCGCGGCTGGGCCCGGCGGGCGCCGGTCAAGACCGGGTCGCGCATCGACACCCCCAAGCCCTTCGCCCGGCCCCGGGCGGGCACGGTGATGGTGGCCGGCGTCGCCTGGGCGCAGCACCGGGGCATCGACAAGGTCGAGGTACGGGTCGACGACGGCCCCTGGCAGCAGGCGCACCTGGCCGCCGAGGACACCCGGGACACCTGGCGCCAGTGGTCGCTGCCCTGGCGGGCGACCGAGGGCGGTCACACCCTCACCGTCCGGGCCACCGACCGCACCGGCCGGGTCCAGACCGAGGAACGCGCCCGCACCCTCCCCGACGGCGCGAGCGGATGGCACTCCGTCGTCGTCACCGTCGAATGACCGGCGACTGCGCAGGACATGACGACTGCGCATGACAGGAGGAGCCCGCCGCGACGACGGCGGGCCCCTCCTCCTTCCGGTCCGCCGTCAGGCGGGCATCCCCAGCAGGGCGACGGGCGTGGTCGTCGGCTGCCGCGACCCGCCCGCCGGCTCCACGGTGATCCCGACACCGGAAGCGCCGTCCACCGCCCCCCGCATCAGCACCGCCTGGGTGGTGCGGCCGGGGTCCATCAGGCCCGCCGAGCGCATCGTCCCGCCGTCGTCGAACCACAGCTGGTAGACCCTGCCGCTCGGCGGCCGCACCATCCCCGAGGCCATGAACACCGCCCGGTCGCGGCTCGCCGAGACGACCAGGGTCCCCGCGCCGCCGGCCACCCGGACCGAGCGGCTGCGCGCGTCCGGCGCGGCCAGCACACCGGCCACCTCCTCGGCCTGCCGCTCCGCCCGGGCCGCGTCGTGCCGGGCGTCCCGCGCCCGCTCGTACTGCCACACCGCCGTACCGCCGAGGCCCACCGCCGCGGCCAGGCACGCGGCCAGCGCCCACCGGGCCGCGCCACGCCCGCGCGGCGCGGCGCGCCGTACCCGGTGCAGCGGCGCGGCGCCCGGCGGCAGCTGACGGACGGTTCCGATGCGGTGCAGCACCCGCTCCCGCAGCGCGGGCCGGGGCGGCACGGAGGCGGCCAGCGCCAGCCGGGCCGCCGTGGCCGTGAACTCCGCGACCTCCCGCGCGCACGACGAACAGCCCGCCAGATGGCGCTCGAAGGCGGCCCGCTCGTCGTCGGGCAGCGCGTGCAGCGCGTACGCGCCGGTCAGGGCGTGCAGGTCGGTGGTGGTCACGCGGTCACCCCCAGGCAGTCACGGAGCCGGATGAGACCGTCGCGCAGCCGGGTCTTGACGGTGCCGAGCGGCAGCGCGAGCGCCTCGGCGACCTGCCGGTAGGTCAGGCCGCGGTAGTAGGCCAGGGTGACCGACTGGCGCTGCAGATCGGTCAGGGTGCGCAGACAGCGCCGTACCTGCTCCTGCTCCAGCCGGGTCTCCACCTGCTCGGTCACCTGGTCGTACTCGGGCGTCCGGTCCAGCAGCGCGGCCCGGTGGTCGCGGGCGGCGGCGGCCTCCGCCGACCGGACCCGGTCCACCGCGCGCCGGTGGGCCAGGGTCAGGATCCAGTTGAGGGCAGTGCCCCGCTCGGGCCGGTAGCGCGGCGCGGTGCGCCACACCTCCACCAGCACCTCCTGCGCCACCTCCTCGGACTGCGCCTGGTCGCGCAGCACCGCCCGGACCACCCCGAGCACGGAGCGCACCACGGCGTCGTAGACCGCGGCGAACGCCTCCTGGTCGCCGAGGGCCACCTCGTGCAGCAGCCGCTGCAGATCGGGCTCGGGCGCCGGTTTCGTGCCGATGTACACGGCTTCTCTCACGACGGTTCTCTCTCCAGGTGCGGTTGGCGGGACGTCCCCGTGTGATCCGAGGCCGCGGCGGTCGCGGATTGGTCGCACCTCATTGACGCATCCGGCCCCGGCTCCTTCGGACCGCGGACGGTGGCACAGCCGTTCGGGTGAACCGCGGATGCGGGGCGGTGGCGGCCCGCTTACGGTCGAAACCGCACACCAGCAGGGGGACCGAGCCGGGCGGCCCGGACGGCGTCCGCACGTCCCCGGGCGCGTCCGCGGCGCAGGAGGCCGGCCGACGATGAGACTCAGCAAGCCGCGTCGCCGCGACCCCGCCCGGCCACGGCTCGTGGACCGGTGGCACGAGGCGGCGGAGCGCCGGCTCACCCCGGTGCAGCGCTCGCTGATCGTCACCTGGATCTCCTTCGGCACGACCTTCGGCACCGTACGCGTCATCACGCACGGCATCCGGGGCGGCTGGCTGCCCTGGGGCGACATCTCCGCGGGCGGCCGGCACCTGCACCACTACAACCTCGGCATCGCCACGCTCGCGGCGGTGGGCCTGATCGCCGTACGCGGTGACGGGCGGGCCGTGGGACACCCCGGCGTGGCGGTCGCCTACGGCTGCGGAACCGCGCTGATCTGCGACGAGTTCGCCCTGCTCCTGGACCTCCAGGACGTGTACTGGGCCAAGCAGGGACGGCTCAGCGTCGATGTCTCGCTGGGCGTGATGTCCGTGCTGGGCGCCTATCTGACCGCCAAGCCGTTCTGGCACGAGGTGGGCCGCGTCACCCGCGACCACGTCGCCTCCGCGACCGCCCGCGGCCTGCACGGAGCCGCCTGACCACCCCTCACGGAGGCACGCATGCGCAGGAACAGACGAGCACCGCGCCGCACGGACGCCGAGACGACGCGCGCGGCCCTCGGCGGCGTCCGCGCCGGTGAGGCCGATCCGCCGG
>NZ_JAIOAB010000063.1 GCF_019890635.1 Streptomyces sennicomposti
GCGGGGCGTCGGCGTACGGCCGGTTCCGTGTCGTGGAGCGCGGCTCGCGGGGCCGTGGGGCGCGGGTCCGATGCCGTACGGCGCGGGGCGGCGCGCGTGCGGCGGAGGCGGGGCGGGGACGGTGAGCGGCGTCGGCGGGCGGTGCGGGCGGAGTACCGTCGGGTGGGTCGTGGGGGTACCTTCGAAGGGCTGTCCGTGTGGGGTTCGTATTCATTCGCCTGGGTTTTCATTAGGCGGTGCGCCGGCCGCTGTTATTTCCCTCACCACCCCGATCGCCCGAAATTCAAGGGCACGTTGCCTAGAATTTGGCCCGAACACGACATTCGAGGGGAGCGGTGACCGTGCGACGGGACTTCAAGGGCCCTGCGAGCTGCCGCTCCGACCTCGTCATCGGCCAGGAGGAGCCGTCGGCGGCGGCCCGCGAGCAGCTCGCCCGCGGCGGCAGTGTGCTGCTGCACGGCCCGGCCGGAATAGGAAAGTCCACCGTGCTGCGGGCATTGGCCGCGGAATACGCGCCCACCGCCCGCACGGTCTTGCGCTGCTCGGCCACCGAGTCCGAATCGCACCTGCCGTTCCTGGCCCTCGCCGACCTCTTCGGTCTGGTCCTGGAGGAGGTCTCCGGTGCGCTGCCCGCCGCACAGCGCACCGCGCTGGAGTCCGCGCTCACCGGCCGCGGCGAGTCCACCCTCCAGCGCGACGGCCTCGCCCTGCGCCTGGCGGTGCTCTCCGCGCTGCGCGCGCTGGCCGCCCAGGGCCCCGTCCTGCTCGTCGCCGACGACCTCCAGTGGCTGGACTCGGCCAGCGCCGAACTCCTCGGCTTCGCCGCCCGCCGGCTCGGCGGCACCCCCGTGCAGATGCTGTGCGCGGTGCGCACCGAGGACGAGGAGTACGACCGCCAGCTGCGCTCCTCCACGCTCGACTTCGCCCGGGCGGGCGGACCCCCGTGCCCGCCCGACACCCTCTCCGTGCGGCTCGGCCCGCTCAGCCGTACGCAGGTCTCCGCGCTGCTCGACCAGCGCGGCTACACCGGGCTGCCCCGCTCCACGGTCCGTGAGATCCACCGCACCAGCGGCGGCAACCCGCTGTTCGCGCTGGAACTCGGCCGGGCGCTGGCCGAGACGCCCGCCACGCCCCGGCCGGGCGAGCCGCTGCCGGTGCCGACCTCGCTGCGCGCCCTGGTGCTCAGCCGCCTGGAGATGCTGTCCGACGAGGCCCGCCGCACCCTGCTCGTGGCCAGCGCCGGCGCCCGCCCCACCCCCGCCCTGCTGCACGCGGCCGGCCGGGAGAACGCCGAGGCCGAGTGCGCGCAGGCCGCCGAACTCGGCCTGCTGGCCACCGAGCCGGAGGGACCTGCCGTACGGTTCGCGCACCCGCTGATCTCGGCCGCGCTGTACGCCGAGGCGCCCGCGCAGGAGCGGCGGGCCGCGCACGCCGCGCTGTCCACCGCCGCCTCCGACCCCATCGAGCGGGCCCGGCACCTGGCCCTGGCCAGCACCGGCGCCGACCCGGAGGTGGCCGCCCGGCTCGCCGAGGCCGCCGCCCTGGCCCGGGACCGCGGGGCGCCCTCGACGGCCGCCTCGCTCGGGCTGCTCGCCGCCCGGCACACCCCCGCCGACGGCGAACCCGCCCCGGACGAGCGGCGGTTGCAGGCCGCCGAGGACGCCATCACGGCCGGCGAGACCGACCTCGCCCGCGACATCGCCCGCGAGGTGCTGACCCGGGCCACCGTGCCCGCGGACCGGGTGCGGGCGTGGATGGTGGTGATCGAGGCGGCCGGGCAGGCACTCGGCGACGTGGACGCCGTCTTCCCGCAGGCCCTCGCCGACGCCGGGGACGACCCCCGGCTGCTGGGCCTGGTGCACTACATGCTGGCCTGGCGGGCGCTGATCGTGGCGGGCGACTTCGCCGAGGCCCGGCAGGAGGCGGCGCACGCCGCCGAACTGGCCGCCCGGGCCGGGGACCGGCGCACCGAGCTGATGTCGCTGGCCCACCAGGCCTCCACCGAGACCCTGATGGGGCACCCCGACGCCGCCGCGACGACCCAGCGGGCGCTGGCGGAACCGCAGGACGACTACGTCGCCTGCCACCACAACGGGGTCGGCTCGGCCCGGTTCCGCTGGCTGCTGATGAACGGCCGGCTGACCGAGGCGCGGGCCACCATCACCGCGCTGCTGCGCGAGGTGCGGCGGCGCGGGATGGTCGAGAGCGAGGTGCACTTCCTGCGCTCGCACGCCGAGACCGAACTGCTGGCCGGGCACTGCGGGCGCGCGCTCGACCTGGCCCGGGAGAGCCTGCGGCTGGCCCGCGACACCGGCATCGGCGAGGGCGCCTCCGCGATGCTGGCCTCGCTGGCCGAGGCCTCCGGCGGCGACACCGGGCGGGCGCTGACGCTGGCCCGGGAGGCGGTGGGGCACGCCGAGGAGGACGGCGACCTGATGTACCTCTCGCGCGCCCTGGCCGCCCTCGGTTACGCGCAGTTCGTCGCCGGGGACGCGCAGGCCGCGGTGGACGCGCTGCGCCGGGTGCGGGAACTGGAGCTGGGGCTAGGCATCACCGACCCGGCGCGCGGGCGCTGGCACGGCGACCTGGCCGAGGCGCTGGTGCAGGTCGGCGAGGTGGACGAGGCGCAGCAGGTGGTGGACGTGGCGCGGGAGCACGCGCTGCGGCTGGGCCGGGAGAGCGTGCTGGCCGTCCTGGACCGGGCCGAGGCCCTGGTCCGGGCGGCGCGCGGCGAGACCGAGGCGGCGCTCGCGCAGCTGACGTCGGCGCAGGACCGGCTGGCGAAGCTGGGGAACTCCCTGGAGGAGGCGCGGGCCGCGTTCGCGCTGGCCCGGCTGCGCACGCGCCCCGCCGCGCCGGGCGCCGGCTCGCGCGGGGGCGGTACGGCGCCGGGGCCGACCACCTACGACGAGGCGGTAAGGCTGTTCCGGCGCTGCCGGGCGCAGCCCTGGCTGCGGAGCGCGGAGGCCGCCGCCCGCGCCCGCCCGGTCCGGCCGCCGGCCGCGGCGGCCGTGCCGGAGGGGCCGTCCGCGGCCCTGGAGGGACCCGCGGTGCTGGACGGGCTCGCGGTCCTGGAGGGGCTGGCGGCGATGGAACGTCAGGTGGCCTCGCTGGTCATGGAGGGCGCGACCAACCGGGAGATCGCCGCGCGGCTGTTCGTCAGCGTCAAGACGGTCGAGGCGACCCTGACCCGGGTCTACCGCAAGCTGGGCATCCGTTCGCGGGTGGACATCGTCCGTTTGGCGGCGGGCCGACGCGCGAAGTGAGCGCGGTGCGGGTTGACTGGGGCGCGTGGAACCACGGAACCAGTGAGGAAGCCCTGCCGGGCGGCTACGGCCGAACGACCGGTCGCCGCCGAACGCCCGGTTCCGGGCGGGTTCTCGGTCGGTGTTCGGCGGGTTCTCGGTCGGGTCCCGGCTGGCTCTCGGCTCAGGTTCGGGCCGGCTTCCGACCGAGGCCGGGCCGGCTCTCGGCCGGGGCTCGGCTGGCTCTCGGCCAGGTCCGGGCCGGCTCTCGATCGGGTCCGGGCCGGCTTCCGACCGGGGCCGGGCTGGCTCTCGGCCGCGTTCAGGCTGGCTCTCGGTCGGGTCCGGGTCGGGTCGCGGCGGTTCGTGGTCGGGTCCCGGCGGCGGGTTCCGGCCGGGGCTGCCGGGTGTGAACCGGTGCGGCCGCATCCGACCGGGTGCGGCCGGGAACGCCGTGCCGGAAGGGAGCGGCCGGTGCCGGACGGTGAGGGCCTCGTCCCACCGGGCGCGGTCGGCGCGAGTCGGGAGCGGCCCGAACTCGGCCGGAACCGGACGGGACTGGCCAGGAGCGGACGGGAACGGCCAGAACCGGCCGGACCGAACTCGGCTGCGGACAGCCGGGGTCGGGTGGGAACTGCCGCGTTCGGCGTGTCCGCCGGGACGGCTCCCACTCGACCGGGAACGGCCGGTACCGGACGGGAGCGGCAGGACTGGCAGGCTCCAACTCGGCTGCGCGCGGCCGGGATCGGGCCGGGAGCCAGGCCCGGCCGAGCCTCGTCGGGACGGGACCCGCCGAGCGTGGTCGGGACCAGCCGACGACGGCCGGGGAACGGCCGGAATCGGTCGGGGAGCGGCCCCGGCTCGGACGGAAGCGGGCCGTGACGCCGCGTCCGGTCGGGCGGCCGGAATCGGACGGTGTGGTCATGGTGGGCCGGGTGCGGGCCGTAGCCTGCCCGGGCCGGACCGGATCGGCCCGAACCGCACTGCCCGCAGCGCCGGTTGGGAGACCGAGGGTTTTCCCTGACCGGGGGGCCTAGGGGGTTCCCTCATTGGACGCGGGCGGGCCCGGCCCTAGCGTAAGGGGCGTGCCGATCGCCCGGGCACACGGGAGTCCGCCCCGGACCCCAGGACTTCCGTGCTCCACCCCACCCGCGCGACCCCCATCGGCCGGCCCCACGAGGAGACGCATGCTCGGCCTCACCCGCGCCACTCGGACGCGCGGCGGACGGACCGCCGCCGCGCTCGCCACCGGCGCCGCCACCACCGCGACCGCCCTGTTCACCGCCCCCACCGCCACCGCCGACCCCCGTCCCGTGGACGCCCCGCAGCCCATCGTCGGCGGCACCACGACCACGACGGACGCGTACCCGTTCGTCATGCAGCTCACGGACACGGCCGGCAACCAGTACTGCGGCGGCACCCTGGTGGCGGCCCGCAAGGTGGTCACCGCGGCGCACTGCGTGGCGGGCGAGAGCGCCGGGAACGTCCGCGTGGTGGGCGGCCGTACGTATCTGGACGGGACCGACGGCACGGTGAGCGAGGTCGAGTCGATCTGGGTCGCCCCCGAGTACACCGACGCGGCCAGCGGGGACGACGTGGCCGTGCTGACGCTGGCGACGGCGATGCCGTACGCCCCGGCGGCGTACGTCTCC
Organism: Streptomyces sennicomposti; assembly: GCF_019890635.1. Lineage (GTDB taxonomy): Bacteria > Actinomycetota > Actinomycetes > Streptomycetales > Streptomycetaceae > Streptomyces > Streptomyces sennicomposti. Next base: position 4,898 of record NZ_JAIOAB010000063.1, read on the forward strand.
CCCACCGACACGGGCGTGTACGCGGCCGGCACCACCGCGCGCATCCTCGGCTGGGGCACCACCTCCGAAAGCGGCGGCTCCTCGAACCAGTTGCGCACCGCGACCGTCCCGGTCGCGTCCGACGCCGACTGCGAGAGCGCCTACGGCTCCGACTTCGTCGCGAGCGACATGGTTTGCGCCGGATACCAGTCCGGCGGCACAGACACCTGCCAGGGCGACAGCGGCGGTCCCCTGCTAGTCGGGGGCGTCCTGGCAGGGATCACTTCCTGGGGCAACGGCTGCGCGGAGGCCGGTCATCCGGGTGTCTACACCCGGATGACCACCTTCTCCGGCGCGGTCACGGCGCAGGTCGGCCCCTGAAGGTTCCCGGGGGAACCCCCCGGGTGCGATACCAGGGGGCGTTGCGAGCCACCACGAGCGGCCCGCAACGCCCCCTCTCCACGTTCCGGGGCCTGACCCGGCCCCTTCCTCGGGTGCCCTCCCTCACCGCCCGGCCACGTCACCGATCCGGACGTCGCAGGCCCGGCCCGGGTGCAGGGCGGCCAGCATGCGCTCGCCCTCCGCGGCGATCTCCGCCCACCGGGCGGCGTCGATCTCTCCGAACGGCTCGACGACCAGTGCGTCGTCCGTCAGCGTCCACAGCCCGGCCTGGAACCCGTCGACCAGGAGGGTGCGGTAGGCCTGGTTGCCCCGCCGGGCCCGGCCCTTGTGCTCGGGCGGCACCACCCGGGTGCGGTCGGCGTGCGAGAGGAGCAGGTTGTCGTACTCGGGCAGGAAGCGGGGCGGGGCCGGGGTGTCCGGGTCGGGGCGAGGAGCCTCGGGGAGGTCGAACAGTTCGACGCCGTGGGTGTCCTGGAAGACCGCGAGGCGCGGCCGGAGCCGTTCGAAGGCGGGGCGCAGCCGGGTGAGTCCCGCCCAGGTCTGCATGTCCTGGACGGAGGCCGGGCCGAACGCGGCGAGATAGCGCAGTACCGCCGTGTCCACCGCGCTCTCCCCGGCCGGTTCCGGGTCGGCGGTCCGGCCGAGCCAGTGCGCGGCGGTGGTGAGGGCGACCCGGCCGCTCCTGCCCCACAGCCCGCGCGGGGTGACCTGGACGAGCGGGAGCCGGCAGCGGGCGGCGACGGCGAGGGCCCTCGGATCGGCGTCCGGCCACGCCGCCGACAACGCTGTGCGCAGCTCCGCCATGGTGCGCGGCTCGCTCTCCACCAGTTCGCGGGCGAGCGCGGCGAGCCGGTCGAGATCGACGCCCGCGAGGCCCGCCCGGAACAGGCCGAGTTCGCGCTCGCGGGCGGGCCGGGCGAGTGCGGCCAGGGTGAGGCAGTCGTCGACGGTGTGGGCGTGGAGGGTGGAGCGCAGGGTGACGATGCGGACCACCTCGCGCGCGGCGAGCCGCCCGGACAGGTCCCTGGGCGTGAAGCCGTCGAGGCGGGCCGCGAGGGCGTAGTACGGCGGCTCGGTGTTCTGCGCCTGGAGGCCGAGGAGATGCGCGACGGCGGCCCCGGCGTCCAGCGGCGAGCGGCGCAGCAGGAACTGCCGGGCGAGGGTGGCCCGGTTGAGCGCGCGGGCGTCCAGGACGGGGGCCTGTGGAGTCGTCGTCTTCCTCATGGCCCGCACGCTAACGACCCTTGCGGACAGGTTCGGTCCGCGATGTCCCGGCGGACGGGTCCGGTCCGTGCTGCCCGGCGGACAGGTCCGGTCCGCGATCCCCGCTGCCCGGGTCAGACGGCCCGGCCCCGGCCGGAGTGCAGTCGGCGGCCGACGACCAGCAGGTCCACGGCGGCGATCAGGGCGAGGGCCGCGCAGATGCCGGCCAGGGTGGCCAGGACCGTGCTTCCGGGGCTGTCGCCGGGACCGGACCGGGTGGCCCAGTAGGCGAACAGGGCGGCGACGACGGCGAAGACGGGCAGGAAGACTCCGGACAGCAGGCGGCGCAGCCGCAGCGGACTGCGCGCGTGGCGCGGCTCGGTGCCGGAACGTGGGGCGTCGTGCACGGTCGCTTCCCTTCGCCTTGACTCGGCTTCGGCGGTCGTTCGTTCTCTGCCACGGCTTCGGCGGGCGGTCTCCCCTACGCCCTACGCCCTACGGCTTCGGCGGTCGGTCGTTTCCGGCCGCCGTCAGCGGTTCGGGTCGGCCTTGCTGATGTCCTCCAGGGCCGAGCGCGGGCCCTCCGTGGTGGCCAGGTCGCCCAGGCTCACCATGCCCACCGGGCAGCCGCCGTGTTCGACGACGGGCAGCCGGCGTACGGCGTACTGGCCCATCAGCTCGGCCGCCCGGTCCGTGGTGTCGTCGGGGGTGAGGGTGACCACCGGGGGCCGGGTGCAGACGGAACCGGCGGTGGTGGTGTGCGGGTCGTCGCCCGCGGCCACGGCCCGTACGACGATGTCGCGGTCGGTGAGCACACCGAAGAGATCGCAGTCGTAGGCGACCAGCACGTCGCCGACGTTCTGCTCGCGCATCACGCGGGCCGCGTGGTCCAGGGTGGTCATCGGTTCGACGGCCACCGCGCCGGGTGACATCACGTCGCGTACCAGCCGGGTCATGGGCACCTCCCGGGTCGGAACCGTGGACGACCGGTCGCGCGCCGCGTAACCGTATCCGGCCGGCCCAAACAACGCGGGCCGTCAGCCGGGCGGTCCGGCGGGCGGGGCAGCGGGCGGGGGCGTTGCCCGCCAGCCGCTCCAGCGGTGGACGGCGATGTCCACCACCGGGCCGCCGGGCGGGGCGGCGCGGTACTGCGGGTACTTGTCGCGCAGCCGGGCGAGCGCCGCCGTGTGCCGTGCGCGTACGGCGGGGTCGGGGGCGTCGGGCGGGACGATCCGGGCGGTGCCGTCGGCCCTGGCCCACCACAGCCGGTCCCAGTCCTCGTCGTAGGAGTCCACCAGCAGGCAGACGGCCGGAGTGGCCTCGATGTCGGCCAGCCGGGCCAGCCGCGTGGTGCGCTTGGGCTTGTGGTCGACGGCCGTCACCAGGCCGTAGGGGGCGGCGTCGGCGCCTCTCGGGGCGTCCGGGCCGTACGGGATGCCGTCCGGGGCGCCGGTGCCGTGCGGGGCGTCCGTGCCGTGCGTGGCGTCGGCGCCGTCCAGGGCCTCCGGGCCGTACGCGGCGAAGACCACCGGGACCAGCCGGGGGCGTCCGGCCGGGTCCACCGTGGCCAGGCGGGCCACCCGGGCGGCCGTGAACCTGCGCCGCGCCTGTTCCGCGTCCATTCGTGGCACCGGCGCGCCTCCTGTCCGATTTCGCTTCCGATCTCCCGCGCCGGGTACCCCGGCAGCACCCCGGCGGCCACACAATGGGCGGCGGGGCCGCAGGGCCGCCGTCGAGGCGCGGGGACCGACGAAGGGAGACGCATGCCGGGGCTCGCCGTTCCGCTGTGGGACGTGGCCAATGGGCAGGGACTGCGCCAACTGGCCGAACTGGGGCTCGCCCTGCTGCTGTCGAGCCTGATCGGCTGGGAGCGGGAGGCCCACCAGAAGAGCGCCGGGCTGCGCACCCACACCCTGGTCGGGGTCGCCAGCGCCCTGATGATGGAGGTGTCCCAGCACGGGTTCACCAATGTGCTGGGCCTGGACCACGTCTCCTTCGACCCGTCCCGGGTGGCCGCGCAGATCGTCTCCGGCATCGGCTTCATCGGCGGTGGTCTGATCTTCGTACGGCGGGACGCCGTGCGCGGGCTGACGACCGCCGCCACCATCTGGCTGACCTGCGCGGTCGGCATGGCGTGCGGCGGCGGGCTGCCGATCCTGGCGCTGACGACGACCGCGCTGCACTTCCTCGTCGTGCGCGGCTACCCGTACCTGTCCGGGCGCACCATGGGCGCCGTGCCCGCGACGGTCGAGGTGCGGCTGACGTATCTGACCGGCCGTGCGCTGCTGCCGCGGCTGATGGAGGCGTGCACGCAGCGGGGGTTCCGCATCGTGGAGGTGAAGGCCGACCGGCTGCCCGGCCGCACCGACGCCGCCGCGCGGGTGCTGCTGCGGCTGGAGGGCACGGCGGACGCCGGGCGGCTGGCGTCCGAGCTGTTCCAGGACGACGGAGTGGTGGACGTGGAGCTGAGTCTCGCCTCGGAGGAGGAGGAACAGGACGCCTGACGCGGCACGTCGCCGCGCCCGGGCGTGCTCGCCTCCGCGACACCCGCCTCCGCTCCGCCCGCCGCGGCTCCCGCCCGCCCCGCACCGCCGTCAGCCGGGCGGGCGAGGGCGGTGCATGGCGGGCGGCGGTGCGGGCACCCGGGCGCACTGTGCACCAGGAACCACATGAACCCGACAGGTCACGGATTCTGCTCACCGGCTGGTTCAGCTTCCCGGACGGCGAGGCGACCGCCGGGGACGTGCTCGCGCTGCGGCGGGTGGAGGACGTGCTGCGGCGTGCCGGACTGGAATACGACGTCGCCTGGAGCCCGGGCTTCCGGCCGGACGCCCCGCATCTGGCGGACGTGGCGCCCGAGCGGTACGGGCGGCTGGTCTTCGTGTGCGGTCCGCTGCACGGGCCGCAGATCGAGGAGCTGCACCGCCGCTTCGCGCACTGCCGGCGGATCGCGGTCGGCACCTCGGTGATCGACCCGCACGGCCCGGCGGTCACCGGCTTCCACCGGGTGCTGGCCCGCGACGCGCCCGGCGCCGAGCCCGCCCCGGACCTGGCGGCCGCCGCTCCCGGACTGCCCGCCCGGCCCGTCGTCGGAGTGATCCTCACCCACGGACAGCACGAGTACGGGGCGGCGCGGCGGCACGACGCGGTGGCCCGGCGGCTGACCGGCTGGCTGCACGGCAAGGACTGCGCGCGGCTGGAGCTGGAGACCCGGCTCGACACCCGCGACTGGCGGCTGTGCGCGACGCCCGCACAGTTGGAGGCCGTGCTGCGGCGGCTGGACCTGGTCGTCACCGACCGGCTGCACGGGATGGTGCTCGCGCTGCGCGCCGGGACGCCCGCGCTGGCGGTGGACCCGGTCGAGGGCGGCGCGAAGGTGACCGCGCAGGCGCGGGCCTGCGGCTGGCCCGCGCTGGTGCCCGCCGAACGGCTGGCCGAGGACGGCGCCGCCGAGCTGGACCGCTGGTGGAAGTGGTGCCTGACCTGCGGGCGGGAGGCCGCGCGGCGCTGCGGCGAGGGGTTCCCGGCGGGCGCGGGGCGCGACGGGGCCGAGGAACTGGTGGCGGCGCTGCGGGCGGCGGGCGGCGGTTAGTCCGAACGGCCCTCGGGGCACACGGGAGAGGACGCGTCAGGCCGGTCGGTCCCCCCGTAGGAGCAACAGTGTCGACAAGCCGACTCCCCGAGCATGAGCAGAAGATCCTGGACGAGATAGAGCGCGCCCTGAACCGTGACCGCCGGCTGGCCCGGCGACTGCGCACGGTCCGGCCGCGGCGCCGTCCCGACCTCTCCAGAGTGGCGGGTTACGCCCCGCATCCGATGACGGTGGTGGTGCTGCTCGCGGTCGCCCTCGGGCTGCTGGCCGCAGGCATCGTGACCTCGCGGGTGGGGGTGGTCTGGGCGTTCGCGGCGGTGTGGCCGGTGGCGCTGTTCGCCGGTTTCCGGCTGCTGTGCCGGCGGTGGTCGCGGGCGGGCTGAACGCGGGCGTCCGCCCACGGGGGCAAGGGGTGTGTGAGCCCCGCCGTCACTTCGGGCGGCGGGGCTCACGTCCGTGTGCGCACGTGTGCGTCACCCCGTGTAGCAGCGGGCCTTCGAGCTGCGCTGGCTGTCCTCCAGGAGCCGGAAGCGGCCTTCCACCTCCGGCGGCAGCACGCGCCGCTCGCGCAGCACCCAGGGCAGGGCGGCGGCGGCCTCGGCGAAGGCGCGCAGGGAGGCGGTGTCGCGCGGGACCGTGCGGGCCAGGTGCAGGGTGCGGCGCAGGGCGGGGCGTACCGGGCGGCGCAGCCAGGTGAACCACAGGGTGTTGCGGATGCCGTCCCGGCGACGGCGCGTGGAGTCCCGTACGACCGAGGGCTGGTGATGGATCGTCAGGTGTTCGGCGTACGTCAGCCACCAGCCGGCCGCGGCGAGGTCGGCGGCGAGCAGTTCCTCCTCGCCGCCGAGCCACAGGCGCGGGTGGAAGCCGCCGGCCCGGCGGAACGCGTCGGTGCGCAGCACGGTCGCCGCGGCCAGGAAGGAGCCGAGTGCCGGTCCGGGCAGCCAACTCGGGCCGGGGACAGGTGAGTTGCGCAGTTCCTCGACGATCGGGTCCTCGGTGCCGTCCGGTTCGACGACGATGCGGGCGGTGACGGCGGCGAGCGCGGCGTGCCGGTCGAGCAGATCGGCGGCGCCGGACAGCGCGCCCGGCGCCCACCAGGAGTCGTCGTCGCAGAAGGCCACGTAGGGGGTGCGGACGTGCCGTACGGCGAGGTTGCGGCCGACCGCGCCGAGGTTGCGGCCGGGGGTGAGCAGCCGTACGCCGGGGTGGCGGGCGGCCACGGCGGCGGCCGTGCCGTCGGTGGAGCCGTTGTCGGTGACGACGATCTCGGGGCGTTCGGGGAGTTCGGCCAACCGGTCGAGGGTGCGCAGGAGTTCGGGGCGCCGGTTGTGGGTGATGACCACGACGGTGGTGCGGGGGTCGGTCATGGGGCGCCTCCGAGGTGGGCGCGCGCCCGGCGGCCCGCGGCGGCGTCCGCCGTGCCGGCGGCGTCCCCCGTGCGTGCGGCGTCCGCGGCGGGTGTGCCGGCCGCGTCGGTGCCCGGGCGCCCGCGTGTGCCGGCCGGGTCGGTGTCGAGCAGGCGGGCGGCGCGTTCCAGGTGCGGCGGGAGCGGGCGGCGGGCGCGCAGGGCGCCGGGCAGCCGGGTCAGCGTCTCGTGCAGCGCGCGCCGGGCCTGCGGGTCGCGGCGGGCGTCGGCGGCCAGGTCGCGGGTGCGGGCGAGGGCGTGCGGCAGGGGGCGGCGCAGCCAGGCGGTGAGGACCTCGTTGCGGCGCTGGGCGGCCGGGCGGCCGGGGCGGGGCTTCTGGGACGGGTGGTGGTGGGCGACGACCTCGGGGCAGTGGGTGACGCCCCAGCCGCGGGCGGCCAGGTCGTAGGCGAGCAGGGTCTCCTCGGCGCCGAAGAACAGCAGCGGGTGGAAGCCGCCGGCGTCGAGGTAGGAGGTGCGGCGGGTGACGCTCGCGCAGGCGAGGAAGCCGAGGACCTGGGTGCCGGGGAGGTCGACGGCGGGGCCGAGCGGCGATGCGGCGAGGACCTCGTTGAGCGGGTCGGGTTCGTTCCGGGGGCCGACGAGGGTGCGGGCGGCGACGAGGCCGAGCCGGGGGTGGGCGTCGAAGAGGCGGGCGGCCTCGGCGAGGGCGCCGGGCGCCCACCAGGAGTCGTCGTCGCTGAAGGCGACGTAGGGGGTGCGCAGGGCGCGCACCCCGTGGGTGCGGGCGAGGGCGCCCCGGTTGGACGGCAGCGCGACCACGCGGACCCGCGGGAACTCGCGGGCGACGAGGGCGCGGGTGTCGTCGGTCGAGGCGTTGTCCACGACGACGATCTCGGGGCGTTCGGGGAGGGCGAGCAGGTGGCGGAGGGTGACGGCGAGGGAGGCGGAGCGGTCGCGGGTGGCGATGACCACGCCTATCGGTGAGCGTTCCATGGGCTGGTCCCCTCGGGTCGGTTCGACGGCTCGGGAAGCGCGTCGAGGGCGTCCAGGACCTCGTCGGCGGTGATCTTCAGCAGGGCGGGGTCGGGGCGGCGGCCGTGCGGGTCGCCCTCGGGTCCGTGCCACAGGGCGCGATGGCGCGGGTCGCCCGGCGGCGGGCCCCAGCGGCCGGGCGGGACCGGGCCGCACAGCGTCACCGACGGGGTGGCGTGGGCGACGGCGAGGTGGGCGATGCCGGTGTCGCCGCTGACGACGGCGCGGGCGCCGGCGACCAGGGCGGAGAGCCGGTCCAGGGGCAGTCCGCCGCCGAACACGTCGGCGTCGGGCAGGCCCGCTTCCTTGGCGAGGCCGGCGACGAGGTCGGCCTCGTCCGCTCCCCCGGTGACGACCACGTGCCGGCCGCGGGCGCGCAGCGCCCCGGCGACGGCGGCGAACCGGTCGGCGGGCCAGCAGCGGGCGGGGGAACCGGCGCCGGGGTGCAGGACGACCGCGCCGGGGGCGGGCGACGGCAGGGTGGGCGGGGGCAGGCGCAGGTCGGCGGGGTCGGCGTCGAGGCCGTACCAGCGCAGCAGCCGGCACCAGCGGTCGCGCTCGTGCTCGTCGGCGTACCAGGGCGGGCCGTCGATGCCGGGCGTGTCGGGGTGCGCGAAGGCGAACAGGCGTCCGGGGCGCAGACCGGCGAGGAGCAGATGGCTGGGCGGCCCGTTGCCGTGCAGGTCGACGGCGACGTCCGGGGGCGGTCCGGTCCAGTCGAGTGCGGCGGGCACGGCGCGGCCGGGCGCGGCGGCGGGCAGCACCCGGTCCACGGCCCCGCTGGCGAGCGCCAGGGGCGTGAGGCCGCCGGGCGCGGCGAGCACGATCTCGTACCCCGGGAACCCGCGCCGCAGCGCGCGCAGCGCGGGCACTGCGGCGAGCAGGTCCCCGAGCCCGAGGGCGCGCAGGACCAGCAGCCGGGGAGCCGCCCCGGCGTCCCGCCCGGTCCCGCCCGGGGAGGCGACGGCCCGGGCCGCCCGCCCGTCCCCGCCCGGCGCACCGCTCTTGGCCGCCCCCGCCGCTCCCCGGCTCACGGGGGCGACACGCCCGGCCCGCAGAACGGCCTCGCCGGCCCGCCGGTCGCGGCCGGTGAGCACAACTCGGCCAGGCGCACCCCCGCCCCCGACGAGCGGCCCCGCACCCCGCCACGCGGGCGAAGCTCCTTCGGCGTCCGCGCGACCGTCGGCGGCGGCCGCCGGGCGCGGGCGCGCCATGGACGCCGGGGGTGCACCCGGCGGGAACGGGTCGGCCGCTGGGCCGGCCTCGACTCGCTGTCGATCGCGGCCCGCGCGCTCGGCCCCACCGGTCGTGAACCTGTCGTCGCCGGGCGGTCGCCCCGGACACGCGGCCCGTGCCGCCCCCACGCCCGAGGACACTCGCCCAGCCCACGAACCGGCCTCACCAGGTCGCCGCTCCCGCCCCGCAGACGCCGCTTCCGAAGCCGCGCGACCGTCGGCGGCGGCCACCGGGCGCGGGCGCGCCACGGACGCCGGGCGTGCGCCCGGCGGGGACGGCCGGTCGGACCGGCGGGCGGTCCCGCCCGGCGGGGTCGCCCCGGCCGTCGCCCGCTCCGCGCGCCCGCTCACCGCGCCCCCTCCGCCGCCCGCGCCATGAGGGCTGTGGAGGAGTGGCCGTCCAGGTACGGGAGGAGGACCGCCTGGCCGCCCCATGCGTCCAGGAGGGCGGCCTCCGGGAGGTCGGCGCCCGCGTAGTCGCCGCCCTTGACCCAGACGTCGGGGCGGAGTTCGGACAGCAGGCGTTCGGGGGTGTCCTCGTCGAAGACGGCGACCGCGTCCACGCAGGCCAGCGCCCGCAGGACGCGCGTCCGGTCGGCGAGCGGGTTGACCGGGCGGCCGTCGCCCTTGCGGCGGCGTACCGAGGCGTCGGAGTTGACGCAGACGACCAGGCAGTCGCCGATGCGGCGGGCGGCCTGGAGGAGGCCGACGTGGCCGGCGTGCAGCAGGTCGAAGCAGCCGCCCGCGGCGACGACCGTGCCGCCGGCCGCCCGGACCCGGGCGATCAGCGCGGCCGGGTCCTCGTCCGGGTGCGGGGCGTCCGGGGCGGGGGCGGCGCCGAGCACGGCGCCCGCGCCGCCCGCGCCGACGAACGCGGTCGCCGCGGTGACGGCGCCCTCGACGGCCTCCCCCACCAGCGCGCCGTCGGCGAGCAGTCCGGCGGCCGTGGCGGCGAAGCGGTCGCCCGCGCCGCACGGGTCGCCGTGGTGCGCGGCGCTCACCGGCACCAGCAGCGGGTGTTCGCCGTAGGAGAGCAGGGCGCCGCGCCGGCCGAGGGTGACCGTGACGGCGGCGACCCGCCAGTGCCGGACGAGGGCGGCGGCCTCGCGGGCGGCGGCGCGCAGTTCGCCGCCGCCCGCGTCGCCGCCCGGCGGATCGGCCTCGGCGGCGTCCGCGCCGGTGAGGGCGGCCGCGAAGGCGCGGGCCTCGGTGCGGGCGGGGGTGACCAGGCGGGTGCCGGGCACGGGCGGGCCGCCGCGCGGGTGCGGGTCCCACACCACCGGGGGCCGCCGGGCTAGTTCGGGGCGCAGCGCGTCCACCGTGCCCCGGCCGTAGTCGGAGACGAGGACCGCGGCGGCGGCGGCGAGCGCCGCGCGGGCCTCGGCGGTGGCCTCGCGGGCCCGTCCGTCGCCGCGGTCGAGGCGGACGACGGGGCGGCCCTGGGCGAGCACCCGGGTCTTCTCCGACAGTTCGCCGGCCATCGGCAGCGCGACGAGGGTCAGCCAGGGTTCCAGGAGCCGGCGCAGCTCGTGTCCGGCCGGTCCGTCGTCCAGGCCGGTGATCAGGGTGACCTCGCGGCCGTCGCGGGCGGCGAGGTACGCGGCGAGCGCGGCGCCGCCCGGCCGTACGCGTTCGTCGCAGTCGGCGACGACCGGTACGGGCGCGTCGGGCGCGAGCCGGTCCGCGTGTCCGGTCAGGTCGCGGTCCAGCAGGGCGTCGCCGACCACGACCAGGGGTGCCTTGCCCGTCATGTCACCTCCCGGCCCGCTCGACGGCCGCGTCGAAGGCGGCGCACACCATGTGCACGGCCACCAGGTGGAGTTCCTGCACGGTGGCGGTGGACGCCCCGGCCACGCTCAGCGTCTCGTCGCTGCCCGCGCTGAGCGGATTGGGCGCGGGTCCGGTCAGCGCCCACACGCGCATCCCGGCGGCCCGGCCCGCGTCGGCGGCGGACAGCAGGTTGGCGCTGGCGCCGCTGGTGGACAGCAGCATCAGCACGTCCCCGGCGCGACCGTGGGCGCGCACCTGGCGGGCGAACACCTCGTCCACGCCGTAGTCGTTGGCGATGGCGGTGGTGCTGGAGGTGTCGGCGTGCAGGGCGATCGCGGAGAACGGCGGCCGGTCGTCGCGGTAGCGGCCGACGAGTTCGGCGGTGAGGTGCTGGGCCTGGGCGGCGCTGCCGCCGTTGCCCGCGGCGAGCAGCCGGCCGCCGCCGACGAGGACGGCGGCGAGTTGTTCGCCCCAGCGCTGGGTGATGTGCGCGGAGGCGCGGAACCGGCCGAGGGCGACGAGGAGTTCGTCGCAGTGGCCGGCGACGGCCGGGGTCTGGACGCTCATGACGTCACCTCCGAAGTGCCGGTGGTATCGGGGTTGTTCGCGTCCGGGCGGTCGATGCGCATCAGGCCACCTCCGAGCCGATCTCGCGGCCGGCGGTGACCCGCCGGTAGACCTGTTCGACGCCGTCGGCGACGCGCCGCCAGGTGAAGCGGGCCTGGACGCGTTCGCGGCCGGCGCTCCCGTAGCGGCGGCGGGTGCGCTCGCTGCCGAGCAGCTCGCGCACGGCGGCGGCGATCGCGGCGGGGTCGCCCTCGGGCACGAGCCGTCCGGTGCGGCCGTCGGCGACCGAGTCGCGGTGCCCGCCCACGTCGGTGGCGACCACCGGCACGCCGCACGCCATCGCCTCCAGCGGCACGATGCCGAACGGTTCGTAGGTCGGGGTGCACAGCACCAGGTCGGCGCTGCGCATGAGGGCGGGCATCCGGGCCGGGTCGACCGCGCCGAGGAGCCGCACCCGGTCGCCGACGCCCTCCGCTGCGGCCAGCTTCAGCAGCCGCTCGGCCTCGGGCTCGGTGTGCAGGTCGGCGGCGGGCGGGCCGCCGGCGACGAGGAGTTCGGTGTGCGGGACCCGGGCCAGGGCGCGGATCGCCTGGTCGTAGCCCTTGCGGCGGACCAGCCGGCCGCAGGACAGCAGCCGGTGGCGCTGCTCGCGGGCGGGCGCGGGCGCGGTGGCGGGGTCGGCGCCGGGGTGGAAGTGGGCGGCGTCCACGCCGCAGGGCACCACGGAGACCCGGCTGGGCGAGATGCCCATGTCGGCGAGTTCGTGGACCTCGTCGGTGCAGGTGGCCAGGACCCGTTCGCAGCTGCGGCCGATCTGCCGCTCGATGCCGACGCGTTCGCGCGGGCTGGTGTCCTCGCGGCCCTGGTGGCGGCGCTTGACGGTGCCGAGGGCGTGGTACGTCTGCACGACCGGGAGGCCGTACGGCCCCGCGCCGAGCAGCGAGGCCATGCCGGACATCCAGAAGTGGGCGTGCACGACGTCGGGCCGTTCGTGCCGCCAGGCCCGGGCGAGATGCGCGCCGAAGGCGGGCATGTGCGCGAACATCTCGTCCTTGGGGATGACGTCGGGCGGCCCGGCCGGCACGTGCTCGACGACGGCGCCGCCGGGCAGCGGCACCCGGTCGGGCAACTCGGCCGAGTCCCGGCGGGTGTAGACGGTGACGTCGTGTCCGCGGCGCGCCAACTCCTCGGTGAGGCGGGCGACGTAGACGTTCTGGCCACCGGCGTCGACCCCGCCGAGCGCGGCGAGCGGGCTCGCGTGCTCGGACACCATGGCGATCCTCATCGGGTGACCTCCTTCAGCAGCCGCTCCCAGTCGTCCAGGAAGCGGGTCAGCCCGTAGCGGGCGAGCGCGGCGGCGCGCGCCGCCTCGCCGACGGTGCGGGCGTACAGCGGGTCGGCGACGAAGTCCCGTACGGCGTCGGCGAGTACGTCGATGCGGTTGGACACCACCCCGGCGCCCGGCGGCACCGCCTCGGTGACCTCGGTGGTGGCGAGGGCGACCACGGGCATGCCGAGGTGCATCGCCTCCAGCAGGGACAGACCGAGGGAGGTCCAGCGGACCGGGTGGAGGTAGAGGCGGCGCCGGGCCATCTCGAAGTGCAGGTCCTTCTGCACGAGTTCGTGGCTGCGGCAGCGCTCGGGCGGCAGTCCGACGTGCTCGGCGAGGCCCTCGGTGCGCATGCCGAACACGTCCAGCGGGGCGGCCCGCGCGAACTGCGGCAGCAGGTCGGTGCCGGTCGTGCGGCCGCGCCTGACGGGCTCGTTGACGACGACGGCGGCGTGCGGCAGCTCGCCGGTCCAGCGCGTGCCGGGGTCCACGATGCCGTGCTCGATCACGGCGGTGTCCGCGCTCCCGGCGTCCCACATCAGGCGGTTGAAGTGGGTGACGTGCACGAGCGGGATGCCGGCGGGCAGGTCGGCCACCGGGTGGCGGGTGTCGGGCACGTCGCCGTCGGGGGCGTTGTGCTCCAGGTACACCATGGGCGGGGTGCGGCCGAGCCAGCGCCGGACGAGGTCGTACTCGTGCGGGCGTTGCAGCACGACCAGGTCGATGTCGGCCTCGCGCAGCCGCTCCGGCGGGAGTTCGACCACCGAGTCGGGCCAGTCGAAGGTGCGGGCGCGGCCGAGGCCGTCGGGCCCGCGGTCGGGGGTGACGGGGACGACGTAGGTGTGCGGGCCCTGGACGAACGCGGTCGTCCAGGAGCCGTGCACGTGCCAGATGAGGATCCTCACGCCTGCATCACCTTCTCCACTGCGGCGCGCACGTCGTGCGCGGTCACCGACTCCAGGCAGGGGTGGCCGGGCACCGGGCAGGTGCGGGCGCGGCTGCCGGCGCACGGCGCGTCCTGGTCGCCGAGCAGCACGTACGGGACGCCCCAGGGGCGCCAGCGTTCGGCCGGGACGACCGGCGCGAACAGCGAGACGACGGGGGCGCCGACGGCGGCGGCCAGGTGGGCGGGGCCGGTGTTGCCGGTGACGACCGCGCGGGCGGCGGCGAGCACGCCGGACAGTTCGGGGGCCTCGGTGCGCCCGCCGAGGTCGAGGGCGACGGACCCGGCGACGTGCGCGGTGAGGTCCTTCTCGCCGCTGCCGCCGGTGACGACGACGCGGTGTCCGGCGGCGGTGAGTTCGCGTACGGCCTGCGCGCAGCGCTCGGCGCTCCAGGCGCGGGCGGGGACGCTGGCGCCCGGGTGCAGCACGACGTAGGGGCCGGGGCCGGTCAGTTCGGTGGTGTCGGGCGGCGGCAGCACGGCGAGGCGGCCGTCGTCGGGGCAGGGGAAGCCCGCGGCCTCGGCGAGGTCGAGGGCGGCCTGGGCCTCGTGGGCGTGGGGGGCCCGCCGGTGGCGTACGTCGAGCAGGGAGCCGGGGTAGTCGACGCTGTCCGCGGCGATGCGCCGGACGCCGGCCAGGCGCAGCAGCAGGGCGGTGGGCAGCGGGGACTGGTGGAAGGAGGTGAGGACGAGCGCGGTGTCGGCGTCCACGCGGTCGAGGAGGCGTTCGATGTCGGCGCGGTCGACGGGCGGCGGCTCGAACCCGGCCCAGGGCGCGTCCCAGACGACGATCTCGTCCACGCCGGGCAGCAGCCGCGCGGCCGGTTCGCCGCGCGGTCCGCACAGCAGGGTGACGTGGTCGGCGCGGGCGGCGACGGCACGGACGGCGGGCCCGGCGAGGAGCACGTCGCCGAAGCTGTCGAGGCGGCTGACCAGGGCCTTCATCGGGGCCTCCGACGGTCGTCGGGGATCGACGGCTCCACCGGGCGGTGCGTGCGGGGCGCGGTCCGGACCGCGCCGTCCCGCGGGTCCTCGGCGGTGGCCTGCCACCAGGGGCCGTCCGTGTAGGCGGCCTCGATGGGGCGTTCGTCGGCCAGGATGCGGCCCCAGGGCGGGCCGGTCAGGACCGCGCGGACGGCCGTCAGCAGGTTCGGGGCGACATGGGCGGCGGCGGTGATCTCCTCGGTGCGGGTGACCGGCGTGGGCACGAGGACGCCGTGCGCGCCTGCGGCGCGGGCGGCCGCCAGGTCGGAGCCGATGTCGCCGATCACGACGACCTCCTCGGGCCGCACCCGCAGCCGGGACGCCGCCGACAGCACCATGCCGGGCCGGGGCTTGCGGCACGCGCAGCCGTCGCCGGGGCCGTGCGGGCACACCGCCCACACGTCGAACGGGCCGAGCAGCACCTCGACGCGTTCGTTGACGCGGCGCACGTCGGCGGTGGAGAGCAGCCCTCGCGCCACGCCCGACTGGTTGGTGATCACGCCGACGCCGATCCCGTGCGCGCGCAGCAGCGCCACGGCCTGGCGGGCGCCGTCGACGGGGCGGACCCGCTCGGGGTCGCCGTTGTAGGGGACGTCCTCGACGAGCGTGCCGTCGCGGTCGAACAGCACGGCCTTCACCCGGCCGGTGGACGCGGTCACCGGGCCACCTCCTGCCAGGCGGGGGCCGCCCGGTGGCGCCACAGTCCGCTCAGCCAGTGCCAGGTGGCGGCGGGCGGGATGAGGACGCTGGTGACGGCCATGGTGGTGATCTCGTCGCGGGTGCGCGGCCCGGGCGCGATCCGCGTCCAGGCGAACTCGGCGGTGCCGGCCGCCCAGCCGAGCGCGGCGACGGCGGCGGCCCGGCGGCGGCCGGCCGCGGCGAGGGCGCAGGCGGCGACACCGGCGGCGGTGACGGCGAGGTGGGAGCGGATGCGGCCGCGCGGGGCGACCGCCTTGTGCCACCAGCCGGGGCCGTGCAGCCGCAGCATGAGCGCGTCGTCGGCGTTGCCGCGCTGCGCGCGCAGCGACACCCAGCGGTCGGCGGGCCGTACCGGGTGCCGGGTGGTGCGGCGGCCCTGGCGGATGCGCCAGCCGGCGTCCAGGACGCGCAGCGCCAGGTCGGCGTCCTCGCGGAAGGCGCGGGTGAAGCGTTCGTCGAACCCGGCGACCTGTTCGAGGGCGTCGGTGCGGTAGGCCATGTCGGCGGTGATCCAGCGCGCCTGCGCGAGCCCGGCGGTGCCCCGCTCCCAGTCGGTGGGGCGGCGCTCGCCCGGCAGCGGCACGGCGATGACGCCCTGGACGGCGCCGGTGTCGGTACCGGCCTCGGACAGGTCCTGCGTGAGCTGCTCGCACCAGTGCGGGCCGACCTGCACGTCGTCGTCCAGGAAGGCCACCCAGGGCGTGGTGACGGCGCGCAGCCCGGTGTTGCGGGCGGCGGCGGGGCCCCGGCCGCCGCTGGTGAGGACGGCGGTCCGGGCGCGCAGATCGCCCAGCACGGTCAACGGGTGCTCCAGCGCGTCCGGTTCGGGGTCGGGCCGGTCGTCCACGAGGACGATCTCCTCGGGCCGGGGCCCGTGTGCGGCGGCCAGCGCGGCCAGGCAGTCGGCCAGCGTGTCCCGGGCGAGCGTGGGGATCACGACGGCGTAGGCGGGGGCGCCGGGGCGTGCCCGGTCGGTGCGGCCGGTCCCGGCGGGGCGGCCCTCGTCGGTGCGGTTCATGCGTAGGCCCTCCCCCGGCGCACCGCGTAGGGGCCGATGGCGAGCAGGTCCACGGGCGCGGAGCCGAAGCACTCCAGTGCGTCGCGCGGGTCGTCCACCATGGGCCGGCCGGCGGTGTTGAGGCTGGTGTTGACGACGACGGGCAGGCCGGTGCGCCGCTCGAAGCCGCGCAGCATGCGGGCGACCAGGGGCTCCCGGCGCTCGTCCACGGTCTGGATGCGGGCGGTGCCGTCCACGTGCACCACGGCCGGGATGCGCTCGCGCCAGTCGGGGTGCACGTCGTGCACGAAGAGCATGTACGGGCTGGGTATCGGCCCGTGGAAGAGTTCGTGGGCGCGCTCGGCGAGCACCATGGGCGCGACCGGCCGGAACTCCTCGCGGCCCTTGACCCGGTTGAGCCGTTCCAGGTTCCCGGCGCGGCCGGGGTGGGCGAGCAGGGAGCGGTGGCCGAGGGCGCGCGGGCCGTACTCGCTGCGGCCCTGGAACCAGGCGACGACGCCGTCGCGGGCCAGTTCCTCGGCGACCGCCTCGGCGATGTCGTCGGGCCGCTCGTAGGGTACGGCGGCCTCCTGGAGCCAGTGCCGCAGCTCCTCGTCGCTCCAGCCGCGCCCGAGGTCGGCGCCGGTCATCGGCTCGAGTACGGCGCCCTCGCCGGCCGCCAGGTAGAGGGCGCCGCCGAGGGCGGTGCCGGCGTCGCCCGCGGCGGGCTGCACCCATACGTGCCGGTACGGTCCCTGCGCGGCGATCCTGGAGTTGGCGACGCAGTTGAGGGCGACGCCGCCGGCCATCGCGAGGGCGTCGCCGCCGGCCTCGCGGTGCAGCCAGTGCGCGAGGTCGAGCAGGACCTCCTCCAGCGCGGCCTGGCAGCTCGCCGCCAGGTCGGCGTGGTCGCGGGTCCAGGGCTCGTCCTTGCCGCGGGGCGGTGCGAAGGCGGTCCAGTCGACGCCGTGGGCGCGGAAGCCGCCGTCCCCGGTGGCGTGGACGTGCTCGCGCAGCCGGTCCAGGAAGCGGGGCGTGCCGTAGGAGGCGAGCGCCATCACCTTGTACTCGTCGCTGCTGCGCAGGAAGCCGAGGTGCTCGGTGAGTTCCTCGTAGACCAGGCCCAGGGAGTCGGGCAGCGCCTGCGCGGCGAGGGTGTCGAGCTTGCCGTCGTGGAAGCGGCCAGCGAGGTGGGAGGCGGCCTCGCCGCGGCCGTCCAGGACGAGGACGGCGCTGTCGGGGTGCGGGGAGGCGGGGCCGGCGGAGGCGGCGTGCGCGATGTGGTGCGGGACGAAGACGACCTTCGCCGGGTCGAGTCCGGGCAGCGCCTCGGCCAGGAACTCGGGGGCGCGGCGGGCGTACTCCAGGCGCAGCGGGTCCCACGGGTCGAACAGGCCCAGGTCGGCGGCGGGCCGGGCCAGGGCCGGGTCGAAGGAGTAGGTGACGGCGTCCAGGTCCTCGGGGCGCAGGCCCGCGTGTTCCAGGCACCAGCGGGCGGAGAGTTCCGGCAGCTCCCAGGCGGAGAACGGCACCGGGCGCTTGCCGTGCTTGCGGCGGCTGAAGCGCTCCTCCTCGCCGGCCGCGACCGTCCTGCCGTCCACGACCAGCGCGGCGGCCGGGTCGTGGAACAGGGCGTTGATACCAAGGATGCGCATGGGGGGTGACTCCGTCCCGTTCGGCGATGGTTCGGCGTAGGGGGACCGTCGGCACTTCGGGCTTCTGGGTGCCGCGCTGCGGCTGTCTCAAACACATGAAGCCAACTGGCCGGGGTCGGAGGGATTTCGCCCCGCCATGTCAGGATTTGGTGACGCAAAGTGACCCGTGCTGGTCAGGGGGGCGCAGTACGGTTCAGGACACCGCGGTCTACTGTCCGGCGGCCGTGCGGGGCGGCCCTTCGAGTTGCCGTCGCGCGAAGGGCGGTGGGGACGCGAAAGCGCCGGTCACCGGGGGCCCGGGTGACCGGCGTCGGGTCGTGGGCGCGGTCAGGCCGCCGCCGCTCGGGTGAACCAGCCGATCGTGCGGGCCAGGCCCTCGGTCCAGTCCACGCGCGGCTGCCACCCGAGCGCCTCCCGGGCGAGGTGGGTGTCGGGGCGGCGCCGGCCGGGGTCGTCGACCGGGCGGTCCACGAAGCGGATGCGGGAGCGGGAGCCGGTGAGTTCCACGATCCGGCGGGCCAGCTCCAGCACGGTGATCTCGTCGCCGCCGCCGATGTTCACCGGGCCGCTCTCGCCGGAGGCCGCCAGGGCGAGGACGCCGTCGACGGTGTCGTCCACGTAGCACAGGGACCGGGTCTGGCCGCCGTCGCCGGCCACGGTGAGGGGGGCGCCGTCCAGGGCCTGGGCGATGAAGGTGGGGACGGCGCGGCCGTCGCCGAGGCGCATGCGGGGGCCGTAGGTGTTGAAGATGCGCACGATGGCGGTGTCGGTGCCGTGGACCTGGCGGTGCGCGGTGACCAGCGCCTCGGCGAAGCGCTTGGACTCGTCGTAGACGCTGCGCGGGCCGACCGGGTTGACGTTGCCCCAGTAGCTCTCGCGCTGCGGGTGCTCCAGGGGGTCGCCGTAGACCTCGGAGGTGGAGGCGAGCAGGAAGCGGGCGCCGTCGGCGCGGGCGCGCTCCAGGGCGTTGCGGGTGCCGGCGCTGCCGACCTCCAGGGTCTCCAGCGGCAGGCGGAGGTAGTCGGCGGGCGAGGCCGGGCAGGCGAAGTGGAGGACGAGGTCGAAGTCGCCGGGCAGGCCGCGCACGGCGCCGGGGTCGGTGGCGTCGGCGTGGACGAAGCGGAAGCCGCGCCGCCGTTCCAGCTCGGCGACGTTGGCGTGCGCGCCGGTGGACAGGTTGTCCAGGCAGACGACGCCGGTTCCGGCGTCGAGCAGCCGGGCGCACAGATGGGACCCCACGAAGCCGGCTCCGCCGGTCACCAGGGCCCGGCGCCAGGTGCGTCCGCTCACGGGACTCTCCTCCCTCTCGCCTTCACTCGCGTGTCGGCGCGAGTAACCCGGCGGCGGGAGGGCACACATCGGGCCAATTCAGGCGGGATGCGCGAGTGATGGGGTCGATCAAGTGTCCGGCGGTCACTTATTCGACCCCGCTATACACTGCGTCTATACCCTCTGTATATAGTCCGCGCATGCCTTCTGCGACCAAGAAGATGAAGAAGACGGGGACGCGGTTCCGGAACATCGCCGGATTCCGGGGGGCCGTCGCCCTGCTGGCCGCCGCCGGGCTGACGGTGGCGCTCGGCGGCTGCACCAAGATCCACGCGACCTCGCCGAGCGACGCCCGCGCCCAGGCCGCCGCGGGCGCGCCGGGCCGGTTCGGCACCGTGGACTGCCGCAAGGCGAAGTGCATCGCGCTCACCTTCGACGCCGGACCGAGCGAGAACTCCGCGCGGCTGCTGGACATCCTGAAGGAGAAGCAGGTCCCGGCGACCTTCTTCCTGCTGGGCGCGCGGCACATCGAGAAGTACCCGGAGCTGGTCAAGCGGATGGCGGCCGAGGGCCACGAGGTGGCCAGCCACACCTGGGACCACAAGATCCTCACGAAGATATCCGAGGACGAGATACGCGAGGAGCTGAAGCGCCCCAACGACGCGATCGAGCGCCTGACCGGCCACAAGCCCACGCTGATGCGCCCGCCGCAGGGCCGCACCAATGACACCGTGCAGCGCGTCTCCAAGGAGATGGGCATGTCCGAGGTGCTGTGGAGCGTGACGGCCAAGGACTACACGACGACCGACTCCGCGCTGATCACCCAGCGCGTCCTCGACCAGGCGTCCCGCGACGGCATCATCCTGCTGCACGACATCTACCAGGGCACCGTCCCGGCCGTCCCCGGCATCATCGACGCGCTCAAGCAGCGCGGCTACGTCTTCGTGACGGTCCCCCAGCTGCTGGCGCCGGGCAAGCCGGTCCCGGGGAAGGTGTACCGGCCGTAGGCACACGCGCCCCAGGCGGCGCACCGGATCGGCCGGTGCGCGGAGGTCGCAGGGCCAGGCGGGTGACACGGGGGCGAACGGGCCGTTCAGCGGGGCGCATTGCCTACCATCGGCCCGTGGTCTTCTTCTCCCTCGAACGCACGCCGCCCCTTCCGCCCGAGGAGGCCTGGCGGCGGCTCACGCGGTGGCCCCGGCACGCCGACGTGGTCCCGCTGACCCGGATCACCGTGACCACCGACGGGCCGACCCGCGAGGGCACGGCCTTCGTGGCCCGTACGGCACTGGGACCGCTCCGCTTCGACGACCGGATGGAGGTCGTCGTGTGGCGTCCCCCGGCGGACGGCGAGCCGGGGCTGTGCCGGCTGGAGAAGCGCGGCCGGGTGGTGCTCGGGTGGGCGGAGATCGAGGTCGGGCCGGGCCCCGGCGGGCGCAGCCGGGTGCGGTGGCGCGAGGAGCTGGGCGTGCGGTTCCTGCCGGGCGTGTTCGATCCGCTGCTGGAGCGCACGGCGCGCGCGATGTTCTCACGCGCGGTCAACAAGCTGCTGCGGCAGGCGTGACGGGTCCTCAGCAGGCGGGACCAGGGGGGCGTCGGGGAGCCGGCGGGACCAGGGGGTGCGCGCGGCGGCCGCCAGCAGCAGCCGCTCGCGGGGCGGCCGGGGGCCGACCGGACGCCACACCAGGCCGGTGTCCGCGCCGACGGCGGACCGGGTGCGCAGCGCCACCAGGTCGTCGTGGCCGAGGAGGGCGTGCCGGAACAGGGTGTGGCTGCCGCTGTCCTCCACGACGGCGGCCGGACGCCAGCCGTGCTCGGCGAGCCGGGCGAGGACGGCGGACGCGTAGCCGGGGGCGCGCCGTTCGGGGAACCACAGCAGGCGCAGGTCCCTCAGGTCGGACCAGGTCAGTTCCGTGCGCCCGGCGAGCGGGTGGCGGCCGGGCAGGACGACGCCGAGGGGTTCGTCGCCGAGGACGCGCAGGTCGAGGCCGGCGGTGTCGGCCGCGGGGGCGCGCAGGACGCCGTAGGCGAGCGCCCCGGTGCGCAGCAGCTCGGGCTGGTGCGCGGAGTCGGCCGGCTCGTAGGCGAGGCTCAGGGGTCCGGCGGCCGTCAGGAGGCGCTCGGCGCGCTCCAGTACGTCTCCCGGCACGCCCCGGCAGACGCCGACGGCCGCGGTGAGAGGGGCGGCGCGGGCCGCGTCGAGCGCTGAGCCGAGCACCGCCAGCGCCTGCTGGACGCCGGTCAGGAGCAGCCGTCCGGACTCGGTGGGTTCCATGCCGTGCGGCAGGCGCCGGAACAGGGGTGCGCCGACGCGCTGTTCGAGCTTCTTGATCTGCTGGCTCAGGCTCGGCTGGGCGATCCTGAGGCGGCGGGCGGCCTCGGTGACGGTGCCGGCCTCGGCGACGGCGGCGAAGTAGCGCAGCTGCCGCAGTTCCAGGTCCGGCGGGGTGTGCACGCCCTCGGTTCCCGTCTCACCAGCGGTCATAGGCGTCAGCCTATAGGCCGGCGGGTGAGAGGTCTTGGCGGTGGGGCGGCCCGGTGCCGTTGGCTGGGGGCATGTTCGTCATCGTGTTCAGATACCAGGCGCCGCTGGAGACCGTCGATTCCCTGAAGGAGGCCCACTACGCCCATCCCGGCGGGGTGTTCGGCCGGGGGCTGGCCCGGATCGCGGGGCCGCTGGAGCCGCGTACGGGCGGGGTCGTCCTCGCGGAGGGGACGCGGGCGGAGATCGAGGCGGCCGTCGCCTCGGACCCCTTCGTCACCAGCGG
This sequence comes from Streptomyces sennicomposti, assembly GCF_019890635.1. GTDB lineage: Bacteria > Actinomycetota > Actinomycetes > Streptomycetales > Streptomycetaceae > Streptomyces > Streptomyces sennicomposti. Next base: position 26,695 of record NZ_JAIOAB010000063.1, read on the forward strand.
CGCGGCGACGGCGGAGATCCTGTCCTTCCGCCCGGTGTACACCTCCGACACGCAGGACGCGGCGGCCCTTGTGGGGCGGTGCGGCCGGTGAGCGGGCGCTGCGGCCCGTGCGGGGCGGTGCGGCCGGTCCGGAGGGCGGCGGCCGGCGGGAAGTCACGTGCCCGGGGACGTGCTCCGCGAGCGGAGGGCGCTGCGTCTGAGGGGCGTGCGCCGCCCCGCGTGCCTCCCTCCGCCCGGCGCCTCCGGGGCGTGCCGCACGCCCCGGAGGCGCCGTCGTGCGTCTCAGGCCACCGAGCCGATCCGGCGGGGCGGGAGGGACGCCGGGTCGTGGTGGATCGGGGTGTGGGCGCCGGTCAGGGAGACGCCGCTGCCGCCGCGCCGGGCGGCGACGATCTCCGCGGCGATGGACAGGGCCGTCTCCTCGGGGGTGCGGGCGCCGAGGTCGAGGCCGATCGGGGAGCGCAGCCGGGCCAGTTCGAGATCGGTGACGCCGACCTCGCGCAGCCGCTCGTTGCGCTCCAGATGGGTGCGGCGCGAGCCCATCGCGCCGACGTACGCCACCGGCAGCCTCAGCGCCAGCTTGAGCAGCGGCACGTCGAACTTGGCGTCGTGGGTGAGCACGCACAGGACGGTACGGCCGTCCACCTCCGTGCTCTCCAGGTACCTGTGCGGCCACTCGACCACGATCTCGTCGGCGTCCGGGAAGCGGGTGCGGGTGGCGAAGACGGGCCGGGCGTCGCACACGGTGACGTGGTAGCCGAGGAACTTGCCGGTGCGCACCAGGGCGGAGGCGAAGTCGATCGCCCCGAAGACGATCATCCGGGGCGCGGGCACCGAGGACTCCACGAGGACGGTGAGCGGGGCGCCGCAGCGCGAGCCCTGCTCGCCGATCTCCAGGGTGCCGGTGCGGCCCGCGTCCAGGAACGCGGCGGCCTCGCCGGCCACGGTGCGGTCCAGCTCCGGGTGGGCGGCGAACCCGCCCTCCCAGGCGCCGTCGGCGCGCACCAGCAGGGCGCGGCCGCGCAGTTCGGCCGGGCCGGTCACGATCCGCGCGACCGCCGCCGCCTCCCCTCGGGCGGCGGCGGCCAGCGCGGTCGCGAGCACCGGCCGGGCCGGAGAGCCGGCCCGTACCGGGGTGACCAGGATGTCGATGACGCCGCCGCAGGTCAGGCCGACCGCGAAGGCGTCCTCGTCGCTGTAGCCGAAGCGTTCGAGCACGGTCTCGCCGTCCTCCAGCGCCTGCCGGCACAGCTCGTAGACCGCGCCCTCCACACAGCCGCCGGAGACCGACCCGACGGCCGTTCCCTCGCTGTCGACGGCGAGGGCCGCGCCCGGCTGGCGGGGTGCGCTGCCGCCGACGGCCACCACGGTGGCGACGGCGAAGTCACGGCCCTGCTCGACCCACCGGTTCAGCTCCTCGGCGATGTCCAGCATCTGTCGGTTCTCCTTCGGACGGTTCGTGGGGAGGGCGCTTGGTGGTACGGCTAGTGGACGCCGAGCCAGGCCTCGATGGGATGCAGTGCGAAGTAGACGAGGAAGACGGCCGTCAAACCCCACATGAAGGCGCCGATCTCGCGCGCCTTGCCCTGGGCGACCTTGATGACGGTGTACGAGATCACGCCGGCGGCGACGCCCGGAGTGATGGAGTACGTGAACGGCATGATCACCACGGTCAGGAAGACCGGGATCGCGGTGGCCCGGTCGGACCAGTCGACGTGCCGGGCGTTCATCATCATCATGGCGCCGATGACGACGAGCGCCGCGGAGGCGACCTCCTGCGGGACGATCGCGGTGATCGGGGTGAAGAAGAGGCAGGCCGCGAAGAACAGGCCGGTGATCACCGAGGAGAAGCCGGTGCGGGCGCCCTCGCCGACGCCGGTGGCCGACTCGATGAACACGGACTGGCCGGAGCCGCCCGCCACGCCGCCGACCACGCCGCCGGCGCCGTCGATGAACAGCGCCTTGGACAGGCCGGGCATCCGGCCCTTGTCGTCGGCGAGGTTCGCCTCGGTGCCGACGCCGATGATCGTGGCCATGGCGTCGAAGAAGCCGGCCAGGACCAGGGTGAAGACGATGACCGTGATGGTCATGACGCCCACGTCGCCCCAGCCGCCGAAGGACACGTGCCCGAAGAGCGAGAAGTCGGGCATCGACACGGGGCTGCCGTGCAGTTCGGGCGCGCCGTTGACCCACTGCTTGGCGTCGATGACGCCGGCCGCGTTCAGGACGGTGGCGACGACGGTGCCGGCCACGATGCCGATGAGGATGGCGCCGGGGACGTTGCGGGCCTGGAGCGCGAAGATCACCAGGAGGGTGGCGGCGAACAGCAGCACCGGCCAGCCGGACAGCTCGCCGCCGGGGCCGAGGATGACCGGGCCGCCGCCGGGGGCCGGGTTGCGGCCGATGAAGCCGGCCTTGACCAGGCCGATGAAGGCGATGAACAGGCCGATGCCCATGGTGATGCCGTGCTTGAGCGGCAGCGGGATCGCGTTCATGATCATCTCGCGCAGGCCGGTGACGACCAGCAGCATGATCACGACGCCGTAGGCGACGCACATGCCCATCGCCTGCGGCCAGGTCATCTGGGGCACGACCTGGGTGGCGACGACACCGGAGACGGACAGTCCGGCGGCGAGGGCGAGCGGCACCTTGCCGACGAAGCCCATGAGCAGGGTGGTGAACGCCGCGCCGAGCGCGGTCGCGGTGATCAGGGCCTTCTGGCCGAGGGTGTCCCCGGCCACGTCCTTGCCGGACAGGATGATCGGGTTGAGCAGCAGGATGTACGCCATCGCCATGAAGGTGGTGACGCCGCCGCGCACTTCGCGCGCGACCGTCGATCCCCGCTGGGATATGTGGAAGTACCGGTCGAGCCAGGACCGTCCCGCCGGGACGCGGCTGCCCGCGCCCGCCTCTTCGGCGGCGGTCCTGGGCTCCACTGACTGCTGGGTCATGGGGCCATCTCCCAAGGTTCACAGGGGCACCCGTGCAAAGCCCTTCAGGGGCACGGGATTTGGGAATGGACGACCCGGGGGACGGCCCAGGACGAACCTCGTTGCGGGTACTTCAAGACCGCGAGCGGAGCGGAGCAAGAAGGACGGGGAGTGCTCCGGGCGGCGCGTGGATGTGACGTTCCGTGCGCCGCCCGGAGGGTCTGCTCACGCCTTGCCGGTGAGGTGCTCCGGCCGGACGGGCGTGCGGGGCAGTTCCAGCCCGGTCGCGTTCCGGATCGCCGCGAGGACGGCCGGGGTGGACGACAGGGTGGGGGCCTCGCCGATGCCGCGCAGCCCGTAGGGGGCGTGGTCGTCGGCGAGTTCGAGCACGTCGACCGGGATGGTCGGCGTGTCGAGGATGGTGGGGAGCAGATAGTCCGTGAAGGAGGGGTTCCTGACCTTCGCCGTCTTGGGGTCGACGATGATCTCCTCCATGATGGCGATGCCCAGGCCCTGGGTGGTGCCGCCCTGGATCTGCCCGATGACGGAGAGCGGGTTGAGCGCCTTGCCGACGTCCTGCGCGCAGGCCAGCTCCACGACCTTGACCAGGCCGAGTTCGGTGTCGACCTCGACGACGGCGCGGTGCGCGGCGAAGGAGTACTGCACATGGCCGTTGCCCTGGCCGGTGCGCAGGTCGAAGGGCTCGGTGGGCCGGTGGCGCCACTCCGCCTCGATCTCGACGGCCTCGTCCTCCAGCACGTCCACCAGGTCGGCGAGGACCTCGCCGCCGTCGGTGACGACCTTGCCGCCCTCCAGCAGGAGTTCGGCGGTGGCCCAGGCGGGGTGGTAGGAGCCGAACTTGCGCCGGCCGATCTCCAGCACCCGCTCGCGCACCAGCTCGCAGGAGTTCTTGACGGCGCCGCCGGTGACGTACGTCTGCCGGGAGGCCGAGGTCGAACCAGCGCTGCCCACCTGGGTGTCGGCGGGGTGGATGGTGACCTGCGCGACGCCGAGCTCGGTGCGGGCGATCTGCGCGTGCACGGTGACGCCGCCCTGGCCGACCTCCGCCATCGCGGTGTGCACGGTGGCGACCGGTTCGCCGGCGATGACCTCCATGCGCACCTTGGCGGTGGAGTAGTCGTCGAAGCCCTCGGAGAAGCCGACGTTCTTGATGCCGACCGCGTAGCCGACGCCGCGCACGACGCCCTCGCCGTGGGTGGTGTTGGACAGGCCGCCGGGCAGCTGGCGCACGTCGGCGCCCTCGCTGGACTCCCACTGGCGCTCGGGCGGCAGCGGCATCGCCTTGACGCGGCGCAGGAGTTCGGCGACCGGGGCCGGGGAGTCGACCGGCTGCCCGGTGGGCATGATCGTGCCCTGCTCCATGGCGTTGAGGCGGCGGAACTCCACCCGGTCCATGCCCACCTCGTCGGCGAGCTTGTCCATCTGCGCCTCGTAGGCGAAGCACGCCTGGACCGCGCCGAAACCGCGCATCGCGCCGCACGGCGGGTTGTTGGTGTAGAGGGCGATGGCCTCGATGTCGACGTCGTCGATGACGTACGGCCCGGCCGACAGCGAGGAGGCGTTGCCGACGACCGCCGGGGAGGCGGAGGCGTAGGCGCCGCCGTCCAGGACGATCCGGCACTTCATGTGGGTGAGCTTGCCGTCCTTGGTGGCGCCGTGCTCGTAGAAGAGGCGGGCCGGGTGGCGGTGGACGTGTCCGAAGAAGGACTCGAACCGGTTGTAGACGATCTTGACGGGCTTGCCGGTGCGCAGCGCCAGCAGGCAGGCGTGGATCTGCATGGACAGGTCCTCGCGGCCGCCGAACGCGCCACCGACGCCGGCCAGGGTCATCCGGACCTTGTCCTCGGGCAGGCCGAGCACGGGCGCGATCTGGCGCAGGTCGCTGTGCAGCCACTGGGTGGCGATGTAGAGGTGGACGCCGCCGTCCTCCTCGGGCACGGCGAGGCCGGACTCGGGGCCGAGGAAGGCCTGGTCCTGCATGCCGAAGTAGTACTCGCCCCGGACGACGAAGTCGGCCTTCTTGGCGGCCTCGTCGGCGTTGCCGCGGACGATCGGCTGGCGGTGCACGATGTTGGGGTGCGGGACGTGGCCGATGTGGTGGTCGGTGCGGTTCTCGTGGACGAGGATCGCGTCCGGCGCGGTGGCGGAGGCCTCGTCGGTGATGACGGGCAGCTCCCGGTACTCCACCTTGATCTTGGCGGCGGCGCGGCGCGCCGTCTCGGGGTGGTCGGCGGCGACGATGGCGACCGGCTCGCCGTGGTGGCGCACCTTGCCGTGGGCGAGGACGGGGGTGTCCTGGATCTCCAGCCCGTAGTGCTTCATCTCGGCCGGCAGGTCGTCGTAAGTCATGACGGCGTAGACGCCGGACATGGCGAGCGCTTCGGAGGTGTCGATGGAGACGATCTCGGCGTGGGCGACCGTGGAGCGCAGGATCTGGCCCCACAGCATGTCCTCGTGCCACATGTCGGACGAGTACGCGAACTCGCCGGTGACCTTGAGGGTGCCGTCCGGGCGGAGTGTGGACTCGCCGATGCCGCCCTTGGTCTTGGAACCCTGCGTGATCTTGGTGGGAGCACCGTTGGCCGTCGTCATGCTCAGACCCCCTCGGACTGCCGGGCGGCCGCGAGGCGGACCGCGTCCATGATCTTCTCGTAGCCCGTGCAGCGGCACAGGTTGCCCGACAGCGCCTCGCGGATGTCCGCGTCGGTCGGGTTCGGGTTGCGCTCCAGCATCTCGTCGGCGGCGACCAGCAGACCCGGGGTGCAGAAGCCGCACTGGACGGCGCCGGCGTCGATGAACGCCTGCTGGATCGGAGCCAGTTCGACGCCCTCGCCGGTCTGCGAGTCGGCGCCCTTGGCCTGCCAGCGCTGGGCCTCGTCCAGCGTGGTGCCGCCCGTGCCGCAGGCGCCGCTCGCGCAGCCGCCCTCGGCGCGGTCCTTGGCGTACTCGGCCAGTCCCTCGACGGTGACGACCTCGCGGCCCTGGACCTGCCCGGCGGCGACCAGACAGGAGCAGACCGGCACGCCGTCCAGGCGGACCGTGCAGGAGCCGCATTCGCCCTGCTCGCAGGCGTTCTTGGAGCCCGGCAGGCCCATGCGCTCGCGCAGGACGTACAGCAGGGACTCGCCCTCCCAGACGTCGTCGGCTTCCTGCGGCCGTCCGTTGACGGTGAAGTTGACACGCATTACGCAGCTCCCTCCGAGGCGTTGCGGGCGCCGCGGTACGACTCCCAGGTCCAGGTGAGTGTCCGGCGGGCCATCACACCGACCGCGTGGCGGCGGTAGCTCGCGGTGCCCCGGACGTCGTCGATCGGGTTGCAGGCGGCCGAGCACAGCTCGGCGAACTGCTTGGCGACCGACGGGGTGATGATCTTGCCGTTGTCCCAGAAGCCGCCCTCCTCCAGGGCCGCGTTCAGGAACTCCTCGGCGGCCTGGGCGCGGACGGGGGTGGGCGCGGCCGAGCCGATGCCGGTGCGGACCGAGCGGGTCTCGGGGTGCAGGGCCAGGCCGAAGGCGCACACGGCGATGACCATGGCGTTGCGGGTGCCGACCTTGGAGTACTGCTGGGGTCCGTCGGCCTTCTTGATGTGCACGGCGCGGATCAGCTCGTCGGGGGCGAGCGCGTTGCGCTTGACGCCCGTGTAGAACGCGTCGATCGGGATGCGGCGGGTGCCGCGCACCGACTCGGCCTCGACCTCGGCGCCCGCGGCGAGCAGGGCGGGGTGGGCGTCGCCGGCCGGGGAGGCGGTGCCGAGGTTGCCGCCGACGCCGCCGCGGTTGCGGATCTGCGGGGAGGCGACCGTGTGCGAGGCGAGCGCCAGGCCCGGCAGCTCGGCACGGAGGTTCTCCATGATCTTGGTGTAGGGCACCGAGGCGCCCAGCCGCACGCTGTCCTCGCCGACCTCCCACTCGTAGAGGTCGCCGACGCGGTTGAGGTTGAGCAGGTACTCGGGCCGGCGGTGGTCGAAGTTGATCTCGACCATCACGTCGGTGCCACCCGCAATCGGCACAGCGGTGGGGTGCTCGGCCTTCGCGGCGAGCGCCTCCTCCCAGCTGGCGGGGCGAAGGAAGTCCATGACCGGCTCTCTTCTTCGTCTCGAAAGGTCGTCCAGATTGAGCCAATCCGTGTGCGGCGGGCCCGGCTCGTTCGTGTTCATGTGCTGTTCACGCGGAGTGGAGCCAGTACACCGCCCGCTGCTCCGACGGGGTCAGTCACCGAAACCATGAAGGGTTTGGCTGGCCACGCCGGGCATCTTGTAGATTCGTATGAACGGAGGTCGTCGGTGACATCTTCGGTTTCCCCTGGAACAGAGGTCACCGCCCTCCCGGCGGAGCTGCTGACCGGCCGCCCGGCCGGGCCCCCACCACAGGATTCATCGTAGTTTTCGAGACAAAGAACGGCGGCGACGACATGCGGCTGCGCGCACTGCTGGACACCGATGCGCTGGGCCTGAAGCTGCTCGGCGGCGCGGAGGAGCTGGACCGCACCGTCCGGGGCGTCATGACCACCGACCTGCGCGACCCCAGCCGCTACCTCTCCGGCGGCGAGCTGGTCCTCACGGGCCTGGCCTGGCGCCGCGACGCCGCCGACGCCGAGCCGTTCGTCCGCATCCTGGCGCAGGCCGGGGTGGCCGCGCTGGCCGCCGGCGAGGCCGAGCTGGGCGCCGTCCCCGAGGACCTGGTGCGGGCCTGCGCCCGGCACCGGATGCCGCTGTTCGCGGTGCACGAGTCGGTGGCGTTCGCGACGATCACCGAGCACGTCGTACGGCAGGTCTCCGGCGAGCGGGCCGGCGACCTGGCGGCCGTGGTGGACCGGCACCGGCGGATGATGACCGCCGGCCCGGCGGGCGGCGGCCCCGACGTGGTCCTGGACCTGCTCGGCTCCGACCTGGACCTGCGGGCCTGGCTGCTGTCCCCCACCGGACGGCTGATCGCGGGACCGGGTGCGGGCGGTACGGCCGCCGGTGGCCTCACGGGCGGGCCCGGCCAGGGCGGTACGACGGCCGGGGCGGGCGCGGGCGGCCTCGCGGGCGGATCGAACGCGGGCGCGACGGCCGCCGGAGCCGGTGCGGGCGGGACGACGGCCGGGGCGGGCGGCGCGGCGGGCCGGACGGGCGCCGCGGGCGCGGGGCTGACCGCCGCCACCTGCGCCCTGCTGGCCGCCGAGCACCTGGCGGCCGCCCGGTCGGGCCGCCGCGGGCCCCACCGGGTCACGCTGGACGGCACGACGTACTCCCTCTTCCCGATCCGCGCCGGCGCGCAGCGGCCCGCGGTCGCCGCCGGGCGACCCGCGCAGAGCGGCCGCGACGTGCGCGAGACGGTGCTGTCGGACTGGGTGCTGGCCGTCGAGGCCGACGCCGGGGACTGGCCCGAGGAGCGCCTGGACCTGCTGCAGGGCGTCACCCAGCTGATCGCCGTCGAACGGGACCGGCGCGACGCCGCGCGTACGGTGCGCAGACGGCTCGCGCAGGAGGTGCTGGAGCTGGTGCAGACCGGCGCGCCGCCCGCCGAGATCGCCGCCCGGCTGCGGGTCGCCGCGCCGGTGCTGCTGCCCGGCCTCGGCGCGGCCCCGCACTGGCAGGTGGTGGTGGCCCGCGTGGAGTGGGACGGCGCGCCCGCCGAGAGCGGGCCGGTCGCCCAGGCGCTGCTGGAGGAGGTCCTCGCCGAGCCCTCCCCCGGCCTTCCGCACCCCGGCCCCGAGGCGTCCGACCGGATCGCGGTCGCGCACACCGGCGGCGAGGCCATCGCCCTGGTGCCGCTGCCGGCGGTCGCCGCCGAGCACGACGGCACCGAGAGCGGCATCCTCGCCGACGCGCTCCTGGCGTCCGTGCGCGACCCGCTGTCGGCCGGGCTCGGCGACGACGGGCGGCTCACGCTCGGCGTCAGCGCGGCCGTGCACTCGGCCGAGGGGCTGCGCGGGGCGCTGGAGGAGGCGCGGCACGCCCGGCGCGTCGCGGCGGCCCGGCCCGGCAGCGTCTGCGCCGCCGGGCACCAGGAACTCGCCTCGCACGTGCTGCTGCTCCCCTTCGTCCCGGACGACGTACGGCGCGCCTTCACCGCCCGGCTGCTGGACCCGCTGCGGGACTACGACCGCCGGCACCGCGCCGAGCTGATCCCGACGCTGGAGGCGTTCCTCGACTGCGACGGCTCCTGGACGCGGTGCGCGACCCGGCTGCACCTGCACGTCAACACACTGCGCTACCGGGTCGGGCGGATCGAGCAGTTGACGGGGCGTGACCTGTCGCGCCTGGAGGACAAGCTGGACTTCTTCCTGGCGCTGCGGATGAGCTGACGCGAAGCCGGTGGCCGGCTCCCACACCTGCCACCGGCCAGGTTCCCCCGACTTTGTGAAATCCTTCACCCACCCCCTTGGCCGGGCGCCGGGATTCGTGCTGAGATTCCGCCACCACTCGAAGCTCGAAGACGTGCTGGGGAGGGCAACGTGGCGCATACCGCCATGTCTGGTAACGGAACGACCGCAGGTGACGATCCACTCCAGACCGCGGTATGGCGGCTGCGTTCGCGCGCGTGCTGGGCCGACGCGGCGGCGCTGCTGCGGTCGGGCACCCCGGCGGCGGCGCTCCAGCGCACCGCGCTGCTGGTGGAGCGGTGCCTGTACACCGAGGCGGGGTGGCAGGACGCGGAGGACGCGCTGCGCGCCGCGGAGGCGCTGGCGCACACCGACGAGGAGCGGGGCGCGGCCGCTTGTGAACGCGGGTACTTGGCCTACTCGGCCACGCTGCACGGCGTACGGGACCGGGCCGACGAGGCGCGCTCCGCGCTGGGGCGGGCGGCGGCGCTGATCCCGCCGGGCTCGCCGGGGCGGGCGCTGCTGGACTTCCGGCGCGGGCTGATCGCGGAGAACCTGACCCGCTCGCCACAGGCCGCGCGGGCCGCCTACCGCCGCGCCCACGCGGGCGCCACCGCGCACCACGACCCGCTGCTGCTGTCCTTCACCTGGCGGCACCTGGCCGGGCTGGCGCTGCGCGAGGGCGAGCTGGCCGACGCGCGGCACGGCTTCGCCGAGTCGCTGCGGATCCGCGAGGAGCTGGGCTACCTCGTCGGCACGGCCCCGGCGCTGGTCTCCCTGGCCGAGACGGAGACGGAACCGGAGGCCTCCCGCCTCCGCGAGGAGGCCCGCCGCCTCTTCCGCCTCCTCGGCGGCGTCCCCACCTGGCTGGCCGCCCATCTGACCCCGCCGTCGCCGGGGGCGGCCACGGCGTGACCGCCGTCAGCGCGATCCCGTGACGTGGCCGTGGAGCAGGGTGCGGACCGTGTCCAGGTCCCGGGCGATCAACGCGTCCAGGAGCGCGGTGTGGTCCGTCGCGTCCGCCAGGAGGGCGGGCGCGGCGGCCGGGGGGCGCTGGGTGCGGCGGTGCAGGTCGGCGGCGATCCGGACCAGCTGCTCGTTGCCCGACAGGGACAGCAGGGCGTGGTGGAAGGCGCGGTCGGACTCGGCATAGGCGGCGGGGCAGCCGGAGGACGCGGCCCGTACGGTCGCCTCGGCCAGGGGACGCAGGGCCGCCCACCGCTCGACGGGCACCGTCCCGGCCAGCCGCAGCAGCACCGGCACCTCGAGCAGCGCCCGGACCTCGGCCAGCTCGGCCAGCTCGCGGGCGCCGCGCTCGACGACCCGGAAGCCCCGGTTGGGCACGACCTCGACGGCGCCCTCCAGCGCCAGCTGCTGCATCGCCTCCCGGACCGGCGTCGCGGACACGCCGAACCGCTCGCCGAGCACGGGCCCCGAGTAGACCTCGCCGGGCCGCAGCTCGCCGGTGGCCAGCGCGGTGCGCAGCGCGGCGAGGACCTGCCCGCGCACGGAGGACCGCCGCACCACCGGCCCGGGCGGAACGGCGGACGCCTCCCGCGCCGGCCACTCCCCCGCCGGCCGCTCCCCGGCAGACTGCTCCCCGAGGGGCTGCCCGCCGGACGCGCCGTCGCCGGGCGCGCCGTCGCCGGGCGCGCCGTCGCCGCGCGCGGGAAGGCCGTACGCGGAGTCGCCCTGCGCGGGAAGGCCGTGCGCGGGTCGGTCCTGTGCGGGGCCGCCCTGTGCGGGTCGGTCCTGTGCCGGGCGGCCCTGTGCGGAGTCGCCGTGCGCGGGGCGGCCGTGTGCGCCTTCGCCGTGCGTGTGCTCGCCGCGGGCGGCCTCCGGCGCCGAGGCGTGCCGCTCCCGCGTTCCCGCCGCCTGCCGGGGGAGCCGCGGCGCGCCCGGGGCCGCCCCCGCCGGGCCGGCGGAGTCCTGCGCGCCCTGCTTCACGGTTCTCCTCCGGGCTTGGGGGTGCTTGGGGCCATTACGGCCGGTTGCCGCTCGTGCGTCAAGCACCTTAGACACAAGTGGCCAAGGGTTCACATTCCGTCGGAGTGAAGTAAGGTAAGGCTTACCTCCAACCGTCCCCGACGACCGTGAATCGGTGGTTCCGGCATGCCTGTGCCCCCTTCGGCAGTTGCGGCCGCGTACGCGCGCCTCACCGAGGTCTTCCCCGGCCTGACGGTGGCCGAGCTGGGCCCGGGCGACCCGCTGCCGCAGGGCGGCGGCTGGACCGGCGCCGCCGCGCTCGCCGCGGGCGGCCCCGCGCTGGAGGCCTTCCTGGCCTGGGACGACGCGCAGGTGCTGCGCGACTACGGCACCCGGGCCCGCCCGGACGTGGTGGCGAGCTTCGCCCTGCACCGCTACGCCTGGCCCGCCTGCCTGCTGTTCACCGTCCCCTGGTTCCTGCACCGCCGCGTCCCGCGCCTGCCCGCCGCCCACGTCGCCTACGACCGCGAGGCCGGCCGCATGGCCGTACGCCCCGTCTCCTTCGCCTGTCTGCCCGGCGACCCCGCGGCCGCCCTGCCCGGCGCCCGCACGGTGCCCGACGAGGAGGCGCTGCGCGCCGAGGTGCGAGCCGCCGTCGCCGAGCACCTCGAACCGCTCCTCGCCGCCTTCGGCCCGCGCATGCGGCGGCGCGGGCGCGCGCTGTGGGGCATGGCGACCGACGAGATCGTCGAGAGCCTGTGGTACGTCGCCGGTCTCCTCGGCGAGGAGGACCGCGCGCTGCGCGAGCTGGAGCTGCTGCTGCCGGGCGCGACCCGCCCCTACGTCGGCGCGGCCGCGTTCCGCGAACTGACCGGCCCGAAGGGCGAGTCGCTGTCCACCCGCGACCGGATCAGCTGCTGCATGTTCTACACCCTGCGCCCCGAGGACACCTGCGACACCTGCCCGCGCACCTGCGCGGCCGAACGCGTCGTCAGGGCCACTGCCGCCGTGGCCGCTTGACGCGCCGCTGGGAGACTGACGGTCCGTCGGAACGTACGACGGGCCGTCCCGCGTCACGTAAGATCGTCCACGACTGGGACCCCATACGGGCGCGAGGAGTTCACAACTCCCTCACCCGTCGCGGGAACTTTCCGCGGAACCGCCCGTACGGGTAGTCTTATTCGAACTCAACTCCCGCCCCTCAAGCGGCAGTTCGAGCAGAACGCCGTCCCCGGGCATCCCCTTGCACCTCCTTGGCGGCCTCTTGCCCCGAAACCCCCTGAGGGCCGCCGGGATTGGGCCACTATGGCGGGCGTCACGCCCTATCCCAATGCAAGGGACCCTAGATGAGACTGACCGACATATCGCTGAACTGGCTGCTTCCGGGCGCCGTGCTGCTCCTGGGCGTGCTGGCGGCGGTGGCGGTGCTCGCGCGCGGCAAGCGGTCCAAGGGGGACACGAGTACCGAGGACTCGTGGGAGCGCAGCGAGGAGCGCCGCAGGCGCAAGGAGGCCGTCTACGGCACCGCTTCCTATGTGCTCCTGTTCTGCTGCGCGGCGGTGGCCGCAGCCCTCTCCTTCCACGGCCTGGTCGGCTTCGGCGAGCAGAACCTCGGCCTGACCGACGGCTGGCAGTACCTGGTGCCGTTCGGCCTGGACGGCGCGGCGATGTTCTGCTCCGTGCTCGCGGTGCGCGAGGCCAGCCACGGTGACGCGGCCCTCGGCTCCCGGCTGCTGGTGTGGCTGTTCGCCGCCGCCGCGGCCTGGTTCAACTGGGTGCACGCGCCGCGGGGCGTCGCCCACGCGGGCGCGCCGCAGTTCTTCGCCGGCATGTCGCTGTCGGCGGCGGTCCTCTTCGACCGCGCGCTGAAGCAGACCCGTCGGGCCGCCCTGCGCGAACAGGGCCTGGTCCCGCGCCCGTTGCCGCAGATCCGTATCGTCCGCTGGCTGCGCGCTCCCCGCGAGACGTACCGCGCCTGGTCGCTGATGCTCCTGGAGGGCGTGCGCAGCCTGGACGAGGCGGTCGAGGAGGTGCGCGACGACAAGCGCCAGAAGGAGGAGCGGCGCCGGCTCAGGCGCGAGCAGGAGCGGGTGGAGCGCGCCCAGCTCAAGGCGATCAGCCGGGGCCACCGCGGCTTCGTCGGCCGCGGCCGGCAGGGCGAGGCGCAGGCCCTGGAGCGGGGCTCCGGGCAGGCCTCCGCGGAGCCTGCCATAGCGCCCTCGGAGTCGCTGCCGGTGCGTTCGCGTCCCTCTCTCCAGCCCGTCCGCAAGGGCGGTGACGCCATCACGGTCGACCTCACCGCGGAGGACGACACACAGGCCCTGCCGCGTCTGGACTCGCTGGAGCGCAAGCTGAAGGACCTGGAGCAGCAGTTCGGCTGAGCCACGAGGACATCACGGTGCCGTAGGGGCACGCAGGGGGGCGGGGCGCGGTCCGGACGGACCGCGCCCCGCCCCCCTTTCCGCTCACGCCGCCCGCGCCGCCGTCAGTTCGAACCACACCGACTTGCCGACCTCGTGCGCGCACACGCCCCAGGCGTCCGCCAGGGACTCGACCAGGACCAGTCCCCTGCCGTTGGTGTCGGCGGCGGCCTCCGGCACCCGCGGCCGGGGCCGCTGAGCCACGAAGTCCCGTACCTCCACACGCAGTCCGCGCGGCGAGACGGTGGCGGTCAGGATCGCGTCGTCGTCGGTGTGCACGAGCGCGTTGGTGACCAGTTCGCTGGTGAGCAGTTCGGCGACGTCGGTGCCGTCCGGCCGTTCCCAGTGGCGCAGCAGTTCGCGCAGCGCGCGGCGCGCCTCGGGCACCGCCCGCAGGTCCGCCCGCGGCAGCCGGCGCCGCAACTGGGGCCCCGGGGAACGCCTCGGCGCGCCCTCGCTGCCGTCCGCCGCCGGTCCCGCCGGAAAGGCCGCCGCCGCAGCGGGACCGCCTCCTCTTACCTGACTCTCCATCTCCCCCGCCCGCGTGCCGATCTCGGTTCCCCTCCAGCTCGAACACGTTCACGGAGATCCATGCCCAGCCGGACCCACGGCAGTCATGTGGAAGCGTCAACGACCGAGCGGTCGGCCAAGTTGGCCGGAGTACGACGCTTTCCGCGCCCGCCGGGGCTCGGAGCCGCGTCCGCCGGGGCTCGGAGCCGCGCCCGCCGGGGCTCGGAGCCGCGCCCGCCGGGGCTCGGAGCCGCGCCCGCCGGGGCGCGGAGCCGCGTCCGCCGGTGGGGGCGCGGGCGCCGGCCGGTTCAAGGGCGCGGTACGTTGCGGAGGTTGGAGCGGGCCATCTGCACCATCCGGCCGACGCCGCCGTCCAGCACCATCTTCGAGGCGGACAGGGCGAACCCGGTCACCATCTCGGCGCTGATCTTCGGCGGGATGGACAGGGCGTTGGGGTCGGTGACGACGTCCACGAGGGCCGGACCCTTGTGGCGGAACGCCTCTTTGAGCGCCCCGGCCAGTTCCTTGGGCTTCTCCACCCGTACGCCGTGGGCGCCGCAGGCGCGGGCTACGGCGGCGAAGTCCGGGTTCTTGTTGGCGGTGCCGTAGGAGGGAAGTCCGGCCACCAGCATCTCCAACTCCACCATGCTCAAAGCTGAGTTGTTGAACAGCACGACCTTCACCGGCAGTTCGTACTGGACCAGGGTGAGGAAGTCGCCCATCAGCATGGCGAAGCCGCCGTCCCCGGACATGGAGACGACCTGCCGGCGCCGGTCGGTGAACTGCGCGCCGATCGCCATGGGCAGCGCGTTGGCCATCGAGCCGTGCGAGAAGGAACCGATGATCCGGCGGCGGCCGTTGGGCGAGATGTAGCGGGCGCCCCAGACGTTGCACATCCCGGTGTCGATGGTGAACACGGCGTCGTCGGCGGCCAGTTCGTCCAGCACGGCGGCCACGTACTCGGGATGGATCGGCACGTGCCGGTCCACCTTCCTGGTGTACGCCTTGACGACCCCCTCCAGCGCGTCGGCGTGCTTCTTGAGCATCCGGTCGAGGAAACGCCGGTTCTTCTTCTCCTTCACCCGCGGGATCAGACAGCGCAGCGTCTCGCGCACATCGCCCCACACGGCCAGGTCGAGCCGGGAGCGGCGGCCGAGGTGCTCGGGCCGCACGTCGATCTGCGCGATCTGCACGTCGTCGGGCAGGAACGCGTTGTAGGGGAAGTCCGTGCCGAGCAGGATCAGCAGATCGCACTCGTGGGTGGCCTCGTAGGCGGCGCCGTAACCGAGCAGCCCGCTCATCCCGACGTCGTAGGGGTTGTCGTACTGGATGAACTCCTTGCCGCGCAGGGCGTGTCCGACCGGCGACTTGATCTTCCCGGCGAACTCCATCACCTCGGCGTGCGCGCCCGCCGTGCCGCTGCCGCAGAACAGGGTGACCTTGTCGGCCTTGTCGATCATCCGCACCAATTCGTCGATCTCCGCGTCGCCGGGCCGCACGGTGGGCCGGGAGGTGACGATCGCGGTCTCGGCGGCCTTCTCGGGGGCGGGTTCGGCGGCGATGTCGCCCGGCAGGGTGACCACGCTGACGCCGCTGCGGCCGACCGCGTTCTGGATGGCGGTGTCCAGCAGCCGGGGCATCTGCTGGGGGCTGGAGATCAGCTCGCTGTAGTGGCTGCACTCCTGGAACAGCCGGTCCGGGTGGGTCTCCTGGAAGTAGCCGAGGCCGATCTCGCTGGAGGGGATGTGCGAGGCGAGGGCGAGCACCGGGGCCATGGAGCGGTGGGCGTCGTAGAGGCCGTTGATGAGGTGCAGGTTGCCGGGGCCGCAGGAGCCGGCGCAGGCCGCCAGCTTCCCGGTGATCTGCGCCTCGGCGCCGGCCGCGAAGGCGGCGGTCTCCTCGTGCCGGACGTGGATCCAGTCGATGGCGGCGTTGCGGCGCACCGCGTCGACGACCGGGTTGAGGCTGTCCCCGACGACGCCGTAGAGGCGTTTGACCCCGGCGCGGACGAGGGTGTCGACGAACTGTTCTGCGACGTTCTGCTTGGCCATGGCTGCTGGACGCCCTTCGGTCTCCTGCGGTCCCGGTGCGGATTCCTCTGGGTCCATGAATTCACAGCCGCCGCGCTCACGCCTCCCACACGGCGGCGGCCGTACGGTCGTCCGCGTACCCCTTGACCCGCGTCTGGGCGTCCGCCAGGAACGCGGCGAGGCCCGGCGCGGCGGCGTCGGACCACCGTCCGGCCAGCCGCGCGGCCAGCTCCGGCTCGCCGCGCAGCGGGTCGGCCAGGCCGTCCGTGCACATCAGCAGCACATCACCCGGCCGGGCTAGGGAGGCCCGGAACCGGAAGGGCGCGCGGGGCGGCACGGGCGGGGGCTCGGGGACGTACGGGCTCGGCGGGGCGGGGGGGGGGGCGGGCGGGGGGGGGGGGGGGCCCCCCCGGGGGGGGGGGGGGGGGGGGGGGGGGGGGGGGGGGGGGGGGG
>NZ_JAIOAB010000064.1 GCF_019890635.1 Streptomyces sennicomposti
CGACCTCGCGGGCGTCGCCGGGCCGGCCCAGCGGCACTCCGGGACGGTGCTCGGTGTGCACGTCGGTGTCCTCCTGGCCGGTCATGGGCGTGGCGATCTCGCCGGGCGCGACCGCGTTGACGGTGATGCCGTGCTCGGCCAGTTCCAGCGCCATCACCTGGGTGAGCAGGCCGAGGCCGCCCTTGGCCGCGCAGTAGGGCGCCGCGCCCACCCTCGGCTGGTGCTCGTGCACCGAGGTGACGTTGACGATCCGGCCGCCGTCGCCCTGCGCGATCATCCGCCGGGCCGCCTTCTGCCCCAGCAGGAACGGCCCGGCCAGGTCCACGTCGAGCACCCGGCGCAGATCGTCCAGGCCGAGGTCGAGGTAGGGCGTGGCGGTGCCGGTGCCCGAGCAGTTGACCAGGACGTCGACCCTGCCGCCGAGCGCGTCGGCCAGTTCGTCCAGGGCGTCGGCCGCGCCGGGCAGCCGGGTGAGGTCCATCCGGGTGACCGCCGCCCGGCGCCCTTTGGAACGGACCTCCTCGGCGGTCTCCTCGGCGCCCTTCTCGTCGCTGTGCCAGGTGATGCCGATGTCCAGCCCCGCCTCGGCCAGGCGGACGGCGGTGGCGCGGCCGATGCCGGAGTCGGCGCCGGTGATCACGGCCACCGGGGCGGCGGCCGGCGTGGGGTCGGACATGGCGGGAACCTCCTGCGGTGCTCTGCGGCCGTGCGCCGCGGCGGGTGTTCTGCGGCTGTGCGCCACGACGCGTGCTTCACGAGGGCGC
This sequence comes from Streptomyces sennicomposti, assembly GCF_019890635.1. Lineage (GTDB taxonomy): Bacteria > Actinomycetota > Actinomycetes > Streptomycetales > Streptomycetaceae > Streptomyces > Streptomyces sennicomposti. The sequence continues at coordinate 765 of NZ_JAIOAB010000064.1, forward strand.
GCTGCGGCGGGGCTCTGCGACGGGTGCTCTACGACGAGTGCTCTACGACAGGGACGAGCCACCGCAGTACCCGGGGCCGCACCGGGCAAACCGGCGCCCCGCCGCACCGCCTTCCGTGGGTGCGGGTCCGGGGGCGCCGGGGAACCCTGGGGGTGGAGGTGGCGATGGACCCCGTCGAGGCACTGGACCGGATCGCGTTCCTGCTGGAGCGGTCCCGGGAGCCGACGTACCGTGTGCGCGCCTTCCGTACGGCGGCCGGGGTGCTGTCCGGGCTGCCCGTCGACGAGGTCGCCGAGCGCGCCTCGGCCGGGACGCTGGAGTCGCTCAAGGGCGTCGGCCCCAAGACCGCGCAGGTGGTGCGGGAGGCGCTGGCCGGTGAGGTGCCGGGGTATCTGCGGAAGCTGGAGCAGGAGGCGGGGCAGCCGCTCGTCCAGGGGGGCGAGGCCCTGCGGGCGCTGCTGCGCGGCGACTGCCATCTGCACTCCGACTGGTCCGACGGCGGCAGCCCGATCGCGGAGATGGGCCGGGCCGCGGCGGCGCTCGGGCACGAGTGGGCGGTGCTGACCGACCACTCGCCGCGGCTGACCGTGGCCCGCGGGCTCTCCCCCGAACGGCTGCGCGAGCAGCTGGACGTGGTGGCGGAGCTGAACGAGACGTGGGCGCCGTTCCGGCTGCTGACCGGCATCGAGTGCGACATCCTCGACGACGGCTCCCTCGACCAGGAGCCCGAGCTGCTGGAGCGGCTCGACGTCGTCGTGGTGTCGGTCCACTCCAAGCTGCGGATGGACGCCCGGTCGATGACGCGGCGCATGGTGGCCGCCGTCCGCGATCCGCACTCCGACGTGCTCGGGCACTGCACCGGGCGGCTGGTGACGGGGCGGGGGCGGCCGGAGTCGCAGTTCGACGCGGACGAGGTGTTCGCCGCGTGCGCCGAGAGCGGGACGGCGCTGGAGATCAACAGCCGGCCCGAGCGGCTGGACCCGCCCCGGCCGCTGCTGCGCCGCGCGGTGGAGGCGGGCGTGCTGTTCGCCGTCGACACCGACGCCCACGCGCCGGGCCAGCTGGACTGGCAGGCGTACGGCTGCGCGCGGGCCGAGGAGTGCGGGGTGCCGGCCGAACGGGTGGTGACGACCTGGACGGCGGACGAGCTGCTGGACTGGACCCGGGAGCGGCGGACGCCGGTCCGGGCGGCGCAAGGGTGACCCGGGCGGCGTGGGGACCGCCCGCGCGGCGCGGGGGTGAGCGGCTCCCGCTGCTGGGCGCGGTTCCGGGGAGAGGTCGCTGACCTGGGGCGGAGTGGCGGGCGGGCGGTGCGGGTACCCGGGCGGCACCGACAAGCAGTGGGAGGACTCCCGTAATGGACCGTGCCGCCGTGTTCGACGTCGACGGAACGCTCGTCGACACCAACCACCTCCACGTCGTCACCTGGTGGGAGGCCTTCCGGCAGGCGGGCCACCAGGTGCCCATGCACGCCGTCCACCGGTCCGTGGGACTCGGCTCCACCGATCTGATCGCGCACCTGCTCGGCGACGACCGCGACAAGGAGCAGGACGCGGAACTGAGCGCCGCCCACACCGCGCTGTACGCGCAGTACTTCGAGCGGCTGCCCGCGTTCGAGGACGCCGGCCGGCTGCTGCGGCGGCTGCACGAGAACGAGTGGGCCGTGGTGCTGGCGACCTCGGCGAGCGGTCCCGAGCTGAGCGCGCTGCGCCGCGCGATCGACGCGGACGACGCCATCACCGCCACGGCCAGCTCCGACGACGTGGCCGAGGGCAAGCCCGCGCCCGAGCCCGTCGAGCACGCCCTGGAACTGGCCGGGGTGGACCCCGGGCGGGCGGTGTTCGTCGGCGACACGGTCTGGGACATGCGGGCCGGCAGCCGGGCCGGAGTGCGCTGTGTGGGCGTGCTGTGCGGCGGCATCCCGCGCGCCGACCTGGAGGAGGCGGGCGCCTCGGCGGTGTACCGGGACCCGGCCGACCTGCTGGCGTCGCTCGCGGACGGAGCGCTGGCCTGAGGAGAAGGCCGGAGGAGAGGACCTGCGGAGAGGCCCTGAGGAAAGGGCCCTGGGGAGCGGCCCCAGGGACAGGGCCTGGGGACCGGTGAACCTGAGGACTTGAGGCCCGGTCGCCTTCCTGCCTGCGAAACCTGTGCCCGGCGAACGAAAAATGTGACGATGATCCCGCTTGGGACCCCCGCGTCCTCGGATACCCGGTTCCGATGACGCGCGTACCGGAGAGCCCAGGACCCCCGTCGCCCGAGGACTCGCGAGAGGCGTCCCGCGGCCGGCCGGGCGACCGGTGGCAGGCCTTCGTCCGGCCGCTCGGCGTCCGGCCGGTGCACGCCGTCCGCACCGAGGCCGCCCGGATCGGGCGGTCCGTCCGGGCGATCGGGCGCGGCCCCGGCCGGGAGCGGGACCTGCTGGTGCAGTCGCTGAAGGCGGCCGGCGCGGCCCTGCTGGCCTGGGTCGTGGCGAAGAACCTGATGGGCGACCCGATGGCCCTGATGGCGCCGTGGGTGGCGCTGGTCCTGGTACAGGCCACGGTGTACAGCTCGCTGCGGCGGGCGGCGCAGCAGTGCACGGCGATCTGCGCCGGGACGCTCCTCGCCTCGGGCGCGGAGGCGGTCACCGGCGACACCCTGGGCGCGCTCGCGATCTGCCTGCCGCTGCTGATGCTGCTGGCGAACTGGTCGCGCTTCGGCGACCAGGGGATCTACGGCGCCACCACGGCGGTGTTCACCCTGGCGGCGGGCAGCGTCTCGGCCGCCTCGGTCGGGCACCGGCTCGGCCAGACGCTGCTCGGCGCGGTGATCGGCGTGGCCGTGAACGCCCTGGTCCTGCCGCCGATCCATCTGCGGGACGTACGGGAGAACCTGGCGGCGGTGGCGCGGGAGACCGGTGACGTGCTGTGCGCGGTCGCCGGGGAGCTGCGCGACGGGGACTGGGACGCCCGCACCGCCGCCGACTGGTCCCGCCGCTCGGCCCGCCTCGAGCACCGGCTGGAGACGCTGCACTCGGCGCGCCGGTGGAGCCGGGAGAGCCTCCGGCTGATGAACGGCCCGCTGCGCGCCCTGCGCCGGGTCCCCTCGGACATCCCCCCGGACGCGGAGGACGAGCGCTGGAGCCGGATCACCGGGCATGTCCGGGCGCTCACCCGGACGCTGGCGATCGCGGCCGACGAGGACCGGGCGCCGATGCCGCCGGACCCGGAGGTGCTGGCCACGTACGCACGGCTGCTGGAGCTGATCGGGCAGTCCTGCCGTGCGGAGGGCGACCGGCTGCTCGGCGGGCCGGCGGACGGGCGGGCCGGGGACGGGAACGCCGAGGACGGAGACGCCAGGGCGGGAGACTCCGGGGACGGGTGCGGCGAGGACGGCGAGCGCACGCGCCGGGAGCTGCACCACCGGCTGCAGGAGGTGCTGCGGGAGCACGCGGGCCGGGAGGCGGCCCGGACCACGGTGCTCGGGTCACTGCTGCTGCAGGCGGAGAGCCTGTGGGCGGAGGCCGTGCCGGCCGCCGTGCGGGAGCCGGAGCCGCAGGGTGCGGTGGCGTCGCGGACCGCGTCGCGGGCGCCGGAGGCGGAGTGACACGGATCACCACGTCATCCGGCCGATGCCGGAACACCGAGGGGTGGTTCTCCGTTGAACAGATCGTGGGTGCGGATGGGACAGTGTCCCCGGGCCTCACCTATTGCCCACAGGGACGATCGTTCGGCTGAAGCCCTGTGGAGCGTCTCGCCGAGAGGCGACCGCCATGCGTACCCACACCCCGACCGCCCCGGCCGTGATTCCCCCGTCACGGCCGGGGCTTTCCACTGTCCGCGTGTCGGTCGCACAGAGGCCTGCGCCGTCCGCGTGTCGGTCGCGGGTCCGTGTGCGCGCCGTCGGCCGGGGCTTGACTTCGAGAGCACTCCAATTCGTAGCGTTCCGGTCATGAGCATTTCGGCACAGCACAAGATCGGTTCTGGTTTCGGCGCGACGAGCACCGCCGACGACGTCCTGCGCGGCATCGACCTCACCGGCAAGCTCGCCCTGGTCACGGGCGGCTACTCGGGTCTGGGGCTGGAGACGACCCGCGCGCTGACTAAGGCCGGCGCCCGGGTGGTCGTACCGGCGCGGCGGCCGGACACCGCGCGGGAGGCGCTGGACGGTGTGGACGGCGTGGAGGTGGACGAGCTGGACCTCGGCGACCTGGACAGCGTCCGCGCGTTCGCCGAGCGGTTCCTCGCCTCCGGCCGCACCCTCGACATCGTCATCGACAACGCCGGGATCATGGCGTGCCCCGAGACCCGGGTCGGGCCCGGCTGGGAGGCGCAGTTCGCGACCAACCACCTCGGCCACTTCGCCCTGGTCAACCGGCTGTGGCCGGCCATCGAGCCGGGCGGCGCCCGGGTGGTCTCGGTCTCCTCGCGCGGCCACCAGCTCTCCGGCGTCCGCTGGGACGACGTCCACTGGCGGCAGGGCTACGACAAGTGGCAGGCCTACGGGCAGGCCAAGACCGCCAACGTCCTGTTCGCCGTCCACCTCGACGCGCTGGCGCGGGACCGCGGCGTCCGCGCCTTCGCGCTGCACCCCGGCGGCATCCTCACCCCGCTCCAGCGCCATCTGGCGCGGGACGAGATGGTCGAGCGCGGCTGGATCGACGAGAACGGCACCGTGCTGCACCCCGAGCAGTTCAAGACTCCGCAGCAGGGCGCCGCCACCCAGGTGTGGGCGGCCACCTCCCCGCGGCTGGACGGCCTCGGCGGCCTCTATCTGGAGGACTGCGACGTGGCCGAGCCGGCCGGCGAGACCGGGCCGGGGCAGATGACCGACGGCGTGAAGCCGTGGGCCGTCGATCCCGCCGAGGCGGCCCGCCTGTGGGACCTGTCGGCGGAGCTGACCGGGGTGAACGCGTTCGCGTAGCGCCCGGAGGGCGTGCCGGGTTGAGGCGCGGGGACCGGGTACTCGGGTGCGCGTCTCAGTCACCGGCCGAGAGGAGCCCCAGGTGAGCAGCGCTTCGGGCAGCAGGGTCGTCGTCACGGGCGCCACCGGCAACGTCGGTACCAGCGTCGTCCGTCTGCTCTCCGAGGACCCGGAGGTCGCCTCCGTCCGGGGGCTGGCCCGCCGGATCCCGGACTGGTCGCCGCCGAAGACGGAGTGGGCGGCCGTGGACGTGTCCTCCGAGCTGGCCCCTCTCGCCGCCGAGTTCGAGGGCGCGGACGCGGTGATCCACCTCGCCTGGGCGTTCCAGCCGACGCACGACCCGGCGACGACCTGGCGCACCAACGTCCTCGGCTCCATCCGGGTGTACGAGGCGGCGGCCGCCGCCCGGGTGCCGGTGCTGGTGCACGCCTCCTCGGTCGGCGCCTACTCCCCCGGCCCCAAGGACCGGCCGGTCGACGAGTCGTGGCCGACGCACGGGTGGCCCGACGCGGCGTACACCCGGGAGAAGGCGTATCTGGAGCGGACCCTGGACACCTTCGAGCGGGACCACCCGGACATCAGGGTGGTGCGGATGCGCCCGGCCTTCCTGTTCAAGGCGGAGTCGGCGAGCGAGCAGCGGCGCATCTTCGGCGGCCGGTTCCTGCCCGGGCCGCTGGCCCGGCCGGAGCTGCTGCCGTTCCTGCCGGACATCCCCGGGCTGCGGGTCCAGGCCCTGCACACGGACGACGGCGCCCGCGCCTACCAGCTCGCGCTGCACCGCGAGGTGCGCGGGGCGTTCAACCTGGCGGCCGATCCGCCGCTGGACGCGAAGGTGCTGAGCGAGCTGCTGGGGACCCGGCCGGTACGGCTGCCGCGCGTCGCGGCGCGTTCGGCGATCGCCGCCGCCTGGGGGCTGCATCTGCTGCCGGCCTCCCCGCACCTGTTCGACGCGGTGCTCCGCCTCCCCCTGCTGGACTGCACCCGGGCCCACACGGAACTGGGCTGGCAGCCCCGGCGTACGGCGATCGAGGTCATCCAGGAGTTCCTGGAGGGACTGCAGCGCGGCGAGGGCGCGGACACCGCGCCCATGCGGGGCCGCAAGGTCGGCTGAACCCGCCGTGACGCGCCTCGGGCGGCGGCCCCGCGAGAGGGTCGCCTTCCGGGGCGCGTCACGGCGGCCGAGCGTCGCAGGGCGTACGTCAGCCGGACCGGCTGCTCCGTGTGCGTCGGCCGGACCGGCTCTCCCCTGCCTCTTCCCCGTACGTCAGCCGGACGGCTCTTCCGGTACGGGCTGCTCCTCGGACTGGGTCGCGCCCGAGGAGGGCGCGCCGCTGTCGCGGCCCGTGCCGGCCTCGTCGGTGTCGGGCACGTCCTCGTCGGCGCCGGGCTCGGTGCGCGCGGCCCGGGACGCCCTGGCCATCGCCGTGCGGTCGGCGGCCTCCCAGGGGTCGTCGCCGCCCTGGGCCTGCTGGTCGGGCATGTCACGCGGGACGGGCGCGCCGTTCTCGCCGGGTGCCTCGCGGCGGTGGTCGTCGGTCACGGGGAACTCCCTTCGCGTCGTGGGACCCCTGTGCGCGTCGTGGGGCGACGCGCGGGTACCTCCGCGACGACCTGCGAAACCTGCCGCCCGGCGGGCTCGGCGCCCGCCCGCCGGGGGCCTCGTCAACCGGGCAGCCGCAGCGCCCGCAACTGCTCCTCCAGCGGGCCGAGGCCGACGTCGTGGCGGCGCTCGTCGAGGGTGCGGGGATGGCGGACCGGGTAGGGGCGCAGGGTGGCGGGGTCCATCCGCGTCCCGTAGAACTGCAGCTCGCCCTGGTCGACGGCGCAGTGGTCGGCGATGTAGGCGAAGTGGACGGCGGGACAGCGGCCGTCGGCCGCGGCCTGCGCGATCAGATCGCGGCAGCGCAGCCGGAAGTCCGGCTCGGGGGCGTGCAGCAGGATCATCAGTGCCGCCGTGGCCGCCGCCGGGCCCACCAGGGAGGCGTCCGGCCAGCCGTGCCGGCGCACGATCGTCTCCAGCGCCTCCGCGTTGTCCCGGTGGCACCGGGCGATCCGCCGTCGTCGCTCCGGGGTGGGCGCGGCGGCGGCCTCCCGCATCAGTTCGCGGTCCTCGCCGGCCCGGCGCATCAGCTCCTCGGCCAGCGCCGCGGCGAGCGCGGGCGACACGGCGTCCGCCGGGTGCGCGTCGGCCGGACTCACGGGCGCCGGGTGCGCGGAGGCCGCCCCCGCCGACGCCGGTTCCGCCCGCTGCGGGGACGGGGCCGTGGCCTCAGGGTTCCGTACGGGGTCGGTCACGGCGTCGCCCCCCGTAACCCGCGCCCCGCACCACCACGGACGACTACGGTGCTGGGCTGGCGTCTTGAGGGTCTGTCGGTCACGCCGGTCATTGCGGGGCCTCGCCTTCGAGTGTCGTGCGGCGGGGCCCCGCAACAGTCCTGACGGCGCGTCACATCACGTGCGTGCACGCGCCGTTGATCGCCGTACGGCGCTCGCCCCCGGCAAATCCCCCGATCACTATGATGTGCGACACGCTCGGCTCGCAACCGACGTTCGACAATCCATGTGACCAGGGCCGGATCGGCGCCCGGACCGCGGCCGAACCGGGCCCGGGCCGCCGGCCGGCCCGCCGCGCGGGACCACCCGCACGACACCTCCCGCCGTGCGGGTGGTCCCGCACCCCCGGCACGGCAGTCACGCGGGTGCGGACCGAGGGCTCCGGTCCGCCGCCGGCCCGGGCGCGCCGCGCCCGGCGCTCATGCCCGGCGTTCCTCCAGCGCGGTCTGCCAGGCCGGCAGCCGGTCCTGGAGCACGGGCTCGGCGCGCCGTCCGCCGCGGGTGAAGAAGTCGGCCAGCGGCAGGATCGCCGCGCCGACGGTGACCGCGTCCGGACCGAGCCGGCCGAGGTCCACGGTCACGTTCTCCGCGGGGTGGCGCAGCGCGTACGCGGTGGCGTGGCGGCGTACGGCGGGCAGGAAGCGGGAGCCGAGCTGGAGACCGGCCCAGCCGCCGATGAGGATGCGCTCGGGCTGGAAGAGGTTGATCAGGTCGGACAGACCGGCGCCGAGGTACTCGGCGGTCTCCTCCAGGACGGCCAGCGCGACCGGGTCGGCCTCCGTGCCCTCGGGCGGGTAGGCGGCGGCCAGCATGGCGGTCAGCGCCGTCTCCTCGTCGGTGTCGCGCGGCGGGCGACCGCCCTCCTCGCGCCAGCGGGCCAGCAGCGACTCCGCCCCGGCGTACGCCTCCAGGCAGCCCAGCGCGCCGCACCGGCAGCGCCGGCCCCGCACCCGCACCGTGAGGTGTCCCCACTCGACGGCCCGGCCGCGCTCCACCTCGGGGGTGACCAGGCAGGCGCCGACGCCCGAGCCGAACAGGACGACGACCGCGTTGCCCGCGCCGCGCCCGCCGCCGAACCACATCTCTGCCTGGCCGAGCGTCTTGGCGCCGTTGTCGATGAAGTAGGGGACGCTCTCGGGCAGCCGGGAGTCGGTGCGCAGCAGCGCCTCCAGCGGCACGGCGTTCCAGCCGATGGTCTGCCCGTGCACGACGGCGCCCCGGTCGGTGGTGCGCTCGACGATGCCGGGGACGCCGATGCCGACGCCGAGCAGCCGCTCGGGCGCCAGGTGGGCGGCGGCCAGGACCTCGGCGATGCCGTCCCGGATGTGCCCGGTGATCACGTCCACGTCGTAGCGCTGCGGCGTCAGCGGCCGCTCGGCGCGGGCGAGTTCGGTCAGGGCGAGGTCGAACAGCTCGATGCGGACCCGGGTCTCGCCGACGTCCACGCCGATCATGTGGCCGCTGGTGGGGGCCACCCGCAGCAGGGTGCGCGGCCGGCCGCCGTCGGAGTCGACGCTGCCGGCCTCCTCGACCAGCCCGTCGGCGACCAGGTCCGCGACGACGTTGCTGATCGATCCGGAGCTGAGCCCGGTCGCCGGGCCGAGTTCGAAGCGGCTGAGGGGTCCGTCGAAGTACAGCCGCTGGAGTACGGCCGTGCGGTTGGCCCGCCTGAGATCGCGCACCGTGCGCCCGTTCCGCCCCGCCATGTGGCTCCCTTGTCCGAACCCTGCCCGACCTGCAACATACCGCCGCGAGCCACCCCGACGCGACTTATTCGACCCCTTAGTCCACGCAATAAATTAAGACGTGTCCGACTCCTGGGCCCCGTTCCGGCCCAGGATATGGAACCGCGCCGCGCCCGAGGTGACCGGTACAGCCCGAAATTCACTGGCCGCTGCGTCCGCGACCTGCCTACCCTAGCCGCGTAACTAAAAGCATTAGGCAGTTCGCCGTGTTCCCAGGAGCCCCCGATGAGACCGCTCACCGAGCAGGACATCCGCACCTCGTTCGTCAACTGCTCGAAGGGCGAGGCCAAGCGCCTGGCCGTCCCCCGCGACCTCGACGAACGCCCCTGGGACGACCTGGACTTCCTCGGCTGGCGCGATCCGGGCGCGCCCGACCGCAGCCATCTGGTCACCGAGCGCGAGGGCCGGCTCGTGGGCGTGGCGCTGCGCTTCCCGTCCGCGCAGCGCGGGTTCCTGCACCGCAGCATGTGCTCGCTGTGCCTGACCACGCACCCCGGCGGCGGGGTCTCCCTGATGACCGCCCGCAAGGCCGGGACGGCGGGCCGCGAGGGCAACTCGGTCGGCCTTTACATGTGCACCGATCTGGCCTGCTCCCTGTACGTGCGGGGCAGGAAGGTCCCCGAGACCGGGATCCGCTTCGAGGAGAGCCTGACCCTGACCGAGCAGATCGACCGGATGCGGGGCAACCTGGCGGCCTTCCTGGACAAGCTGTACGCCTGAGGGCGGCGACCCGTACGGCCGGAGCCCGGTCCGGCCGTGGGCCGTCCGGGCGGGCCGGCCGTGGGCCGTCCGGGCGGGGCCCCGGACGGTCGCACTCGGCGCCGGTCACGTTCGATGCGGATGCGAACGGGGAACAGCGCAAGGGATGCAAGTTGTACGTGAGTGGATGTCGTCCCTTGCGGGGCTGGTGCGGCGGCACCGCGATCCGGTGGTCGTCCAGGCCTTCCGGTCGACGGTGGCGGCGACGGTCGCGTATGTGTTCGCGAAGTGGCTGAGCCCCGAACCGGCGCCGCTGACCGCCCCCCTGACCGCCCTGCTGGTCGTGCAGGTCACCCTGTTCGCGACCCTGACCACCAGTATCCGCCGGGTCAACGCGGTAGTGGCCGGCGTCATCGTGGCCATCGCCTTCTCGCTGCTGGTGGGGCTCACCTGGTGGAGCCTCGCCCTGGTGATCCTGGCGGGGCTGGCGGTCGGGCACCTGGTGCGGGTGGACGAGTTCGTCGCCGAGGTGGCGATCAGCGCCATGCTCGTGCTGGGCGTCACCACGGTCGGCAGCACGGCCTGGGCGCGGATCGTGGAGACGCTGATCGGCGCGGTGGTCGGCATGGCCTGCAATCTCCTGCTCGCTCCCCCGTTGTGGACCGAGCAGGCGGGCGAGTCGATCGAGGGCCTGGCGCGCCGGATGCGTCAGTTGATGCTGCACATGGGCGACCAGGTGACCGGCGGCACCCCGGTCGAGCAGGCCGCCGAGCGGCTGCACGAGGCGCGCCGGCTGGACCACGACATCGCCGACGTGGACGCGGCGCTGCGGCAGGCCGAGGACAGCCTCCGGCTGAACCCGAGGGTGCGGGAGGGGCTGCTGCACCGGGTGGTGCTGCGCACCGGCCTGGACACCCTGGAGATCTGCACGGTGGTCCTGCGGGTGCTGGCGCGCAGCCTCACCGATCTGGCCAAGGAGCGCGAGCCCGAGCCGCTGTTCTCGCCGCAGACGGGGCCCGTGGTGCAGCAGTTGCTGTGCGAGATCTCCGACGCGGTGGTCAGCTACGCGGTGCTGGTGACCACCGACGTGAGCGTGAGCGCGGAGTCGGCCGAGTCCCGGCTCGCCGCCGAGCTGCGGCAGGCCGCGGCCACCCGCGACAAGCTGGCGCAGCTGATGCTGGAGGAGATCCAGCACGACGCGAGCCAGTGGCAGCTCCAGGGCGCGGTGCTGACCGAGGTGAACCGCATCATCGACGAGATGGACACCGAGCACCGCTCCCAGCGGCTGCTGGAGGAACTGGACCGGCACACGCGGGCGCAGCGCGAGCGCAGGTCGCGGCTGACCCGGATCGCCGACCGGCTCGGCGCGCCGGTCAAGCGGCGGCGCCACCGGGACGACGAGCGGTAGCCCGGGGCGCGGCGCGGTGACGGACGGCTCCAGCGGCGCGCGCGTGTCGTGATGCCGCGGCCGGTGGGCGACGGCTCCCGGCGGCGGATCGCGGTGCGGTGGACGGCGCCCCCGTCGCGTTGCGGCTTGCGCAACGGCGGTTGCCGGTCTTGCCGTCGTGGGGCGGTCCGGGCCAAGGTGTGGGGCGGACCGGGACAGTCGACGACCTTGAGGTGCGGGCATGGACGGTGGGACGGGAGTGCCGCGCGGCTGGAGCAGGCGCCGGTTCGTGGGGGCGGTGACGGGGATCGCCGCGATCACGGGCGTCCCGGCGCCGGCGGCCCCGCGGGAGACGCCCGGAGCGCCGCCGCTCCCGGAACCGAGCGCGGCCGGCCGGGAGCCGGCGCCGCGCGGGTCCGGACCGCGCCCCCTGTATCTGGGCACCTACACCTCGGTGGCGGGCGGGGGCGCGGGGATCGGCCTGGCGGCGTACGACCCGGCCTCCGGGGCGGTGACCGGGCGCGGCGCGGTGACCGGTGTGGCCGACCCGTCGTATCTCGCGGTGCACCCCGACGGGCGCACGCTGTACGCGGTGGACGAGCGCCAGGACGGTGCGGTGACCGCCGTGCGGCTCGCCGACCGGACCGTGCTGGGGTCCCGGAGCACCGGCGGGGCGGGGCCGTGCCATCTGTCCGTGCATCCCGGCGGGCGCTGGCTGCTGACCGCGAACTACACGTCCGGCAGCGTCGCCGTGCATCCGGTCCAGGCGTCCGGCGCGCTCGGCGAGCGCACCGATCTGGTGACGCACTCCAGCCCGCCGCCCGGCCCCGGGCAGCAGGGCCCGCACGCCCACCAGATCGTCACTGCTCCGGACGGCGGCCATGTCCTGGCCGTCGATCTCGGCACCGACACGGTCTACACCTACCGCCTGGACACCGGTACGGGCCGGCTGACCGAGGTCTCCCGGGCGCGGGCGCGGCCCGGCGCGGGACCGCGCCATCTCGCCTTCCACCCCGGCGGCCGGTACGCCTATCTCGCGAACGAGGTCGACGACACCGTCACGGTGTGCGCCTACGACCCGGCGAGCGGCCGGCTGACCATCGGCGAACCGCAGGCCACCGGGCCGGGCGAGGGCACGAACTATCCGGCGCAGTTCCTGGTCACCGCCGACGGCCGGTTCGCCTATCTGGCCAACCGGGGCCACAACACCCTCGCGCGCTACGCCGTGGAGGCCGCCGGGGCGCGGCTCAGGTTCCTGGACGCGGTGCCGGTGGCCGGGGACTTCCCGCGCCAGATCGCCTTCTCCCCGGACGGCGCGCTGCTGTTCGCGGCGAACCAGAAGTCGGGCACGGTCAGCGTGTTCCGCGTGGACCGCGCCGACGGCGCGCTGCGGCTGGCCGGCGAGCCGTACGCCTCACCCGTCGCCGTCTGCGCGCTGCCGCTGTAGGGCCCGGCCGCAGGAGGCGCCGGCCGCCTGGGCGAGCAGGACGTGCATGCGCTCGGTGAGCTGGGAGACGTCGTCGGCCGGGGCGTGGAAGGCCAGCCGTACGTCGCCGTCGGTGCGGGCGCGTTCGATGCGCAAGGTCAGCGCGTGCCGGTCCACGGCGAGCGGCCGGACGCGGACCGCGCCGTGCAGGCTGTCGGGGCCGACCAGCCGGGTGAGCCGTTCGACCGCGTCGGGGTGGGAGTCGGCGAGGTGGGTGAGCAGCCGCGCCTCGGCGGTGGCCAGCGGGTCGGGTTCGGCGGCGGCGAAGTCGCCGGGGGCGATCACGACCGCGCCGGGCGGCTGGCGCAGCACCACGCGCACGGGCTGGAACAGAAGGCTGTCGCCGGCCCGGGTGAACCGGCCGGCCAGCCGCAGCCGGGCGCGGATGCGGTTGCGCACGGGGACCGGGGCCACGTCGGCGAACTCCAGCAGGGCGGGGAGTTCGCCGCGGGGGGCGAGCAGCGCGGTGGCGGCCAGGGCGCTGTCCTCGGGGGCGCGCAGGAGCACCCGGCCGTCGCCCGTCACGGAGTGCGCGCCGGTGAACTCCTCCGGGGAGCCCTCGGTGGTCACCGTGCAGGACCATGCGACGGCGAGCACCGACCTGGCCCGCTGCGCGGCGCCGGGCACCGCGGCCCACGTGTGGCTGTCACCCATCCGGAACCTCCTCATTAGGTAAGCCTTGCCTAACCTATAGGAGTCCCGCGCGTACGCCAACCACGCGGGGGTGGCGAGCGGAAGCAGGGCGGGGGCAGGGCGGGAGCACACGACGGCCGACCGGCCGCCGTGCACGGGTGCGGGGGCGCGGGTACGCGCGTGCGAGTGCGCGGGGGCAGGGGCGCGGGTGCGCGGTCCCCTCCGCGCCACGGCCGCCGCCCGCGCGCGGGGCGCGGTTCAGTCCGTCAGCACGCCCAGCAGCGCCCGGGTGCACAGGTCCCGCACCTCGGCGCGGCTCAACTGCGCGTCGCGCAGCCACTCCAGGCAGACCGCGGTGGTGAAGGCCAGCCAGCCGCGAACGGCCAGCTTCAGGTCGGGGCGGCGCTCGGCGAGCGGGCCGAACTCGGGGTCCCCGGCGAGCGCGGCCAGGATCTGGCGCTCCTGCGCGGCCAGCGCCCGCTGGTAGACGCGGCGCACGGCCTGGTCGCCGGCCGCGTCGGCGCGGTGGAAGGCGCGGTAGCCGTGCGCGTGCGCCTGGACGTGCTCCAGATACGCGTCGAGCCCGGCCGCCAGTTGGTCGCGCACCGGAACGCCGGGCACCGCCGCGGTCATCCGCAGCATCCGCTCGCTCTCGCGTTCGACGACGGCGGCGAAGAAGTCCCGTTTGGTCGGGAAGTAGTGGTAGAGGAGCCCCCGGGAGACGCCGGCGATCTCGGCGACCTGCTCGATCCACACCTCGTCGTACGGGCTCTCCGAGAAGAGCCGCGCCCCGACCGAGAGCAACTGCTCCCTGCGCTCCTCGGTGCTGAGCCGACGGCGTGTGCGCTGCTCCCCCTGCTTCGCGGCCATGTCCGCACTTTACTTGACGCCGGTTCAACAACCGGACCAGACTGAAGCACGCTATTGAACCCACGTACAACACGTGGCCGGACGACGGAGTCACCGCGCACGCGGAGCCGACCGCCGGCCCGACGCAGACCGGGGAGAGCGCGGCATGGCACAGACGACGACCGGAACGGGAACCGGAGCCGGAGCCGGACTGCCGAGGGGGTTCCGCAGCGCCGAGCAGGGCTGGCCCGAGCTGCACCGCATCCCGCACCCGCCGCGCCGCCTCCCCCTCCTCGGCGACGTGCTCGGCGCCGACCGGCGCAGCCCGCTGCAGGACTCGATGCGCTACGCCCGCGCGCTCGGCCCGGTCTACCGCCGCCGGGTGTTCGGCAAGGAGTTCGTGTTCGTCTGGGGCGCCCGGCACGCCGCCGATCTCGCCGACGAGTCACGCTTCGCCAAGCACGTCGGCTTGGGCGTCGCCAACCTCCGGCCGGTCGCCGGGGACGGGCTGTTCACCGCGTACAACCACGAGCCCAACTGGCAGCTGGCGCACGATGTGCTGGCCCCGGGCTTCAGCCGCGAGGCGATGGCGGGCTACCACGTGATGATGCTGGACGTCGCCGCCCGCCTCACCGGCCACTGGGACCGCGAACTGGCCGCCGGGCGCACCGTGGACGTGCCCGGCGACATGACCAAGCTGACCCTGGAGACGATCGCGCGGACCGGCTTCGGCCACGACTTCGGCTCGTTCGAACGCTCCCGCCCGCACCCGTTCGTCACGGCGATGGTCGGCACGCTCACCTACGCGCAGCGCCTCAACACCGTCCCGGCCCCGCTGGCGCCGTATCTGCTGCGCGCCGCGAGCCGCCGCAACGCCGCCGACATCGACCACCTCAACCGCACCGTGGACGAACTGGTGCGCGCCCGGCGGGCGGGCGGCGGGGGCGGCCAGGGCGATCTGCTCGACCGGATGCTGGAGACCACCCACCCGGAGACCGGCGAGCGGCTGTCGCCGCAGAACGTGCGCCGGCAGGTCATCACCTTCCTGGTCGCCGGGCACGAGACCACCTCCGGCGCGCTCTCCTTCGCGCTGCACTACCTCGCCCAGCACCCGCGGATCGCCGAGCGCGCCCGCGCCGAGGTGGACCGGGTCTGGGGCGACACCGCCTCCCCCGGCTACGAGCAGGTGGCCAAACTGCGGTACGTGCGCCGGGTGCTGGACGAGTCGCTGCGGCTGTGGCCGACCGCGCCCGCCTTCGCCCGCGAGGCCCGCCACGACACCGTGCTGGCCAGCGAGCACCCGATGCGGCGGGGCGCGTGGGCGCTGGTGCTCACCCCGATGCTGCACCGCGACCCGGAGGCGTGGGGCGCGGACGCGGAGCGCTTCGACCCGGACCGCTTCGACGCGCAGGCGGTACGGGCCCGGCCGCCGCACGTCTTCAAGCCGTTCGGCACCGGCGCCCGCGCCTGCATCGGCCGCCAGTTCGCGCTGCACGAGGCGACGCTCGTCCTCGGCCTGCTGCTGCGCCGCTACGACCTCCACCCCGACCCCGGCTACCGGCTGAAGATCACCGAGCGGCTGACCCTGATGCCCGAGGGCCTCAGGCTGCGCCTGGAGCGGCGCACCGCGCCCGTCGTACGGGACTCCGTGCCGGCGGGCGGCGACGGCGAGGCCTCAGCCCCGCGCTGTCCAGTGCACCGGGCGGGCGACTGACCGGGGCAGCCGGGTGCCGGCACTGCCCCGGGCCGCGTTCAGCTGCGGCTGGGTCAGGAAGAACGCCCCGGTCAGATCGGCGTCGGTCAGGTTCGCGTCCCTGAGGTCGGCGCCGATGAGGTCGGCGCCGCGCAGGTCCGCGCCGGTGAGGTCGGCGGCGATCAGCCAGGCGCCGCGCAGACTCGCCCCGCGCAGGTCGGCGCCCTTCAGGCGGGCGCCGACCAGGTCCGCGCCCCGGCGGTCCTTCTTCTTGCCGCGCGCCCCCGCCCGGGCCAGCTCGCTGGTGCGCAGCAGCAGCACGTTGACCTCCTGCCGGTGCGCGCCCACGTCCAGCGCGGCCAGTTCCCCGGGCGGCAGCAGGGTGAGCCGCTCGGTCTCCTCCAGCGCGACGCCGAGGTCGGCGTGGACCGGCCGGGCGGCGGGCAGGGCCAGCGCCTCGGTCAGGTACCAGAGCAGTTCGTGCAACTGGCGTACGACGGGGAAGACCTCGAACATCTCGCGGGCCTGCCCGGCGGGCGCAGAGCGCCAGTCCCGGCCGCCGAAGGTGATCTGGGAGACCTTCTGACCGGCGCCGAAGCAGTCGTAGACCGTGCAGCCGGTGTAGCCCTCGGCGCGCAGTCTGGTGTGGATGTCGCAGCGGTGGTCCGCCCGGAGGTTCGGGCAGGGCTTCCCGGCGGGCTTGTCGCGGGCGAAGTCCGCGGAGGCGGCGAAGGGCAGGGCGACGCAGCACAGTCCGAAGCAGGCGGCGCAGTCGCCGCGCAGTTCGGTCCCGGCGCCCCGGTCGGTCGTCTGTTCCGGCATGGCAGCCACCTT
Source organism: Streptomyces sennicomposti (assembly GCF_019890635.1). GTDB lineage: Bacteria > Actinomycetota > Actinomycetes > Streptomycetales > Streptomycetaceae > Streptomyces > Streptomyces sennicomposti. The sequence goes on from NZ_JAIOAB010000064.1 coordinate 17,327, forward strand.
ACTGACCTGCGGGGAAGCCCCGGACGGCCCGGTCATCCCGCCTCACCGGCGGCCAGGTCCACGTGCCTCAGCCGGTCCGGGTCGGACAGGATGTAGAGGTGGGTGATCCGGCCATCGGCGACGGTCACGCCCATGACCGAGGCCGGGCCGCCCTGCGGCGCGTTGGCCAGCCCGATCGCGCCGTTGACCAGGACCAGGCGCGCCGTCCCGGCGAACCGGGAGAAGGCGAGCGCCTGCGCGGCCACCGTCCGCGCGCCGTGCACCGCCTTGGAGGCGGCGGCTCCCCGGGCGAGGGCGCCGGCGTCCACCCGGAGCACCACGTCGGGGTGGAGGACGGCGAGCAGGGCCTCGAAGTCGCCGCCGCGCGAGGCGGCGAGGAAGGCCTCCATCACCTGCCGCTGCCGGCCGAGGTCGGTCTCGGCGGGCGGGGTGGCGTCCCGCACCCGGCGCCGGGCACGGCTGGCGAGCTGCCGGGTCGAGGCGGAGGTGCGCTCCAGGATCGGCGCGATCTCGTCGAACGGCACGGCGAACAGGTCGTGCAGCACGAACGCCAGCCGCTCGTCGGGCCCCAGCGTCTCCAGGACCACCAGCAGGGCGAGGCCCACCGAGTCGCCCCGCAGCGCCTCCTCCTCCGGGTCGGTGCGGTCGAGCGGCCGGACGACGGGGTCCGGTACGAAGGTCTCGTCCATCGGCTGCTCGCGCCGCGCCCGGCGGCCGCGCAGCAGGTCGAGGCAGACCCGGCCGGTCACGGTGGTCAGCCAGCCGCCCAGGTTCTCGACGGCGGCGGCGTCCGTGCGGGTGAGCTTGAGCCAGGCCTCCTGGACGGCGTCCTCCGCCTCGGCCTGCGAGCCGAGCATGCGGTAGGCCATCGCCCGCAGCCGGCCGCGGTGCTCCTCGAAGCGCCGTGCCATGACGTCCTGGTCCCCGCCCGTGCCGGTCATCCGCTCCCCGTCCCCCGCACCCGTGCCCCCGCCTGCCGGATCATCCTAGGCGCAGGGGGCCGGCCGGCGAGCGGGGAATTCAGGCGGGCGCATCACGGTCCGGCCTCGTCGCGGGCGGTCAGGCCTCGTCGCGGGCAGTCCGGCCTCGACCCGGGCGGTCAGGCCTCGTCGCGGGCGAGGGCGAGGAGGCGGTCCAGGACGCGGGGGCCGCCGGCCCGCACCCCGTCGTGCTCGAACTCGTCGGTGACCCAGGTGCGCAGACCGCGGATCGCGCGGGCGGTAGCCAGCGAGTGGGCGGTGTCGACGTACATGTCGTCGTGGTAGACGGCGGCGGCGACCGGGACCTCGTTGGCGGCGAGCCGGGCGGGGTCGTACAGGGGCCGCCAGTCGGTGCGGGCGGCGAGGAGTTCGGCCGTCTCGCGCAGCGGGCGCAGCGCGGGGTCGCAGTCGAACATCCAGGGGTGCACGGACTCGCCGGTGAACAGCAGCGGCGTCCCGTCCGCGACGGCCGTGGCCGCGTCGAACTGCGCGAACTCGGCGCGCACGCGTTCGGCGGACCACGCGGTGGGGCGCTCGTCCTGGCCGTAGATCGCCTCGTGCACCAGGGCGTACAGCGGGTGTCCGGCGTACGAGAGCAGGCTCTGGACCTGTTCCTGGAAGGCGTCGGACAGTTCCCGGCCCGCCGGGGTGCGGACGAAGGCGTCCTCCAGGAGGAGGTGGAGGCGGTGGCTGCCGTCGCCGGCGCCGAGCATGAGGCCGAGGGACTGGAAGGCCTCCACGGTCAGCCGGTATCCGTTCGGGAGCGTCACCTCGTGGCCGAGGAGGTGTTCGGCGATGCGGCGGGCGCGTTCGACGTCCATGGGGTAGCGGGCGTAGTGGGCGGCGACCTTGCGCTCGATGCGCGGGTAGGCGGCCCGGTAGACGTCGTCGGCGTGCGCGTCGAGGCCGGGCAGGCCGCCGGTGATCAGTGCGGCGGCCAGGCCCTCGGGGTGGGTGGAGAGGTAGGCGGTGGCGCAGAAGCCGCCGAAGCTCTGGCCGAGGACGGTCCAGGGGGCGCCGCCGGTCACCTGCGGGCGGATCGCCTCGCAGTCGCGGACGATCGAGTCGGCGCGGAAGCGGGCGAGGTAGTCGGCCTGTTCGGCGGGGCCGCCGCGCAGCGGGAGCGTCTGCCGGTTCGCGGGGGTGGAGCGGCCGGTGCCGCGCTGGTCGAGGAGGAGCACCCGGTAGTCCTCCAGGGCCCGGCCGAGCCAGGCCTGCCTGCCGACGAAACGGTTGGCGCCGAAGCCGGGGCCGCCCTGGAGGTAGAGCAGCCACGGCAGGTCCTGGCCGGCCCGGTCGCTCGCGACGGCCTCGCGGGCGTACAGGTCGATCGTCTCCCCGGCCGGGTCGTCGTGGTCGAGCGGCACGGTGAAGAAGCGGTCGGTGAGGACGACGCCGGGCTGGCGGTAGCTGAGGGACAAGGGGGCTCCCGGACGGAGGGTTGCGCGGCCGCGTCCCAGTTCAGCACATGCGCCACGGCCCTCCGGGCGCGGGGTGGGGCGGCCGGTGCGCCGCCCCGCGTTCCCGGTTCGCACGGGCGGGGTGTGCGGCCGGTGGGGGCGGGCGCGGCGGGTTCGTGGATGCGCGGGGCGCAGGGTCGCGCCTGCGACGGGCGCGCGGAGTGGGCGGGGCGCGCCGGGCGGCCAGGGCGGGGCGCACCGGTGCGGAGGGTGGGGGGCGCGCGAGTCGCGCGGGGCGCGCGGGTGACGTGTCCGGTGGGGCGCGCGGTGCGGGGGCGCGCGCGTGCGCGGGGGGTCGTGCGCCGTGGCGTCAGCGGGCCGGGAGGGTGCGGCCGGCACACGGTTGGCGGGCGGACTCGCTGCGGACACAGCCGAGCCGGTCGATCGCGCCCCGGGGCGGGGCGGGCCGCCGCCCCGCCGGGGGCCGGCGTCTGCCGCGGCCCGCCCCGCCTGACTACGCTGCACTCGTCCGATGATCGACAGCGAGGAGCCGCGATGCGTGTCGCCCTGTTCCTGACCTGTGTCAACGACACGCTCTATCCGGACACCGGGCGCGCCGTGGTGAGACTGCTGACCCGGCTGGGCGTCGAGGTGGACTTCCCGGTGGACCAGACGTGCTGCGGGCAGGCCCACTACAACACCGGCTACCGGCACGAGGCCGAACCGCTGGCCCGCCGCTTCAGCGAGGTGTTCGCGGGCTACGAGGCGATCGTGACGCCCTCCGGGTCGTGCGGGGCGATGGTGCGGGAGCTGTATCCGCGCCTGGGCGAGCGGGCGCGGGCCGAGGGGCGCGGGGACACCCTGGAGCGGGTGCTCGCGCCGGTGGTCCCGAGGACGTACGAGCTGACGGAGTTCCTGGTCGACGTGCTGGAGGTGACGGACGTGGGGGCGTACTACCCGCACACGGTGACCTACCACCCGACCTGCCACGGTCTGCGCAGCCTCCGCCTCGGGGACCGGCCCCGGCGGCTGCTCCGGGCGGTCAGGGGCCTGGACCTGGTCGAACTGCCCGGCGCGGAGGAGTGCTGCGGGTTCGGCGGCACCTTCGCGGTGAAGAACCCGGACGTGTCGGCGGCGATGGGCGCGGACAAGGTGCGCAATGCCGAGTCGACCGGCGCCGAGGTGCTGTGCGCGGGGGACAACTCCTGTCTGATGCACATCGGCGGGACCATGAGCCGGCTGCGCACCCGTATGCGGCCGGTGCACATCGCGGAGATCCTGGCGAGCACGGAGGAGGACCCGGCGGCATGAGCACGACCCATCTGGGGATGCCCGGACTTCCGCCGCCCGCGCATCCGGCGTTCCCGCCCTTCCCCGAGGCCGCGCACGACGCCGTACGCGACGAGCGGCTGCGCGGCAACCTGCGCCACGCGACCACCACGATCCGCGCGAAGCGCGCCCACGCGGTCGCGGAACTGGAGGACTGGCAGCGTCTGCGGGAAGCCGGCAAGCGGATCAAGGACCACACCCTGCGGCATCTGGACCGCTACCTCGTGCAGTTGGAGGAAGCGGTGACCGCGGCCGGCGGCACCGTGCACTGGGCCCTCGACGCCGCCGAGGCCAACCGCATCGTCACCGACCTCGTCAAAGCCACCGGCGAACACGAGGTCGTCAAGGTCAAGTCGATGGCCACCCAGGAGATCGGGCTGAACGAAGCCCTGGAGGCCGAGGGCATCCGCGCCTACGAGACCGATCTCGCCGAACTCATCGTGCAACTGGGCAAGGACCGCCCCTCCCACATCCTCGTCCCCGCCATCCACCGCAACCGCGGCGAGATCCGCGACATCTTCCGCACCCAGATGGCCGCATGGGGCCGCCCCGCCCCCGACGACCTCTCCGACACACCCGCCGAACTCGCCGAAGCCGCCCGCCTCCACCTCCGCGAGAAATTCCTGCGCGCCAAGGTCGGCGTCTCCGGCGCCAACTTCATGGTCGCCGAGACCGGCACCCTCGTCGTCGTCGAGTCCGAGGGCAACGGACGCATGTGCCTCACCCTCCCCGACACCCTCATCTCCGTCGTCGGCATCGAGAAGATCCTCCCCACCTGGCGCGACCTGGAAGTCTTCCTCCAGACCCTCCCCCGCTCCTCCACCGCCGAACGCATGAACCCCTACACCTCGATGTGGACCGGCACCACCGACGGCGACGGACCACGCGACTTCCACCTCGTCCTCCTCGACAACGGCCGCACCGACACCCTCGCCGACGACGTCGGCCGCCAGGCCCTGCGCTGCATCCGCTGCTCCGCCTGCCTCAACGTCTGCCCCGTCTACGAACGCGCCGGCGGCCACGCCTACGGCTCCGTCTACCCCGGCCCCATCGGCGCCATCCTCAGCCCCCAACTCCGCGGCACCCACAGCGACATCGACGCCTCCCTCCCCTACGCCTCCTCGCTGTGCGGCGCCTGCTACGACGTCTGCCCCGTCGCCATCGACATCCCTGAAGTCCTCGTCCACCTGCGCGAACGCGTCGTGCAGGGCGGCGAGGTGACGCGCGAGGGCAACAAGGTGGTGCTCAAACCCGCGAAGGGGCACGGCGGGGAGCGGGCGGCGATGCGGGCGGCCCGCTGGGCGTTTTCTCACCCGGCGGTGCTGCGCGGCGGCCAGCGGCTGGCCTCGCGCACCCGCCGGCTCCATCCGCGCACCCTGCCCGGACCGGGCCGGGCGTGGACGGGGACGCGGGATCTGCCCGAGGCGCCCGCCGAACCGTTCCGGGACTGGTGGCAGCGCACGCACGGCGGCGAGGAGGACGACAAGTGAGCGGCAGGGACCGGATCCTGGGCCGGGTGCGGCGCGCGCTGGCCGGCGCGCCCGAGGACGACACGCCGTATGAGCAGGCGGTTCCCCGGGATTATGACCGGCGGCACGGGGAGCGGAGCACGGCGGAGACGGTGGATCTGCTGGCCGAGAACCTGGTGGACTACCGGGCCGTGGTGCACCGCTGCGACCTTGCGGGGCTGCCCGCGCTGATCGCCCATCTGCTCGGCGAGCGCGACTCCACGGGCGTCCTGGTGCCGCCGGGTCTGGACGCGTCGTGGCTGTCGGCGACGGCGGTGGCGCAGGTCGCCGACCGGGCCGACGCCACGCCGCACGAGCTGGACCGGGTGGACAGCGTGGTCACCGGCTGCGCGGTCGCGATCGCCGAGACCGGCACGATCGTCCTGGACGGCTCCGCCGACCAGGGCCGCCGCCGGATCACGCTGGTGCCCGATCACCACATCTGCGTCGTCCGGGTGCCGGACCAGGTGGTGTCCTCGGTGCCCGAGGCCCTGGAGCGGCTGGTTCCGGCGCGCCCGCTGACCTGGATCTCCGGCCCGTCCGCGACCAGCGACATCGAACTGGACCGGGTCGAGGGGGTGCACGGGCCGCGCACCCTGGAGGTGGTGCTGGTGAGCGGAGCGTGACGGGCGCGGCTAGCGTGAAGGGATGATCCGGTTCGAGCAGGTCACCAAGCGCTACCCGGACGGGACCACAGCCGTGGACGGCCTCAGCTTCGAGGTCGCGGAGGGCGAACTCGTCACCCTGGTGGGGCCGTCCGGCTGCGGCAAGACCACCACGATGATGATGGTCAACCGTCTGGTCGAGCCGACCTCGGGCCGCGTCCTGGTCGGCGGCGAGGACATCGCGGGCCTCGACCCGGTGCGGCTGCGCCGCCGTATCGGGTACGTCATCCAGCAGGTCGGCCTCTTCCCGCACCGCACGGTCCTCGACAACACGGCGACGGTGCCGGCGCTGCTCGGCTGGAAGAAGGCGAGGGCGCGGGCGCGGGCCGCCGAACTGCTGGACCTGGTGGGCCTGGACCCGAAGACGTACGGGCCGCGCTATCCGCGGCAGTTGTCGGGCGGGCAGCGGCAGCGGGTCGGGGTGGCGCGGGCGCTGGCCGCCGATCCCGAGGTGCTGCTGATGGACGAGCCGTTCGGGGCGGTGGACCCGGTGGTGCGCGAGCAGTTGCAGGACGAGTTCCTGCGGATGCAGGCCGCGGTGCGCAAGACGGTGCTGCTGGTCACCCATGACATCGAGGAGGCGGTGCGGCTCGGGGACCGGATCGCCGTGTACGGGCAGGGGCGCATCGAGCAGCTGGACACGCCGGGCGCGGTGCTGGGCAGCCCGGCCACTCCCTATGTCGCCGGGTTCGTGGGCGCCGACCGGGGGCTGAAGCGGCTGTCGGTGACGGCGATCGAGCGGGGCGACCTGGAGCAGCCGCCGGTCGCCCGGCTGGACGAGCCGGCCGAGCGGGCCGCCGGGCGGCTGCGCGCGCAGGGGGCGCGCTGGGCGGTCGTCCTGGACGCGGCCGGGGACCTGCACGGCTGGGTGGGGCTGGACGCGCTGGACGCGGGCGGTTCGGTCGGCGATCTGGCCCACCGGATGAACGCCTGGGTGCCGGTGGGCGCGCCGCTCAAGCAGGCGTTCGGGGTGATGCTCCAGCACGACGCGGGCTGGGTGGCCGTGCTGGACGGCGCCCGGTTCTGCGGGGTGCTGACCCCCGCGAAGCTGCACGAGGCGCTGCGCCGCTCGGTGGACGCGGACGCGCTCGGGGTGCCGCGCGGAGAGGTCGGCTTCGACTCGGTGGCCGACGCGTGAGGGCTCGGTGCCGACCGGCCCCCGCCGGGCGGGGCGGCGGGGTCACTTCAGCAGGCCCTTGTCCTTCAGGTAGGCGCGGGCCACGTCGGCGGGCAGGCGGCGCCAGCTGTCGACCTGTCGGTTCATCGACGCCAGGTCCGCCGTGGTCAGCACCTTGTTGAGCCGGTCCAGGACGCGGGTCACCCCGGGGCCGCCCGCGCGGGCGCGGTTGACGACCGGGACGACGTAGTCGGCGTTCTGGAGGTGCTTGTCGTCGGCGAGGACGACCAGGCCGAAGGCGTCGAGGGTGGCGTCCGTGGTGGTGGTCAGCACCATCTGGTCGCGGCCGCTCCGCACGGCCTGCTTCGCCGGGGTGGTGCCGACGCCCTTGGGGTCGATGCCGGTGATCCGGATACCGTACGTCGTCCTCAGACCGGGCTCGCAGTACGGCCGGCTCACGCACTCGTCCCCGGCGGCGAGCCGTACCTTCAGCCCGGACGCGCCGAGGTCGCTGAGGGTCTTCAGGCGGTGCTCGCGGGCATAGGCGGCGCTGACCGCGAAGGCGTTCTGGTCGACGGCCCGGCCCGGGTCGAGGACGGTGAGGCCGCGGGGCGCGGCCAGGCGGCGCAGGGCGCTCATGGTGGCGGCGAGGTCGGGCGACCCGGCCGGGGACGCGTCGGGGCCGTGGGCCTTGGCGTTCAGCCAGTCGGCGAGGGTGGCCGCGTACTCGGGGACGACGTCGATTCGGCCGGACTCCAGGGCGGGTTCGTACAGTTCGCGGTTGGCGACGGTGATCAGCTCGGTGTCGTGTCCGGCCTGCTTCAGCAGCAGGGCGTACATCTGGGCGAGCAGGTCGCTCTCGGTGAAGCCGGCCGATCCGATGGTCAGGCGCCGGCTGTCGCCGGGCGGCGCGGTGACCTGGCCGCGCTGCTCCAGGGAGGGGCCGGTGGAGCAGGCGGCGAGCAGGAGCGGCGGCAGGAGCGCGAGGAGGCCCCGCATCGGCGGCGTCCTCACCGGCCGTCGCCCCTCGCCCGGGCCGGGGCCAGCCGTTCGACGGCGACGAAGACCGCCTCGACGGCCAGGGCGAACACGGCGACAAGGACGGCGCCGGCCACCACCTGCGGGGTGCTCGCCAGGTTGAAGCCCGCCGTGATGATCCGGCCGAGGCCGCCCCCGCCGGCCAGCGCCGCGATGGTGGCGGTGGCCACGAGCTGGACGGCGGCGATCCGCACCCCGGTGAGCACCATCGGCAGGGCCAGAGGAAGTTCGACGCGGAACAGCAGTTGCCGGCCGATCATCCCCATGCCGCGCGCCGCCTGGACGACGTCCCGGTCCACCCCGCGCATCCCGACGTAGGCGTTGGTGAGCAGCGGCGGCACGGCGAACAGCACCAGGGCGACGACGGTCGGCCCCTCGCCCCACCGGCCGACGGGGGTGAGGAGCAGCAGCACCAGGACGGCGAAGGTGGGCACGGCCCGGCCGACGTTGGAGATGTTGACGGCGAGGGCGCCGCCCTTGCCGAGGTGACCGAGGACGAGGGCGACGGGCAGGGCGATCAGGCAGCTGACGGCGAGGCAGACGACGGTGAGGGCGAGGTGCTGGAGGAGGCGGTGTGCGATGCCGTCGTCGCCCGCCCAGTGCGCGGGGTCGGTGAGCCAGGCCCAGGCGTCGGTCACGGTGCTCACACCCGGCCTCCGGCACGGAGATTGGTGTGCGCGCCGACGGAGCGGGTGTCCGGGCGGGTGTCGTCCGTGCGGGTGTTCATGTGCGGGCCGTCCGGGTCCACGGGGTGAGCAGGCGCTGGAGGCCGAGCAGGAGCAGGTCGGCGGCGACGGCGATCACCACGCACAGTACGGAGGCGGTGAGCACCTGTGCCTTGAAGTAGGTGTTCATGCCGGCGTAGATGAGGTTGCCGAGGCCGCCGAAGCCGACGATCGCGCCGATGGTCACCAGGGAGACCGCCGAGACGGTGGCGATGCGCAGTCCGGCCATCGCGGCGGGCAGGGCGAGCGGCAGTTCGACGGTGAGGAGCAGCCGGGCGGGGCCGTAGCCCATGCCGAGGGCGGCCTGCCGGGTCTCCTCGGGCACGGCGCGCAGTCCGGCGAGGATGTTGCGCACCAGCAGGGTGAGCGAGTACAGCACGAGCCCGGCGACCACGAGGGTGGCCGAGAGGCCGTACAGGGGCAGGAGCAGGGAGAACATGGCGAGCGAGGGGATGGTGTAGAGGACGGTCGTGACGGCGAGGACGGGTCCGGCGGCGCCCTTCCAGCGGCGGGCGAGCACGGCGAGCGGGACGGCGACGGCGAGGCCGATCAGCACGGACAGGCCGGTGAGCTGGAGGTGCTGGAGCACCGCGTCCAGGAGGATGTGGCGGCGCGTGCTCAGGTATGCGCCGCAGATCCACTCGTTGCGTGCGAGGCAGTCGTCCGGGGGCCCGGTCACGGGTCCATTCCACCGGCCGGACGCCGGGTCGGCGCGTTGAGGTGGCCCGTCCGGGGCGGGGTGTCACACCTCGGGTGGCATACGGCGGGGGCGCGCCTCGGGAGGTGTCCCACCTCAGGGGTCCGCGGGTGTCACACCTCGGGGGGTGCGGCGGGGTCGAGGGGGTCGTCCACGACGCCCCGGTCCGCGCGGGCGTCGTCGTGGGCGTCCACCGCGATCTCGCCCGCGGCGGCCGTCAGGGCGTGCAGGGCCGGGACGAGGGCCGTGCGCTGCGCGGCGGGCAGCCGCCGCACGAGGGTGCGGATCTCGGCGCGGCGGTGGGTGAGGACCCGGCCGACCAGGTCGTGGCCGCCGGGGGTGAGGCTGAGGACGACCTCGCGCCGGTTGGCGGGATTGGTCCTGCGGTCCACCAGGTCGAGCGCTTCGAGGCGGCCGACCATGCGCAGGGCGGTGGACGGGTTGACGCCGAGGGTGGTGGCGAGGGCGACGAGTTTGACGGGTCCGCAGGTGTCCAGGACGACCAGGGCGCGCAGTTGGGGCAGGGTGAGCGAGTCGTCGGTGCGGGCCAGGGCGCGGGCGGAGATCGCGACGAACAGCCGGGAGGCGGTCATCACGGCGATGCTCAGTTCTTCCGCCTCGTGGTCGAGGGCGTGCTGCGCGGGCCGGGCGCGGGAGGGGGCCCGGCCCCGGTGGGTGGGGTGCTCTGCCATGGTGTCCCCCTTCCGCTCTCGCCGCGGCCGTCCGGCGCCGTGCCCCGGCCGGGTGTCTCAGGCCGCGCCGGTACGACCGCGCCGGGTGAGTGCGGCGGCGGTGGCGGCGGCGCCGCCGAGGGCGAGTCCGGCGGCGAGGGCGGCGGGGTGGCGGGCGAGGGCCGCCTGGAGGGAGCGGCTGTGCGAGGAGGCGTCGAAGATGCCGTGGGCGCCGTGGTCGCTGCCCCGCGGTCCCTCGTCCACGGGTTCGAAGAGGTTGCTCTCGCCGGTCGGGGGCCGCAGGTCGGTCTGCTGGGAGTCGAAGCCGGTGCGGGCGAGGTAGCGGTCGAGCAGGGCCGGGGCGAGGCGGTTGGCCCAGACGGTCGCGACGGTGGTGGCGCCGACGTAGTACTGCTTGCGGCGCGGGTGGTCGGCGGCGTGCACGACGCCCCGGGCGGCGACCTCGGGCTGGTAGATCGGCGGGACGGGCTGCGGGTGTTTGGGCAGCCGGGTGGTGACCCAGGAGAACTGCGGGGTGTTGACGGCGGGCATCTGCGCCACGGTGACGTGCACGTTGCTGCCGCGGTGCAGCAGTTCGGTGCGCAGGGAGGAGGTGAAGCCGTTGATGGCGTGTTTGGCGCCGCAGTACACGGACTGCAGGGGCACCGACCGCTCCCCCAGCGCGGAGCCCACCTGCACGATCGTGCCCCGGTCGCGCGGCAGCATCCGCTCGAGCGCGGCCCTGGTGCCGTTGACGAAGCCGAGATACGTCACCTCGGTCGCCCGGCGGTACTCCTCGGGGGTGATCTCCTCGAACGGGGCGAACACCGTGCTGAAGGCGCAGTTGATCCATACGTCGATGGGTCCGAACGCGCGCTCGGCGGCCTCGGCGGCGGCCTCCACCTGCTCGGGGTCGGCCACGTCGGCCACGTGGACGAGGGGCCGGCCGCCGAGCGACTCGACCTCCTTGGCCGCGTTGTCCAGGCCGGTGCGGCCGCGGGCGACGAGGACGACGTCGGCGCCGCGCCGGGCGTAGAGGCGGGCGGTGGCGCGGCCGATGCCGGCGCTGGCGCCGGTGATGACGACGGTCTGGGGCATGACGGGCTCCTTACTCGGCGGTGGGCGCGAACGGCGGGGCGAGCCGGGCCGCGCTCTCCAGCAGCAGGGCGTGGACGAAGGCCTGGGGCAGATTGCCGCGCAATTGGCGCTGGGCGATGTCGAACTCCTCCGCGTACAGTCCCGACGCCCCGCAGGCGCCGCGGCTGCGTTCGAACCAGCGGTAGGCCTCGGTGTCGTTCCCCTGCTGGTGTTCGGCCAGCGCCATGACGAACCCGCACAGCACGAAGGCTCCTTCGGCCTGTTCGAGGGGCCTGTCGTCGTGGCGGAAACGGTAGACGAAGTGGTCCTGGGTCAGATGTGCGCGGCAGGCGGCGAGGGTGGCGCGGGTGCGCGGGTCGCGGGCGGGCAGGGCGCCGCGCAGGGCCGGCAGCAGCAGGGCGGCGTCGATCCCGGGGTCGTCGGTGGCGCGCTGCCAGTGGCCGTCGGGGTGGACGGCGGTGGCGCACGCCTCGGCGAAGAGGGCGTCGGCCAGCCGCTCACATGTGCCGGCGAGCGGCTGGCGGGGCGCCGCCCCGGCCAGGGCGCGCAGTCCCGCGACGCAGGTGAGCCTGCTGTGCGTCCACTGCCGTGGCTCCAATTCCCAGATCCCGGCGTCGGGTTCGCGCCAGCGGTCGGCCACGGTGCGCACCGCGAGGTCGGCGGCCTTCCAGCCCTCGGCGTCCAGCCGGCCGGCCCGTTCGGCGGCGGCGAACAGCAGCAACGACTCGCCGAAGGCGTCGAGTTGGAACTGCTCGCCGACGTGGTTGCCGATCCGGCTGGAGCCGCCGGGGTAGCCGGGCAGGCCGAGTTCGCGCTGGTCGGGCACGGGCCTGCCGTGCACGGTGTAGGCGGGGGCGAGACGGGGGCCGTCCGAGCGGAGCCGTTCGCCGACGAAGTGGACCGCTGCGTCGAGGAGTTCGGGGGCGCCGGCAGCGGCGGCGGCCTGTCCGGCGTAGCTCTGGTCGCGGATCCACACGTACCGGTAGTCGTAGTTGCGGCCGGCCTCGGCGCGTTCGGGCAGGCTGGTGGTGGCCGCGGCGACCATGCCGCCGCCGTGGGTGGTCAGCCCGCGCAGCACGGCGTAGGCGCGGCGGGCGTCGCGCGGGGCGACGGTCCGCTCCAGCGGGGGCACGCTCTCCCGCCAGGCCCGCTCGGTGGCGGTCCAGGCCTGGCCGGCGTGGGGCGGGGTGTGCGGCAGGGGCGCGTCGGAGCACTCCAGGACCAGGTCGTGGCGTTCGCCGGGCCGCAGGACGAACTCGGCGGTGAGACCGTCGGCGCCCACGGTCGCCGAGGGCGCGCCCTGCCAGCGCAGCCGGTGGTGACCGACGTTGAGGTGCCACCGGCCGTCGTCGTCGCGGTGCGGGGCGGCCGGCGGGGTGCGGCCGTAGTCGGCGTACGGGTCGAGCACGGCGCGGACGTGGGCGGTGCCGTCGACGGCGGTGAGCTGCCTGAGCAGGACCAGGCGGCCGGCCTCGCCGGGGAAGGCCAGGGCCTCGCGGCACTCGACGACGCCGTCGGTGGTGATCCAGCGGCTGCGCCAGATCAGGGTGCCCTCCTCGTAGTGGCCGCCGGGGACGTACCGGCCGCGCGGGGTGACGGCGTAGCCGCCCCGGCCGCCGATCAGGGCGGCGAAGACGGCGTCGTCGTGCCAGGTGGGCGCGCACAGCCAGGCGACGGCGCCGTCCGGTCCGATGAGGGCGCCGCGCTCCCCGTCGGCCAGCAGCGCGTAGTCGTGCAGCGCGTGCGGCGGGAAGGATGCGGTGCTCATGGGGGTGTGGTCCTGCCGTTCGGTTCGGGGTTCCCGGCGGCGGGGGCGGAGCGCTTCCGGGTCCGTCCCCGCCGCTGCCGGACCGTGGGTCACTTGCCGTCCCGCGCGCCCGGCCGGTCCTCGCGGTGCCGGCCGCCGGGCAGGAACTCCTGCACCTTGGCCTTGAAGCCCTGGCGCACCATGGCGGTGCGGTCGCTGTCGCCCTTGAGGATCGCGGTCGCGGCGGCCTCGATCTGGTCGAGGGTGGCGTGCGGCGGGATCGGCGGCACGGCCGGGTCGGTGACGAAGTCGAGCACACAGGGCCGGTCGCTCGCGAGAGCCGCCTCCCAGGCGCTCTGCACCTCGTCGGGCTTCTCGACCCGGATGCCGTTGAGGCCGAGGGAGCGGGCGAAGTCGGCGTAGGCGACGTCGGGGATGGACTGGGACTCCTCGAACTGCGGGGCGCCGGCCATGGCGCGCATCTCCCAGGTGACCTGGTTGAGGTCCTGGTTGTTGAGGACGGCCACGATCAGGCGCGGGTCCTGCCACTCCCGCCAGTACTTGTGGATGGTGATCAGCTCGGCCATGCCGTTCATCTGCATGGCGCCGTCGCCGACCAGCGCGATCGCCGGGCGGTCGCCGTGCGCGAACTTCGCGCCGATGACGTACGGGACGCCGGGTCCCATGGTGGCGAGGGTGCCGGACAGGGAGCCGCGCATCGCGCCGCGCAGCTTGAGGTGGCGGGCGTACCAGTTGGCGGCGGAGCCGGAGTCGGCGGCGAGGATGACGTTCTCGGGCAGCAGGTCGTTGAGGGCGTGGGCGACGTACTCGGGGTTGATGGGGTCGGCGTCGACGGCGGCGCGCCGCTGCATCACCTCCCACCAGCGGGCCACGTCCTTCTCGACCTTCTTGCGCCAGCTCTTGTTCTTGTGCGCCTTCAGCAGGGGCAGCAGCCGGGTCAGGGTCTCGCGGGCGTCGCCGACGAGGTTGACCTCGAACGGGTAGCGCAGGCCGACCATGTGCGGGTCGATGTCGATCTGCACGGCGCGGGCCTGCCCGAACTCCGGCAGGAACTGGGTGTAGGGGAAGGACGATCCGATGACGAGGAGGGTGTCGCACTCCATCATCAGCTCGTACGACGGCCGGGTGCCGAGCAGGCCGATGGAGCCGGTGACGTAGGGCAGGTCGTCGTCGAGGGCGTCCTTGCCGAGCAGTGCCTTGGCGACGCCCGCGTCGAGCCGTTCGGCGACGCTCATGACCTCGGTGCGGGCCGAGCGGGCGCCCTGTCCGACGAGGATGGCGACCTTCTCGCCCGCGTTGAGGACCTCGGCGGCGCGCGCGAGGTCGTCGTCGCCGGGGACGGGCGCGTAGTGCGGCATGCCCAGGCTGGAGGGGACCATCTTGAAGGCGTGCTCGGGCGGTGAGTAGTCGAGTTCCTGCACGTCGGCGGGGATGATGACGGCGCACACCGAGCGGCGGGCCATGGCGGTGCGCATCGCCCGGTCCAGCACGTTGGGCAGTTGCTCGGGGACGGTGACCATCTCGCAGAAGTCGGAGGCCACGTCCTTGTAGAGGCTGAGCAGGTCGACTTCCTGCTGGTAGGAGCCGCCCATGGCGCTGCGGTTGGTCTGGCCGACGATCGCGACGACGGGGACGTGGTCGAGCTTGGCGTCGTACAGGCCGTTGAGGAGGTGGATGGCGCCGGGTCCGGAGGTGGCGGCGCACACGCCGACCTTGCCGGAGAACTTGGCGTAGCCGACGGCCTCGAAGGCGGCCATCTCCTCGTGCCGGGCCTGGATGAACCGGGGGTTGTCGTCGGCGCGGCCCCAGGCGGCGAGCAGCCCGTTGATGCCGTCGCCGGGGTAGGCGAAGACGTACTCCACCTCCCAGTCGCGCAGGCGCTCGAGGACGTGGTCGGAGACCTTCATCGACATGTTCGACGACCTTTCGGGAGGGTGCTTCTCGTCGTGCGCGGTCAGGGTCGGCGCGGCCTCTTCAGGGCCGCGCGGCCGGCGGCGGTCGCGGCCGTCGCGGTGAGGCCGGCGGCGGCCACGGCGGCCGCGGTGGCCGCCCACCGGGCCGTGCGGGAGGGGCGGGCGGGCCGCTCGGCCAGGCGTTCGGGCTGCTCACTGGGCAGGTTCCCGTCGAGGCCGAGGGCAAGCACCTCGGCCAGGTGCAGGGCCCGGCGGCCGGTGCCGCCCTGTTCGATCTGGGTACGGCAGCTGAAGCCGTCGGCGAGGACGAGGGCGTCGGGGGCGGCGGCGCGGACGGCGGGCAGGACGCCCTGTTCGGCGACGGCCATGGACACCTCGTGGTGACCGCGTTCGAAGCCGAAGTTGCCGGCCAGGCCGCAGCAGCCCTCGTCCAGGACGTCGGCGTCGAGGTGGGCGCGGCGCATGAGTTCGCGGTCGGCGTCGAACTTCATGATCGCGTGCTGGTGGCAGTGGGTCTGCACGGTCGCCTGCCGGGTGACCGCCGGCGGCCGCCAGCCGTCGGGCGCGTGGTGCACCAACTGCTCGGCGAACGTGCGCACTTGTCCGGCCAGCCGCTGCACGTCCTGGTCGGCGGGCATGAGTTCGCCGGCGTCGGACCGGAACACGGCGGTGCAGGAGGGCTCCAGGCCGATGACCGGGGTGCCCGCCTCCAGGTAGGGCCGCAGCACGTCGAGGGTGCGCCGCAGCGCCTTCTTCGCGGTGTCGAGCTGCCCGGTGGAGATCCAGGTCAGCCCGCAGCAGACGGGCTCGGTGGGTACGGCGACCCGGAAGCCGGCGTCCTCCAGGACCCGTACGGCCGACTTCGCGATGGACGGGTGGAAGTAGGTGCTGAACGTGTCGGGCCACAGCACGACGGTGCGCGGATCGGCCGGATCGGGCCCGCCGGATCCACCGTCGCTCCGCGCCCGCCACCACTGGAGGAAGGACTCCTCGGCGAAGACCGGTGCTTCCCGCTCCCCCGCCACGCCCGCGAGCAGCTTGCCCGCGCGGCCCAGCAGCGGCGCCCGCAGCAGGGCGTTGACCGGTCCGGGCGCGAGCCGGGACAGGCGGGCCCACAGCGGGAGCCAGCCCAGCGAGTAGTGGGCGGCGGGGCGCAGCCGGCCCTCGTAGTGGTGGGAGAGGAACTCGGCCTTGTAGGTGGCCATGTCGACGCCCACCGGGCAGTCCGACTTGCAGCCCTTGCAGGCCAGGCAGAGATCGAGGGCGTCCTTGACCTCGGTGGAGCGCCAGCCGTCGGTGATCGTGGAGTCCGCGTGCCCGTCGAGCATCTCGAACAGCAGCCTGGCCCGGCCGCGGGTGGAGTGCTCCTCCTCCTTGGTGGCCCGGTAGGAGGGGCACATCACGCCGCCCTCGTGGCTGCGGCAGTTGCCGATGCCGACGCAGCGCATCACCGCGCGGGTGAAGGAGTGGTCGTCCTGCGGATACCCGAACTGCGTCTCCAGGGGCGTGGGACGCCAGTCGGCGCCGAGGCGGAGCTGACCGTCCAGGGGGTCGGGGTCGACGACCTTGCCGGGGTTCATCCGGTCGTCCGGGTCGAACAGCCGCTTCAGTTCCCCGAACGCGGTCACCAGCCGCGGCCCGAACATGCGGACCAGCAGCTCGCCCCGGGACTGGCCGTCGCCGTGCTCGCCGGACAGGGAGCCGCCGTAGGAGGCGACGAGGTCGGCGGCGCGTTCCATGAAGCGCCGGAAACGGGCGACTCCTTCGGCCGTCCTGAGCTGGAACGGGATCCGGGTGTGGACGCAGCCCTGCCCGAAGTGCCCGTACAGGGACGGGTGGTCGTAGTCGAACTCCTCGAACAGGTTCTTCAGGTCGCGCAGATAGTCGCCGAGGCGTTCGGGCGGGACGGCGGAGTCCTCCCAGCCCTCCCAGGTCTCCCGGTCGTCCGGCGGGCGCGCGGTGACGCCGAGTCCGGCCTCGCGGGCCTTGAGCATCCGCTGCTCGCGCTCGGGGTCGTCGGAGAAGGCGACGTCGGGGTCCTTCTCCTCGCGGCCGATCGCGTGCAGCAGGGCGTGCGCCTGCCCGTCCACGTCCTCCTGGCTGTCGCCGCTGTACTGCACCATCAGCCAGCTGTCGCCCTCGGGCAGCACGGCGAGGGACTCCAGATAGGCGCCCTCCTCGCGCATCAGCTGCGCCATCCGCCCGTCCAGCGCCTCCAGTTGACTGGGGTTGCAGTGCTCCAGCAGCCGGGGCACGTCGTCGGCGGCGGCGCAGATGTCGGGGTAGCCGAGGACCAGGATCGACTGGTGTTCCGGCACCGGCACCAGGTCGAGTTCGGCGCGCAGCACGGTCACCAGGGTGCCCTCGCTGCCGACCAGGGCGCGGGCCACGTCGAAGCCGTTCTCGGGGAGCAGCGAGTCGAGGTTGTAGCCGGAGACGCGGCGCGGGATCTTCGGGTAGCCGCGGCGGATGTCGGCGAGGTACTCGGTGGCGATGCGCTCCAGGCCCGCGTAGATCTCGGCCTTGCGGCCGCCCTCGGCGGCGATCCGCGCCCGCTCGGCCTCGGAGGTGGGGCCGACCCACATGCGCAGCCCGTCGTAGGTGAGGATCTCCAGGCGGCGCACGTTGTCGACGGTCTTGCCGTAGGCCTGCGCGGAGGCGCCGCAGGAGTTGTTGCCGATCATCCCGCCGAGCGCGCAGTGGCTGTGGGTGGAGGGCTTGGGCCCGAACTGGAGGCGGTGGTCCGACAGGCGCTTGTTCAGCTGGTCCAGGACGATGCCGGGTTCGACCACGCAGGTGCGGGCGTCGGGGTCCACGGCGACCAGGGCGTCGCAGTACTTGGTCCAGTCGATCACCACGGCGGTGTTGGTGCACTGGCCGGCGAGGCTGGTGCCGCCGCCGCGCGAGAGGACCGGCGCGCCGAACCGCGCGCACACCCGGACGGCCTGCGCGCCCGCCTCCACGCTGCGCGGGACGACCACGCCGAGGGGCGGCTGACGGTAGTTGGAGCCGTCCGTGACGTAGGCGCCTCTGCTCCCGGCGTCGAACCGGACCTCGGCGTCCACGCTGTCGCGCAGCGCCGCCTCCAGAGCGGCCGTGTCCACCGCGGGGGCGTCGACGGGACGGGTGCGACTCATCAGGGGCGACCGCCTTCCAGGACCGTGCCGGGCGTGGACCGTACGGTCCGGCCCGCGCCGGCCGTACGGGGGCGGCGGGCCGGACCGCCACCGCAGAGCCGGGTACCCGCCCTTGCAGTGTGCAAGGGTGCGATGTGCGGCGCGCGCCGGACGCGGGCCCCGATCGGGTGCGGTGGATGTCTCGGGGTGGTGGGTCGGTGCGCCGGGGCGGTGGTGCGGGAGCGGGGCGGTGCCGCCGATGCGCCCGGCGGCGGGTGGGGCGCGGTGCCGGGGCGCGGGCGGGCGGTACGCCGGGCGCACGCGGGGGCGGTCGCTCCCGGGTGCGAGGCCGGCGGCGGCCCGGCCGCCTCCCGGCGCAGGGCGCGCCACGGCCGCGGGGCGGACCGTGCGCCCGGCCGGGGACCGGTGCGCGGCGGCCGTGTCCCGCGCGGCGCGGTTTCCCTGTGCCGGAGACGGGCCGCGCGGCGGCCCGGGCCCCGTTCGGGACCCGGCCCGAGCAGCGTGGTCCGCTCTGATCCGGGCGGGCGCGTTGGCCCGGTCGGGTGACGGCGGGGTCCGGTCAGGACGCGGCGGCCGACGTCGTGTGCAGGCGGGTCATGTCGACCACGTGGTCGGCGGCCCGCGTCACCACGGGGTCGTGCGTGGCGACCACGGTCACACAGCCGTGCCGGTGGGTCGTCGTGGCGAGGAGATCCACGATGCCGGCGGCCCGCTCCCGGTCGACGGCCGCGGTGGGCTCGTCCACGAGCAGCAGTCCGGGTTCGAGCAGGAGCGCCCGGGCGAGGGCGATGCGCTGCCGCTCGCCGCCGGAGAGCTGGTCGGCGCGGTGCCGCAGCCGGTGCGCGAGGCCGACCTCGGCGAGCAGTTCCTCGGCGCGCGGGCGCATCGCGCGGGGCGGGCGTCCGGCGACGGACGCGGCGGCGAGGAGCTGTTCGAGGGCGGTGAGGCCGCTGAGCAGGTTGCCGCTCTGGAAGACGTAGCCGATGCGGGTGCGGCGCAGCCGGGCCTGCTCGGCCGGGGACAGCCGGGCGATGTCCCGCCCGTCGAGCAGCACCTGCCCCGAGTCGGGCCGCAGCAGGGCGCCGGCGACGGCGAGCAGGGTGGACTTGCCGGACCCGGAGGGGCCGACCAGGGCGGTCAGGGCCGACGCCGCGAAGCCGGCGCTCACCCCGCGCAGGGCGGTGGTACGGGACTCGGCGCGGCCGAGGGTCACGGTCACGTCGCACAGTTCGAGGCTCATCGGCCGGCTCCCAGCATGGTCATCGGGTCGACGGTGGTCACCTTGCGCAGGATGACGGCGGTTCCGGCCAGGCCCACGAGCACGACGGTGCCCATGGTGGCGGCGAGCGCGGCGCCGGGCAGGCTGAACGGCACCTCAGAGCCCACCAGCAGGCCCAGTCCGGCGGCGAGGGCCGCACCGAGGGCCGTGCCGCCGCCCACGACGACCGCCGCCTGCCCGAGGGTGTGGCCCACGAGGCGGCGCCGGGACGCGCCGAGGGCCCGCAGCAGGGCGAGTTCGGGCTGCCGCTGCACGGTCCACACGGCGAAGAAGGCGCCGACGACGAGGGGTGCGATGGCGTACAGGAACGCCTGGATGGAGGTCATGGTCACGCGTTCGCCGGTGTAGCCGGGCGCGGCGGCGTAGGCGGCCTCGACGGTCCGGGTGCCGGTGCCGAGCGCCCGGTCGGCGGCGGCGAGGTCCGCTCCCGGTGCGGCTTGCAGGGCGACGGCGCTGTACTGCCGGGGCGGTGGCGCGGTGGTGGCGGCGACGCCGGGGGTGGCGAAGCGGATGCGCTGCCAGGCGGTGACGGGCAGGTAGGCGACGGCGACGTGGCCGTAGGAGGAGCGGCCGGTGGCGCCGCGGACCGTGAGGGTGATGCCGAGGCGGTCGACGGCGAGGGTGTCCCCGATCCGTACGCCGTCCTTGACGAGCTGCTGCGAGACGACGATGCCGTACGGCTCGGCGGCCGACAGGGCGCGGCCGGAGGTGGAGCCGGGGTCGAGGAAGGAGCGCGGCTCGATGCCGAACGCGGCGAAGTCCACCTCCACCTTGCGGTTCGTGGTGCCGCGGGCGATGGACACGCCGAGGGGCGTCGCCCGGACGCCCTCGCGGGCGCGCCAGCCGTCCAGGGCGCGGCCGTCGACCAGGCTGCGCGCGAACTGGTCGGAGTCGGCGCCGCGGGCGAAGGCGAGATGGGTGGCGGGGAGCCGGCGCAGCGCGGAGATGGTGTCGTCGCCGAGTCCGGTGGTGAAACCGCTGACGATGCCGACGAGCGCGGCGACGAGGACCACGACGCCGCCCATGAGGAGAAAACGGCCGCGGGCCGCTTTCAGTTCGAGCAGGGCCAAGTACACGGGGGGCCTTCCAGCGAGAGTTTTGGGGACACTGTGTCGCCAAGATAGAAGATGGGGACACGGCGTCGCCAAGTGGGGGTGCTCCGCGCTTCCGAGCGGGGGTGCCTCGGGGTTCCGGGCGGGGCGCGCCCGGGCCCGCGGGCGGGGCGCTCCTGGGGCCTGCAGGCGGGGCGCCCCGGGGCCTGCGGGCGGCCGTGCTCCGTCGTGGCGCGCGGGCTTCTACACTGGCGGGCGTGCCCAAGATCCGTGCCGCCTCCGTCGCCGACCACCGCGCCCAGCAGCGTGCGGCGCTCGTCGCGGCGGCGGGCGAACTGCTGCTGGAGGGCGACGCCTCGGCCGTCACCTTCGCGGCGGTGGCCGCCCGTACGGGGCTGGCGCGCAACAGCGTGTACAAGTACTTCGCCGACCGGCGCGAGCTGCTGGCGGAGGTGGTGCGGGCGGCGACGCCGCGCTGGACGGCCCGTATCCGCGCCGAGATGGCCGGCGCCCACACGCCCGAGGAGCGGGTGGCGGCCTATGTGCGCGCGCAGCTGACCCTGGTCCGCGACGGCGAGCACCGGATCGCCCAGGCGCTGGCCGGGGACCGGGACGCGGCGGTGCTGCGGGAGGGCGCGGCCGAGGCGCACGCGGAGATCCTGGAGCCCCTGATCGCGGCGCTGGCCGAACTCGGCGACGACGCGCCGCACCGCACGGCCCGGCTGCTCCAGGGTTTCGTCAACGCGGCGACCACGGCCGTGGAGTCCGGCGACGACTTCACGGCGGTGACACGGCAGGCGGTCCGGCTGGCTACGGCGGCGGTGTCGGCTCTCGGCGCCGGGCCGGCCGCGCCGGGCACGGGCTGAGCGGCGGGGCGGTCAGGGCCGGTCGGGGCGGTCAGGGCCAGTCGGGGCGCCGGGGGCGGGGGCCGGGGGCGGGAGTGGCCGGGGGCAGGAGTGGCCGGGGGTGGCTCGGCAAGGGTGTTCGAGAGGCGTCGGGCCGACGGAGGACCCGGCCCGAACGGTCCGCGTCAGAAGTGGTCGTGCTGGCGGCGGATGCGGTCGGCCACGTCGTTCCGCTCGGTCTCCCACCAGGGCCGTACGCGATCGGCGGGCGCCGTCGGCGCGGTCTCCTCCGGGTGTCCGGGGTGCTCGGCGGCGGCCGGGGCTGCGGCGCGGATCAGTTCCGCGTCCAGGCGGCGGTCCAGGGCCGCGTTCTGGACGCGCTCGGCCCGCGCCCACTGCACCAGGATCGCCAGCAGGAAGGGCAGCGCGACCAGTTCGGCGATGCTCAGCATGGCGCCGCCGCCGATCTGCTGGTCGTGGCGTACGTCCGGCGACCACGCGGGGGCGTGGTGCAGGTACCAGGCGCCCGCGATCAGCGTGCCGTGCGTCATCACCACGACCCCGGGCACCGCGTCGACGATGCCGTCCAGGAACACCAGGGCGGCCCGCACCGGATGCGTGCACCAGGCGGGCAGCGCCTGCTCGTGGGTGAGCACCGGCACGACGAACAGACAGCCCGCCGCCAGCAGATGCAGGTACATCAGCTCGTGCAGCCAGCCCACGCGCAGGGCGGTGGCGAAGTACGGCGTGAAGTAGACGACCAGTTCCGTGGTGAGCACCAGAGCCGTGCTGACCAGCGGGAAGGTCAGCACGCGCACCGCCTTGCCGGAGAGCGCCCGACGCACCCGGGCCGCCCCGGCCGGGGGCAGCGCCTCGGCGGCGAGCCGGAGCGGGTCGCCGAGGGCCAGGCCGAGCGGCGCGACGAGGTCGAGCAGGACGTTCTGCACCGCGGCCGGCCAGAACAGCACATGGTCGTAGACGGCCAGCGCCGACATCGTCGCCGCCACCAGCGCGCCGAGGCCGAGCACCGTGAAGGCGGCGAGCCGGGCCGGCGGCCAGGCCCCGCCCCGGCGGCGCACCCGCAGCACGCCCCAGCCGTACAGCCCGCCGAGGACGAGCACCAGGACGAGCGCCGGCACGTCGAGCTGCCAGGAGGACAGCAGCCGGCCCGGGGTCGGCTGCGCCGGGCTCCCGGCCGACGGGCCGGTCGTCGCCAAGGCGATCACGCGCATTGTTCTCCTTCGGCCCACCGAGGGACGAGTCGGTACAGGTCCCCTTTGGGACGGTAGGGACGGTAGTCCCTCACCGCCCGCCCTCCGGCGGCGGGGTGGGCGCGGCGGCGTCGCCGCCCGTGGTGATGCGGGTGACGGCCTCCAGGGTCAGCGTCCGGTCGTGGGGGTCGCCGGTGAGGGCGCGGTGCAGGGTCAGGCCCTCGATCATGGCGTCGAGCAGGCGGGCCGTGTCGGGGTCGAAGTGCTTCTCCAGGTGGGTGCGGCTGCGCAGCGTCCACTCCTGGGTGAGTTCCCGGTAGGCGGGCCGCCGCGCGGCGAGCGTGTACAGCTCCTGGGTGAGCACCAGGTCGCGCGGGTCTCCCTCGGACAGCGCGTGGACGAGGCCGGCCACGGCGGCCCGCGCCTCGTCGGGACCGGCGGCGGCGCCGAGATACGCGTCGAAGACGGCCACGATGTGGTCGGTGAAGCGCCCGAAGGCCTCCCGGAGCAGCTGGTCGATGCCGTCGAAGTGGTACGTCATCGAGCCCAGCGGCACCCCGGCGCGGGCGGCGACCTTGCGGTGCGAGACGGCCGCGAGGCCCTCCTCGGCGATCAGGTCGAGGGCCGCGCCGATGATCCGCTCGCGGCGGCGCGGATCGGTGTGTCCGGTGGCCATGGGTGCTCCCGCGGTCTCAGAGGCCGCGGACCGGGCGGGCCGGGTTGCCCACGGCGACCACGTCGGCGGGGACGTCCTTCGTGACCACCGCACCGGCGCCGATCACCGCGTTGTCCCCGATGGTCACACCCGGCAGCACGATGACGCCGCCGCCGAGCCACACGTTGTTCCCGAGGGTGATGGGCCGTGCCGCTTCGAGCTTGTCGCGGCGGGGCTCGGGGTCCAGCGGGTGGGTGGGGGTGAGCAGTTGGACGTTCGGGCCGATCTGGCAGTCCTCGCCGATGACGATGGCCGCGACGTCGAGCGCGGTGAGGTTGTAGTTGACGAAGGTGCGCGCGCCGATCGTGATGTTGCTCCCGTAGTCCACGTACAGCGGCGGTCGCACATGGGCCTCCTCTCCCAGCGCGCCCAGCAGTTCCACCAGGACCGGGCGGGCGCCGTCGGCGTCCTCGGCGTAGGCGGCCTGGTAGCGGGCGGCCAGCCGCACCGCCCGCTGCTGCCGGCGGGCGATCTCGGGATCGTCGGCGATGTAGAGATCACCGGCGAGCATGCGCTCCAGATTGGTCCGGGGGTCGTCCGCGAAGTAGTCGGTGGGCATGCGTACGATCGTACCCTCCGGAGTGTACGATCGTACGCTCCCCCGTTGTGGCCGCCGGGCCTCAGGCCAGGTGCTTCTGCGAGGCGACGACGACGCCGTAGAGGTCGGCGACGGTGGCGAGCGCGCCGTGGTGGATCTGCTCGGCGGTCAGTTCGGCGCCGGCTCCGCGCAGCGGCCGGGTCGCGCAGGCGTCGGCGACCACCGTGGGCCGGTTGCCGCGCAGGAACGCGCCCTCCACCGTGAACAGCACGCACATGTGCGTCATGAACCCGGCGACGACGACGTCCTTGCGGCCGGCCGCGTCGACGTGGTCGGCGAGATCGGTGCCGACGAACGAGTTCGGGAACTTCTTGACGACGACCGGCTCCCCCTCGGCCGGGGCGACGCTCGGGTGGATGCGGCCGATCTCGGCGTGGATGTCGTACGGGGTGCCGGGGCCGCCGTCGTTGACGACGTGGACGACCTTCGCCCCGGCCTCCCGGGCCCGGCGGAGCAGCGCGGCGGCGTTGTCGAGGGCGGCCTGCCAGCCGTCCAGCTCCATCACGCCGCCGACGTAGGTGTTCTGGTAGTCGACCAGGATCAGGGTGGAGTCGGCGAGCGCGGCGGGCGTCTCGTCGAAGCCGTTGAGTGCGCGCAGGGTCGTGCGGGCCATGGGTGGGTCCTTCCCTCTGGATACGTGTGCATACGGGTATGGAGGTGTGAGCACGTGCAGTGATGCGCGGGTGCGCGGGTGCGCACACGTACGGATACGCGATGCGATACGTGTGCCGGATCAGGTCGCCCGCCCCTCTCGGCGGGCTCCCTCCGAGAACCTACGGGCGGTGACGGCACGTCGGCAATGACGTCTAACATGCAGATCCGGACATCACCGCGACCGGATCCGCCGCCTTCCCGGCCGGCCCCCGGCCCGCCCGACCCGACGGAGCATCATGAACACCGACGGACGACTCGTCGTCATCGTCCTCTTCGACGACGTCGACCTGCTCGACGTCACCGGGCCGCCGGAGGTGTTCTCCCTGCTGCGGCGCGAGACCGGCGGCACGGCGGGCTACGAAGTCGCCCTGGTCGCCGAGACGTCGGCGCCCGTCACCACCGCCTCGGGCGTCCGCGTCCTGCCCGACGCCACCTTCGACGAGGTGGCCCGTCGCGGCATCGACACCCTGCTGGTGCCCGGCTCGGTGGAGATCGACGGGCAGCGACGCGTCCGCGCCGTCGCCGACCCCGCGGTGGTGGACCGGGTGCGGACCCTCGCCGGACGGGCCCGCCGGGTGGCGTCGGTCTGCGTCGGGGCGCACATCCTCGCCGCCGCCGGACTGCTCGACGGCAGGCGCGCCACCACGCACTGGTCCACCGCGCGGCAACTGGCCGAGGAGCACCCGGCCATCGAGGTCGACGCCGACCCGATCTTCATCCGCGAGGGCGCGGTGTGGACCGGCGCGGGGATCAGCGCCTGCCTCGACCTGTCGCTCGCCCTGGTCGCCGACGACTTCGGCGAGGAGGTCGCGCTGCGGGTCGCCCGGCAGCTGGTGATGTACCTGAAACGGCCCGGCGGGCAGAGCCAGTTCAGCGTGCCCCTCGATCCCGTCTCCACGACCCGGCGCGTCGAGGACCTGCGCCACTACGTGGCCGAGCACCTCGGCGAACGGCTCGGCGTCGCGGAACTCGCCGCGTACGCGCATGTCGGCGAGCGGCAGCTGACCCGGATCTTCAGGACCGAACTCGGTACGACACCGGGCGTCTACGTCGAGTCCGCCCGGGTCGAACGGGCGCGCCACCAGCTGGAGTCCACCGACGACACCCTCGAACGCATAGCGTCCGCCTGCGGGTTCGGCACGACGGACACCCTCGTGCGGGCCTTCCGCCGCAGGCTCGGCACGACACCGACGGAGTACCGTCGCCGCTTCCGGCCGGCCGCGGGCTGACGCGGCGGGCCGGGGCCGAAAGGGCGGGTGCGGGCTGACACGGCGGGGGCGGGGGGGGGGGGGGGGGGGCCGCGGGGGGGGGGGGGGGGGGCGGGGGGGGGGGG
>NZ_JAIOAB010000065.1 GCF_019890635.1 Streptomyces sennicomposti
CGGACCGTCCATGGCGTCCCGGCCCTTCGCCCCGGAGCCCACCCCCGTCGCCCCCGAGGACGACATCCCCGAGGACGACGACCCCGACCTGAACGAGTCGGCCCTGTCCGGCCGCGAACTGATCGTGCGGGAACTGGGCGCGACGGTGGTCGAGGAATACACGACGGAGTGACCGCCGGACCGCCCGGCTTCCCTCCGAGTCGCCGCCCCGTCCCGGTCCGTTCGCAGGTTTGCGCCCTGGCGTGGTCCCCGCCATGCGGGGGGGGGTCCCCGCTACCGGCGCGGCGCCCGCGAGCACGCCCGGTGGTCCCCGCGCACGCGGGGGTGGTCCCGGGGACGGCATCATGTCGCCGATCCCGCCGGGGTGGTCCCCGCCCACGCGGGGGTGGTCCCGACCTCGGGGACGCGCGAGCGCTGATCGCTGTGCGGTCCCCGCGCGCGGGGGCGGTCCCCCACGAGCGGCACCGTCGCCGCCGCCTGGGTCGTGCGGTCCCCGCGCGCGGGGGCGGTTTGCCGAGGGCGCGCTGCGCATCCAGGCCGTCGACGTGTGGTCCCCGCGCGCGGGGCCGGTCCTCCGCTGTCTCTTCGGCGCCGCACCCCGGCGTCCCCTCGGAGGAACCTACGAACCCCTGCCCCCCTCCCCCTCGGCGGCCCGCACAAAGGGCCGGACGTGGGTGCCGTTAGGCTGACCCCGTGAAGGTCCTCGTCATCGGTAGCGGCGCGCGTGAGCACGCCCTGTGCCGTTCCCTGTCCCTCGACCCCGCCGTCACCGCGCTGCACTGCGCGCCCGGCAACGCCGGCATCGCCGAGGTCGCCGAGCTGCACCGGGTCGACGCCCTGGACGGCGCGGCCGTCTCCGCGCTGGCCGTGGAGCTGGGCGCCGACCTCGTGGTCGTCGGCCCGGAGGCCCCGCTGGTCGCCGGTGTCGCCGACGCCGTGCGCGAGGCCGGCATCCCGGTCTTCGGCCCCTCCCAGGAGGCCGCGCGGCTGGAGGGCTCCAAGGCCTTCGCCAAGGACGTGATGGCGGGCGCGGGCGTCCCCACGGCACGTTCGTACGTCTGCACGACCGAGGCGGAGGTCACCGAGGCGCTCAACGCCTTCGGCGCCCCCTACGTCGTCAAGGACGACGGCCTCGCCGCCGGCAAGGGCGTCGTCGTCACGGACGACGTCGAGGCCGCCCGGGCGCACGCCGCCGCCTGCGACCGCGTCGTGATCGAGGAGTACCTCGACGGCCCCGAGGTGTCCCTCTTCGCCGTCACCGACGGCGTGACCGTCCTCCCGCTCCAGCCCGCGCAGGACTTCAAGCGCGCCCTGGACGGCGACGAGGGGCCGAACACCGGCGGCATGGGCGCCTACTCCCCGCTGCCCTGGGCCGACCCCGCGCTCGTGGACGAGGTCATGCGGACCGTGCTGCAGCCCACCGTGGACGAGATGCGCCGCCGGGGCACCCCGTTCTCCGGGCTGCTCTACGCCGGTCTCGCGATCACCGGCCGCGGTGTCCGCGTGATCGAGTTCAACGCCCGTTTCGGCGACCCCGAGACCCAGGTCGTCCTCGCCCGGCTGCGCACCCCCCTCGCGGGCGTCCTGATGGCCGCCGCCACCGGCAACCTCGCCGACCTCGAACCCCTGCGCTGGAGCGACGAGGCGGCCGTCACCGTGGTCGTCGCCTCGCACAACTACCCCGGCGCCCCGCGCACCGGCGACCCGATCACCGGCCTGGACGAGGTGGCCGCGAAGGACGCCCCGCACGCGTACGTGCTGCACGCCGGCACCCGGCGCGAGGGCGACGCCGTGCTGAGCGCGGGCGGCCGGGTCCTGTCGGTCACCGCGACCGGCGCGGACCTGACGGAGGCGCGCGAGCGGGCGTACGTGGCGGTCGCGCGGATCGGCCTGGACGGCTCCCAGCACCGCACCGACATCGCCGCGAAGGCGGCGGCGGGCGCGTGACGGGACCCGGGCGGCCCGCGTCCCCCAGCGACGTGCGCCGCCCGCCTCCCTCAGCGACCTGAGCAGCCCCTCCCCACAGCGACCTGGGCAGTCCAGCCCTCCCCGCAGCGCCCCGAGAGCCCCCTCCCGCAGCGCCGCGGAGCGCCCCGCACCGCCTCCCAGCAGCGCGACCAGCACCACGGCCAGTACCACGGCCAGTACCTCTCACCCTCCTTCCCCGACGGTCGGGCCCCGGACACGAGCCGAGGCCCGACCCTTGCTTTGCGTCGACCACCTTTGACCAAAGCCATTCCATCGAGTGAGCAATGCCCCATCCGGCTGACGCGGGCCGAGGCCCCAACTAGGGTGCGGCGCAAGCGTTCCGGCACTTGGCCCACCGGCATTGCGATGTCAGTGACGGGTGCCACAGTGGGGGAGTGAGCAACGCCAGGACAGTCGCGAGGGGGTGACGAACGGCCGTGACCGGTACGGGTGCCGAAGTCGGCGCGCAGTTCGCGCGCTCCAGGGCCCTCGCCGTGCTGCGCGTGCGCGGCCGGGCGCTGGCCGTCGCCCTGCTGCCCGCCGCCCTCGCCGTGATCCTGCTCGCGGGCGGCTCCACGGGCCATCTCGTGGGCGGCGGCTGGGACGCGGCCCGCTGGACCGTGGGCGTCGTCGCGCTCGTCGTCCTGCTCGCCGCCGCCGGCGTCGGCGTGGTCGTCGCCCGCTCCCGCCCGGCCATGAGCCCGACGGTCCCAGTGCCCGAGGAGACCGCCCCGGACCTGTACCGGCTGGTCCGCGACCTGGCCGACCGGCTCGACGTCCCGGCGCCGTCCGCCATAGCGCTCACCCCGGACTGCGACAGCTGGCTGGAGGACCGCACCCATCCGGCCCACGCCCCACCCGAACGCGCCGACCGCTCCGAACGCGCCGAGGACACCGACCGCGACGAGCCGGACGGGCTGCGCGGCCTGTCCCCGTCCCGTCCGCGCCGTACGGCGGCGGCGCCCGTCCTCGTGATCGGCTCGCCGTTCCTGTGGTGGATGCGGGTGGGCGAACTGCGCGCCGTCCTCGCCCCGGTCGTCGCCGGTACGGGACCCGCCGCGCACCCGGACATAGCCGCCGCCCGCCGGTTCGTACGCGGCCTGGACGCGGCGGTGGGCGCCGCCTCGACGCCCGGCCGCGGCCCCCTGACGCGCGCGGTGCACGCGGGCGTCGGCCCGGTCGCCCGGCTGCTGCTGCGCGGCTGCCGGGAGGACGCGGCCCTGATGGAGCGGGGCGTGGCCGCGGCGGCGGCCGAGCGTGCACAGGCTGTGGACTACGGCCTGCGGATCGTCGCCCAGGAGCAGGTGGGCCTCGCGTACGCGGGCTGGGACCGGCTGCTGACCCGGGTCGCGCTGCCCGCCTGGCGGATGGGCCGCTGGCCCTCCCGGCTGGACGCGGGCGTGGTCGCCGCCCTCACCGAACTGTCCCGCCGGGACCGGCTGGCCGAGGGCTTCGCGTCCCGGCTCGGCGAGCGCCCGGCGTGCGATCTGCTGGAGGAGCCCGGCGCGGTGGACGAGGCCACCTCGCTGCTGGCCGCGCGGCTGTTCCACGGCGGCCCGGCCGAGCAGGGCCCGGACTGGGCCCCGGTGGACTGGCAGGCGTACCCGGAGGAGGTCGTGGACCGCAAGTGGCGCACCGACGCCGCCCGGCTCCACCGGGTGCTGGACGCCCTCGGGGTGCCGCACTGTCCCACTCCGCCGGCCATCGACCCGCACGGCCCGACCCTGGCCCGCGTCCTGGACCACCTCTCCGTCCCGCCGCGCCCCGCGGCCGCCCCGCGCCCGCCGACCCGGCCGCCCACCGCCGCGGACGGTACGTCCGCGATCCCGCCGCACCCGATACGCACCGCCCCGCCGACCGCGATACCCGGCTCCCCGGCGACATCCGCCGACTCGGCGCGTCCGGCGCTTCCGGCGCTTCCGGCGGATCCGGCGGATCCGGAGGCGGTGTCGGCCGGCGCGGACGCCGGGGACGACGCCATGACCGAGGACCTGGAGCAGGCCCTGCGGCGAGGTCTGGAGGAGGGCCTGATGGACGCGGACGCCACGCATGACACGGACGACGCCCCCCGCACAGCCCCCCTGGACCAGCCGGACCGTCTGGACCAGCCGGCCCCCTCGGACCAGCCGGCCCCCTCGGACCAGCCGGCCCCCTCGGACCAGCCGGCCCCCTCGGACCAGCGGGACCCCCGGCACCAACCGGCCCCCCGGCGCCAGCCGGACGCCCTGGACCCCTGGGACCGGACCGACCAGACCGACTGGACCGACCAGTTCGCCCAGTCCGACCGGGCCGACCAGTCCAATTGGACCGACCAGATCGCCCAGACCGACCGGCCCGACCAGCACGACCAGATCGGTCCGACCGACCACATCGTCCCGACCGTCCCGACCGACCCGATCCACGCCCCCGACGACGCCCCGGAGGACGAAGAGGAGGCCGACCTCGCGGGCGGCCTCGCGAACGAGCGCAGCGCCGCCCTCGCCGCCGGTCTCACCGCCGAGCTGGCCCGCGAGGAGGCCGCCGCGCCGGCGGCGCGCACGGCGGCGCAGGGAGCCGGCGGCCAGGGAGCCGGCGCGCCCCCCTGGGACCAGGACTCGCTGCCGCTCTTCCCGCTCCAGCCGCCCCGCACCGGCCGCGAACTCCTCGCCGACCACGTCACCGCGATGGTCTGCTGCGCGGCGATGGACACCGCGGGCGCGGTCCCGGGCCTCGACTGGCTCGACGGCCCGACCCTCCTGGTGGACGGCGTGCGCGCCACCGATCTCGGGGCGAGGGTGCTCGCCCTGGTCGAGGACGGCGACCCGGTCCCGCTGCGGACGTGGTTGATCGATTCGGGCATACGTCCGGAGAAGCCGGTGCGCCTGGGCTGACGGCGTTCTGACCAGGACCGACGCCGAACCCGTCGCCGCTCTACCGGACGGCCTTCTTCCACTTTCGGCCAATTCGCAACGACTAGTGACAGCATGCGTGCGTAATGTGATGTGCTGGGACCGATCGCGCGCGTGGCAAACGCCCCCGACATACGACAGGCACCGACAACCGCACAGTGAGCCGGCCGGACAGCCGCTCAAGGACGGACCCGCACCACCGCGCGAGCCGCCGAGGGGGCCACGAGGGAGGGGAACGGGCATGGGATCGGAGCGCATCCGCCGCTGGGAGTCGGGAGCCCTCGCACACGCCGTCACGGACCCCTTCGGACAGGGACCCGTCCCCTGGCTGCGCGGCAGCGAGACCTACTTCGACGACACCGGCCACGTCGTCCCCTGGTACGTCGACCCGGCGCCGAACACCGCGCTGCCCGGCGCGCCCCGCGTCCCGGCGCCCCGGTCCGCCGGCGGCGGCCTCCGCTCGGCCGACGACGTCCACCGCCAGATCAAGGGCTTCGCCTCCACCGGCGCCGTCACGCCCGGCGAGGCGATCGACTTCCACATCACCGTGGACCCGCCCCAGCAGTTCGGCGTGGACGTCTACCGCATCGGCCACTACGGCGGCGACGGCGCCGCGAAGATCACCACCAGCCCCCGCCTGTCCGGCATCGTGCAGCCGCCGCCGCTGACCGCCGACCGCACGGTCTCCTGTCATCACTGGTGGCTGTCCTGGCGGCTCCAGGTCCCGTCGTACTGGAGCACCGGCGCCTATGTCGCCGTGCTGACCACGGCGGACGGCTACCGCTCGCACATCCCGTTCACCGTCCGCGACGACGACCCGGCGGATCTGCTCCTGCTGCTGCCGGACGTCACCTGGCAGGCCTACAACCTCTACCCGGAGGACGGTCACACCGGCGCCAGCCTCTACCACGCCTGGGACGAGGAGGGCCGGCTGCTGGGCGAGGCGGACGCGGCGACCACGGTCTCCTTCGACCGCCCGTACGCGGGCGCGGGCCTGCCCCTGCACGTCGGGCACGCCTACGACTTCATCCGCTGGGCCGAGCGCTACGGCTACGACCTCGCCTACGCCGACGCCCGCGACCTGCACGCCGGCCGGATCGACCCCACCCGCTACCGCGGCCTGGTCTTCCCCGGCCACGACGAGTACTGGTCGGTGCCGATGCGCCGCACGGTCGAACTGGCCCGCGAGACCGGCACCTCGCTGGTCTTCCTGTCCGCCAACACCATGTACTGGCAGGTGGAGCTGGGGCCGTCGCCGTCCGGGGTGCCCGACCGCCTGCTGACCTGCCGCAAACGCAAGGGCCCGGGCCGCCCGGTGCTGTGGCGGGAGATCGACCGCCCCGAGCAGCAGCTCATCGGCATCCAGTACGCCGGGCGCGTGCCCGAACCGCGCCCGATGGTCGTGCGCAACGCCGACCACTGGCTGTGGGAGTCGACCGGGGCGGGCGAGGGCGAGGAGATCCCCGGCCTGGTCGCGGGCGAGGCGGACCGCTACTTCCCGCGCACCCCGCTGCCCGACCACCAGGACCGCATCCTGCTCGCCCACTCGCCCTACCCCGACGCCGACGGCGTGCGGCGCCACCAGGAGACCTCGCTGTACCGGGCGCCGTCCGGGGCGCTGGTCTTCGCCTCCGGGACGTTCGCCTGGTCGCCGGCCCTGGACCGTCCGGGCCACGCCGACCCCCGTATCCAGCGGGCCACCGCGAACCTGCTGGACCGCATCTGCAAACGCGACTGACCCGCTGTCCGAGGCCGCCGCCCCCGTACGGGACAATCGAGCCATTGGACAGAACCACGGGGAGGAACCGTGTCCGGATTCGTCGAAAAGCCCGAGCCGATCCAGGTTCCGGGCCTGGTGCATCTGCACACCGGCAAGGTGCGCGAGCTGTACCGTAACGAGGCGGGCGACCTCGTGATGGTCGCCAGCGACCGCATGTCCGCCTACGACTGGGTGCTGCCCACCGAGATCCCCGACAAGGGCCGCGTGCTCACGCGGCTGTCCCTGTGGTGGTTCGAACGGCTCGCCGACCTGGTCCCCAACCACGTCATCGGCACCGACCTGCCTGACGGCGCCCCCGCCGACTGGGCCGGCCGGACCCTGGTGTGCAAGTCGCTGCGGATGGTCCCGGTGGAGTGCGTGGCCCGCGGCTACCTCACCGGCTCCGGCCTCGCCGAGTACGAGCAGAGCCGCACCGTCTGCGGTCTCGCCCTGCCCGAGGGCCTGGTGGACGGCTCCGAGCTGCCCGCCCCGATCTTCACCCCGGCCACCAAGGCCGAGGTCGGCGAGCACGACGAGAACGTCTCCTACGAGGAGGTGGCCCGCCAGGTCGGCGCCGAGACGGCCGCCGAGCTGCGCCAGGCCACCCTGGCCGTCTACAGCCGGGCCCGGGACATCGCCCGGGAGCGCGGGATCATCCTGGCCGACACCAAGTTCGAGTTCGGCTTCGACGGGGAGACGCTGGTCCTGGCCGACGAGGTCCTCACCCCGGACTCGTCCCGCTTCTGGCCGGCCGACCAGTGGCAGCCGGGCCGCGCGCAGCCCTCGTACGACAAGCAGTACGTCCGCGACTGGCTGACCTCCGCCGAGTCGGGCTGGGACCGCAGGAGCGAGCAGCCCCCGCCGCCGCTGCCGGAGAAGGTCGTCGAGGCCACCCGTGCCAAGTACGTGGAGGCCTACGAGCGGCTGACCGGCACCAGCTGGTCGTAGCAGGGGAGCGGAAACGACCGAGCCCCCCGGTGGAAGCCGGGGGGCTCGGAACTGGAGCGGACGACGAGGCTCGAACTCGCGACCTCAACCTTGGCAAGGTTGCGCTCTACCAACTGAGCTACGTCCGCGTTGCGCCGTGGCGCGAGAGCCACTATACCCAACCTCGCTCGCGTGCGAGGCGTACCGCCGCATGCCGGATTTCCGCGCCGAGTTTCGTCACGGCCGAGGACAGGTAGTTGCGGGCGGTCCCGGCGGACAGGGCGGCCCGCTCGGCGATCTCCGTGACCGGCGCGCCGTCGGCGGCCAGCTCCAGCACCTCGGCCTCGCGCGCGGTCAGCGGGGAGTCCCCGGCGGAGATCGCGTCGGCGGCCAACTCCGGGTCGACGGTGGGGGTCCCCCCGCGCCGTTCAGGCGTGGGGGAGGTTTCCGGCGTGGACGGTGCGGATGATCTCGGCGAGCCGCTGGGCGCTGACCGTCTTCGGGACGAAGCCGCGCACCCCGGCGGCGAGCGCCCGTTTCAGATGCCCGGGCCGCCCGTGGCTGGTCACGATCAGCACCCGGCAGCCGGGCAGCTCGGCGCGCAGGGATGTGGCGACCTTCACACCGTCCGCGCCGGGCATCTGGAGATCCAGCACGGCCACGTCGGGGGTGTGCGCCCGGGCCATGGCCAGTGCCTCGGGTCTGCTGGCCGCCTCGGCGACGACCAGCAGGTCGTCCTCCGGGGAGAGCAGCGCGGCGAGCGCGCCCCGGATGAGGTGTTCGTTGCCGGCGAGCAGCAGCCGGACGGGGGCGGGGGACGTCGTCATGGGGTGACCTCGCTCAGCGCACGGGCGGTCTCGGTGGTGCCGGCGGGCCGCAGCGGCACCTCGGCGGTCAGCCGGAACCGTCCGCCGTCCACCGGTCCGGCCCGCAGGGTGCCGCCGAGTTCCGCCGGCCGTTCGCGCAGCCCGGCCAGTCCCGAGCCCGGTCCGCCGCCGGGGGAGCCGGGGCCGCCGCCGGGTGAGCCCGGCGCCCCGTCGTTCTCGACGGACAGTTCGGCCCGGCCATCCTCGGTCCGCAGGGCGATGGCGCAGGTCCGGGCGTCGCCGTGCCGGAGGACGTTGGTCGCCGCCTCGCGGACCACCCAGCCGAGCGCGGACTGCACCGGGGCGGGCAGCCCGGCGGCCGAGCCGGTGATCGCGCAGTCGATGCCGGCGGCTTCCAGCACGCCCTGCGCGCCCGCGAGTTCCGCCCCGAGGTCGGCCTCCCGGTAGCCGCGGACGACCGCGCGCACCTCGCGCTGCGACTCCTGCGCCAGCCGCTGCACCTCGACCATCTGGTCCACCGCCTCGGGCCGTCCGCGCCGCCCCAGCCGCACCGCCAGCTCGGCCTTCAGCGCGATCACCGCGAGGTTGCGGCCCAGCACGTCGTGCAGGTCCCGCCCGAACCGCAGCCGCTCCTCGGCGACGGCGAGTCGCGCCTCGGTCTCGCGGGCGCGTTCGGCCTCCCACAGCACCGACGGGGTCCACGCGCCGCAGCGGGCGGCCAGCAGGGACATCGCCAGGGCGAAGACGACCAGGAGCCCGGTCATGAGGACGTCCAGGGCCGTGCGGAAGGCGAGGGCGGACGCGGCCATCAGGACGGCCGCCAGCAGGGCGGAGCGGCGCAGCAGCACGGGCACCGTCACCAGCAGCCCGTACAGCAGGCCGAACGTCAGCAGGGCGGCGCCGACCGCCAGCCGCGCCGTCCAGGGGGTGATGCCGCCGACGAGGGCCAGCACCATGGGCAGGACCAGCGCCAGGACGAGCAGGACCCCAGCGCCAGGACGAGCAGGACCAGGGAGGGGCGCAGGGCCCGGGCGGGCAGGGCGCCGCGCCCCAGGTACTGGTCGAGCGCGGGCCGGGCGAGCCGGTTGGCGGCCAGGCACTGCAGGGCGCCGACGACGAGCAGCAGGCCGCCGAGGACCAGCGGCACCGGCCGGTGCCGCACTCCGTCGGCCACCGGCAGCGCCAGCCAGGTCAGTTCGAACACCCAGATCGTGGCGCACCAGGTGATCACGCTCTGCAGCTCGACCCGTTCGGCCTTGCTGCGGTCGCGCCAGTTGCGCCGCTGCCAGCCCCGTATCCCGCCGAGCACCATGGCCCTCCCCTCCGTCGTCCCCCGGGCGGTCGGCCCGTCGTCCCCCGCGCGGTCAGCACCGCGGGTCCCAGCGGAACCACCGTCGCACAGCGAACACCGCCGCCGCCGTCCAGGCCAGGGCGACGGCCAGCGCGCGCAGCGCCTCGGGTCCGCTCAGCTCGCCGGTCCAGCCGCCGCGCACCAGGGTGATGACCGGGGTGAGCGGCAGGAGTTCGCAGATCCGGGCCGCCGTGTCGGGCAGCAGCTCCAGCGGCACCATGACGCCCGAGCCCAGCATCGAGACCAGCACCAGCGGGATCGCGGTGACCTGGGCGCTCTCGGCGGTGCGGGTGAGACCGGAGGTGACCGCCGCCAGGGCCACGGCCAGGGCCAGCCCCAGCAGCAGCCCCGCGACGGCGAGTTGGGGTGCGTGCGGGGCGGGCAGATCGAGGAGCGCCGTGCACGCGGCGGCCAGGATCAGCGACTGCGCAAGCCCCGTCACGACGGCCGGTACGGCGGCCCCGGCGAGGATCTCCGCGTCGCGCGCCTCGCCGGTGCGCAGCCGCTTGAGGACGAGCTGTTCGCGGCGGGCGACGAACACGCCGACGAGGGTGGAGTACACGGCGAACAGCAGCGAGAAACCGACGGCGGCGGGCAGGACGACCAGCCCGGCGGTGAGACCGGCGTCCGCGAGCTTCATCCGGTCGGTCACCGAGTGCACGCTGAGCGGCAGCGCCAGCGGCACGAACACCGCCGAGACCAGCGTGCTCTTCGTCCGTACGAACAGGGTCAGTTCGGCCCGGGCGAGCGCGGCCATACGGCCCCTCGCGGTGGTGTGCGCGGCCCGGGTGCGGGCGGGCGCCGGTGCGGTGACGGTGTCGCTCATGCGGCGTGCTCCTTCGTACGAGGCTGCGACCCGGGCGTCTGTGCCCCGGACGCGGCGGCCTCCCGTGCGATGCCGAGGAACGCCTCCTCCAGCGAGGCCGACCGGGCGTCCAGCCCGTTCAGTTCGACCCCGGCGTGCCGCGCCCACAGCAGCAGTTCGGTGGCCGTGCGCTGCAGTGCGCGGGTGCGCAGCCGGACGACGCGGCCGGCCGTCTCGTGGCCGCACACGCCCAGCTCGGCCAGCGGCGGCAGATCGCCGAGGAAGTAGCCCTCGGGCAGTTCGAAGGAGATCCGGGAGGGCTGCGCGGCCGTCACCTCGGCGGGGGTGCCGGCCGCCGCGATGCGGCCCTCGTGCAGGATCGCGAGCCGGTCGGCCAGGCCCTCGGCCTCCTCCAGGTAGTGCGTGGTGAGCAGCACGGTCGTCCCGGCGTCGCGCAGCGCGCCCACCAACTGCCAGGTCTCACGGCGCCCTTCGGCGTCCAGCCCGGTCGTCGGCTCGTCCAGGAACAGCACCTCGGGGTCGCCGAGCAGCGCGAGCGCCAGATCCAGCCGCCGCCGCTCCCCGCCCGACAACTGCTTGACCCGCACCTCGGTGCGCCGCTCCAGCCCGACCAGCGCGAGCACGTCCCGGGGCGGTCGCGCCCCGCTCACGCAGCCGGCCCACATCCGCGCGGTCTCGGCGACGGTCAGCTCGGAGGGGAAGCCGCCCTCCTGGAGCATCACTCCGGTACGCGGCCGTACGGCGGCGCGCTCGGTGAACGGATCGTGGCCCAGGACCCGTACGCGTCCGGAGGCCGGGGCCGCCAGGCCCTCCAGCAGTTCGACGGTGGAGGTCTTTCCCGCGCCGTTGGTGCCCAGCAGTGCGAAGACCTCGCCATGTTTCACGTGAAACGAGACCCCGCGTACCGCCTCGAACCCGCCCCCGTACACGCGCCGCAGGTCGGTGACCTCAATCGCGTGGTCGTGTTCGTCGATGTTCATGAGACCAGCGTTCCGCCGGTTCGGCGCCGACAGCAGTGCGCGGTGTCATGAGTCGCCATGACAAATGTCAGGACGGTGATCGCGGGGAACACGACCGTGGATCGCGGGGAACACGAAAAGACCCCGGTCCAGTGGACCGGGGTCTTTTTCCCGAGCGGACGACGAGGCTCGAACTCGCGACCTCAACCTTGGCAAGGTTGCGCTCTACCAACTGAGCTACGTCCGCATTGCCTCCGACCGGCTCCCACCGATCGGTGCGAGCACCAGCCTACCTGATCCACAAGAGTGGTCCGGACCGGCGGTGCAGAGCGGGTGACAGGAATCGCACACTGCGCCTTCCCCCTGGAAGGGGGATGTTCTGCTACTGAACTACACCCGCATGTACTCCGTGGGTTTCGGCCTTTCGGCCTCGCCCCTCGGCGTGCTCCAGACATTAGCTGATCAACGGGGGGGTTGCGCAAGTCGGTTCCTCAGCGGGCCGGCTGACGGTCCCTGGGGAGGCCCTGCCCGCCTGGGACCGGCCGGGGGGCAGCGCCGGGCGGGGAACGTCAGCCGGGGGCGGCAGTGCGGGGTGAGCCCGGGCGGGGCGGCGGCGCGGGGTGCGGGGTGCGTCCGGGCCGGGACCGGCGGCGCGGGGTGCGTCCGGCCGGGGCGGCTGGGGGCCCTTGGGAGGCCCCCGACCCACCCCGCACGCTCACTGCGCCGCGCTGAACGCCTCGTACACCTTCTTCGGAATCCGGCCCCGGGCCGGCACGTCCATCTTGTTGGCCTGCGCCCAGGCGCGGACGGCCGCCGGGTCGGGGGCCACCTCCGTCTGCCGGTACGCCTTGCCGGAACGCGACCGCTTGCGGCCCGCCTCCACATACGGAGCGAGCGCCTTGCGCAGCCGCTTCGCATTGGCCTGGTTCAGGTCGATCTCGTAGAACTTGCCGTCGAGTCCGAAGGCGATCGTTTCCGCCGCTTCCGAGCCGTCGATGTCGTCAAAGAGAGTGACCACGACACGCTGCGCCACGAATATCGGTCCCTTCGTGCGACACCTCTGCGTCCCGGCGGCTCTGTCATGGCCTGCCGGACGTGCGGAGATGTTCGCCAGATAGTCGGCTGTCCGCCTGTTATCGGGAAAAGTATCGGCTGTTGCCAATTCATTTGTACAGTGCCGGGCATTGCCAAGTGAAGCCCCGACTAAATCTGTCCGCGTGTCCCCGGGCAATGGAGTATCCGGCACGCATCGCCGAACTTTCCCAGAACTTTTCCCGAAGACTGCGCTCCGATACCGCACCGTGACCGTCGTCACGTAGTTTCCTACCAATCTACTCGCGTAGAAATTTTGTGCGGGTAGTCTGAAGGGACCTGCTCAGCACCACACACCGGGAGTGCCAGTGGCACGCGTCGTAGTCGACGTCATGCTCAAGCCGGAGATCCTCGACCCCCAGGGCCAGGCGGTGCAGCGCGCACTGCCGCGCCTGGGTTTCGAAGGCATCTCCGACGTACGTCAGGGAAAGCGATTCGAACTGGAAGTGGACGGGCCCGTCGACGACGCCGCGCTCGCCCGCATTCACGATCTTGCCGAATCCTTCCTCGCCAACACCGTGATCGAGGACTTCACCGTCAAGGTGGAGGAAGTCGCGGAGGCCGCGAAGTGACCGCTCGTATTGGCGTCGTCACTTTCCCGGGCAGCCTCGACGACCGTGACACCCAGCGCGCGATCCGCCTCGCGGGCGCCGAACCGGTCGCCCTGTGGCACAAGGACAAGGACCTCAAGCAGGTCGACGCGGTGGTCCTGTGCGGCGGTTTCTCCTACGGCGACTACCTGCGGGCCGGCGCCATCGCCCGGTTCTCGCCGGTGATGGACACCCTCGTCGACCAGGCGAAGGCCGGCCTCCCGGTGCTCGGCATCTGCAACGGCTTCCAGATCCTCACCGAGGCGCACCTCCTCCCGGGCGCGATGCTCGGCAACGACCACCTCCACTTCATCTGCCGCGACCAGAAGCTGCGGGTGGAGAACGCGGAGACCGCCTGGACCAGTGACTACACCGCCGGCCAGGAGATCAGCATCCCGCTGAAGAACATGGACGGCCGGTACGTCGCCGACGCGTACACGCTGGACAAGCTGGAGGCGGAGGGCCGTGTCGCCTTCCGCTACCTCACCCGCGGCGAAGCCGCCGAGGGATACGGAAACCCGAACGGCTCGCTCAACGACATCGCCGGCATCACCAACGACGCCGGGAACGTCGTCGGCCTCATGCCGCACCCCGAGCACGCCACCGAGCCGCTGATCGGCACCGGCCGCACCGACGGCCTGCCGTTCTTCACCTCGATCCTGAAGAAGCTGGTCACCGCATGAGCAGGACGCCTCTGGACACGGTCGAGCACGCGGCCGCGACCCCCGACGTCGAGCTGCCCTGGGCCGAACTCGGCCTGAAGAAGGACGAGTACGAGCGGGTGGTGGAGATCCTCGGCCGCCGCCCCACCGGCGCCGAACTCGCCATGTACTCCGTGATGTGGTCCGAGCACTGCTCGTACAAGTCCTCCAAGGTCCACCTCCGCCAGTTCGGCGAGAAGGCCCCCGAGAGCGACGCGCTGCTCGTCGGCATCGGCGAGAACGCCGGCGTCGTGGACGTCGGCCAGGGCTACGCCGTCACCTTCAAGGTGGAGTCGCACAACCACCCCTCCTACGTCGAGCCCTACCAGGGCGCGGCCACCGGCGTCGGCGGCATCGTCCGCGACATCATCGCGATGGGCGCCCGCCCGGTCGCCGTCGTGGACCCGCTGCGCTTCGGCGCCGCCGACCACCCCGACACCAAGCGGGTGCTGCCCGGCGTGGTCGCGGGCATCGGCGGCTACGGCAACTGCCTGGGCCTGCCCAACATCGGCGGCGAGGTCGTCTTCGACGCCTGCTACCAGGGCAACCCGCTGGTCAACGCCGGCGCGATCGGCGTGATGCGGCACGAGGACATCCACCTCGCCAAGGCCTCCGGCGCCGGCAACAAGGTCATCCTGTACGGGGCCCGGACCGGCGGCGACGGCATCGGCGGCGCGTCCATCCTCGCCTCCGAGACCTTCGACGACGCCAAGCCGTCCAAGCGTCCGGCGGTCCAGGTCGGCGACCCGTTCCAGGAGAAGCTCCTCATCGAGTGCACCCTGGAGGCGTTCGCCGAGAAGCTGGTCGTCGGCATCCAGGACCTCGGCGCGGCCGGTCTGTCCTGCGCCACCAGCGAGCTGGCCTCCAACGGCTCCGGCGGCATGCGCGTCACCCTGGACGACGTGCCGCTGCGCGACTCCACGCTCTCGCCCGAGGAGATCCTCATGAGCGAGTCGCAGGAACGCATGTGCGCGGTGGTCGAGCCGGAGAAGGTCGACCGCTTCCTGGAGATCTGCGAGAAGTGGGACGTCATCGCCACCGTCATCGGCGAGGTGACCGACGGCGACCGCCTGGAGATCTACTGGCACGGCGGCAAGATCGTGGACGTCGACCCGCGCACGGTCGCGCACGAGGGCCCGGTCTACGAGCGCCCCTACGCCCGCCCCGCGTGGCAGGACGCCCTCCAGGCCGACGACGCGAACAAGCTGCCCCGGCCGCGGTCCGCCGAGGAGCTGAGGGCGCAGGTCCTGAAGCTGGTCGCCTCCCCGAACCAGGCGTCCAAGAAGTGGATCACCCAGCAGTACGACCACTTCGTGCAGGGCAACACCGTGCTGGCCATGCCCGAGGACTCCGGCATGATCCGCATCGACGAGGAGACCGGCCTCGGCGTGGCGATCGCCACCGACGGCAACGGCCGCTACGCCAAGCTCGACCCGTACACGGGCGCGCAGCTGGCGCTGGCGGAGGCCTACCGCAACGTCGCCGCGACCGGCGCGAAGCCGCTCGCCGTCTCCGACTGCCTGAACTTCGGCTCGCCCGAGGACCCGGCGGTGATGTGGCAGTTCGCGGAGGCCGTCCGCGGTCTGGCCGACGGCTGCCGGCAGCTCGGCACCCCGGTGACCGGCGGCAACGTCTCGCTCTACAACCAGACGGGCGAGGCGGCCATCCACCCGACGCCGGTCGTCGCCGTCCTCGGCGTGATCGACGACGTGGCCCGGCGCACCCCGGTCGCCTTCCAGGAGGAGGGCCAGCTGCTGTACCTCCTCGGCGACACCCGCGAGGAGTTCGGCGGCTCGGCGTGGTCGCAGGTCGTCCACGACCACCTCGGCGGGCTGCCGCCCGAGGTGGACCTGGAGCGCGAGCGGCTGCTGGCCGAGATCCTGATCTCCGCCTCCCGCGACGGCATGATCGACTCCGCGCACGACCTGTCCGACGGCGGTCTGATCCAGGCGGTCGTGGAGTCCGCGCTGCTCGGCGGCAAGGGCGCCCGGCTGGTCGTCCCGGACGGCCTGGACGCGTTCACCTTCCTGCTGTCCGAGTCGGCCGGACGCGCGATCGTCGCGGTGCCGCGCTCGGAGGAGGTCCGCTTCACCGACATGTGCGGCGCGCGCGGCCTGCCGGCCACCCGCATCGGCGTCGTGGACGGCGACACGGTCGAGATCCAGGGCGAGTTCGACCTGCCCCTCACGGAACTCCGCGAGGCCCACGAGAACACGATCCCGGCGCTGCTGGCGTAGTCCGGCGCGTACGGGACGACGCAGGGGTCCGGCCGCCGCGACGGCCGGACCCCTGCGCGGTATGCCCGGCCGCTCGCCGCGCGTCGCCGATCCCGCTGGCCAGGTGTCGCCGTCTCCCGTACAACAGCCGTCTCCCGTACCGACCGTCGGCTGCCGTGCGGCCGTCGGGCGTCCCGGCGTACGGAACCCGCCGGGACGGAGGGCGTTGCCCTCGCACGCCGGAGCCGCCCGCACCCGCCCCGCCCCGCCCCGTCGGAAAATCTCTGAGCCGGCCGTTCCCACCGCATAGGCTCCCTGCCATGCCCCCGGTGAAGAAGCGCGCCCGGTCCTACGATCCCGGCAAGATCCGCGTGGCGGTTCTCGCCCAGTTCGGTCATGTGCGGGAGGCCGTGCGCGGGCTCGGCGGCGAGCAGTTGGCGCTGCCCACCCGGCTCGGCGACTGGACCGTGCGGGACCTCCTCGCCCACCTCACCATGGCCGTGGAGAGCGTCAGCCTGGCCGCCGAGCGCCCCGCGCCCGCCCGCGCCGAGACCGGGCCGCTCGACTACGCCGCGGCCACCGGACGGCACGCCGAGGCCATCGCCGACCGCAGCCGCGAGATCGCCGAGGCCCACCCGGACCTGGACGCCCTGTACTCGCGGGTGGGGGAGCGGTTCGCCGGCACGCTGGAGCGGGTCCCGGCCGAAAGGGTCATCGACACCCGCGCGGGCGCCATGACCCTCGCCGACTACCTGGTCACCCGCACCGTCGAACTCGTCGTCCACACCGACGACCTGAACGCCGCCGTGCCCGGCCTGGAGGTCCCGCTGGAGCGTCAGGCCCTCGCCGCCTGCACACGGCTGCTGGCCGACACCCTCGCCGTCCGTGCGCCCGGCGGCTCCACGGAGGTGCGGGTGCCGCCGTACGCCGTCGTGCAGTGCGTGCAGGGCCCGCGGCACACCCGCGGCACCCCGCCCAACGTCGTCGAGACCGATCCGCTGACCTGGGTCCGGCTGGCCACCGGGCGGCTGGCCTGGGAGGACGCCGTGGCGGACGCGAAGGTGAGCGCGAGCGGGGAGCGCGCCGACCTCTCCGGGCTGCTGCCGCTCATGTCCTGAGCCGGGCCGGCCGGACGCGCCGGGCGATGTGCGGCACATCACTCGCGGCCGTCGCGCAGCGGCCCGCGGAGCCCTTCCGGCCGCCGGCCGGGGCGCCGCGGCGAATTCCCCGCCCCGCCCGCCTGACCTGCGAAAACGCAAGGATCACCGCCATCGCGTCCG
The DNA here is from genome assembly GCF_019890635.1 of Streptomyces sennicomposti. Taxonomy (GTDB): domain Bacteria; phylum Actinomycetota; class Actinomycetes; order Streptomycetales; family Streptomycetaceae; genus Streptomyces; species Streptomyces sennicomposti. The sequence continues at coordinate 17,385 of NZ_JAIOAB010000065.1, forward strand.
GCGGAAGATCCAAAGCCGCCCGCCATCCCCAATTCGGACCAGTGGACGACCTCGCTTAGACTCGGAGGCGTGCCACGTGGTGACGGTCGACTCAATCACGATCTGCTCCCCGGCGAGAAAGGCCCCCAGGACGCATGCGGCGTCTTCGGTGTCTGGGCTCCGGGCGAAGAGGTCGCAAAGCTCACGTACTTCGGGCTCTACGCCCTCCAGCATCGGGGTCAGGAATCCGCGGGAATCGCGGTCAGCAACGGCTCCCAGATCCTCGTCTTCAAGGACATGGGCCTCGTCTCCCAGGTCTTCGACGAGACCTCGCTCGGTTCGCTCCAGGGTCACATCGCGGTCGGACACGCCCGCTACTCGACCACCGGCGCCTCCGTGTGGGAGAACGCCCAGCCGACGTTCCGGGCCACCGCGCACGGTTCCATCGCGCTCGGCCACAACGGCAACCTCGTCAACACCGCCCGGCTCGCCGAGATGGTGGCCGAGCTGCCCAAGGACACCAACGGCCGCTCCACCCGGGTCGCGGCCACCAACGACACCGACCTGCTGACGGCCCTGCTGGCCGCCCAGGTCGACGCCGACGGCAAGCCGCTGACCATCGAGGAGGCGGCCCACACCGTCCTGCCGCAGGTCAAGGGCGCCTTCAGCCTCGTCTTCATGGACGAGCACACCCTCTACGCGGCCCGTGACCCGCAGGGCATCCGCCCGCTGGTCCTCGGCCGCCTGGAGCGCGGCTGGGTGGTGGCCTCCGAGTCCGCCGCCCTCGACATCTGCGGCGCCAGCTACGTCCGCGAGATCGAGCCGGGCGAGTTCGTCGCCATCGACGAGAACGGCCTGCGCACCTCTCGATTCGCAGAAGCGAAGCCCAAGGGCTGTGTCTTCGAGTACGTCTACCTGGCCCGCCCCGACACCGACATCGCCGGCCGGAACGTCTACCTCTCGCGCGTCGAGATGGGCCGCCGGCTCGCCAAGGAAGCGCCCGTCGAGGCCGACCTGGTGATAGCGACCCCGGAATCCGGCACCCCCGCCGCGATCGGGTACGCCGAGGCGTCCGGCATCCCCTTCGGCGCCGGCCTGGTGAAGAACGCCTATGTGGGCCGTACGTTCATCCAGCCCTCGCAGACCATCCGGCAGCTCGGCATCCGGCTCAAGCTGAACCCGCTGAAGGAAGTCATCAAGGGCAAGCGCCTGGTGGTCGTGGACGACTCGATCGTCCGCGGCAACACCCAGCGCGCCCTGGTCCGCATGCTCCGCGAGGCGGGCGCGGCCGAGGTCCACATCCGGATCTCCTCGCCGCCGGTGAAGTGGCCGTGCTTCTTCGGCATCGACTTCGCCACCCGCGCCGAGCTGATCGCCAACGGCATGAGCATCGACGAGATCGGCACCTCGATGGGCGCCGACTCGCTGGCGTACATCTCCATCGACGGCATGATCGAGGCGACCACCATCGCCAAGCCGAACCTGTGCCGCGCCTGCTTCGACGGCGAGTACCCGATGGAGCTGCCCGACCCGGAGCTGCTCGGCAAGCAGCTGCTGGAGACCGAGCTGGCCGCCGGGCCCGCGGCCACGGCCGCCGCCGACGCGATCCGGCGCCCGTAGGCGCCCCGCCAGCCCCCTTTCACCAACCCGAAAGATCCCAGGCAATGTCTGAGACAACCACCGGCGCGTCCGGCACGTCCGGTGCTTCCTACGCGGCTGCCGGCGTCGACATCGAGGCGGGCGACCGCGCCGTCGAGCTGATGAAGGAATGGGTGAGGAAGACCCGGCGGCCCGAGGTGCTGGGCGGCCTCGGCGGCTTCGCCGGCCTCTTCGACGCCTCGGCTCTCAAGCGCTACGAGCGGCCCCTGCTCGCCTCCGCCACCGACGGCGTCGGCACCAAGGTCGACATCGCCCGGCAGCTCGGCGTGTACGACACCATCGGCCACGACCTGGTCGCCATGGTCATGGACGACATCGTGGTGTGCGGCGCCGAACCGCTGTTCATGACGGACTACATCTGCGTCGGCAAGGTGCACCCCGAGCGGGTCGCCGCCATCGTCAAGGGCATCGCCGAGGGCTGTGTGCTGGCGGGCTGCGCCCTGGTCGGCGGCGAGACGGCCGAACACCCCGGGCTGCTCGGCGCGGACGACTTCGACGTCGCCGGCGCCGGTACGGGCGTCGTGGAAGCCGACCGGCTGCTCGGCCCCGACCGCATCCGCACGGGTGACGCGGTGATCGCGATGGCGTCCTCCGGCCTTCACTCCAACGGGTACTCGCTGGTCCGGCACGTGCTGCTGAACCAGGCCGGTCTCGCTCTGGACGCGCAGGTCGAGGAGTTCGGCCGCACCCTCGGCGAGGAGCTGCTGGAGCCGACCAAGATCTACTCGCTGGACTGCCTGGCGCTGACCCGCACCACCGAGGTGCACGCGTTCAGCCACATCACCGGCGGCGGGCTCGCCGCCAACCTGGCGCGGGTGATCCCGGACGGCCTGCACGCCGTGGTCGACCGCTCCACCTGGACCCCGGCCCCGGTCTTCGACCTCGTCGGCCGGACCGGCGACGTCGAGCGCCTGGAGCTGGAGAAGACCCTCAACATGGGCGTGGGCATGATCGCCATCGTCCCCGAGGAGTCCACCGACGCGGCCCTGGCCACCCTGGCCGACCGCGGGGTCGACGCCTGGGTGGCCGGCGAGATCACCGACCGCGGCGAGCACTCCACGGGCGCGGCCCTGGTGGGCGACTACGCCGGCTGAGTGACGGCGGCGGCCGTCGGCGCTCCGGCGCCGGCGGCCCGGACACGGTCATGCACGAGGACACGGGCACGGACAGCACAGAACCCGGTCCGTGGGAAGCCCACGGACCGGGCTGTGGTCGATGCAAGGTCAAGCGCCGCGGCGACGCTGGTGGGAGGAGTTGTCGTCCTCTTCCTCGTCGTCGTCCTCGTAGAGGTCGGCGTACCGTGCGTACAGGTCGTTGTCTTGCTCATCTTCCTCGAAATGGCCGCCGTTGGACGGCGGCGGATTCGACGTCGATGCGCCCAGCTCCTCGGCCAGGCGTGAGAGATCAGTCCCACCGCTGTTGTACTTCAGCTGGCGGGCGACCTTCGTCTGCTTGGCCTTGGCCCGGCCGCGCCCCATGGCTCGACCCCCTCAACGACGGGGCTCGACGGCCCCAGAGTCTTGACACGCGTTCATGATCCGGCACGGGCTCTCCGTGGAGAGACCGGTCCGTAGGGCTTCCACGGTACCTGAGCCCGCGCCCATACGGTACGTCGCCCGCAGGAAGCGCGTGTGCGCAGGACCTTCGAGGCGCCCCGTCCTCGCTGGTCAGTGGCGATTTTAACCACTTATCGGCGGGCGACCCGCCGGTCGACGTGAGAGTTGTCTCCCACCGCCCACCGGCAGGTACCGGTCAAACGCGTGACTGCGCCGTGCGCGCGGGCGCTCACCGCCCGCGCGCACGAGGGGTCACTTCCGCGCGTCCGCCATCCGCTGTTCCGCGATCCGGTCGGCCGCCGCGGCCGGCGGAATCCCGTCTTCCTTCGCACGTGCGAAGATTGCGAGCGTGGTGTCGAAGATCTTCGCGGCCTTCGCCCTGCACCTCTCGAAGTCGAAGCCGTGCAGCTCGTCGGCGACCTGGATGACACCGCCGGCGTTCACCACGTAGTCCGGCGCGTAGAGGATGCCGCGGTCGGCGAGGTCCTTCTCGACGCCGGGGTGGGCGAGCTGGTTGTTGGCCGCGCCGCACACCACCTTCGCGGTCAGCGCCGCCACCGAGTCGTCGTTCAGCGCGCCGCCGAGGGCGCAGGGCGCGTAGATGTCGAGGCCCTCCACCCGGATGAGCGCCTCGGTGTCGGCCACCTGGCCGACGGTGGGGTGCGCCTCCACGACCCGGCGCACGGCCTCGGGCCGCACGTCCGTGATCACGACCTCGGCGCCCTCGTCCAGCAGGTGCCGCACCAGATGGTGCCCGACCTTGCCCACGCCCGCGATGCCCACCGTGCGGCCGCGCAGCGTCGGATCGCCCCACAGGTGCTGCGCCGAGGCCCGCATGCCCTGGTACACGCCGAAGGCGGTCAGCACCGAGGAGTCGCCCGCGCCGCCGTTCTCCGGGGAGCGGCCCGTGGTCCAGCGGCACTCGCGCGCCACGACGTCCATGTCGGCGACATAGGTGCCGACGTCGCAGGCGGTGACGTAGCGCCCGCCGAGCGAGGCCACCATCCGCCCGTAGGCGAGCAGCAGTTCCTCGGTCTTGACCTGCTCCGGGTCGCCGATGATCACGGCCTTGCCGCCGCCGTGGCCGAGCCCGGCCATGGCGTTCTTGTACGACATGCCGCGGGCGAGGTTGAGCGCGTCGGCGACGGCCTCCGCCTCGTTCGCGTACGGGTAGAAGCGGGTGCCGCCGAGGGCCGGGCCGAGGGCGGTGGAGTGGATGGCGATGACGGCCTTGAGGCCGCTGGCGCGGTCCTGACAGAGCACGACCTGCTCGTGGCCGCCCTGCTCGGAGCGGAACAGGGTCTGCAGTACGTCAGCGGAGGCGCCGGTTACGTCGGTCACTGTGGTGACTCCTGGGTAAGTAGCGGCGAGATAGGACGGGCTTCCGTGAAGGTGGCGGAGGCCGTGCCAGGAGATTAGACCCTGACCCCCGCGGCCACAGGCGCAGTGGTCGGGATCACCCTCCCTAGGGGTACCTTCCCATCCGGACGTGCGACGATTTGCAGTGGTTTTCCGTCCGTCCGGGCGCGGGCCGGTCGGGTTTCGGCTCCGGACCGGTGGGGAGGGAGCAGGCGTGCCCAAGGTGTCCTCGGTGATCGTCCCGTACGCGGCCTACTTGCGCGTCTACGAGCCGCTGGCGGCCTTCCCCGAGCAGGAGCGCGGGCACTGGGAGCGCTACGCCCGCAGCCCCGACCGCCCCTCCTGCCAGGACGAACTGCGCCGCTCGCTCGCCGATCTGCTGCCCACCCCGCCGGTGGCCGTGCCGGTGCACGAGAGCCGGGACGCCTTCGTCCTGGAGGTGGACGGGGTGGTCTGCGTCTGCCCCTGGCGCACCCGGCTGCGCGGCTGGCAGGCGCTCGGCGAGCTGCCCGAGGAACTGCCGGCGGTGGTCCTGGACGCGGTGCTGCCCCCGGTCGTGCGCCGCCAGGCCGCCCAGGACTACGAGCGCTGGCTGGAGCGCAACCCGGACGCCCGGCCGTGGATCCGCACGGCGACCTGGCAGGTGCCGCTCAACTGGTTCGTGCTGGTCGCCGACGAGGAGCGGGAGTACGCCAAGGGCGCCGGGGCGCCGGCGGCCGGCGGGGACTTCGGGGACGGCGCCCCCGTGCTGCGCTACCGCACCCCCATGGTGCAGGCGCGGCGGCGGGTGGCGCGGGGGCTGCGGGCCCTGCGGGACGCCATCGACGAGGGGCCGCTGATCGACGGCCTGGTGGACGTCGGCCGCTGGCTGGAGGAGTTCCACCCGCGGTCCCTGGTCGAACTGGACTACGGCGGGCTGGTGCACGCGCTGCCGGCCGGCGATCTGGAGGGCGACCACTCGGCGGCGGACGTGGCCGAGGGGATCGACGCGCTGCGCCGGGGCGACGCGGACACGGCCGGGGAGGCGTACGGGCGGCTCGTGGAGCGGTGGCGCGCGGTGCGCGAGCGGCGTTCGGCGAACTGACGCGGACCGGCGTACGCACTTGTGACCTGGCGTGTGACCTGGATCACGGCTCGAACGCCGTCGAACGACGTACGGTCAAGGGTCTTTAGCGGAGCTGACGGGGCGTAGGCGGCGATCGGCGACGATCCGGGCCTTTGTTCCAAGGGTGATCTACCGCACTTACAAGAACCTTGCCCCGCTTGCCCCTCCTCATGCCAAAATAGGACAAGGAGTCCGGGGAGGACTCCTTCCGCCCTGCTGTGCTCCGATCTGGGTGGAATCTCAGCATTGCACGCTTTGGGGGGTCTGGTGACTTCCTGATCACCACGTGACTGATCGTCACAGTGGTGTGACTGTCCGCTATGGCATGGTCCATCGGCTTCCGTCGCTGATGAACACCTGGGAGGGCAATTCCATCGGTTTGGCCGACGCGGCTGGACAGATGGTGTAGTTGTAGTGCCGAGGACAAGCCGTTCGTCCTATAACCGACTCGACTCGCGTCCGCCATTTCGGGCAACGCGGGTCAAGGTGCAGAATTTAGAGGAAAGAACCGAGAAGGTTCGGTTCTCCCGAGGAGGCCGCTCATGACCGCTCGCACCCCTGATGCCGAGCCGCTGCTGACCCCGGCTGAGGTCGCCACCATGTTCCGCGTCGACCCGAAGACGGTCACGCGCTGGGCGAAGGCCGGCAAGCTCACGTCGATCCGCACGCTCGGCGGGCACCGCCGCTATCGCGAGGCCGAGGTCCGCGCTCTGCTCGCGGGCATCCCGCAGCAGCGCAGCGAGGCCTGAACAACTCCATAACCGGGCAAACCGGCTGGTCCCCCAACTGGCTGTCATGTCCGGGCCCATAGCTCCAAGCGACGCGGGTCCTGCCCCAACAGGTCCCACGCCCAAGCCGTCAGAGCTCTTCAGGCATGTGAACAGGGTGCGTCGTCGATCGCGCTGGACTCCGCCGGGTCCAGCGCGATCTTTTTTGTGCGTCCGAGGGGTGTGGTGGGGCGGGTCTGTGAGCGGCCTTGTCGGAGCCTGGGGAGGGGTGTCGGATCCTCTGTGGAGACCTCTAGGGACCAGTGCAATTGCACATATTAAATTGACCCCTTGTAGGCGGGGTGTAAGTACGGGCCTTTTAAAAACTCGTACGGTGACACCCGTCACATGACCGGGTGCTTGAAGCGCGGCGGCGCGGTGCGCTAGTGGAGTTTTCGGTTCCACCGCCCTTTGGGCGCAGGGGAGTTCGGCACGCGCGCCGAACTCCGTGCCGGGGGCCGAACGCGGGGTCGGGGGGCCGGGGTGGGCCGTGGTGGGGCGGCTTACGCCGTGGTGGGGTGCTGCTCGCTCTCCAGCGGCTCGACGGACTCCGGCGGCGCCAGCGCCGTCAGGCCCGCCGGCGGCTGCGAGGCGGCCTCCGGGGCGTCAGGGGCCGTTCTGGGCGCGCTGTCGAGCGCGAGGCGCAGCAGGTGGTGGCAGACGGGGCAGCGGTACGTGAAGTGGCGGTACGACGAGGCGGCCGCGAGGTGCGCGCGGAGCAGGGCCCGTGTCTCGTGCCTGGCCGATGCCGCCATACGCCACCTCCAGCGGGGGCCGTACCCGAACGTTGCCCTGCTTTCTGGGTACCGAGCGAATGTGACTCCGTCAAGACGCGGGACGCCTCCTGTCGCGGCCGGTGCCGACCGACGGGTACGGGTGGTGCCGGGGGCGGCAACGGGGGCGGTCTTGACGGAAGTTGCGGGGTGGTCCGGGGAGGGCGCGCGGGGCGCCGGGGCCGGGCGCGGAGGGCGGCCCGGGGCCGCGGCGGGGGCGGGAACGCCGAAGGCCCGCTGCACTGCCATCTCGGGTGGCGGGCCTTCTTTGCCGCGGGCCAGACATGCCGAAGGCCCGCTGCCGTTGCCGGTAGCGGGCCTTCTCTCTGCGGTCCTGACGGGATTTGCTGTGTCCGATCGCGGCTCCGCCGCGGGGCGCGGCCTGCGGCGGAGCGTGCGGGCCGAGACGTGCCGAAGGCCCGCTGCCGTTGCCGGTAGCGGGCCCTCTCTCTGCGGTCCTGACGGGATTTGAACCCGCGGCCTCCACCTTGACAGGGTGGCGAGCACTCCAAACTGCTCCACAGGACCAGGTTTTGCGGCGCCATTCCTGCGTTGCGCTGCGAGAAGAGACTCTACAGGAGGGGAGCCGCCTGGTCGAACTCACTCACTGTGCCGGGGCCGTCACGGCGCCGCCGCGTCGATCGCCTTCACGATCCGCTTGTCGGAGACGGGGTACGCCGTGCCCAGCGCGTGGGCGAAGTAGCTCACCCGCAGCTCCTCGATCATCCAGCGGATGTCCCGCACCTGCTGGGGCACCGGGCGGCCCTGCGGCAGCTGCTCCAGCAGCCAGGCGTACTCGTCCCGCATCTCGTGGACCTTCTCCATGCGCGTGGTGTCGCGCTGGACGTTCGTCGGCATCTGCTGGAGCCGGCGGTCCACGGCGACCAAGTAGCGCATCAGGTCGGGCAGCCGGCGTATCCCCGCCTCGGTCACGAAGCCGGGCTTCACCAGGGCGTCCAACTGCGCCCGCACATCCGTGAGGTTCGGCAGCAGCGCGGGGCTGCGGACGGCCTTCAGCCGGCGCTCGCAGGCCTGCCAGGCGGCCAGCACCTGCTGCACCTGGCCCACGGCCCGCACGGTCAGGTCCACGATCTCGGCGCGCACCTTGTCGTACAGCTTGCGGTACGACTCCTCGTCCCACGCCGGCCCGCCGAACTCGCCGATCAGCCGGTCCGCCGCCGCCATCGCGCAGTCGTCGAACAGCGCCTGGATGGAGCCGTGCGGATTCGCCGACAACGCCAGCTTCTGCTGGTTCGTCAGCTTCTCGGAAGCGAACTTCGCGGGATTGACCGGGATGTTGCGCAGGATCAGCCGGCGGGTGCCCTTCCACATCGCCTCGGCCTGCTCCGCCTCGGTGTCGAAGAGGCGTACGGAGACCGTGTCGCCGTCGTCCACCAGCGCCGGGTACGCCTTCACGGGCTGCCCGGCCCGGCGGGTCTCGAAGATCCGGGTGAGGGAGCCGATCGTCCAGTCGGTCAGCCCCGTGCGCTCCAGCGCCTCGCCGCCGGTGCGTTCGGCCGTCGCCGCGGCGGCCTGGGACAGTGCCTTGCGCGCCTTCGGCCTGAGCCGCAGCTTGAGCGCTTCGAGGTCCTTGTCCTCGGCCAGCTTGCGGCGCCGCTCGTCGACGATCCGGAACGTGATCTTCAGATGGTCGGGGACCTTCGACCAGTCGAAGTCCTCGGCCTCGAACGGCACGCCGACCATCCGCTTCAGCTCGCGCGCCATGGTGAGGGTCAGCGGCTCCTGGAGCGGGACCGCGGTGTCCAGGAAGCGCTTCGCGAAGTTCGGCGCGGGCACGTAGTTGCGGCGGATCGGCTTGGGCAGCGAGCGGATCAGCTCGGTGACGACCTCCTCGCGCAGGCCCGGGATCTGCCAGTCGAAGCCCTCGTCGGTGACCTGGTTGAGAACCTGGAGCGGGATGTGCACGGTCACGCCGTCCGCGTCCGCGCCCGGCTCGAACTGGTACGTCACCCGGAACTTCAGGTTCCCCTGCCGCCAGGAGTCGGGATAGTCGGCCTTGGTGACCGCCTCCGCGGACTCCCGGATGAGCATCTCGCGCTCGAAGTCCAGGAAATCGGGCTGCTCCTGGCGCTTGCGCTTCCACCAGGAGTCGAAGTGCGCGCCGGAGACGACGTGCTCGGGCACCCGCTGGTCGTAGAAGTCGAACAGCGTCTCGTCGTCCACGACGATGTCCCGGCGGCGCGCCCGGTGCTCCAGCTCCTCGACCTCGCTGAGCAGCTTGCGGTTGTCGGCGAAGAACTTGTGGTGGGTGCGCCAGTCGCCCTCCACCAGGGCGTTGCGGATGAACAGCTCGCGGCTGGCCTCGGGGTCGATCCGCCCGTAGTTCACCTTCCGCTGGGCGACGATCGGCACGCCGTACAGCGTCACCTTCTCGTACGCCATCACCGCGGCCTGGTCCTTCTCCCAGTGCGGTTCGCTGTACGTGCGCTTGAGCAGGTGCTCCGCGAGCGGTTCGACCCACTCGGGCTCGATCTTGGCGTTGACCCGCGCCCACAGCCGCGAGGTCTCCACCAGCTCCGCCGACATCACGAACCGCGGCGGCTTCTTGAACAGCGCCGAGCCCGGGAAGATCGCGAACTTGGCGTTGCGGGCGCCCAGGTACTCGCCCCGGCTGCCGTCCCTGCGGGCGCCCGGCGCGGAGTCCTTGGACTCCTTCACGTCCTTCATGCCGATGTGCGAGAGCAGACCGGCCAGCAGCGAGACGTGGACGCGGTCGGCGGGGGCGTCGTCCTCGTTGAGGTGGATGCCCATCTGCTTGGCGACCGTGCGCAGCTGGGTGTAGATGTCCTGCCATTCGCGGATGCGCAGGAAGTTGAGGAACTCCTGCTTGCACATGCGCCGGAACGACGACGAGCCGCGCTCCTTCTGCTGCTCGCGGACATAGCGCCACAGGTTGAGGAAGGCGAGGAAGTCGCTGGTCTCGTCGCGGAAGCGGGCGTGCTGCTGGTCGGCCTGGGTCTGCTTGTCGGCGGGGCGTTCGCGCGGGTCCTGGATGGACAGGGCCGCGGCGATGACCATGACCTCGCGGGCGCAGCCGTTGCGGTCGGCCTCCAGGACCATCCGGGCCAGCCGCGGGTCCACCGGGAGCTGGGCGAGCTTGCGGCCGGTCTGGGTGAGCCGCTTGCGCGGGTCCTTCTGCGCCGGGTCGAGCGCCCCCAGCTCCTGGAGCAGTTGCACGCCGTCGCGGATGTTGCGGTGGTCCGGCGGGTCGATGAAGGGGAACTTCTCGATGTCGCCGAGGCCGGCCGCCGTCATCTGCAGGATCACGGAGGCGAGGTTGGTGCGCAGGATCTCGGCGTCGGTGAACTCCGGCCGGGCGAGGAAGTCGTCCTCGGAGTACAGCCGGATGCAGATGCCGTCGGAGGTACGGCCGCAGCGGCCCTTGCGCTGGTTGGCGCTGGCCTGCGAGATCGGCTCGATGGGCAGCCGCTGCACCTTGGTGCGGTGGCTGTAGCGGGAGATCCGGGCGAAGCCGGGGTCGATGACGTACTTGATGCCGGGGACGGTCAGGGACGTCTCGGCGACGTTGGTGGCCAGCACGATCCGGCGGCCGGTGTGCTGCTGGAAGACGCGGTGCTGCTCGGCGTGGGACAGCCGCGCGTACAGCGGCAGGACCTCGGTGAACCGGTACTGCTTCTTGTTCAGCGCGTCCGCGGTGTCGCGGATCTCCCGCTCGCCGGAGAGGAAGACGAGGATGTCCCCGGGGCCCTCCGCCATCAGCTCCTCGACGGCGTCGGTGATCGCGGTGATCTGGTCGCGGTCCGCGTCGTCGGAGTCCTCCTCCAGCAGCGGCCGGTAGCGCACCTCCACCGGATACGTCCGCCCGCTCACCTCGATGATCGGCGCGTCCCCGAAGTGCCGGGAGAACCGCTCGGGGTCGATGGTGGCCGAGGTGATGACGACCTTGAGGTCCGGCCGCTTGGGCAGCAGCTGCGCCAGGTAGCCGAGCAGGAAGTCGATGTTGAGGGACCGTTCGTGGGCCTCGTCGATGATGATCGTGTCGTAGGCGCGCAGCTCGCGGTCGGTCTGGATCTCGGCGAGCAGGATGCCGTCCGTCATCAGCTTGACGAAGGTGGCCTCCGGGTCGACCTGGTCGGTGAACCGCACCTTCCAGCCGACGGCCTCGCCGAGCGGCGTGTCCAGTTCCTCCGCCACGCGCTCGGCGACCGTGCGGGCCGCGATCCGGCGAGGCTGGGTGTGCCCGATCATGCCCCGCACGCCCCGGCCCAGCTCCATGCAGATCTTCGGGATCTGCGTGGTCTTGCCGGACCCGGTCTCACCGGCCACGATGACGACCTGATGATCGCGGATGGCCGCCGCGATCGCGTCCTTCTTCTGGCTGACCGGCAGCTGTTCGGGGTAGCTGACGGCGGGCACGCGGGAGCGCCGCGCGGCCATGCGTTCCTCGGCCTTGGCGACCTCGGCCTCGATCTCGGTGAGAACGGCGGCGCGCGCCTCCGGCTTGCGGATCTTGCGCGCGCCTTCGAGCCGGCGCCCGAGGCGGTGCGCGTCGCGCAGCGACAACTCGGTCAGACGGGAGGCGAGAGCGCCCAGGGCGGGGGCGGGATGCGTAGACATACGCGATCCAGGATCTCACCTCGGGGAAATTGCGCGCGAATGATTTCCCGGCCCGGTCGGAGGGCCGGGCCGGTGAGCGGGTTCCGGTGTGGCGACGGCAGCCGGTGTGGCGACGGCAGCCGAGGCGGGGCGGCAAGCCGAGGCGGAGGCGAAAGGGGGGGCGACCGTGCGGGTCAGCAGTGCTGGCCGGAGCGGAAGCCGCTCTTGTATCCGTCCTTGTAGCCGCGCTGGTAGTCCCGGCCGGAGTCCTTCTTCACGGTGGGGGACTTGTCCGCCTTCAGACGGGAGGCGTCCGCCCTGTTCGTCTGGACGTGGACGAGGGCCTGCTTACCGCCGTGGTCGCGGTGGTCACCGTGGTGATCGCACTTGTGACGGCCGTCACGGAAACCGTTCTTGAAGCCGTCCTTGAAGCCGCGCTGGTAGTCCCGGTCAGAGGTGGGGGCCTTCGCGGTGGTGCTGACGTGGGTCTCGCTGGGCGCCGCGACGGCCTGCTGATAGCCGACCGGGCCGAGAACGACGGTCGCGGCGAGGAAGGCCGACCCCAGGACGGCGGCCCGCTTTCCGGGACCTCTATGAGTGGTGGGCATGCTCGCCCCCTTTTATGCGGTTCTCACCTGGTTCTCACGTTTCACATTAGTCACCCGTTCGGCCCCCGCAACCGCACGCGGACGCATCGGAAGGCCGCGCGCGGACGCACCCGAAGACCGCGCGCGGACGCACGAGAAAGCCCCTCTCCGTCGATGCCGGAGAGGGGCTTCTGCCCGATGCGGGCTGTTGTGGCTGGGGCCGGGGTCGAACCGGCGACCTATCGCTTTTCAGGCGATCGCTCGTACCAACTGAGCTACCCAGCCACGAGGTTTCACGTGAAACCTCAGCGGTCCTGACGGGATTTGAACCCGCGGCCTCCACCTTGACAGGGTGGCGAGCACTCCAAACTGCTCCACAGGACCATCTGGTTGTGTGCGAACCAACGTGAGTAGTGTCGCACACCGTACTGCGTGCCCCCAACGGGATTCGAACCCGTGCTACCGCCTTGAAAGGGCGGCGTCCTAGGCCGCTAGACGATGAGGGCTATCGGCCCGCCTGGGCGCTTCTCAGCGCGTCGGGGACGTGAGAAGCATATGGGATGGCAGGGGGTATCGCCAAAACCGTTTACGGCCCGGCGGAGGAGGGCGAGGTCCGGGCCTCCGGTGCGGGTGTCGGTGTCGGTGTCGGTGTCGGCGTCGGTGCGGTGGCAGGGGCCGGGGAGCCGGGTGCGGTGGCAGGGGAGCCGGGTGCGGTGGCGGGTGCCGTGGCGGGTGCCGTGGCGGGAGCTGTCGCGGGTGCGGTCGCGCCGGGCAGGTTCTCCTTCGGGAGGTGGCGGCTGACCTCGGCCGTGGTGAGCCCCAGACCGCCGAGCCTGATCTCGTCCCAGGCCTGGAGGCGGCGGCTGTCCCGGTCGAAGTAGAGGAGCGAGGCCTCGATCGGCGCGGGGTGGTCGCCCTCCAGGGCGCGCAGACCGCCGCCGCCCGTGGAGCCCTCCATCCGCAGCCGGGTGCCGAACTTGAGGATCTCGGTGCCCTCGTGGTGCAGATGGCCGCACAGCACCAGCGGCACCGTGCCGTCCGTCTCCCGGGCCGCCAACGGCTCGTGGGCGATCGCGACGTCCACGGGCGTGCCCGCGGCCCGCTGGTCGCGCAGGGCCGAGGCCAGCCGGGCGCCGGCCAGCCGCTCGGAGGCGTCGCCGCCGACCGGGGAGGAGCGGTCGGGGGTGAACTGGGGGTCGCCGATGCCCGCGAAGCGCAGCCCGGCCACGGTCACGGCCCGGCCGTCGTCCAGGACGTGCACGTTCTTCATCCGCTCCAGATACCGCTGGGTGGCGGCCGAGTCGTGGTTGCCGCGCACCCAGACGTAGGGGGCGCCCAGGTCCGCGACCGGGTCCAGGAACGGGTTCTCGGCGGCCGTTCCGTGGTCCATCGTGTCGCCGGAGTCCACGATCACGTCCACCTTGTACTGCTGGACCAGCGAGGCGACGATCTTCCAGCTCGCCGGGTTGAGGTGGATGTCGGAGACGTGCAGCACCCGGACGGTCGTCGGGTCCGGCTGGTAGGCGGGGAGCGTGGACGTGACGTCGTAGAGCTTCGTCACGTTGGTGACCAGGCGCGCCAGTTCCTGCTGGTAGACGTCGAACTCGGTGACGATGCTGCGGGCGTTGCCGACCAGCGAGGGCGCCGAGGAGAGCAGCCCGGAGAACTTCGGCTCCAGCACGGACTCCGGGTTCCAGGTCGCGTACGCCGTCACGCCGGACGCGGTGAGCAGCGTCAGCGCCAGGCCGCCGGCCGCCAGGGCGCGGCGCGGGCGGCGGTAGACGGCCAGACCGAGCGCGGTCGCGCCGAAGACCACGGCGGCGCAGGAGCGTACGGCCAGGTCGAGGGTGCCGTGCTCGATGTCGTGCACCACCTCGTCCTGGAGGCCGGAGATCCGCTCGGGGTGGTCGACGAGGGCCTGGGAGCGTTCGGGGTCGAGCCGGTCGACGTCCACGTCCAGGCTGACGGGGGCGGTGTGGCTGCGCAGTTCCAGGGAGCCGAGCGGCGAGACGTTGATCCGGGTGCCGCCGGTGAGGGAGGGGCGCAGGGCCATGGTGGTGTTCATGGGGCCGACCGGCACGCGGGTGGTCCCGGCGAACAGCAGGCCCAGCCAGGCCCCGGCGATCACCACGGCGACCAGACCGAGAGCGCGCGGCCAGGGGCGCGGCTCGGGCGTGAGGGTGGTGAGGGTAAGGGGGCTTTCGGGGCGCTTGCGACGCTTGGGGGCGGTGGGGGCGGTGGGGGCGGTGGGGGCGGGCGGAGCGGTGGGAGCGCCGGGGGCGCGCACCGCCCTGCGCAGGACGTCGGGGACGCGCACCGCCTTGCGTATGCGGTGGCGCAGCCCTCGGGTGAAGGGGCGGCGGCGGTTCAGGTCGGCGGCGGGGTCGCGGCGGGCCATTGGTCGCGTATGCCCATGGGGGAGGCGGGATATTCCGGCGCCGCGGGACCGGGGCCGCGGGGCCGTCCGGGGCGCGGCGGGTGGTCGGTGGGGCCGGGGGACGGCCGGTGGGGTGGGGTACGGCCGGTGGGGTGGGGTACGGCCGGCCGGCGGGGTACGGCCGGTGGCCGGTGGGGCGGGGAACGGCCGGTGGCCGGTGGATTGGAGTGGGGCGGGGGGCAGTGCGCCCGGGTACGGCAGCCGGCCGGGGGCCGGATGTCCGTGGTGCGGGCGGGGGTCGTACCGGACAATGGCCCTTGTGCTGGAGATGACGCGCGAGCAGTTCGAGGAACTGGTGGCCGAGGCCCTGGACCGGATCCCGCCGGAGCTGACCCGGCTGATGGACAACGTCGCGGTGTTCGTCGAGGACGAACCGCCCGCCGACGACCCGGAGCTGCTCGGGCTGTACGAGGGCACCCCGCTGACCGAGCGCGGCGAGTGGTACGCGGGCGTGCTGCCCGACCGGATCACGATCTATCGCGGGCCGACGCTGCGGATGTGCGAGACGCGCGAGGACGTGGTCGCGGAGACCGAGGTGACCGTGGTGCACGAGATCGCCCACCACTTCGGGATCGACGACGCGCGGCTGCACGCACTGGGGTACGGCTGAGGGGGCCGGCTGCTCGCGCTCGGGGGTGCCACGCGTAGACCTGCGATCCGCGCGCTCGGGTGCGAGGACGCGTAGATCCGGCTGCTTGGGTTCGGGGGGCGGCGCGTAGGCCCGGCTGTTTGCGTCCGGGGTGCGACGCGGGGACCCGGCTGCTCGTCCGTCGCGGGGTGCGGCTGAGGGCACCTGGCGGGGCGCGGCCGAGGGGGCCCGGCGAGGTGCGGCCGAGGGGGCCCGGCGGGGTGCCGCTCCGGCGACCCGGCCGCCCGCGCGGTGGTGCGGCGGTGTGGCTGGGGGACCGTTTCCTTTTGCGGGCGTGGGGAGTTGGGCACGGAGACTTCTTCCTCCCGGAGGTGGCTCCCGTGCGCCCCTTGTCTGTTCCCGTCCGGCTCGCCGCCGTGGCCGCCGCCCTCACCGCCGCCACCGGCTGTGTGAACGTGGCGGACCACGACAGCGGCGGCGCCCGGCCGTCGCACTCCGCGGGGCGCGGCGGCGACGCGGCCCACGAGGACGCGGCGGCGGGGTCCGGGGGCGGCGCGGGGCGGGCCGGCGGTCCGGCCGACGGCAAGCACGGGCACGGCGGGAAGACGGCCGGGAAGGACGGGGCGTCGCCCTCCGCGTCGGCGGCCTCGCCGTCGGCGGCGGCCAGCGCGTCGGCGACGGCGCCCGGCAGGCCGGGGCAGCCCGGGAAGCCGCCGAAGGCGGGCGACCCCACGCCGACGGACGCGGCGCCGCCCCCGCAGCAGACCTCGGCCGCGCCGGAGCCGCCCCCGGCCTCCACCCCGCCCCCGCCGCCCGCGACGGAGCCGCCGCCGGCCGAGCCCTCGTCGTCGGCGCACGAGGGCCCCGGACCGCAACTGGAGCGGCGCGAACCGGCGCCGTACCCGGGCCGGCCCGGGCGCAGACCGGGAGCGACGACCGTCTGACCTGCCCCGATGGCGCTGCTCGCCGACGGGTTTGCCTTTGGGGGTGAGGAGTGCGTATGGTGGTAGATCGTTTGATCCCATTTGCCCGGCGCCCACGCAGAGCGCGCCGTGTGGCGCGTACTCTCCTTTGCCGTGGCTGACCGCATCGAGGCGGTCGTGGTGCGAAACACGGAGTTGACGGGCGCGTGCCGAAGAGACTCCGGAAGGTTTCGCATTCGCATGTCCATTGCCAGTACTGATCACGTCGTCGTGCCCGAGAGCACCGAGGACGCCCTGGAGACCCAGGACACCTTCGAGGCGCCCGAGCGCGTCGAGGACCAGGTCTCCGACACCCCCGAGGACCAGGCCCCCGAGCTGACGTTCGCGGACCTCGGCCTGCCCGAGGGCGTCGTCCGCAAGCTCGCGCAGAACGGCGTGACCACCCCCTTCCCGATCCAGGCCGCGACCATCCCGGACGCCCTGGCCGGCAAGGACATCCTCGGCCGCGGCCGCACCGGCTCCGGCAAGACCCTCTCCTTCGGTCTGCCGACCCTGGCCCGCCTCGCCGGCGGCCGCACTGAGAAGCACAAGCCGCGCGCGGTCATTCTCACCCCGACCCGTGAGCTCGCGATGCAGGTCGCGGACGCCCTCCAGCCGTACGGCGATGTCCTCGGCCTCAAGATGAAGGTCGTCTGCGGCGGTACGTCGATGGGCAACCAGATCTACGCCCTGGAGCGCGGCGTCGACGTCCTCGTCGCCACGCCGGGCCGGCTGCGCGACATCATCAACCGCGGCGCCTGCTCCCTGGAGAACGTCGAGGTCGCCGTTCTCGACGAGGCCGACCAGATGTCCGACCTGGGCTTCCTGCCCGAGGTCACCGAGCTGCTCGACCAGATCCCGGCCGGCGGCCAGCGGATGCTGTTCTCGGCCACGATGGAGAACGAGATCTCCACGCTGGTCAAGCGCTACCTGAGCGACCCGGTCACGCACGAGGTCGACAGCGCCCAGGGCAACGTCACGACGATGTCGCACCACATCCTGATCGTGAAGCCCAAGGACAAGGCGCCGGTCACCGCCGCGATCGCCTCTCGCAAGGGCCGCACCATCATCTTCGTGCGCACCCAGCTCGGCGCCGACCGCATCGCCGAGCAGCTGCGCGACGCCGGCGTGAAGGCCGACGCGCTGCACGGCGGCATGACCCAGGGCGCCCGCACCCGCACCCTGGCCGACTTCAAGGACGGCTACGTCAACGTCCTGGTCGCCACCGACGTCGCCGCGCGCGGCATCCACGTCGACGGCATCGACCTCGTGCTGAACGTCGACCCGGCCGGCGACCACAAGGACTACCTGCACCGCGCCGGCCGCACGGCCCGCGCCGGCCGCACCGGCACGGTCGTCTCGCTGTCCCTGCCGCACCAGCGCCGCCAGATCTTCCGCCTGATGGAGGACGCGGGCGTCGACGCCTCGCGCCACATCATCCAGGGCGGCGCGGCCTTCGACCCGGAGGTCGCCGAGATCACCGGCGCCCGGTCGATGACCGAGGTCCAGGCCGAGTCCGCGGGCAACGCCGCGCAGCAGGCCGAGCGCGAGGTCGCCCACCTCGCCAAGCAGCTGGAGCGCGCGCAGCGCCGCGCGACCGAGCTGCGCGAGGAGGCCGACCGCCTGGTCGCCCGGGTCGCCCGCGAGCGCGGCGAGGACCCGGAGACCGCGGTGGCCGAGGCGCAGGCCGCGGCCGAGCGGACCGCCGAGGTGACGGTGCCGGAGCAGCCGGCGGCGCAGGACGTGGACCGCGCGGACCGCGCCGAGCGGGCCGAGCGCGAGGAGCGCACGGCGGCTCCGTCGTCGTACGAGCGTCGCGAGCGCCGGGACGACCGGGGCGACCGTGGCGACCGGGGCGGGTTCAACCGCGACCGGGGCGACCGTGGTGACCGCGGCTTCGACCGCGACCGCGCCCCGCGTTCCTTCGAGCGCCGTGACGACCGCCGGGACGACCGGGGCGGTTTTAATCGGGACCGTAACGACCGCGGCTTCGACCGCGACCGCGCGCCGCGCTCCTTCGAGCGCCGCGACGACCGCGGTGGCTTCAACCGGGACCGCAACAACGACCGTGGCTTCGAGCGTCGTGACGACCGTGGCGGCTTCCGCCGCGACGACCGGGCCGACCGCAACGACCGTGGCGGCCGCTCCTTCGAGCGCCGGGACGACCGTGGCGGTTTCAACCGGGACCGCAACGACCGTGGTGACCGTGGCTTCGACCGCGACCGCGCCCCGCGTTCCTTCGAGCGCCGCGACGACCGCCGGGACGACCGTGGCGGCTTCCGCCGCGACGACCGTCCGGCGCGGCGCGACGAGCGTGGCGGCCACCGGGGCAGCGACCGCCCGTTCAACCGCGACCGCCAGGGCGACCGCCCGGGCTTCCGCTCGGCCGGCCACGACCGCCCCTACGGCCGTCGTGACGACCACCGCGGCGGCGGCTCGTTCGGCCGCCGCGAGGACAAGCCCCGCTGGAAGCGCAACGGCTGACACCTGCTGAGGTGACACCGGAAGGGCCCGTACGACACCACTCGTACGGGCCCTTCCGCATCCCCGACAGCCTCACCCGTACGCCACACTTCCGCCCGGCTCCCCGATACCCGATCGGCGACGCGGCCTCCTACGGCTATGCTCGGGGAGGCAACATCGCCTGGGGCCCTTAGCTCAATTGGCAGAGCAGTGGACTTTTAATCCATTGGTTGTGGGTTCGAGTCCCACAGGGCCTACGGATGCGGGGGAGGGTTCACCCCCTCTGACCTGCTACGCAGCGCCCGGGTCGGCTTCGGTCGGCTCGGGCGCTGCTTCGTTTTCCGGCTCTTGCGTGAGCGATCCGTGAGCGGTTGCGCCTGTGTCCTGCGGATCGGCCGGGACCGAGGCGGACGGTTCGGCAGATGCCGGACGAGAGCGGGGGATCAGCTTCGCCGCCTTCTCGGCGACCTCACGGTCCAGCTCGGGGAGCAGGCTCGTGTACGTGTCCGACGTCAGCGTGGTGGTGGAGTGCCGGAGCGTCTCCTTCACGGTGTGGATGTCGCCACCGCCTCCGTGTGTCAGCGTCGCGGCCACGTGGCGCAGGTCCCGCAGGGTGATGGGCGGCAGGTCGGTCGTGGCGAGGATGCGGCGGAAGGTCTCCGAAACCTTCTCCGGGTGGACCTAGGAGCCGTCTTCCTTCGTGAACACCTTGCCGGTGTCCTGCCAGGCGGAGCCCCACTCGGCGCGCTCTTTGTCCTGGCGGGCTTTGTGGTCGCGCAGCACTGCGATGTTCATGCTGTCGAGCGCAATCGTGTTTGCGCTGCCGTCCGTCTTCGACTCGGACTCGTAGGGGTCTCAGCCGTCGACTGGCGTGGTCGGAGGCCGTCGACGTCCGGGATGGGTGGGGTCACTGTGGCCGGGGTGCTCACTCGTCGCTCCCTATGAGGAGTTAGGCCCATACCTCTTTGCCCCATGGACGCCTGCCCAGGCCGTGCAGGTCAAAGCCCCAGCGGTCGGCAATGCCGTCAATCAGGAGCAGGCCACGCCCTGACTCGTCGTCCTCACCAGCCTGGCCGTGGACCGGTAGGCGCGAAGGCGCCCCGTCCACGACCCCCACATGTACCCGTGCCGCGCTCGGCCGCCCAACAATCAGGTGGATCGAGTGGCACGGCGTGTGGCTGACGGCTCTCGCGATCAGCTCTGACGTGATCAGCGTGGCGACGTCAGCGAAGTCATCTAGGTGCCGTACTCCGAGGGCGTCACGGACGAGCTTGCGGCCGATCTTGGCCGTGAACGGCTTACACGGGAAGGACTGGCTGTAGGCAGGTGGCTGGCGGGCGGACCTGAACTGGCGTACTAATACTCGTCATTGAGGTTGAGCCTTCGCGTTGTCTTGGCGCCCGGATCACCCCGGAGCCAGCCATCAAACTGTGACGTCCATCCTCGACACCGTCCGAGGCGGTGTACGCCGAAGCGCGCGCCGCTCCTCCACACGCCGAAGTATGCGGTGACCGCGTTCGGCGAGTGCCTGGACCCACACAGCGGCGATCCGGGGTTCACGGCCGTCCTCGCGTATGCAGACGGACATCCGGTCGGCTACACCTACGGCAATACCATCGAGCACGGTGACCGCTACTGGCAGCGCACGAGTCCCGCGCCGGCGGTGAAGTACACCGAGCATCCGGCCGTGGCCCTGAAGGAGATCGGTGTCCGGCTGGCCTGGAGGAAGACCGGCACTGCCCGGCGTATCCACGACGCCCTCCTCGCCACACGCGCCGAGCCGTACGTCACGCTTATGGTCAACCCAGCCGCTGGCGACGGAAAGGTCCGCGCGCTGTACAGGCTGGGTGTACGAGGCCATCGGGCAGAGCCAGCCGTCACCGGCCTCGCCGGGGCTCACTGTGATAGTCCGCGCGAGCCGCTGACCGGCCCCAAGGATCAACCGCTCAGTTCGTCGGAATGGTTCAAGATGCCGTTCCACTCGATGTCCACCACCCCGCAGCTCGGCAGACACCGCGCATCCAACACGGCGGATTTGCGTGGGACTCATACGCTCGGGGCATGACGATGACACCGCAGCAGCTTCGTGACCAAGAGCCAACTCTGGAACTGATCAACACCGAGCTCGCGTCGCGCATGGCACGGCAGTCGGAGTCGGGAGCGAAGGTGGACACGAAGACGGTCTTCCTGGTGGGGTTTGCAGCGACGGCTACTCAGTTCCTGGCCTCTCGGAGCTTCGAGCCGTTTACAGGCACCGCAGCCTTTGCTGCATACGCAGTTGCGATCGGCTACGGTATCGCGATCTTTAATCTTGCCGAATACGAGGACATCAAGCCTCGCGAGGTCCTGGACACCCACGGGCGTTCGACGAAAGGCGCGGCGCTGGTCGCGCTCGCCGCCACGAGGGTGGGGATGTTCGAGAAGAACGCCCATCTGCACGCGCGGAAAACAAGGCGCTGGACGGTCAGTCTGACCATGCTCGTGATCGGGGTCTGCCTGTCAACTGCCAGTATCTTGCTGCACACTGATGTCCATGGCAGACACGCAGAACCAGGGGAGCCCTCCCCCTCCCCCTCCACCTCCAGCGCCTCCACCCAGTCTTACGGATACCTTCGCCGATCCGACCCTCGTTGGCACGGAGAAGAGGGGTGAAGGCAAGCCGGCACCTTCCAGTGCAGGAAGAGGCAGGCCAGCCGCACAGGGCTGACGGTGCCTGGGCTCCAAGGCAACGACCCGTTCCCGGGTGGACAATCCACCCGGGAACAAAGCATGGCCGCCCATGGGCAGAGGGTTCATATCTGCTTGAGGCTGATTGGGCCATAAGCAACTCGTCTGTCAGTGGTCGCCGATAGCCTGTCTGGAACACATACCCCTGGTGAACTAGGAGAGTTGAGCGACCGTGACGACCAAGACCATCTTCGTGGCCTTCGCGAAGGAAGACGAAGCGTCTCGCAACCTTTTCACCGGCCAGCGAGTGCATCCCCGCAGTCCCTTCGAGTTCACCGACATGTCGGTGAAGGAGCCGTACCTCACCGAGTGGAAGCAACGTGTCCGCACCCGCATCCGGCGCTCCGATGGAGTCATCGCGCTCATCAGTAGCAGCACACCCAAGGCAACCGGTCAGCTGTGGGAAATCTCCTGCGCGGTATCCGAAGGTATACCTCTCCTCGGGATCTGGCTGAATGACGCGTACCGGGTGAAGCCGGCCGAGATGGGATCGGCGCCGTGCAGGACATGGGCCTGGGAAAACGTCGCCAAGTTCATCGATGCGGTCTGACACATGAAGCGGGCCCTCTTGGTCGGCATCGACCAATACGACAACTTCACGCAGCTCGGTGGATGCGTGAACGATGTAACCGCCCTGCACCCTCTGCTCGCTCGAAACGAAGACGACTCACCCAACCTGGACTGCCGTCTGGCGACGGCACCCAAAACTGGGCGGCCGGTTCGGCGGGACAGTTTGCTTGGCATGCTCGACGACCTTCTGTCTCCAGGATCCGACTTCGCGTTGTTCTACTTCGCAGGCCATGGAATGCCCCAGAACGGTGACGTCGCCCTTGTAACGTCAGATGGCACAGCCGCCACGCCCGGTGTCAAGTTCATTGAGGTCCTCAACCGAATCGTCCACAGCGATGTGAAAGAAACGGTCGTTGTCCTGGACTGCTGCTTCTCCGGTGGCGCGACAACAATCGCGGCACTCGGCAATGACCAGGCAGTTCTCCCCAAAGGCACCACTGTACTCACGGCGAGCCGAGGTGATCAATACTCAATGGAGACTGCTGACGGGCGAGGGCAGTTCTCTACCTATTTCGAGGGTGCGCTCGACGGTGGCGCTGCTGACGTGCTTGGGAAGGTGAACATATCCGGCCTTTACGCGTACCTAGCCGAATCATTCGGTGCCTGGGAGCAACGTCCGACACTCAAAGCAAACATCGATCGACTGCACAACATTCGAGAATGTGCTCCACGCGTGCCGCTGAAAGTGCTGCGAAAAATCACACAGTGGTTTCCTTCACCAAACTATAACTTGCCGCTCGACCCGTCGTATGAGCCGACCGAGCAGCCTGCGAATGCCGAAAACGAGGCCGTCTTCTCAGGACTTCAAAAATACCGCGCCTGCCGCCTCATCGAACCTGTCGGCGAGGATCATCTGTACTACGCAGCACTGAACTCAGCGGGCTGCATCCTTACACCGCTCGGTAAACATTACTGGCACCTTGTCAAGGCGGGCCGCGTATGACGCGCATCGGCATCACGGGACATCAGGGTCTGCCAGAAAAAGCGATTACACACGCCACGGAAAAGATTCGTGAACTCCTTGCTGAAACGGCGGCGCCACTGATCGGTTATGGCAGCCTCGCTGAAGGCGCGGACCAAATCTTCGCACGCGAGTTGCTCGCAGCAGGCGGATCCCTCCATGTAGTCGTCCCTGCAAATGGCTACGAAGGCACATTTCCCGAGGCCCACCGAAGCACATACTTCGCGCTGCTCGACCAGGCGGCTGAGGTGACGCGTCTGCCCTACTCGGAACCGAGCGAGGAAGCGTATGACGCGGCAGGCCAATGGGTCGCGCAACACTGCGAGGTGCTGATCGCGGTGTGGGACGGGCAGCCGTCGCGTGGCTTGGGTGGCACCGCTGACGCGGTGGCGCACGCGCTAAAGCTCAACCGCACGCTACGCGTGATCTGGCCGGCAGGAGTACGCAGAACCTGATCTTGAAACCGGTACTGCTTGCGTTTATTCGGCGCCGGATTCTTATCGATGAAAGAACATGCCCATACTGTGGTTTTGGCCTCCGCAACACCGGCCGAGCCGTTTGGGTTCGCCGATCCCGGCGGCCGAACTCGAATCGCCCCAGACCTCCCCTAAGTCTACATAATCAGGCGGCTTCGCAATTCCTTGGCCAGCTTCTTCCAGCCAACCTCGTGGGTCTCCTCCAGGCACCGAGCAATCAATGTGAGAGCGCTACCAGCCAGCCCGTTGTCCAATATTTGTGACTCCCGGGAAATTAGTTGCTCCACGACTCTTCGGCGCAACCCGACCTCCGCCAAGTCAAGCGAAGCGAGTGCCTCGATTGCCGTTGCTATATCAAGGTCCAACAACGCCGGTAACATACGTCGGGCCATGCCCACGTCATCGGATGCATTGGCAAGCTGGACACAGTGGTCGAAGAACTCTGGGTCAGGGGGCCGCACGCGGTAAAGCTCTGCAAGATGGTCGGTGGCCAGCCTCTGCACGCCCTGCTCTGCAGAGCTTAAGACATCCACCACATCGTCGTTATCGAAACCCGGTCCAGAGGCTAGGGCCAACAGTGCTCGCTTGCGCAGCGCCTTCTCCTCCAGTTCATCGGTGGCAATTTCTGCGACAAGATTATAGTCTGCCCGACTCAGCTTTTGGCTATCCTCCAGCATGCGTGCTACAGCTGCTCTCCGGTTCCTTGCTTGCTGAGCGCGCAGCGTCAGGTAAAAGAGATTGGCCAGACTGCCACGCAGATGCGTCCCAAAGGAGCCGTACGTAAACGAAATTACGGTCTCTTGGCGACTATCGGATTCCAGGTCATTCATCAGGGCGACCAAGCTGCGCTCTCTCTCGCCACTGACATGTTGCAGATCAGGGACGTGACGCCGCAGGCCTTCGATCGTGACGTAAGTCGCGTCCAGGCAGAACAGAAGAAATGGCTTCCCCTCGGCGCGAGCTTGCTTCAGTTCCGTTGTCCAGGTAATCTCCCCGAATTCTTCGACGATAACGAATACGCACAGGGTAGCCTCATCGACCGTCATTTGCGAGTTCGTTCGCCAATTGGACCCTGCGGCATTCATGTGTAGAATTCTTCCGGACTGATAATGCAGCGGCGTACCGCCGAACCCGGAAACGACATCTGTGAACTCGGCAAGAACACGGTTGGTGTCTGCCGCTCCGCAAAGCATCACCTTCAGCATGCGCAGGAGCGTAACCCTTGGCGCACGCGCCCCAGTATGGCTTCGCCGCAGAAGATGGTCCGCCTGGCGCTCACGATCACGAGAGGGCACGGGCAGCGATCGTTCACGATCCGCACCGCACGACTTCGTGCACCCAGACACGACTCCTGCAGTAGAGAATTGATTGCTTATGACCCATTTGTCAGTAATGGGGCCGACTATTTTTTATGGATTTCCTGGACTGCACTGCCAAACCATCAAAATGCTGCCAAAGTCCTCTTACTGCCGGAGGTGCAGGTGAGTCGGGTCCAATGGGGGGCGACGTGTGGCCGTATCGCGTGCGCTGGGCTGCTTGGAGAGCACTGTCGTTGTTGGCACTCGTCTTCATGATCATGGCAGTCTTCTGGCACCGCGAGGTGCTTGCACCGCCTGTCAAGTTGGTCGTTCCGCCGTACACCACCCCAGCCGTCGAGCAGAAACTCCTTGCCACCTCAGACCTGTCTTCGATTGGGCGCGGCTCCTGGCTCCCCATGCAGGACGGCCCTCCCGACACAGGTCTGTTTGTCGGTTCAGGCCGGCTGAGAGCCGACTTTCGGCGCCTGACGGTGGTGGGGGCGTGGCAGCGTACCTGGGAAAGCGCCGACGCCAGGGACGTGGTGCAGATCCGGTCTCTTGAGATGCGTCAGGCCGCCTACGCTCGCATACAAGCGACACAGTCCTGTTCTCCAACCAGCGAAGTGCAGGTACGGAAAGCCGACCGGGCGGGGTTCATTAAACGTAGTGCTGGCTACGCATCTGCATGCGCGGC
>NZ_JAIOAB010000066.1 GCF_019890635.1 Streptomyces sennicomposti
GGTCCGGGCCGGGGGCGGGGCCGGGGCCGGAGCCGGTGCGCCGAGCGGGGGCGGGACGGGTGCGGGTCCGGGGAGCCGGGGCCGGACCGGGTGGGGTGCCGGGGGGCTGGGTGCGGGCCAGGTCCGGGCCGGGTGCGGATCCGGGCCGGGTGGGGTGCCGGGGGGCTGGGTGCGGGTCCGGGCCAGGTGCGGGTGTGGGGCCGGGTGCGGGTCGTCTCGGGTGCGGTGAGCGGGGGGGGCGTTCGGCTCGTGAGGTGCCGGTGGGTGGGGCGGGGCTTCGGCTCGCCGCCGGTGGGTGGGGGCGGCTCGGTGCTACGGACCGATGGTGAATCCGGGCCACACGCACGAGGCGACCACGGCCTGGCCAGGGCCCGGTGGCCCAAGTCGACCATTCGTCGAGGCCGAAGCGACCGGCGCCCAGCCGTCGCGGCGGACGCCACCGGCGCCCGGCGCCCGGCGCCCGGCCGTCGCGGCGGCCGACGGAAGGCGCCCCGCGCCCCCTCGCGGCCGCCGGCCGAGCGGTTACTCGTCCGTCGCCGCCGCCGGCAGGGCCGCCGCCGGGCGGACCCAGCCGCGCGAGCCGCGGGCGCGCAGCCACGCGGTGGTCTCCTCGGGCGGCATCGCGGCGGCGACCAGCCAGCCCTGCACCGCGTCGCAGCGCAGGTCCCGCAGCCGCTCCCAGGTCTCGTCGTCCTCGACGCCCTCCGCGACGACCAGCAGCCCGAGGGAGTGGGCCAGGTCGACGGTGCAGCGCACGATCTCCGCGTCCTCCGCGTCCACCGCGAGGCGGGCCACGAAGGAGCGGTCGATCTTCAGCTCGCTCACCGGCAGGCGGCGCAGATGCACCAGCGAGGAGTAGCCGGTGCCGAAGTCGTCCAGCGACATCTTGACGCCGTGCGCGGTGAGCCCGGCCAGCGTGTCGGCGGCCCGCTGCGGGTCCTCCAGCAGCACATGCTCGGTGATCTCCAGCTGGAGCGCGCCGGCCGGGACGCCGTGCCGGGCGAGCCGGGCGGCGACCGAGCCGGCGAAGCCGGGGGTGTGGACGTCGCGCGGCGAGACGTTGACGGCGACCGGTGTGAACAGGCCCTGGGCGCGCCACCGGGCGACCTGGCCGAGGGCGGTCTCCAGCACGTACTCCGTCAGATGGGGCATCAGCCCCGAGGACTCGGCGATCGCTATGAACTCGTCCGGCGGGACCTTGCCCCGCTCCGGGTGCACCCAGCGCACCAGCGCCTCCAGGCCGGCGACCTGGCCGTCGAAGCGGACCTTGGGCTGGTAGTGCAGCTGGACCTCGTGGGCGTCCAGGGCGCGGCGCAGATCGCCGAGGAGGCCGAGCCGGTCGGGGGTGTTGGAGTCCCGCTTGGACTCGTAGACCTCCACCCCCGTGCGGTCCCGTTTGGCCTGGTACATCGCCACGTCCGCGCGGCGCAGCAGGCCTTCGGCGTCGAGGGCGTGGTCGGGGAAGACGGCGACCCCGGCGCTGGCCTCCAGGACGAGGGTGAGGCCGTCGAGGTCGAGCGGCGAGCTGAGCGCGGTGACGAGCTGGCGGGCGATACGGGTCGCGGACGTGGTGGAGTCGGCGACGGGCAGTAACACGGCGAACTCGTCGCCGCCGAGCCGCGCGGCCTCCGCCCCGCGCGGCAGCGCCTGCCGCAGCCGGTCGGCGATCTGGAGCAGCAGCCGGTCGCCGGCGAGATGGCCGAGGGTGTCGTTGACCGAGCGGAACCGGTCCAGGTCGATCAGCAGCAGGGCGGCCCGGCCGCCGGCGCGTTCGGGGTCGTCGAGGGCGGTCCAGATGCGTTCCAGCAGCCACTGCCGGTTGGGCAGCCCGGTCAGCGGGTCGCGCAACTGCTCCTCCGCCCGGGCGCGGGCGATCCACAGGGTGGAGTCGAGCGTGATGAGCGGGATGGCGAACAGCGGCAGCAGAACCGGTTCGGCGACGGCGACCACGCACACCAGGGGCGCGATGCCGAGCAGGGCGACCGCGAGGAGGCCCTGCCGGATGAGGGCGGGGCGGGCGACGGTGGGCAGGGGGCCGGTGCGCGGCGCGTGCAGGCACCAGATCAGCAGCCGGGTGACGGCGAGGTAGACGGCGGCGACCAGCACCACCTCGGGGGCGGTGGACGCGGTCCAGTCCCCCGGGTCCCAGGGCCGCTCCACGGTCGGCACCCGGCCGCAGGCGCCGAGGACGAGGGCGGCGGCGCCGATGCCGAGGATGTCCGCGGCGCCGTTGAGGACGCCGGGCCGCCAGCGGCCGCGCCGGGCGATGCCGACCAGCACGACGACGGCGAGGCTGACCAGCGCGGCGGGTACCCAGCCGTAGAGCAGGAGCACGGCGAGGGTGAGGGCGGCGCCGGAGCCGGTGCCGCCCGACCAGCGGGCGCGGCCGAGCATGACGAGGTGGCCGACGATGACGCCGGTGAGCACGGCCAGCGACCAGCCGACGGCGCCGGACGGGAAGAGGGCGTGCGCGCCGGTGAACGACCTGAGGACGCCGGCGCCGAGGACGAGGGCGGCCGCGGTGACGACCGCCGGGGGCAGTGCGGCCCGCGGCGCACGCCGTCCGGGCCGGGGGCCGGCGCCGGGCGGACCGGCGGCCGTCGCGCGGGCCGGCGCCGGGCGGGGCCGTGTCTCCGCGACGGTGTGGTGCGCGGCGGGGCGTGCGGGCAGGACCGCGCGCCCCGTGTGCTGGTCGGCGCCCGAACGCTCCCCCGTCCGCCTCAGGCACCCTCGCCATGCGCCGGTCACCCGGCGCAGCCGTGAGTGCGGGGCGGCGCTCTCGGTCGGTTCCATTCCCGTCCCTCTCACAGCCGGCGGTGCCCACACCACGCGGCCCCGGTGCGGCGCCCCTTCGGCCCGCACCGGCACCGCGCCGGAAAAACCCTTCCACGCGCTCGTCGGAGCACGGGGATGCCCCGACCGCGGCCGGACACGGCGGGCGCACACCTCAACAGTAGGCCGCGGAAGGCTTCCACGGGCAGCGGTCGTCGACGGTTGCCCGAATGCGCCCCGGCCACCCGTATGCATCTGATATGCGCCGTACGCGTGGCCTTCAACCGCTACCCGCCGGTCACGGGGTACGACTTCGGCCACCTCGGGGGCGGTGCGTACGGAGCCGGCCGCCGAGGCCGCGGCCGCACGTATGACCTGGGACGCCGTCGCCCGGCGGTGACTCAGGACACCGTCCCGGCGGCACGTATGACGTCGGACACCGCCACCGGGCCGGCCGCACGTGTGACTCCGCCTCCGGCCGGAGGCGCGACACCGGCCGCCGCCCACCCGGGAGCACGACCGGCTTCGCCCGGCCGGGAGGGCAACTCCCTTCGCTCCGCGGCCGGTTGCACGACTCTCGTCGCTCCCCGGCCGGGCGCCCGCCGCGCCCCCTTACTCCCCTTGCTCCGCCTGCTCCCCCTGCTCCTCGGCCGGCAGCGCGGCCTGCGCCGCCGCGTCCGGGCCCTGGTCCAGCAGGACGCCGAAACCCGTCTCGTCCAGGACGGGCACCTTCAGCTGCATCGCCTTGTCGTACTTGGAGCCGGGGTTGTCGCCGACGACCACGAAGGACGTCTTCTTGGACACCGAGCCGGTCACCTTCGCGCCCAGGCTCTGCAGCGCCGCCTTGGCGCCGTCCCGGGTGAAGTGCTCCAGGGTGCCGGTGACCACGACGGTGAGGCCCTCCAGCGGGCGCGGCCCCTCGTCCTCGCCGGGGCCCTCCTCCTCCATGCGCACGCCCGCGGCCCGCCACTTGCGGATGATCTCCTGGTGCCACTCCTCGGCGAACCACTCCTTGAGG
Organism: Streptomyces sennicomposti; assembly: GCF_019890635.1. GTDB lineage: Bacteria > Actinomycetota > Actinomycetes > Streptomycetales > Streptomycetaceae > Streptomyces > Streptomyces sennicomposti. The sequence goes on from NZ_JAIOAB010000066.1 coordinate 3,791, forward strand.
GAGGCCGCGATGATCTGGCCCACGCCCTCGGTGTTCGCCAGTTCCTCCTCGCTCGCCTGCTCGATGCGGTCGATGGAGCGGAACTCGCGGGCCAGCGCCTCGGCGGCGACCGGGCCGACATGACGGATCGACAGGCCGGTGAGCACGCGGGCCAGCGGGCGCTGCTTGGCGGCGGCGATGTTCTCCAGCATCGCCAGGGCGTTCTTCTTGGGCTCGCCCTGCTGGTTGGCGAAGACGGTGGCGATCTTCTCCTCGCCGGTCTTCGGGTCGCGCTTGGGCAGCCCGCTGTCCTGGTCGAGGACGTACGCCTTGATGGGCAGCAACTGCTCGACGGTGAGGTCGAACAGGTCGCCCTCGTCCCGCAGCGGCGGTTCGGCGGGCTCCAGCGGCTTGGTGAGGGCGGCGGCGGCGACGTAGCCGAAGTGCTCGATGTCGAGCGCCTTGCGGCCCGCGAGGTAGAACAGGCGCTCGCGCAACTGGGCCGGGCAGGTGCGGGCGTTGGGGCAGCGCAGGTCGACGTCGCCCTCCTTCATGGGCCGCAGCGGCGTCCCGCACTCGGGGCACTCGCCCGGCATCACGAACTCGCGCTCGCTGCCGTCGCGCAGGTCGGCCACCGGACCGAGGATCTCCGGGATGACGTCGCCGGCCTTGCGCAGCACGACGGTGTCGCCGATGAGGACGCCCTTGGCCTTGACGACGTCCTGGTTGTGCAGGGTGGCGAACTCGACCTCCGAGCCGGCGACGGTGACCGGCTCGACCTGCGCGTACGGCGTGACGCGGCCCGTGCGGCCGACGCCCACGCGGATGTTGAGGAGCTTGGTGTTGACCTCCTCGGGCGCGTACTTGTAGGCGATGGCCCAGCGCGGGGCGCGCGCGGTGGAGCCGAGGCGGCCCTGGAGGCGGATCTCGTCGAGCTTGACGACGACGCCGTCGATCTCGTGCTCCACGGAGTGCCGGTGCTCGCCGTAATAGGCGATGAAGTCGCGGATGCCGTCGAGGCCGTCCACCACCCGGTTGTGCGGGGAGGTGGGCAGGCCCCAGGTGCTCAGCAGGTCGTACGCCTCGGACAGGCGGGTCAGGCCTTCGTACCCCTCCAGGGCGCCGATGCCGTGGACGACCATGTGCAGGGGGCGGGTGGCGGTGACGCGCGGGTCCTTCTGGCGCAGCGAACCGGCCGCCGCGTTACGCGGGTTGGCGAAGGGCTTGTCGCCGGCCTCGACCAGACGGGCGTTCAGCTCCTCGAACCCCGCCATCGGGAAGTAGACCTCGCCGCGGATCTCGACCAGGTCGGGCACCTTGTCGCCGTGCAGCCGGTCGGGGATCTCGGCGATGGTGCGGACGTTGGGCGTGATGTCCTCGCCGGTGCGGCCGTCGCCGCGGGTGGCCGCGCGGGTCAGCCGGCCGTGCTCGTACGTCAGGTTGACGGCGAGGCCGTCGACCTTCAGCTCGCACAGGAAGTGGTACTCCTGCTCGCCCAGCTCCCGGGCGATCCGGTCGACCCAGGCGGCGAGATCCTCGTCGTTGAACGTGTTGTCCAGGGAGAGCATCCGCTCGCGGTGCTCGACCGCGGTGAACTCCGTCTCGTACGACCCGGCGACCTTCTGGGTCGGCGAGTCGGGCGTGCGCAGCTCGGGGTAGCGCTCCTCCAGGGCCTCCAGGGAGCGCAGGAGGCGGTCGAAGTCGGCGTCGCTGATGACCGGCGCGTCCTTGACGTAGTACCGGAAGCGGTGCTCCTCGACCTGCTCCGCGAGCCGCGCGTGCTCCTCGCGGGCCTCGGCGGGCACCGCTGTCTCCGCTTGCTGCTTGTCGCCGGCCACCGTGTCGTCCTCCCGTTACTCTGGGTTGTCCGCGAGGGATCTCGCCGCCCGGACGCAGTGGGCGAGCGCCTCGCGCGCGTACGCGGGGGAAGCGCCCGCGAGACCGCACGTCGGGGTGACCGTCACCGTCTCCGCGAGAAGCCCCGGTCGCAGCCCCAGCCTGCGCCACAACGTCCTGACACCCATGACGCTACCGGCAGGGTCTGACAACGGGCCGTCCGTGGCCGGGACGACACCGGCGAACAGCCGCGTACCGGCTTCCACGGCCTCCCCGATCGCCTCGTCGTCGCGCTCGGTGACGAGCGAGAGGTCGAAGGAGACGCCCGCCGCGCCGGCCCGGCGCAGCAGCGCGAAGGGGACGTCCGGCGCGCAGGAGTGGACCACGACCGGCCCCCCGTCGTGCACGCCGACGACGTCGCGCAGCGTCGCCTCGACCACCTGCCGGTCCACGGCGCGGTGGGTGCGGTAACCGCTGGCGGTGCGGACCTGGCCGCGCAGGACGGCGGTGAGGGAGGGCTCGTCCAGTTGCAGGACGACGTGCGCGCCGGGCACCCGCCGCCGTACCTCGGCCAGGTGCAGCCGCAGGCCCTCGGCGAGGGAGGCGGCGAGGTCGCGGCAGGCGCCGGCGTCGGAGAGGGCGGCCTCGCCGTTCCTCAGTTCGAGGTGGGCGGCGAGCGTCCAGGGGCCGACGGCCTGCACCTTCAGCGGCCCCTGGTGGCCCTGGGTGAACTCCTCCAGGGCGTCCAGGTCCTCCCCCAGCCAGGAGCGGGCCCGCTTGGTGTCCCGGCCCGGCCGGTCGCCGAGCCGCCATCCGCTGGGCTCCACGCGCGCGTACAGCTCGACGAGCATTCCGGCGGTGCGCCCGATCATGTCGGCGCCGGGCCCGCGGGCGGGCAGCTCCGGCAGGAAGGGGAAGTCCTCGAACGTCCCGGCGGCCGTCTTGACGGCCTCCCGGGCGTCGCCGCCGGGCATCGAGCCGACCCCGGTCGCGGCGCCGAACTGGAACTGGCTGTTTTCGCTCACCGGGGCAGCCTACGCAGCCCCGGGTCCGGGTCAGCGCCCCGGCCGGACCGTGAGGTCGTTGACCTCCGCGTCGCGCGGCAGGTCGAGGGCCATCAGGATCGTCGTCGCCACCGACTCGGGGTCGATCCAGCGGTCCGGGTCGTACTCCTTGCCCTCCTGCTGGTGCACCTTGGCCTGCATGGGGCTGGCGGTGCGGCCCGGGTAGACGGAGGTGACGCGCACGCCGTTGCCGTGCTCCTCCTGGCGCAGGGAGTCGGCCAGCGCCTTCAGGCCGTGCTTGGAGGCCGCGTACGCGGACCAGTCGGGGCTGGCGTTCAGGCCGGCGCCGGAGTTGACGAAGAGGACGTGGCCGCGTGCGGCGCGCAGCTGGGGCAGGAAGTGGCGGGTCAGCTCGGCGGGCGCGATCAGGTTGACGTTGAGCTGGTGGCGCCACGCCTTGGGGGTCAGCTCGCCGACCGGGCCGAGGTCCACCACGCCCGCGATGTGCAGCAGGGAGTCGACCCGCTCGGGGAGCGTCTGGTGGGAGAAGGCCCAGCTGAGCCGGTCCGGGTCGGCGAGGTCGCCGACGAGGGTGCGCGCGCCGGGGAACTCGGCCGCCAGTTCCTTGGCGCGGCCCGCGTCGCGCGCGTGCAGCACGAGTGCGTCCCCGCGCGCGTGCAGGCGGCGGGCGACGGCCGCGCCGATGCCGGAGCCGGCTCCGGTGATCACGTGTGTAGCCATGCCGCCATGCTCGCACCCGCGCCTCAGGCGGCGTTCAGGGACTCCTCCAGGTAGGCGAGGGCGGCGGCCGGCTCGTCGGCGAAGAACACCAGCTCGGCCAGGGGGCGGGGCAGGAAGCCCTCCTCCTCCATCCGGCGGAACTGCTCGCGCAGGCCGTCGTAGAAGCCCGCGGTGTTCAGCAGCACCACCGGCTTCTCGGTCCGGCCGTGCTTCTTCAGCTCCAGGATCTCGGTGGCCTCGTCCAGGGTGCCGGTGCCGCCCACCATGATCACCACCGCGTCGGCCTTCTCCAGCAGCAGCCGCTTGCGCTCGGCGAGGTCCGGTGCGATGACCATCTCGTCGGCGCCGGGCCGCGCCTTGGCCGACAGGAACTCCACCGACACGCCGACGAGCCGCCCGCCCGCCTCCTGCACGCCGTCCGCGACGACCTTCATCAGCCCGCTGTCGGAGCCGCCCCACACCAGGGTGTGCCCGCCCTTGCCGAGCAGCCGGGCGAAGTCGCGCGCGGGGCGGGTGTAGCGGTCGTCGAGGTCGGCGGCGGAGAGGAAGACGCAGATGTTCATGCGGCCACGGTACGCGGGGCGGGTAGGTGTACGGCACACGGGAAGATGCGGGGGCCGGCCGGTGCTGCCCCTGGTATGACCCGAGAGACCCGAGGACACACGATCACCGTCGAGCCGAGCGACGAGCACGTGCGCGTGGTGCGCGACGGGCAGGTCCTGGCGGAGAGCCGCCGCCCCCTCGTGCTGCGCGAGACCGGCTGTCCGCCGCGCTACTACCTGCCGCCCGAGGACGTCCGCCTCGATCTGCTGACGCCCTCCGGGACGCACACCCACTGCCCCTTCAAGGGCGACGCGTCCTACTGGTCGCTGCCGGACGCGCCGGACCTGGTGTGGGCGTACCCCGAGCCGAAGCCGGACGTGGCGGCGATCAAGGACCACCTGTGCTTCTACGACACGGAAGTGGTGTGAGCGACGGCGGAGGCGATATGAGCGACCGCGGAGGCGGTGCGAGCGACCGCCGAGGCCGCGCGAGCGGCTGAATCCGGGCGCCCCGGCCCCGTATGCCGGGACCCGTGCGCCCGGCCCCTCGCCGCCTCCCCGATGAGTCCGGCCCGGCGTGGCAGTCTGCCCGGAGACGGAGAAGGGCAGGGAGACGGCCATGGAGAAGAAGGTCACCTCACGCGACGGCACGCCCCTCGCGTACACCCGCGGCGGCGACGGTCCCGCGGTCGTCCTGGTGAGCGGGGCGATGTCCACGGGCGCGACGCTGGCGCCGCTGGCCGCGCGCCTCGCCGACCGCTTCGACGTCCTGGTCCCCGACCGCCGGGGGCGCGGTGCGAGCGGCGACACGGCGCCGTACGCGGTCGAGCGCGAGGTGGAGGACCTCGCGGCGCTGGTGGAGGCGGCGGGCGGCAGGGCGGCGCTGTACGGCGTCTCGTCGGGCGCCGCGCTCGTCCTGCGGGCGGCGGCGAGCGGGCTGCCGGTGACGCGGGTCGCGGTGTACGAGCCCCCGTTCGCGCTGTCGGACGAGGACGCGGCGCAGCGCGCCGAGTACACCGCGCGGCTCGCCGAGGCGCTGGGCGAGGGGCGGCGCGGGGACGCGGTGGCGCTGTTCCTGTCCCTGACCGGGCTGGCCCCCGAGATCATCGCCAACGCCCGCACCTCGCCCATGTGGCCGGACATGGAGGCGATCGCGCCGACCCTCGCCTACGACGACGCGGTGATGGCGGGCGGTCGGGTCCCGGTCCGGGAACTGGCCGGGATCGAGGTCCCCGTGCTGGCCCTGGCGGGCGGCGCGAGCCCGGCCTGGCTCCAGGAGGCGGCCCGCGCGACGGCCGAGGCGGCCCCCGGGGGCGCGTACCGCTGCCTGGCGGACCAGACGCACATGGTCGATCCGGACATCCTGGCTCCGGAGCTGGCGGAGTTCTTCGCGCGGTGAACGGCCGCCGCGTGGGAGCCCGCGCGGCGCCGCTCGTGGGCGCTCGTGGGCGGCCGCTCGTGGGCGTGCGTGGCCGCGCGCGGCCGTTCGTGGGCGCCCGCGCGACGGACCGGCCGGGGAGGCCCCGGGCGGCGGACCGCCCCGACCCCCGCCCGCCGGACGCGCGGCAGGCGCCCCGCGCGACGGACCGGCGGTGAGCGACCGTGCGACGGCGGACGGCGGTGAGCGTCCCTGCGTCGGCGGGTCCGGGCGGGCTGTAACCAACTCCACACCCACCGGCCCCACTTGGCCGCCCTAGACTCCTGCGCGGGCGCGGCGTGCGACCGCGCCCGTACGGGGAGCCGCCATGCGTTACGCCGACCAGCCGACCACCCACCGCGAGGTGCGCGTCGCCGCCGATCCCGCACGGGTGTGGAAGATCGTGGCCGATGTGGAGGCGATGACCCGCTGGAGTCCCGAGCTGGAGCGGGTGGAGTGGTGCGACGGGGCCACCGGACCGGCGGTGGGCGTCCGCTACGCCGGCCACAACCGGCACCCCCTCAACGGCGAGTGGCGGACCGTCTCCGAGATCACCGAGTACGTGCCCGGGCGGACGCTCACCTGGTGCGTCCTCGACGTCGACGGACGGTTCGGCAAGGCCTCCGAGGGTCCCGCGGACCGGATGGCCGCCTGGTCCTTCGCCCTCTCCCCCGCCCCCGAGGGCGGCACCGTGCTGCGCCAGTCGGTGACGATCGGTCCCGGCCGCTCGGGCCTGAGCGCGTTCATCGAGCGCACCCCCGAGCGCGAGGAGGCGATCGTCGCCTACCGCCTGGACGAGCTGGGCAAGGGCATGGAGGCGACGCTCGCCGGGATCAAGCAGGCGGCGGAGGACACCGCCGCCCGCTGATCACCGGCCGCGGGCCGCCCGGGAACACAGGTCTCAGGCCGCCCCGGAACACACGTCTCAGGCCGCCCCGGCCGTCGCCCGTCGCGTCGAGGCGATCGTCGCCGAGCCCACCACGCGGGTGCCGTCGTACAGGACGATCGCCTGGCCGGGGGCGACGCCGCGGACCGGCTCGGTGAAGGTGACGCGCAGCTCGCCGTCCACGAGTTCGGCGGTGACCTCGCTCTCGCCGCCGTGGGCGCGCAGCTGGGCGGTGTAGGCGCCGGGGCCGGTGGGGGCCGCGCCGCACCAGCGGGGCCGGATCGCGGTGAGGGCCTCCACGTCGAGGGCGGCGACCGGGCCGACCGTCACCGTGTTGGTGACCGGGGAGATGTCCAGGACGTAGCGGGGCTTGCCGTCGGGGGCCGGGGTGCCGATGCGCAGGCCCTTGCGCTGGCCGATGGTGAAGCCGTACGCGCCCTCGTGGGTGCCAACGACCGCGCCGGTCTCGTCCACGATGTCGCCCTCCGCCTTGCCGAGGCGGCGGGCGAGGAAGCCCTGGGTGTCGCCGTCGGCGATGAAGCAGATGTCGTGCGAGTCGGGCTTCTTGGCGACGGCCAGGCCGCGCCGCTCGGCCTCCGCGCGGATCTCCTCCTTGGTGGTGACCGTGTCGCCGAGCGGGAACAGCGCGTGCGCGAGCTGCTTCTCGTCCAGCACGCCGAGGACGTAGGACTGGTCCTTGGCCATGTCGGAGGCGCGGTGCAGCTCGCGGACGCCGTCCTCGCCGACGACCACCTTGGCGTAGTGGCCGGTGCACACCGCGTCGAAGCCGAGCGCGAGCGCCTTGTCCAGCAGCGCGGCGAACTTGATCTTCTCGTTGCAGCGCAGGCAGGGGTTGGGGGTGCGGCCGGCCTCGTACTCGGCGACGAAGTCCTCGACGACGTCCTCTCGGAAGCGGTCGGCGAGGTCCCAGACGTAGAACGGGATGCCGATCACGTCGGCGGCGCGGCGGGCGTCGCGCGAGTCCTCGATGGTGCAACAGCCCCGCGCGCCCGTGCGGAAGGACTGCGGGTTCGCGGAGAGCGCGAGGTGGACGCCGGTGACGTCGTGGCCGGCTTCCGCGGCGCGCGCGGCGGCGACGGCGGAGTCGACGCCGCCCGACATGGCGGCGAGGACGCGGAGGGGGCGGGGGCGCTGCGAGGTCTCAGTCATAGCCTCTACAGGGTACGGGGGACGCGGGAACGACGGCGGCCGGTTATCCGTTGCAGAGCGCATGGGGGAGAACAAGGGCGCCGGGAGCGGCCCGGACCGGCACGTGCGGCGCAGGGCCCTGCTCGTCGGCGGGGCCGCGGCGGTCGCGGGCGGGGTCGCGCTGGGGCACGACGCGCTGTCGCGGCTTTGGTGGAAGCTGCCCGGCGCGCAGCGGCCGCGGGTCGCGGGCGCGGTGGACTTCGGCGGCGCCCGCTGGGTGGCGGCCTCGCCGGCCAACTACCGGGAGGCGGACCGCCCGGACGACTATCCGATCGACCGGGTCGTCGTCCATGTCACACAGGGCGGATTCGCGAGCGCGGTCAAGGCGTTCCAGGACCCGGGGCACCGGGCCGCCGCGCACTACATAGTGCGCCGGGACGGGCGGATCACGCAGATGATCCGCGAGCTGGACGTGGCCTTCCACGCGGGCAACCGCGCGTACAACGAGCGCAGCGTCGGCATCGAGCACGAGGGCTACGTGGACGACGCGTCGTCCTTCACGGACGCGATGTACGCCGCGTCGGCGCGGCTGACCGCGCAGATCTGCCGGCGCTACGGCATGCCCGTCGACCGGGAGCACATCATCGGGCACGTGGAGGTGCCGGGCACGGACCACACGGACCCGGGGCCGCACTGGGACTGGGCCCGGTATCTGCGCCTGGTGCGGGCGGCGCCGCCGGACTCCCCGACGCCGTCGCCGTCGGGGGCCGGCACGGCTTCGGGGGCGAGGTCCGGGACGCCGTCGGGGCCCGGCAGGGCCGCCGGGGCCGGTGAGGCCGCCGGCTGACCGGTCCCGCCCTCGCGGGAGCCTTCCCGCAGCAGGTGAGCGCCAGTCCCGGTTCCCGGAGGCGAGCCCCCGGCAGCGCGCCGGGTGGACGGCCGGTGCCGAGCCCCGTCAAAGTCTGACCTGGTCAGGCCCTGTTCAGCTGAGCCCCGCCGCCCGGGCCCGTTCCACCGCCGGGGCGATGGCCTTGGCGACCGCCTCCACGTCCGCCTGCGTGGAGGTGTGGCCGAGGGAGAAGCGCAGCGTGCCGCGGGCGAGGTCCGGGTCGGTGCCGATGGCGAGGAGGACGTGGCTGGGCTGGGCGACGCCGGCGGTGCAGGCGGAGCCGGTGGAGCACTCGATGCCCTGGGCGTCCAGCAGAAGCAGCAGGGAGTCGCCCTCGCAGCCGGGGAAGGTGAAGTGGGCGTTGGCCGGGAGGCGTCCCCCGGGTGCGGGGTCGCCGTTGAGGATCGCGTCGGGGACCGCGTCGCGGACGGCGGCGATCAGCTGGTCGCGCAGCGCCCCGATCTCCCGGGCGAACCGCTCGCGGTGCTCGGCGGCGTGCCGGCCGGCCACGGCGAACGCGGCGATGGCGGGCACGTCGAGGGTGCCGGAGCGCACGTGCCGTTCCTGGCCGCCGCCGTGCAGCACGGGCACGGGGGTGTGCTCGCGGCCGAGGACGAGGGCGCCGATGCCGTACGGGCCGCCGATCTTGTGGCCGGAGACGGTCATCGCGGCGAGTCCCGAGGCCGCGAAGTCGACCGGGACCTGGCCGACGGCCTGGACCGCGTCGGCGTGCAGCGGGACGCCGAACTCGGCGGCGGCCTCGGCCAGTTCGCGCACCGGCTGGACGGTGCCGATCTCGTTGTTGGCCCACATGACGGTGGCCAGGGCGACGTCGGCGGGGTCGCGGGCGACGGCCTCGCGCAGCGCTTCGGGGTGGACGCGGCCGTAGGAGTCGACGGGGAGGTACTCGACGGTGGCGCCCTCGTGTTCGCCGAGCCAGTGCACGGCGTCGAGGACGGCGTGGTGCTCGACGGGGCTGGCCAGGACCCGGGTGCGGGCCGGGTCGGCGGCGCGGCGGGACCAGAACAGGCCCTTGACGGCGAGGTTGTCGGCCTCGGTGCCGCCGGCGGTGAAGACGATCTCGCTGGGGCGCGCGCCGAGGGCTTCGGCGAGGGTCTCGCGGGACTCCTCGACCGTTCGGCGGGCCCGGCGGCCGGACGCGTGCAGGGAGGAGGCGTTGCCGGTGACGGCCAGCGCGGCGGTCATCGCCTCTGCCGCCTCGGGGAGCATCGGCGTGGTCGCGGCGTGGTCGAGGTAAGCCATGGTGCGCCCGATTCTACGGGGCGCCCCGCCCTGGCCCCGGGGCGCGGTCGCGCCGAGTCTCCGCCGCCCCGGCCGCGGCCGGGCGGCGGGCGCGGGTCCGGGGACGCGGCGGCCAGGGTCTTCCGTCCGGATCCGGCCCGATCCGGACGAGAGGCCCTAGAAGCCCCAGGACACCGTGTGGTCGGCGTGCATGAAGGCGGCGAGGACCAGGAGGTCGGCGACGCCGAGGGAGAGGCCGAGCAGGGCGCGGCCGCGGCGGTGCGTGCCGCGCCACAGGGCGACGGCGGCCAGCGCGATGGAGATGGGGCCGAGGACGACGTTGAGGACGAGCAGGCCGAGCAGGCCGAGGACGAAGGACGCGACGGCGGCGCCGTCGGCGTCGTGCAGTCCGGTGCTGCGGGTGGCCGGTGCGGTGAGGTGCATGGTGCGTGCTCCCTACGGTCGGACGGTCGGTCTGCCCTGGTGCGGACCGCCGGAGCGGTACGCCCGGGGGCGCCGCGTCGGTCGGTGCGCGGGGTCAGTGGGACGGGCCGCGCCGGCGGGTGTGGCGCTCGCGGAGCGCGAAGATCCCCAGCCAGACGGCGATGACCACGGCGGCCGCGGCGCTCAGGCCGAGCGGCGCGTGGGCCACGGTGCCCAGGGTCACCCCGAACAGCAGCAGTGCGGCGACGAGGAACAGCATGGGACGGAATCCCCCTCCAGCGTTCTCCCGGGAGCGGGCGGCGCACCCGGGAACGTACGGTGAACGCTTGTAGTAACAGTTGTTCACTGACTATCGAGTCTAGCGTGCGCGATCGCTTGGAAATTCCGGAGAACAGTTGTTAACTGCATGGCATGAGTCACACTCTCGGCGTGCGGCAGGCGCAGAAGCTGAAGACCCGGCGGGCGCTGCTGGACGCGGCCCTGGGCCTGCTGGAGGAGCAGAGCCTGAGCAGCCTGGGTCTGCGCGAGGTCACCCGCGCCGTCGGCGTCGCCCCGACCGCCTTCTACCGGCACTTCCACAGCACGGCGGACCTGGGGGTGGCGCTGGTCGAGGAGGCGCTGGGCGGCCTGCACCCGATGATCCGGACGACGGTGTCCGAGGTGGACGACAGCGAGGAGCGCATCGCGCGCGCCGTCGGGCTGATCGCCCGTCATGTGGACGCGTTCCCCGCCCATGTGCGTTTCATCGCCCGCGAGCGGCACGGCGGGGTGCAGCCGGTGCGGGAGGCGATCCAGGAGCAACTGGCCCGGTTCGCCCGGGAGGTGCGCGACGAGCTGGCCAAGGACCCGCAGTCGGCGGGCTGGAGCGAGGACGACCTGCTCATGCTGGCCCATCTCTACGTCGACCAGATGCTGGTCACCGCCTCGCTGTTCCTGGAGGCGCCGCCCGCGCCGTCGCCCGAGCGCGAGCGGGTCACGCGGCTCGCCACCCGGCAGCTGCGGCTGATCAGCATCGGCCGCCGGCACTGGCTCGACTGACGCCCCGGGCCGCGAGGAGCCGTCCTCGCGGCCCGGGGCGCGGGCGCCGGCGTGCGTTCAGTCCCGGCCGAGCCGGACGCGGGCGAGCTGGCGGGACTGCGCCACCAGCCGGTCGGCGCTGTCCCAGACCTCGGCGTCCTCCTCCAGGAAGCCGCCGGCGAGGTTGCGGGTGGTGATGGAGATCCGCAGCGGGCCGGGGGCCGGGCGGCAGCGGACGTGGACGGTCAGCTCGACGGTCGGCACCCAGCCCTTGAGGCCGAGTTCGAAGGCGGTCGGCGGCAGCGCGTCCACCGCGAGCAGCAGGGAGAGCGGGTCGGGGTCGCGGCCGTCGGCGAGCCCGAACCAGGCCCGCATCTCGCCCTTGCCGGAGGGCGCGCCGAGCGCCCAGCCGAGGGTGGCCGGGTCCAGCTTGAGCATCAGGCGGTCGGCGATGGCCGAGCTGCCCTCGACCGGGGCGGGCCCGTCCTCCGGGCCGAAGCACTGCTCGACCGGCGGGATCGCGGGCGGCTCGGCGGTGGTGCGCACGTCGTCGGGCAGCGCGGCCAGGTCGCCGTAGGAGGCGAGGACGCGGATGCGCTCCACCTCCCGGCCGTCGTCGTCGTACTGGAAGAGGGAGGCCTGGCCGGTGGAGAGGGTGCGGCCGGTGCGGACCACGTCGGTGCGCACGACGGCCGGGCCGGGCCGCGACGCGGTCAGGTAGTGGGCCGAGACGGTGAACGGGTCCGGGTGCGGCAGGGCGTCCGCGAGCGCGCGGCCGAGGACGGCGAGCAGATAGCCGCCGTTGACGGCGTTGATGATCGTCCAGCCGGCGGAGAGGTCGATGTCGTACACGCCCGGGGCGCGTCGGGCGACCGCGGTGTCCCGGTCGAACTCGCTGTCGCCGACGGTGGCCCGCGCGGCCGGGGCGGAGGCTGCTTGTGACATGACCGAACCGTACAACAGGAAAATACTAAGCGGTAGCTTTGCTTGTTGCGGTCAGGTGAACACCTCCGTCGCCCCGGGTGAGATTTCGGCAATGTCCTGGTAAGTCTCCGCACTCGCGCGTGACCGGACGACCCGAAATCCCCTCTGGAGGGACATGAGCCTCACCGGGACCGCGTTCCTGTACACGACCGTCGCGCTGGCCGCGGTCGCGCTGGCCCTGCCGTTCCTGCTGTGGACGCGGCTGCGCGGCCCCCGCCCGCTGCGCGCCGCGGTGCGCGCGCTGATGCTGCTGTTCACCCAGGCCACGGCCGTCACCCTGGTCTTCGTCCTGGTCAACAACGCCAACAACCTGTACGACGACTGGGCCGACCTGCTCGGCACCGGCGACCATGTGCGCAAGGCCGCCGACCTCGGCGCCGACGGCACCGGCGGCATCGCCTACCGGAAACTGCCCAAGGTGAGGCAGGACTTCGGCCGGGCCGACGGCCCCGGGATGCACGCGGCCGGCGGGGTCCGCGTCACCCGGCTCAAGGGCCGGGTCTCGGGCGTGGACGCGGAGGTCTACGTCTGGCTGCCGCCGCAGTACGACGACCCCGCCTACCGGGACAGGAAGTTCCCGGTGGTCGAGCTGCTGTCCGGCTACCCCGGCTCGGCGAAGGCCTGGTTCGGGTCGATGCACGTGCACGAGCAGCTGGAGCCGCTGATGCGCGCCGGCCGGGTCGCCCCCTTCATCCTGGTCTCCCCGCGCACCAACCTGATCGCCAAGGCCGACACCGGCTGCGCCAACATCCCCGGCACCGTCAACGCCGACAGCTGGCTGAGCATCGACGTGCCCAAGATGGTCACGGACAACTTCCGCGCCCTGCCCGCCCCGGACGGCTGGGCCGCCGCCGGCTACTCGGCCGGCGCCCACTGCGCCGCCAAGCTCGCCGTCGCCCACCCCGACCGCTACCGGGCCGCGATCAGCCTGTCCGGCTACAACGACCCGATCGGCGAGCGCGACTCGCTGGCCGCCCAGAGCGTGGCGCTGCGCCGGGCGAACAACCCCTACGTCCTGCTGCGCGAGGCCCGCACCCCGCCGCGCGTCGCGCTCTACCTGTCCGGCGAGGCCGGCGACGGCTACGAGGCCGCGGTGGCCCTCGCGCAGGTCGCCAAGGCCCCGACGACCGTGCGCCCGGTGTTCCTGCCGCGCAGCGCCGGCGGGCACACCATGGCGCTGTGGCGGCCGCAGGTGCCGACGGCGTTCCGCTGGCTGACCGAGGTGCTGGACGGCAGGGCGGCCGGCCCGCGCCCGGGCCCCGGCTCCCCCGCCGCACCGCACGGCCCGGCTACTCCTCCCGGACGGTCGAACGCCGGTTCCACGCCCGCGGAGCTCGCCAGTGGTACTTCATCGCGAGCAGGCGCAGGACGAACGCGGTGACCGCCGCCAGCGCGGTGGTCAGCGGGCTCAGCGCGTCGTAGTGGATGCACAGCACCACCATCGTCGCGCCGACGATCGCCGGGACCGCGTACAGGTCGCGGTCCCAGCGCAGCAGCGAGGGCACCTCGTTGGCGAGCACGTCGCGCAGCACGCCGCCGCCGACCGCGGTGGCCAGGCCGAGGGTGGCCGACGAGGTGAGGCTGAGCCCGTAGTCGTACGCCTTCGTCGTCCCGGAGACGCAGAACAGGCCGAGGCCGGCCGCGTCGAAGACGTAGACCGCCCGCTGGATGCGCTCCACGTGCGGGTGCAGGAAGAAGACCACGGCCGTGGCCAGCAGCGGCGTGAGGAAGTACCCGAGGTCGGTGAAGGCGGCCGGGGGCACGGCCCCGATGACGATGTCGCGGAACAGCCCTCCGCCCAGCGCGGTCACCTCGGCGAGGACGGCGATGCCGAAGACGTCGAAGTTCTTGCGGACGGCCAGCAGCGCGCCGGAGATGGCGAACACGAAGATGCCGACCATGTCCACGCTGTGCTGGACGGAGGGGCTGAACAGTTGCTGAAGCACCCCACATTCTTACTCAGGATCCGGGGTGCGCCTTGCGATGCAAGGCGTGGTGGGGCCTACAGGGCTAGAGCGCGGGTTTGCCCGTCGTGTACAGCCATGTGTCGAACAGGCCGTCCAGCCGCTGCCCCGAGACGCGCTCGGCGAGGCGGACGAACTCGGACGTGTTCGCGTTGCCGTAGCGGTGCGCCTTGGTCCAGGCCGGGAGCAGCTTGAAGAACGCCTTGTCGCCGATGCGTTCGCGCAGCGCCTGGAGCGTCATCGCGCCGCGGTTGTAGACGGCGGAGGCGAACATCGTGTCCCGCTGCGGGTCGGCCACCTTGATCTGCCAGAAGGAGCTGTCGGCGGGGAGGGAGTCGTAGGCGGCGCGGAAGGCGTCGTGCGCGGTGCGGGCGCCCTGGTGCTCGGCCCACAGCCACTGTGCGTAGGTGGCGAAGCCCTCGTTGAGCCAGATGTCCTTCCAGTGCGCGACGGACACCGAGTCGCCGAACCACTGGTGGGCCAGCTCGTGCACGATGGTCGTCTCGCTGCGCACCGCCGAGTACGCCGGCTTGCTCTGCACCTCCAGGGAGAACCCGGCCTCCGGCATGTCGTCGACGATCGCGCCGGTCTCCTCGAACGGGTACGGCCCGAACACCTTCGACCAGTAGTCGGTGGCCGCGGCGGTGACGGCGTACACGTCGACGCTGTTGCTGTTCTTCAGCACGGGGTCGACGGCCACGTAGATCGGTATGCCGGAGGGGGTCTTCCCGGTGCGCACGTCGAACTTGCCGATGGTGGCGGTGGCGAGATAGGTGGCCATGGGCCGGCTCTCGCGCCAGTGGGTGTACGTCGAGCCGCCCCGGTCGTACGTCGAGACCAGCTTGCCGTTGGACACGCCGGTCAGGCCCTTGGGGGCCTTGATGCGGATGTCGTAGGTCGCCTTGTCGGAGGGGTGGTCGCTGGAGGGGAACCAGGTGGAGGCGGCGTTGGGCTCGCAGGCGACGAAGACGCCGTCCGCGGTCTTCATCCAGCCGTACTTCGAGCCGAAGACGATGGGGCCGCTCAGCGGCTGGGGCACCCCGCCGTAGGTGACGGTGACCTCGAAGTCGCGGTGCTTGCGCAGCGCCTGGCGCGGGGTGACGCGCAGCTCGTCGCCGTCGCGGGTGAACCGCGCGCGTCTGCCGTCCACCTCGACGCTCGTAACCGTGAGCTGCTGGAGGTCCAGGTCGAAGGAGGCGAGGTCGTCCGTGGCGCGGGCGGTGAGGGTGGTACGGCCGTCGAGGCGGCCGGTGGCCGGGTCGTAGGCGATGTCGAGGGCGTAGTGGCGGGCGTCGAAGCCGCCGTTGCCCAGTTCGGGGAAGTAGGGGTCGCCGATGCCGGGTGCGCCGTGGATGGGGGCGCGGGAGGCGGCGACGGTCAGGAAGGAGAGCGCCGCGGTGACGACGGCTCCCAGACGTGCCGAACGGGAGAGTGCCATGAGGTCATCCCTTCGCGCGTGCGTCGATCGGTGGATCGCACGTACGGGGACGACTCTTCACTCTCCCGTTCGGTCATGTGCATGACTTTGCCAACTTGTCATGCCTCAGTCGAGGATCACTCCTGACGCGCGCTGCCGCCGTCTTCTCCGTCGCCGCCCTCGGCCGGCTGCGCGTCCTCGGCGGCGGGCTTCTTGGCGGCGGCGGTCTTCTTGGCGGCGGACTTCCCGGCCACGGTCCTCTTGGCGGCGGTCTTCTCGGCCACGGTCTTCTTCGCGGCCTCGGCGGGCTCGGGCTCGGCGACGGCCGAGGCGGGCTTCGCCTCGTCCTCGGCCGGGGCCACGTCCGCAGCCTCCGTCCCGGTCGCCGGCTCCGCCTCGGGCTCGTCGCCGCCCGTGGCCTCGGCCGCGCTCGCGGGCGCGGGCGCGGCTTCGTCGGCCGGGGCCGCCTCCGGTTCGGCGTCGGCAGAAGCGTCCGCCTCGGCCGACTTCGCCGGGGCGTCGCCGGCGGGCTGCGCCGCAGCCGCGGGCGCGGCCTTGTCGGCCGGGGTCCCGGCCGGGGCGTCGCCGTCGGCGGACTCGTCCGCCACCGGCTCGGTCTTCGCCTCGGTGGCGGCTTCCGCCTTGGCGGCGTCCACGGCCTTCTCCTCGGTGGCCCCGGACCCGGCCGGGGCCTCGGCCGCCGCCGCCTTCTCCGTGGCCTGAGCCTTCGTGGCCTCCGCCGGGGCCTCGGCCTCGTCGTCGGCCGGGGCCTCGACCGGCGCCTCGGTCGCGGGCTCGGTCGCGGACGCCTCGGTGGCCGGGGACGCCTCGGCGGCCGGGGTCAGTTCGGCCGCGGCCACCGCCGCCGACGTCTCGGCGGACTTGGCCAGGGCCTCCTCCGAGACCAGCTCCGCCGCCTCCTTCGCCGCCGACAGCAGGACGGTGTCCTGCGGGGCCTGGTCGGCGAAGTTCTCCGGGTGGTGGCACGCCACCCGCTGCCCCGGCTTCAGCTCCACCAGCTGCGGCTCGGTCGTCCTGCAGATCTCCGTCGCCTTCCAGCACCGGGTGTGGAAGCGGCAGCCGCTCGGCGGGGCGATCGGCGAGGGCACGTCGCCCTTGAGCAGGATGCGCTCGCTCTTCTGCCCCCGGCGCCTCGGGTCCGGCACCGGCACGGCCGACATCAGCGCCTTGGTGTACGGGTGCATCGGCGCCTCGTACAGCGAGGTCCGGTCGGCAAGTTCGACGATCTTGCCGAGGTACATCACCGCGATCCGGTCCGAGACGTGCCGGACGACGGACAGGTCGTGCGCGATGATCACGTACGTCAGGCCCAGTTCCTCCTGGAGGTCGTCCATCAGGTTCACGACCTGGGCCTGGATCGACACGTCCAGCGCGGACACCGGCTCGTCGGCCACCACCAGCTTCGGCTTGAGCGCGAGCGCGCGGGCGATGCCGATGCGCTGGCGCTGGCCGCCGGAGAACTCGTGCGGGTAGCGGTTGTAGTGCTCGGGGCTCAGGCCCACCAGCTCCAGCAGCCGCTGGACCTCCTTCTTCACGCCGCCCTCGGGCGTCACGCCCTGGAGCCGGAACGGCGCGGAGACGATCGAGCCGATGGTGTGGCGCGGGTTCAGGGAGCCGTACGGGTCCTGGAAGATCATCTGGATGTCCCGCCGCAGCGGGCGCATCTGACCGGCGTTCAGCCGGGTGATGTCCTGGCCCTCGAAGTGGATCGTGCCGCCGGTCGGGTCCTGGAGGCGGGTGATCACCCGGCCCATCGTGGACTTGCCGCAGCCCGACTCGCCGACGACGCCCAGGGTCTCGCCCTTGCGCACCTCGAAGTCGATGCCGTCGACCGCCTTCACCGCGGCGACCTGGCGCTGAAGGATGCCCTTCTTGATGGGGAAGTGCTTGGTCAGGCCGGTGACCTTGAGCAGCACCTCGCGGTCGTCGGCCGCGCCCCGCTCCGGCGCGGTGGCCTCGGCCGCGGCGTCCGTCTTGTTCGTCTCACTCACAGCTTCGGCGCAATCTCTTCGGTCCAGATCCGCGTACGGTCTTCCGGCGAGAGGTGGCAGGCGGACCAGTGGCCGCCGTCGACCTGCTGCAGCTCGGGGCGCACCGTCCGGGTGACGTTCCCCTTGGGGAGGTCCGCGTAGGGGCAGCGCGGGTGGAAGGCGCAGCCCGAGGGGACGTTGATGAGGCTCGGCGGCTGGCCCTTGACGGGGATGAGCCGTTCGGAGGTCTCGCGGTCGATGCGCGGCATCGAGCCCAGCAGGCCCCAGGTGTAGGGGTGCTGGGGCCGCTCGAAGATCTCCTCGACCGGGCCGCGCTCCACGCACCGGCCGCCGTACATCACCAGCACGTCGTCGGCGATCTCGGCGACGACGCCGAGGTCGTGGGTGATGAGGATGACCGCGGAGCCGAACTCCTTCTGCAGGTCCCGGATCAGGTCGAGGATCTGCGCCTGGACGGTCACGTCCAGGGCGGTGGTCGGCTCGTCCGCGATCAGCAGCTCGGGGTTGTTGACCAGCGCCATGGCGATCATCGCGCGCTGGCGCATACCGCCGGAGAACTCGTGCGGGTAGGAGTCGGCGCGCTTGGCCGGCTCGGGGATGCCGACCCGGTCCAGCATCTCGATCGCCCGGGCCCGGGCGGCCTTCCTGCTGACCTGGTGGTGGGTGCGGTACGCCTCCACGATCTGGTTGCCGACCGTGTAGTACGGGTGCATCGCGGACAGCGGGTCCTGGAAGATCATCGCCATCTCGCGGCCGCGCAGCTTGCGCACCTCGTCCGGGCCGGCGGAGACCAGTTCCTTGCCGTCCAGCCAGATCTCGCCGGACATCCGGACGTTCTTGCCGCGGGCGCCGAGCCGGTGCAGGCCCATGACGGCCAGCGAGGTGACCGACTTGCCGGAGCCGGACTCGCCGACCACGCTGAGGGTCTTGCCCTTCTCCAGCTTGAAGCTGAGCCCGTCGACGGACTTGACCACGCCGTCGTCGGTGGGGAAGTGCACCTTGAGGTCGCGGACGTCGAGGAAGGCCTTGGAATCCTTCTCGGTGGCGGCCGGCTCGCTCACTGCGGCGCCGGTCTTGGAGAGTTCGGTCACGAGAGCCTCACCCGCGGGTCGGCGGCCGCGTAGAGCAGGTCCACCAGGAGATTTGCGATGACGACGAAGAAGGCGGCGAGCAGGGTCACGCCGAGGATCTTGGGCAGGTCGTTGTCGGTGATGCCCTGCACCGCGTACTCGCCCACGCCGTGCAGCGAGAACACGTACTCGGTGATCACGGCGCCGCCGAGCAGCAGACCGAGGTCCATGCCGAAGACGGTGATGATCGGGGTGAGCGCGGCCCGCAGTCCGTGCCGGACGACGACCTTGCGCTCGCGCAGGCCCTTGGCGCGGGCGGTGCGGATGAAGTCCTCGTTCATCGTCTCGAGCATGCCCGAGCGGGTGAGCCGGGCGTAGATGGCGGAGTACAGCAGCGCCAGCGAACACCAGGCGGGGAACAGCGTGTTGGCCCACTGCGAGGGGTTCTCGGTGAACGGCACGTAGTCGCGGCCGAAGATCGGCCACTGGACCCGGAACAGCAGGATGGCCAGCTGGCCCGTGAAGAACATGGGCAGCGAGACACCGGCGAGGGCGACGCCCATGAACGCGCGGTCGAAGAACGAGCGGGGCTTGAGCGCGGAGACGACACCGACCGCCACGCCCGACAGCAGCCACAGCACGGCGGCGCCGGCGGCCAGCGACCCGGTGATCGGGATGCGGGAGGTCAGCTCCGGCCAGACCGCCTGGTGGGTCTTGAAGGAGTAGCCGAAGCACGGTGCGTTGCAGTGCACCGTGGTCGGACCCAGGTCATAGGTGGCGCCGGCCACGATCCCCTTGATGAAGTGCCAGTACTGGACGTAGAGGGGCTGGTCCAGACCGAGGTTGTGCTTGACCGCGAGGATGTCGGCCTTCGACGGGCTCTTGCCCAGGTACTGCGTAGCCAGCTGGTCGGCGGTCTGGCCGGCCAGCCGTGGCAGCAGGAAGAAGATGGCGAAGGTGACCGCGGAGACGACCAACAGCAGGATCACTGCCGCGAACGTCCGGCGGAGGATGTACGAGATCACGGGGGCCGGCGCCGGCGCCCGCGGGTGACGAACCCGCGGGCGCCAATGCCTTCACCTGCCTTCCGGGGCTGCTACTTCGTGGTGCCGATGTT
The DNA here is from genome assembly GCF_019890635.1 of Streptomyces sennicomposti. Lineage (GTDB taxonomy): Bacteria > Actinomycetota > Actinomycetes > Streptomycetales > Streptomycetaceae > Streptomyces > Streptomyces sennicomposti. The sequence goes on from NZ_JAIOAB010000066.1 coordinate 23,501, forward strand.
GAGGTAGTCGTACTGACCGCTGAAGGCCGCAGTGGAGACCACGTTGGTGGCGTTCTGCGGGCGGGCCAGCAGGACCTTGAAGTAGGCCAGCGGGACGATCACGGCGTCGTCCATGGTCTTCTTGTCGATCTGGGTGTAGAGGCTGTTGCGCTCGGTGGTGTCCTGAGTCGCGATGGCCTTCTCCAGCAGGGCGTTGACGTCCTTGTCGTTGTACTGCGACAGGTTCGTGTTGCCGGACTGGCTGATGGCCTTGCCGTTGAGGATCTGCTGCAGGAAGCCGTAGCCGGACGGCCAGTCGGCGCCCCACTGCATCATCATCAGACCGATGTTCTGCTGCTGGGTGAACTTCGGGACGCCCGCGTAGTCGGTGAAGTACTTGCCCGACGGGAACTGCTTCAGGTTGGCGTTGATGCCGACCTTCTTCAGCGAGGCGATGATCGCCGTGGCGGCGTCGATCTCCTGCGGACGGTCGCTGCGCGCGGAGATGTTGGTGGTGATCGCCGTCTTGCCGCAGGCCTTCAGCTGCTCCTTGGCCTTGGCGGCGTCGCCCTTGTTGCCCGCGGTCGCGTAGGCGTCCGCCTTGGCGTAGCCCGGGATGTCCGGCGGGAGGACGGTGGAGGCGATCTCACCGCGGATCGGGCCGCCCTCGGCGGTCTGCACCGAGACCTTGTCGATCGCGTACTGCACGGCCTTGCGGCAGGCGACGTTGTCGAACGGCTTCACCGTGGTGTTGATCGCCAGGTACACGAGACGGCCACCGTAGGTGTTGTCCGTGTTGGCCTTCATCGACGAGTCGTTGAGGATCTTGGCCTGGGTCGCCGCCTGGACGCCCGTGCCGCCGAGGTCGATCGCGTTGCCCGCGAGGACGTCCTGGTCGACCGTCTCCGGGTTGACCTTCAGCTTGACGACGATCTTGTCCGGCAGCTGCTTGCGCAGCGGGTCGGTCTTCGGGTCCCAGTTCTCGTTGCGCACGAGGACGGCCTGCTTGCCCTCGTCGTAGCTCTGGAACTTGTACGAGCCCGAGGACACGATGCTCTTGACGTAGTCGACGCCCTTGTCCTTGGCCTGGGGCACCGGGGCCGTCTGCGGGGCGGCGACGAGGTAGTCGAACTCCTGGAACGCCTGCTTCAGGTGGAAGACGATCGTGGTGTCGTCCGGCGTCTCGATGGAGGACAGGCCCTTGGCGCTCTTGTCCTTGTAGGGGCCCTTGTACTTGTCCCCGCCCGCCAGGAACTGCTGGAAGTAGTTCGGGCCGAGGGAGAGCACGTCACGCGCGAAGTTGGACCGCTCGACGGCGTACTTGACGTCCTTCGAGGTGATCGCGGTGCCGTCCTGGTACTTCAGGCCCGAACGCAGCTTGTACGTCCAGGTCTTGCCGCCGTCGCTCGGCACGCCCTTGCTCGCGGCGAGGTCGGGGACGAGGGTGTTGCCCTTCTCGCCCGGGCCGGGCTCGAAGGTCATCAGCGGACGGGCCCACAGCCGGCTGAGGTTGTACATGTACGCGTAGTACGTGTTGCCGGGGTCGAAGGAGTCCGGGACGTCGGACAGCTCGTAGGTGAGCGTGCCGCCCTTCTTGCTGGAGGCGTTGACGACGTCCTTGGTCGCGGCGTTGGCCCCAGCCGATTTGCCGTTGTCGTTCTTGTTGTCATCGGCCTTGCTGCAGCCTGCGAGAAGCAGGCTCACGGAGCCGATGGCCGCAACTGCGGCCAGCGCTGACCTACGCATGATGGGCGGGTTCCCCTCCATTGTCGGAAACTTGTCGTGTCTCTCGGGGTTGCAGGCGTCAGCGGCTGCGCGGGTCGAGAGCGTCGCGGAGACCGTCGCCGAGCAGGTTGAACGCGAGGACGGTGATGAAGATGGCGAGGCCGGGCACGATCATGTACTGGGGATCGACCTCGTAGTAGGTGACGGCGTCCCGGAGCATGCCGCCCCAGGAGGCCTGCGGGGGCTGGATGCCGACGCCGAGGAAGCTCAGGGACGCCTCGAAGAGGATGTTGGTCGGGATGAGCAGCGTCGAGTAGACGATGATCGGGCCGACCAGGTTGGGCATCAGTTCCCGGAACAGGATGTACGGGCCCTTGGCGCCCATGCCCCGGGCGGCGTCCACGAACTCGCGCTCGCGCAGCGCGAGCGTCTGGCCCCGGACGATGCGTCCCAGATAGGGCCAGTTGAAGAAGCCGATCACGAAGATCAGCACGCTCAGGTGCAGCGGCAGCCCGTTGAGCCCGAAAGCGCCGCCCTGGAGGGTGGCGGAGATGGCGATCGCGAAGAGCAGGAGGGGGAAGGCGAGGAAGGTGTCCATCAGCCGGCTGATGACCGAGTCGACCCGGCCGCCGTAGTAGCCGGCGACGACGCCCATGATCGCGCCGATCACGTTGGACAGGACGGTCGCGCCGAAGGCGACCACCAGGGAGACCCAGGAGCCCTCGAGGATGCGGGTGGCGATGTCGCGGCCGAACTTGGGGTCCACGCCGAGGGGGTGGTCCAGGCTCATGCCGCCCCAGCCGGCGCTGGGCAGCGAGGTGTTGGGGTCGATCAGGTCCTGGTTGAAGGCGTTGGGGTCGAGGCCGAGCAGGGCCTGCAGGGGGCGCGAGACGATCGCCAGGACGATCAGCAGCAGCACGACGACGCCACCGGTGACGGCGACCTTGTCCTTCTTGAACCGGGACCAGGCGATCTGCCCGAGAGAACGACCCTCGATCCGCCCCTCACCGGCGCCGGCGAGCACAGCCTCGGGCTGTGCTTCGGCTGTCGCCCCGGTGGTCTCGATCGGTGCGGTCACAGTGACCCGACCCCTCTCGCCGGTGGTGACCGGCTTGCGCCTGCCGCTGTGCGCGGCGTTTGGTACTTGGTTGCCGGGTTCCGGCCGCAGATGGTGGCGGCCACTGTGACCCGGCTGTTACGTCAACTCGCGTTTGAACACGGGGTCGTCGACCTCGTGTCTGACTCGCGAGTCTTCAGCGTGGTCACGATCACCCGCCAGAGCTGACGGCGAAAGTATGCGCAACCGTGATGCAGTCCGGGGGATTCCGTTATCCGAACAGTGGGTAACGCACCCCGAACGCTGAACAGTTAGGACACAAGGGCGATCCCGCGCGGTTCGGGTCCAATCGCCGACAATCTACGCGCGCAGAGGAGGCGGTGGTGCGAAGATCCTGTGTGCAAACCGGAAAGCGGCCACGCCGGGCCGCTGCGGTCAGTAAGCGCCGCCGACCGGCGGGTAACCGTAGCCGCCGGCCGCGCCCGGGGCGGCGTGGGCGTCGCGGTCGTAGAACGGGCGGGAGTTGGCGCGCAGCCACATCGCCACCGGGTCGAACTCGTCGGACATCGCGACCGTGGAGACCGGCAGCCCGTCGGGGACGGCGCCGATGGAGCGCTGCATCATCGCCCGCACCGAGTCCACGGCCGGCGGCGAGGCGTCGTACACGTCCAGGCCGATGGCGAGGTAGGGCGCCCCGTACGCCGGCTGCACCCAGGCCCGGCGCAGCGAGCGCAGCGCCGGGGTGCGGTGGGCGTTCTGGGTGAGCAGGGCGTAGAACTGCGGGATCTCGATGGTGGGTTCGGACAGTCTGAGGGGTCCGGCCGGCTGGCGGTCCAGTCCGGCCGCGATCCGGCGCAGGTCCAGCCAGGGGATGCCGACGCCGCCGCCCGGCGCGTGCGGGTTGAGCCACAGGCCGTAGCGGTCGGGGTAGAGGGTGCGGGCGACGTCGAGGGCGTCCACCACCTCGTACGAGCGCATCCAGCCGCTCGCCGAGAGTTCCTGGGCGGAGGTGACGCAGGGCGCGTAGCCGTGGCCGCCGACCTCCATGTGGCCGTACTGGGCGTCGGGGGCGCCGGCCTGACCGTGCCACAGCAGCATCCACACCTGGCCGGTGGCGGGGGCGGCGAGGGCGTGGAGGAGCGATTCGTAGGCGTCGTAGCGGCCGGGGGCCACCTGGCGCAGCATCTGCTCCACGTGCCCGGCCGCGGTGCCGCTCGCGCTGGCGCTCACCCTTTTACCGCCCCTTCGTAAAACTCCTCACCGAGCTGTGCGTCTAGCTTAAGGCCGCCCACTGACTCGGTGGCTGTCGTGGTTTCGCGGGTGCGGGCCGTGCCCGGCCGGTCGCGCCCCGCGGCGAAGCCGCGCACCGGCACGGCCCCGCGCCCTTCCGGCGGCGCCGTCAGCGGCCGTACTGGTAGAAGGGGCGGACCTTTTCCCTCAGCCAGTCGATGACCGGGTCGTCGGCCACGTCCATGAGGACCAGGTTCACCGGCCACTTGACCGGGGCCTTGGCCAGGGCGCGGCCGAGGGCGTCCAGGGGGCGGGCGCGCAGATCGCCCTCCCACTGGGCCAGTTCGACGCCTATGAACATCACCGGGTCGGCCGTCTCGATGGCGGCCAGGCAGCGGCGGGCGCTGACGACGACGCCCGCCTGGTCGAACTCGGCCGAGGCGGCGGCGAGGAAGTCCACCGGGTCGTCCTGCCAGTCCGGTTCGAAGAGGCGGACCCGGCCGCCGCCCGCCGGGCCGTCCAGCTCGGTGCGCCCGGCCCGGCACAGCTCGGCGACCGCCTGGGGGGGCAGCGGGATGCCGACGACGCCGTCCGGGTTGAGGGCGAGGCCGATCTGCGGGGGCAGTCCGCGGGCGAACTCGACGGCGGGCGCGATGGTGTAGGCCATGTGCGCGCCGGCGGCCTGGCGCAGCTGTTCCTCGGAGCTGAAGACGGGCACGTAGGCCTGGCCGTCGATCTCCAGGGCGGGCAGGTCGAGGGGGCCGCTGTGCGGGCCGCCGCCGTTGGGCAGCGGCACCCACAGGAAGCTGCGGCCCAGCACCTCGACGATCCGGGCGCCGGCCGTGGGCACGCCGAGGGAGGCCGAGAGCACTTCCTCCAGCTCGTTGCCGGGCCAGCCGCCGTGCGGCTGGGGGTGTGTCGGTACCGGGAAGTCCCCCGGAAAGTCCGCGGAGAAGTCCGCCGGGAAGTCCATCTGCCTACCGCCTGCTGGGAACCACTGATGTGACCGAAAGGCTAACGGGTGCCGCCCGCGCCCTCACCGGTGAACCCGATCCGGTGCAGCCGGCCGGCCGCCGCGCGGTCCAGCAGCACCACCGAGCCGCAGCCGGCCGGGACCTCGCCGCGCTCGAGAGCGCGCAGCAGCCGGGCGGCCGAGCGGCGGTGGCGCGCGAAGGCGTGCCGGGAGACGCCCCGGCCGCGGCGGTGCTGGCCCTGGAGGGCGGCTTCGGGGGTGACGTCGAGCAGCAGCAGATGGAGGGCGGCGCCGCGGCGGCGGGCGGCGCGGGCCAGCCAGGAGCGGACCCAGGTCTGGGTGCCGCAGTCGTGCACCACGACCGGCTCGCCGGTGGCGAGGGCGCGGCGCAGGGCGGCGTAGTGGGCGAGGCGGACCAGGGGGCGGTAGAGGGCGTAGGGGAGGCGGCCGGGCAGGCGGGCCTCGAAGCGGTCGCGGGCGTCCTGGGAGTCGATGCGCAGGCCGTCGGCCGCGCGGTGGATCAGGGTGGACTTGCCGCTGCCGGGCAGTCCGGTGACCACGACCAGGTCGCGGGGGCCGAAGAGCAGGGCGCGCGGGCCGCGGCCGGGCCGCTCGCGCAGGTCGCGGACGGCGGGCGCGGGGCCGCCCCGCCCGCCGTGCGCGCGGGCGCGGCCGGTGCGCGCGGCGGGCAGCGCGGGGGCGTGGGTCGCGGCGTACGCCGGCACGGTCCTGTTCACCGTCATCGTCCTCCCCTGGGTGGTGACGGTTCACCTACCCTCGGTAAAGAGAACGTAATGCGCGGTCCCCGTTGTTTCCGTACGCGTTCTGCCACAGGCCGGTTACAGATGCGGCCCTGCCGGGCGGCGGCGAGCCGTGCAATGATGGGCGCGCCAACTGCATACCGGCCGCTTGAATCCGCGCGGGAGAGTCCCCGGCAGCATGTCTGCACGGGGCGCCGAAGGAGCAAGTCCCTCCCTTGAATCTCTCAGGCCCCGTTACCGCGCGGGCGAGGCACATCTGAAAAGCGGGCCGCTGCCGCAGTGGCTCCACCCAAGGTGCAAGCCGTGATCCGTCCGTGCGACGGCGGTCATGGCGAACCTCTCAGGTTCCGATGACAGATGGGGAGGACACGAGCCCTGTCCTCGTCCTCCCCGACGTCCGGCGCGCGCCGGCGCGGGGAGACCGCCTCGCCTTGGAGACCGACCGATGAGCAGTTCCGCCTCCCATCCGCTGCGCCACACCGCGCTCGACGCGCTGCACCGCTCGCTCGGGGCGACGATGACCGACTTCGCCGGCTGGGACATGCCGCTGCGCTACGGCTCCGAGCGCGACGAGCACGTGGCCGTGCGCACCCGGGCCGGTCTGTTCGACCTCTCCCACATGGGCGAGATCGCGGTGACCGGCCCCGAGGCCGCCGCCCTGCTGAACCACGCCCTGGTCGGCGACATCGCCTCCGTCGGCGTGGGCCGCGCCCGGTACACGATGATCTGCCGCGAGGACGGCGGCATCCTGGACGACCTGATCGTCTACCGGCTGGCCGAGACGGAGTACCTGGTCGTCGCCAACGCCTCCAACGCCCAGGTGGTGCTGGACGCGCTGACCGAGCGGGCGGCCGGCTTCGACGCGGAGGTCCGCGACGACCGCGACGCGTACGCGCTGCTCGCCGTGCAGGGTCCGGCCTCCCCCGCGATCCTCCAGTCGCTGACCGACGCCGACCTGGCCGGCCTGAAGTACTACGCCGGTCTGCCCGGCACGGTGGCGGGCGTGCAGGCGCTGATCGCGCGCACCGGCTACACCGGCGAGGACGGCTTCGAGCTGTTCGTCGCCCCGGCCGACGCCGAGAAGCTGTGGCAGGCGCTGACCGACGCCGGCGCGGACGCCGGGCTGATCCCGTGCGGTCTTTCCTGCCGCGACACGCTGCGCCTGGAGGCGGGCATGCCGCTGTACGGGCACGAGCTGACGACGTCGCTGACGCCGTTCGACGCGGGGCTCGGCCGGGTCGTCAAGTTCGGCAAGGAGGGCGACTTCGTCGGCCGCGAGGCCCTCCGTCGGGCCGCCGAGCGCGCCGCCGAGAACCCGCCGCGGGTCCTGGTCGGCCTGGTCGCCGAGGGCCGGCGCGTCCCGCGCGCGGGCTACCCGGTGGTGGCCGGCGGCGAGGTGATCGGCGAGGTCACCTCCGGCGCCCCCTCCCCCACCCTCGGCAAGCCGATCGCCATGGCGTACGTCGACGCCGCGCACGCCGCCCCCGGCGCCGAGGGCGTCGGCGTGGACATCCGGGGCAGCCACGAGCCGTACGAGGTCGTGGCACTGCCGTTCTACAAGCGGCAGAAGTGACACCGTCGTAACCGGACCGTCGTGATCCAGGGGCGCCCCGCCCCTGCTCACCCGTGCCTTCCGCAGTCCCTCATTCACCAGCACCCTCCCGCGTACAGGAGAATTCAGGCCATGAGCAACCCCCAGCAGCTGCGTTACAGCAAGGAGCACGAGTGGCTGTCGCCCGCCGAGGACGGCGTCGCGACGGTCGGCATCACCGAGTTCGCGGCCAACGCGCTCGGCGACGTCGTCTTCGCCCAGCTCCCGGAGGTGGGCTCCACGGTGGCCGCGGGCGAGACCTGCGGCGAGCTGGAGTCCACGAAGTCGGTGTCCGACCTGTACTCCCCGGTCAGCGGCGAGGTCACGGAGATCAACCAGGACGTGGTGGACGACCCGTCGCTGGTGAACTCCGAGCCCTTCGAGGGCGGCTGGCTGTTCAAGGTGCGCATCGCCGAGGAGCCGGCCGACCTGATGAGCGCCGACGAGTACGCCGCGCAGAACGCGGGCTGAGGACGGACGCGATGACGGTTCTCAACACGCCCCTGCACGAGCTGGACCCGGACGTGGCCGCCGCGGTCGACGCCGAGCTGCGCCGCCAGCAGTCCACGCTGGAGATGATCGCCTCGGAGAACTTCGCCCCGGTCGCGGTCATGGAGGCGCAGGGCTCGGTCCTCACCAACAAGTACGCCGAGGGCTACCCGGGCCGCCGCTACTACGGCGGCTGCGAGCACGTCGACGTGGTCGAGCAGATCGCGATCGACCGGGTCAAGGAGCTGTTCGGCGCCGAGCACGCCAATGTGCAGCCGCACTCCGGCGCGCAGGCGAACGCCGCCGCGATGTTCGCCCTGCTCAAGCCCGGCGACACGATCATGGGCCTGAACCTGGCGCACGGCGGCCATCTGACCCACGGCATGAAGATCAACTTCTCCGGCAAGCTCTACGACGTGGTCGCCTACCACGTCGGCGAGGACGGCCTGGTCGACATGGCCGAGGTGGAGAAGCTGGCCAAGCAGTCCAAGCCGAAGCTGATCGTGGCCGGCTGGTCGGCCTACCCGCGGCAGCTGGACTTCGCCGAGTTCCGCCGGATCGCGGACGAGGTCGGCGCGTACCTGATGGTCGACATGGCGCACTTCGCCGGTCTGGTCGCGGCGGGCCTGCACCCCAACCCGGTGCCGCACGCCCACGTGGTCACCACCACGACCCACAAGACGCTCGGCGGTCCGCGCGGCGGTGTGATCCTGTCCACGGCCGAGCTGGCCAAGAAGATCAACTCCGCGGTCTTCCCCGGTCAGCAGGGCGGCCCGCTGGAGCATGTGATCGCCGCGAAGGCGGTGGCCTTCAAGGTGGCCGCCTCCGACGACTTCAAGGAGCGCCAGCGGCGTACCCTGGAGGGCGCCCGCATCCTGGCCGAGCGCCTGGTACGGGACGACGCCCGCGCGGCCGGCGTGGACGTGCTGACCGGCGGCACCGATGTGCACCTGGTCCTGGTGGACCTGCGCGACTCGGAGCTGGACGGCCAGCAGGCCGAGGACCGCCTCCACGAGGTCGGGATCACGGTCAACCGCAACGCCGTCCCGAACGACCCACGGCCCCCGATGGTCACCTCCGGCCTTCGGATCGGCACCCCGGCCCTGGCCACCCGCGGCTTCACCGCCGAGGACTTCGCCGAGGTCGCGGACGTGATCGCGGAGGCGCTGAAGCCGTCGTACGACGCGGCGGCCCTCAAGGCCCGGGTGACCGCCCTGGCCGACAAGCACCCGCTGTACCCGGGTCTGAACAAGTAGGTCCAGGACCGGCAGGTCCGGACGAGCAAGTCGCCCGGGGACACCGCGCGCACCGGCGATCCCGGCGCCCGCGCGGTGTCCCCGCCCTCCCCCCTCGCCTCACCCCCGTCTTGAGGAGTCCCCCGTGGCCATCTCGGTCTTCGACCTGTTCTCGATCGGCATCGGCCCGTCCAGCTCCCACACGGTCGGCCCGATGCGCGCGGCCCGCATGTTCGCCCGCCGGCTGCGCGGCGAGGGCCTGCTGGAGAGCACCGCGTCGCTGCGCGCGGAACTGTACGGCTCGCTCGGCGCGACCGGCCACGGCCACGGCACCCCGAAGGCGGTGCTGCTCGGCCTGGAGGGCGACTCGCCGCGCACGGTGGACGTGGAGACGGCCGACGCGCGCGTGGAGAAGATCAAGGCCGACGGGCGCCTCAGCCTGCTCGGCGAGCACGAGATCGCCTTCTCCTTCGACGACGACATGGTCCTGCACCGCCGCAAGGCGCTGCCCTACCACGCCAACGGCATGACCCTGTGGGCGTACGACGCCTCGGGCGCCGAACTCATGACCAAGACCTACTACTCGGTGGGCGGCGGCTTCGTCGTGGACGAGGACGCGGTGGGCGCCGACCGGATCAAGCTCGACGACACGGTCCTGAAGTACCCCTTCCGCACCGGCGACGAGCTGCTGCGCCTGACCAAGGAGACCGGCCTGTCGATCTCCTCGCTGATGCTGGAGAACGAGCGGGCCTGGCGCACCGAGGAGGAGATCCGGGCGGGCCTGCTGGAGATCTGGCGGGTGATGCAGGCGTGCGTGGGGCGCGGCATGAGCCGCGAGGGCATCCTGCCCGGCGGCCTGAAGGTGCGCCGCCGGGCCGCGATGACCGCGCGCCAGCTGCGCGCCGAGGGCGACGCGGCGGCCCGCTCGATGGAGTGGATCACCCTCTACGCGATGGCGGTCAACGAGGAGAACGCGGCCGGCGGCCGGGTCGTCACCGCCCCCACCAACGGCGCGGCCGGCATCATCCCCGCCGTCCTGCACTACTACATCGACTTCATCCCGGGCGCGGACGAGGACGGCGTGGTCCGCTTCCTGCTCGCGGCCGGCGCGATCGGCATGCTGTTCAAGGAGAACGCCTCGATCTCCGGCGCCGAGGTCGGCTGCCAGGGCGAGGTCGGCTCCGCCTGCTCGATGGCGGCGGGCGCCCTGGCCGAGGTGATGGGCGGCACGCCCGAGCAGGTGGAGAACGCCGCCGAGATCGGCATGGAGCACAACCTCGGCCTCACCTGCGACCCGGTCGGCGGCCTCGTCCAGATCCCCTGCATCGAACGCAACGGCATGGCCGCGGTCAAGGCGGTCACCGCCGCCCGCATGGCCCTGCGCGGCGACGGCTCCCACAAGGTCTCCCTGGACAAGGTCATCAAGACCATGAAGGACACCGGCGCGGACATGTCGGTCAAGTACAAGGAGACGGCCCGCGGGGGGCTGGCGGTGAACATCATCGAGTGCTGAGGGAGCGGGCTCCGGGCCCCCGGTTCCGGTGGCCCGGGGGCGTGTCAGTGCCGTCCCCTACTCTTCGGCCATGGCACTGACCGACATCACGCGCCGCGAGGTCGAGAAGGCGATCGAGGAGTGCGACCGGCTCGGCCGGGACGCCTTCCTCGACCTCTACCGCTTCGGGCGCGCCCGCCGCTATCTGCTGTCGTACGGGGGCCGGGAGTACGACTCCAAGGCGATCGTCGGCGCCGCCCACGGCTTCCTGCCCGGTCGGCGGGCGCTGACCGCGGCCGACTTCTCCGGCGGCGCGGCGCACGCCGCCGGACTGCTGAGGACCCTCGGTTTCGAGGTCACGGAACAGCCCCCGGCGGCCGGCCCCACCGCGGACGAGCTCCTGCACCGGGTCACGCACCTCAAGGTGAACCGTTCCTCCGGGCATCCCGCCCTGTATCAGCCGATCACCCTGCTGTGGGCCATGGGCCGGGCCGCGCGCGGCGAGCCCCGGCTGCTTGCCTGGTCCGCGACCGAAAAGGCCCTCGCGGCCCTCCTCACCCGGCACGGCATGCGCGGCGAGCGGCCGCGCCCCGACTACCCCGTCGCCGCCCTCCACCGCGTCGGGATCTGGACGTTGCACGGCCACACGGGGCCCGGGCCCAGCGCGCACGGCGACGCCGCAGTACGCCGCTGGTTCACCGGGAACCAGCCGGTCGGCGGCCTGGCCGAGCCGCTGTACGAGCTGTTCCGGGACTCCGAGGTGACCCGCCTGGCCGTGATCGACGAACTGGTCGGCACCTTCTTCGACGGCCTCGACCACACCCCGCTGCTCGCCGATGTCGGCCTGGCCGGCCTCGAGACGCCCGGCGTCACCGGCCCGACCGCGGCGGAGCCGGAACCGTGGCTCATCACGGCCGCCGAGTACGAGCGCGGCTGCCGGCTCATCGAGCAGCGGGAAGCGGAAGCCGGTCGGGACCGGGTCCGGCGTACGACGCTGAGTCCCAAGCGTTCGCTCACCGCCCGCCGTCTGGTGCTGGGGCGCAGCGAAGGGCGCTGCGAGAACCCGCGGTGCACGGGCCAGCCCGCCGATGTGACCGACCGGCGCCATCCGATCCTCGAGGTCGACCACGTCGTGGAACTCGCGGACGGGGGCCGTGACCACCCGAGTCAGATGGTGGCGCTCTGCCCCAACTGCCATGCTGTGAAGACACGGGGCAGCACCCGCGAAACGCTGCGCGGGATACTGCTCCGCGTCGCGGCGGAACGCCACGCCGGGGTGCCGACGCGGGCCCAGGACATACCGCCCGCCGAGGGCTCGCCGGGCAGCGGTGCTTCGGATCGCGCCGCCGCGCCTCCCGGTCTGCACGGCCCGATCTGAGGCCGCCGCCGCACGTGTCCGCAGGCTTCCTCGACAGCACCGCGCTTCCTTGCGGAATCCCGGGCGGTTCGCCCTGTCGTCGACGTTCGCATGGCCAGGCATGGGTCCGGCGCCGAGTCACCTGAGAAGGCGTCCCCGGCCCGGAGGATCCAGGAAGGGCAGCAGCACGTTGACGCGCAGGAAGAAGGCGGGCCGGTTCCGGGGATCGTGGCCGCTTGCGGCGGCCAGTACCGCGCCGCCGCCACCGAGCCACAGACCGGTGATCAGATCCGTCAGGTAGTGCTCCAGGCCGATGGCGCTGTTGCGGATGTCGGTGTGCCCGACGGTGAAGGAACCGGTGTCCCCCGCCTTCCCATCCCGGACCGCGGCCAGGAACTTGGCCGGCACGACCCGAACGTCGCCGCTGTCGGGGATCAGCCAGTAGGCCGCGGTGGCGCTCCGGTCGAGCAGAGTGGTGAGTTGAGCGGCGTCGATCTCCCAGCTGTCGCTGTTCGGCGCGCTGGGGATCAGCGCCTTCGCCTTCTTGACCTGCACGAGGTCGCCAGTCCGTGCCGCCAGCCGGCCTGGCGCGGCCACGTCGAGGGTGATGCCGATGTCGGCGCCGTTGCCTCGCTCCGCGTGTTTCGTCTCCTGCCTGCTGGCCAGCATCACCTGCGGTGCTCCGGGCGCCAGCCGCCGCCCTGCCGTGGACGCGGTCGCAAGGTGCTTCTCCAGCATCCGCAGCAGGCCGGCGGTCAGTGGCTCCTCGTCCTGCGAGCCGGATTGGGTCACAAACGCACTGAATTCCCGGACCGCCGCGGATACGCCACCACGTACAAGGTCTTCGAGTTCGAAGCTGGACAGCCAGGTCGAGGAGGGATGTTCGAGTGGCCGCGGGAACACCTGGCGCCGGGCGTCGACGGACTGCGAGAGCGCGTTCAGCAGCGTCTCTTCGATCGGGCTGCTGCCATCGGCGAGCGCCGTGACGCCCGCAGCGCGCCTGCGAACCGCGGACACCTCACTGCGCGAGCTCCGCTTCAGCGCGGCTCCCACGGAGGTCCGAGGCTGCGCCAGAGTCAGCGTGACGACCACATCAAGGTCGTCCAGCCGAGGGCCGACGGCGAACAACCAGTCGAGGGAGTCGGCCCAGGCTCGCGGGTTGCGACGTGCGATCTCCTCCACTCGGGCGCGCAGTCCGGCGATCGCCACCGGCGTTCTCTCCACCGTGAGCAGGGCGACGTGGTGCCACAGCTCCGCCCGGACACGGTGCGCGCGACCTTGGAACGCGTCCAGTACCTCCCGGGCGTCCCGGTCAAAGCTGCTCAGCTCGTCACGGGCACGCGCGACGCCCACGAGCACAGCGGTGACAGCCGGGAGGCGCTCGGCGAATCTGTCCGGGTGCCGTAGCTGCGCCGCCCAGTCGATGATGTCCAGTCGCCGGCTGTGCGAAGGGAAGACGAGCTCCGGGGAGTCGGCGGCCAGACCGAGCAGGTGCCTCTCGAGCACGCTGGGGTGTTCCGCGACCAGCCCTTCCAAAGCCCAGGTCAGCCCGAGATCCGCGGCCTCCTGGGACCGTCCGTCGATCGCGTCCAAGCAGCAACGAGGGCAGTCCTCGTCGAAGTCCTTGTAGCACCAGCGGTGGTCGGCGTGCTCCATGTGGGCGACGGTAGCCGAGGGGCGGTCGGCGGTGAGCTGGTAGGGCGGATGTTCGAGCGCTCGGGAGGGATCGGCCGTATCCGGGTGGGGCAGGAATTCAGGGACGACTCCTTCCCCCACGGCACCTTCAGGGAGTTTGCATGCTCAAGGGCATCGATGTGAGCGCTTACCAGTCCGCGACCTACGGCACGAGCGGGCTCTCCTTCGTCTTCGTCAAGGCGACGGAGGGCCGCTCGTACGTCAACTCCAAACTCAGCGCCCAGACCAAGCACGGCCGGGACGCCGGTCTGGTCGTCGGCTTCTACCACTTCCTGTGGCCGGGCAACATCACCGCCCAGGCCGAGTACTTCGTCGCGCACGCCCCCGAGAAGCGGGGTGACATCCTCGCCGTGGACTGGGAGAACACGGCCGAGGGCACCCACGCCTCCAACGCCGAGAAGGACAGCTTCATCCGCAAGGTGAAGCAGCTGCGCCCGAACAACCGGGTGCTGCTGTACACCAACCGCCACTTCTGGCTGACCGTCGACACCACCTCGTACGCGGGCGACGGTCTGTGGATCGCCGACTACGTCAAGGCCGGCCACCCCCGCATCAAGGCCAAGTGGCTCTTCCACCAGTACACCGACGAACCGCACGACACCAACGTCGCGAACTTCTCCAGTGCGGACGCGCTGCGGGAGTGGGCCAAGAAGTGACGGTCCCGGGCACCGGTCAGGCGCGGAAGTCCGCCGGGCGTTCCGGGGAGGCCTCCGCGAGGGCCTTGGCGACCGCCTCGACGCCTTCCCGGAGGCCGTAGACCGGGGTGCCCGGCTGCTGGCGCCAGGAGTCGTCGATGCCGCCGGAGTCCACCGTGTCGAAGCCGAGTTCCTCGATCAGCGCCCGGACCTTCGCCTTGGCCGCCTGGTCGTCGCCCGCCACCGGGAGCGCGAGGCGCCCGGGGTCGCCGGCCGGGCGGGGGCGGTCCAGGATGTCCTGCGCGTAGGTGCCGTTGAACGCCTTGATCACCGGATGGCCGAGGTGCCGCTCGGTCCAGCGGCTCTCGGTCAGGCCGTCGTCCTCGACGGCGTCGATCCGGCCGTCGCGCTCGGGGTAGTAGTTGCCGGTGTCGATGACCGCCACGTCGTCGGCGGCGCCGTCCAGCAGCCCGGCGGGCAGGTGCGGGACCGCCTTCAGGGGCACGGTGACGACGACGATCTCCGCGCCGCGCGCCGCGTCCTCGACGCGTACCGGCGTCGCGCCGGTCTCCTCGGCCAGTGCGGTCAGGGTCTCGGGGCCGCGGGAGTTGGCGACGGAGACGTCGTGCCCGAGGGCGGTGAGCCGCCGGGTGAGGTTGCCGCCGATGTTGCCCGCGCCGATGATGCCGATCTTCATCTGTGCTCGCCTCGCTCTTCCGGGAGGTCGGTGCCTGTGTGCTGTCACGGCTGTGCAGGACAGGCCTAACCTCCGCACGCGGCGGGGTATTCCGGGCGGCGGCGAACGGGTGAGGAGCGCGGGCGGCGGCGGACGCGGGACCGGCGGGCGCGCGGCGGCCGTACGGCGAGGGGCGCCCGGCGTGTCCGCCGGGCGCCCCTCGCCGTCCGCGTCACTTGCTCAGGTACGCCCAGAACTCGTCGAAGGACAGCACCTTGTCGCCGTTGAGGTCGCGCTGCTTGATGATGGCCTCCGCCACGGTGTCGGTGACGTTCCAGTCGCCGCCCTGGGCCAGGGCCGACTTGAACTCGGCCGCGGTGATGAAACCGTCACCGTCCGCGTCGATCCGCTCGAACTGCTTGCGTGCTTCCTCGATGTCCGCCACCGGTCCGCCCCTTTTGTGTCGCGATTGATCTGGCTTGCGTGTCGTACTGACGCAGGTCAGATTAACGGCACGGCGGGGCGGGCCGTGCGGGCGGTACGGCCCGGCGGGGGACGCCGGGCGGCGGTCAGTGCCAGGGCTCGTAGTTCGGGTTGCTCTCGCAGCGGCTGAGGATCTCGGTCTTCGTGGCCTTGTCGACCGGGCAGGCGCCGACGATGTACCGCCGGGCGATGCCGCCGGGGAAGGCGACCTCGACCTGGTCGGCCCACTTGTGGGTGTCGCCGATGGTCTTGTTGACGTCCACGCCGCCGGGGGCGTCGATGTAGTAGTTGTACGCCGACTTCCAGGTCTTGTAGAGGTCGTGGTCGTACGTCGTGGACACGTACGGGGAGGGCTGGTTGACCAGGACGTACTTCTCGATGTCGTACTGGCCGTCCAGCACGTCCCGGGGGAAGAAGCCCTCCTGGAAGATGGTCGCCGGGGCCCGGTTGTCGTTGCGCCACAGGGTGCCGCAGGTGGTGCGCCAGGCGGGGTCGGGCGTGATGCGGTCCACGTCCACGCGCCGGTCGGCGGCGGCCTTGACCTTGTCGGCGAACTGCGGGCAGGCGGGCGCGGCGGCGGCCCGCGCGAAGGCGGTCCGGCCGGCGGCGGCCCCGGTCGTAGCGGCGGAGGTCGTGGCGGCGGAGGTCGTGGGGGCGGTGGCGGCCGTGGTCGCGAGGACGGCCGACACGGACAGGACGGCGGCGGCGATCCGCCGCCGCGGACGAGTGGTGATCATGCGCAGCACGATCGCGGTTCCGCGGCGGCGGGCGGTGGACCGTCACCTGATCGGAGGCGTGTCCGGCCGGCGGGTTGCCGCGCCCCGCACCGGGCGGTGTCAGCGGAAGATGCCGGTGTGGCCGAGCGAGTAGCGGCCCGGCTGGGGGTAGACGGCGAGGCCGTGCGGCCCGCTGCCGACCTTGATCCGGGCGAGCTGCTTCCCGCTGCGGGTGTCGATGGCGTACACCTCGGAGTTGTAGCGGCCGGACAGCCACAGCACCTTGCCGTCGGCGGAGACGCCGCCCATGTCGGGGCTGCCGCCGTGGGGCAGGCGCCACTTCTTGGTGAGCTTGTCCTGGGCGAAGTCGAAGACGGAGACGGTGCCCTCGCCCCGGTTGGAGACGTACATCTCGCGGGAGTCGCGGCTGACGTAGAGGCCGTGGGCGCCCTTGCCGGTGGGCAGGAAGCGGGGCTTGGCGAAGGTGTCGCCGTTCAGGATCCACAGCCCGTCGGCCACCATGTCGGCGATGTAGAACGTCCTGCCGTCGGGCGACATCTTCACGTCCTGCGGCATCGCGCCGCGCACGTCCAGCTTCTGCTGCCCGACGACCCGCATCTTCGCGGTGTCCACCTTGAGCAGTTCGCCGCTGAACTCGCAGGAGACGATGAAGTAGCGGCCGTTCAGGGAGAAGTCGGCGTGGTTGACGCCGCCGCAGGTGACGGGGACGGTCTTGACCCGGTCCATGGTGTGCGCGTCGCGGAAGACGAGCTGGCGGTCCTTGGACGCCATCACCACGGCGTACTTGCCGTCCGGGGTGAAGTACAGGTTGTACGGGTCGTGCACGTCGACGGGCTTGCCCGCCTTGCCGGTCTTCGGGTCGATGGGGGTCAGGGAGTTGCCGAGGTCGTTGTTGACCCACAGCGTCTTCAGGTCCCAGGACGGCACCACGTGCTGGGGCTGGCGGCCGACCGGGATGGTCTCGGTGACCTTGTACGTCTTCGGGTCGATCACCGAGACGGTGTTGGAGTTGGTGTTGGGGACGTAGATCCGGGTGGGGAAGTCCTTGACGGCCTCGGCGAGGCGGCCGGGGCGGTCGGCGGCGTAGGCGTCCTTCGGGTCCAGGACGGGCGGCATGCCGGGCAGGGCATCCGCCTGCTGCCGACCCGGCTGCTCGGGCCGGGCGGGCGCCTCGCTGCCGAGGGCCTCGTCGGTGTGGTGGGCGGAGTCCGTGCCGCTGCACGCGGGCAGCGCGGCGAGCACGGCGCAGACGGCACCGGCGATCAGGACCCTCAGGGGACGGGACGCGGGCGTGGGTGGTGTGGGTGGTGTGGGTGGCATCAGCTCAGCAGCTCCGTGGTGGTGACCGCGTGCAGGCCGCGGCGGTCGAGTTCGGCGAGTACGTCGGGGAGGGCGGCGACCGTGTCGGCGTATCCGAAGTGCAGGCTCACCACGGAACCGGCCCTGGCCGCCGCCATGACGTTGCGGACGACGGCCGGGGCGCCGGGCCGGGTGTAGTCGAGGGAGTCGACGTCGTAGGAGAGCACGTGCGGGTACCCGGCGTCCCGGGCCAGCCGCTGGACCAGCGGGGAGGCGGCCGGGGCACGGGAGGGGCGGAACCAGGCGCCGATCGAGCCGGTGAGGCGTTTCAGGCGGTCGGCGCAGCCGGTGATCTCGGCGCGGGCGTCGGCCTCGGACATGTCGTTGACGGCGAGGTGGCGCTGGGTGTGGTTGCCGAGGTCGTGGCCGCCGTCCAGGACCCGGCGGGCCAGCTCCGGGTGCTCGTCCAGCCAGGCGCCGACGGCGAGGACGGTGAGGCGGGCGCCGTGTGCCTCGGCCGTGGTGAGCAGGGCGCGGGCGATCGCGGGGTCGCCCTGGCCGTGGAAGGTGAGGGCGACGCGGGGCCGGTCGCGGGGGCCGTGGGCGATCTGCGGGGGCTGGTGCGGGAAGGCGCGCGGGGCGGGGGCGGCGGAGCGCGCCGCGGCGGTGGGGGTGGCGGGGGCGCCCGTGGGCGGGGCGTCGGGCGCGGCGGGGGGCGGGGGGGCGCCCGTGGGGGGACACCCCGCCCCGAGCGCGCCCCCCGCGGCGAGCCCCGCCCCCGCCCCCCGCA
>NZ_JAIOAB010000067.1 GCF_019890635.1 Streptomyces sennicomposti
CTCGCGGGCCCAGTCGCGTCGTGCCGGCGGCGGCCAGCAGGCCGAGTGCGGCCACCCACCAGAAGGTGTCGGCGAAGGCGGCGTGGACGCGCCGCGCCGGCCGGCCGGGCGGCGCTGTCCTGACCCCGTTCAGGCGCCGGTGTCCGGTCAGTTGCCGGTCACGGTGACCTTCTCGTCGTTCTTCAGCTCGTCCACCAGGGTCTTGACCTTCGCCTTGTCCCAGACGAGGTTGCCGCCCCTGGAGCCCGAGATCGGCATGTTCATGGAGGTGCCGTCACCGCCGCTGACGCCCTTCATCGCCCAGAACATCGACGCCAGGTCCCACAGGCCCATGTCCTTGTCGACGATCAGGGAGTCCAGGCCGGCGCCCATCGTCGGATAGAACTTGAACGGGTTGAGCACCGTGGACGGCGTGGCCACCTCGTGCGCCAGCGCGGACAGGAACTTCTGCTGGTTCTTGGTGCGCTGGAGGTCGGAGGCGGCGAAGGCGTGCCGGGTGCGGACGAAGGCCAGCGCCTGCTGCCCGTTGAGCGTCTGCTTGCCCGCCTGGAAGTCGGCGCCGGACCACTTGTCCTTGAACGGCTTGTCGATGGTCATCTCGACGCCGCCCACCGCGTCCACGATGTTGGCGAAGCCGGCGAAGCCGATCTCGACGTAGTGGTCGATGTGCAGACCGGTGTTGTACTCGATGGTCCGCACCAGCAGCGTCGGGCCGTCCTCGGCGTAGGCCGCGTTCAGCTTGGTGCGCCGCCCGGTCGCCGGGTACGTCTTGCCCGACTCGGCGCCCTTGTACGACGGTATCTCCACGTCCGAGTCGCGCGGCAGCGAGATCAGCGTGTCGCCGTTGTCGCCGACGTGCAGGATCATCATGGAGTCCGTGCGCTTGCCGTCGGCGGAGCCGGTGTGCAGCTTCTTCTTGTCCTCGGCGGACAGCCCGGCCCGGCTGTCGGAGCCGACGATCAGGTAGTTGGTGCCCTCGCCGCCGTCGGGCCGGTCGATGACCTTGGACAGGTCGACGTCCCGGTGGAGCTTGGAGTCGGCCCAGAAGTAGGTGGCGACCGAGGTCACCACCACGACCGTGGCGAGCGTGATCGCGGTCCACTTGATCCGGCGCCGCCAGTTCGGCGCGGGGCGCGGACCGCGCGGGCGGGTGCCGCCGGGACCTGCCGGGCCGCCGCCACCGCCGGGAGCGCCGTAGACCTGGCCGGTGTTGTAGCCGCTGTCGTAGCCGGCCGGGCCGTCGGCGTAGTTCTGGCCCTCGCCGCCGTCGACGTACGACGGCTGCCGCGGCACCTGGGGCGGCGCCGAGGGGCGGCCCCGGCCGCCGGGGGCGCGCTGTCCGGGCGGCACCTGGCCGCCGCCGCGCCGCACCTGGCGCATCACCTGTGCGCCTTCCGGCTGCGCCCCGGCGCTGCCGCGTCCGTACCGGGGTCCGTCGTCGTCGGACCACCCCTCGGGCCATTCATTCATGTGGACCAGTGTGCCGGGCCGCACGGTGTGCCTTACAAGGGCCGTCGGAAAATCAGGGCCCCGCTGTTGCGAAGCTGACACACATCGGACCGAATTGTCGCCTCGGCATAAGGTGGAGGCCATGACAGATCAGTCCTCGGCCGTGGAATCCGGCGCCCCGGAGATACCGGGCAAGCCGACCTCGGCGTCCCGCACCACCCTCAGCCACATCATGACCCACAACGACACCAACCTCCTGGGGACGGTGCACGGCGGTGTGATCATGAAGCTGGTCGACGACGCGGCCGGCGCGGTGGCCGGCCGGCACAGCGGCGGTCCCGCCGTCACCGCGTCCATGGACGAGATGGTGTTCCTGGAGCCCGTCCGGGTCGGCGACCTGGTGCATGTGAAGGCCCAGGTCAACTGGACCGGCCGGACCTCCATGGAGGTGGGCGTGCGGGTGCTGGCCGAGCGCTGGAACGAGTCGACGCCGCCCACTCAGGTCGGCTCCGCCTACCTGGTCTTCGCCGCCGTGGACGCCGACGGCCGGCCGCGCATCGTACCGCCGGTCCTGCCCGAGACCGAGCGGGACAAGCGGCGCTACGAGGAGGCCCAGATCCGCCGCACCCACCGCCTGGCCCGCCGCCGGGCGATCAAGGAACTCCGCGAGAAGCGCGCGGCGGAGGGCTTCGAGGACTGAGCCGCCCGGCTCAGTCCCCCAGGCGCCGACCCGGCTCAGTCTCCCGAGGCGCCGCCCAGGCCCGGCCCGGTCTCCCGGGACCCGGCCCGGTCTCCCGGGACCCGGCCCGGTCTCCCGGGACCCGGCCTGGTCTCCCGAGGCCGCCCGCCCGGCCCGGTCTCCCGGGACCCGGCCTGGTCTCCCGAGGCCGCCCGCCCGGCCTGGCCTCCCGAGGCGCGCCGACCCGGTCCGGCCTCCCGGGGCGCCCGTCCGGCCCGGTCTCCCGAGGCCCGGCCTGGCCTCCCGAGAGGCCGACCCGGCCCGGTCTCCCGGGACCAGGCCTGGTCTCCCGGGACCCGGCCTGGTCTCCCGGGGCTCCCGCCCGGCCTGGCCTCCCGAGGTCGCCCGCCCGGCCTGGCCTCCCGAGGCGCGCCGATCCGGCCCGGTCTCCCGGGGCGCCCGCCCCGCCCGGTCTCCCGAGGCCCGGCCTGGCCTCCCGAGGCGCCGACCCGGCCTGGCCTCCCGAGGCCCGGCCCGGTCTCCCGGGGCCCGCCCCGGCCCAGTCCGCCGAGGCCCTCGGCCCCGGTGGCCCGGAGCCTTCGGCCCCTCGCGCCACCGGGCTCCGCGCCCGGCCTCCTCAGGCCGCCGCCCTCACTCGCAGGTCACCTCGTCGCCCCGTACCACCTGGGTGGCGCGCTTGACCGGGTCCTCGACGCGGACCGGGCGGACCGCGCGGAAGTCGGCGCCCGCGATCACGCGCATGGTCGCGCCCATGCCCGGGACGGCCCGCAGCTCGCTGCCCGGCAGGGCGGCGGCCACCGACCGCGCCGAGCGGTCCCAGCGGGGGTCGTAGAGCACGGCGGTCCGCTTGACGCCGCGCTCGCGGGAGTCCACCGGCGCCTTGGTGGTGACGAACCCGGCCCCGGCCAGCGCGGTGTCCACCCGTCGGCCGAGCCCGGCCGTGTCGGTGCCGTTCTCCACCTGCACCCGGACCCGCTGCGGGGCGATCTCCACCGCCGCGGACCCGTCCGTGCGCGGGGCCGGCTTGTGCGGGGCCAGCGGCCGGTCCTCGCGCAGCGAGCGGAACAGCTCGGCCGCCTTGACCGGGTCCCACTTCACGGTCGAGCCGAGGCCCTTGACCGGGAAGGCGGTCTGCGCGATCGGGACGGTGGTGAACTCCGAGGAGGAGGGGGAGAAGTTCCGCATCGCCCGCCCCAGGTCCAGCAGCTCGTCGGTGTGGAAGCCCCGGTCCGCGCGGACCGACCCCAGCACCGCCCGGGTCACGTCCCGGAACCGCATCGGGTTCAGCAGCACCCGCGAGGCGGTCGCCCGCTCCAGCAGCGCGGCCAGGAACCGCTGCTGGCGCTGCATCCGGCCGAAGTCGTTGCCCGAGTCGACGTGCCGGGAGCGGACGTACTGCAGGGCCTGGCCGCCGGTCAGGGTGTGCGTGCCGGCGGGCAGGTCGAGGCCGGTGTAGGCGTCCTTGAGCGGTGCGGCGGTGCACAGCGGCACCCCGCCGAGGACGTCCACGGTGCGCATGAAGGTGGTGAAGTCCACCTCCAGGTAGTGGTCGATCTTCAGGTGCGTCATGTCCTCGACCGTGCGCACGGTGAGGTTCGGGCCGCCCTCCGCGTACGCCGCGTTCAGCTTCACCGGGTGCGCCGCGTGCTGCTTGCCGGTGACCTGGTCCACGTGGGCGGGCAGCTCGACGTAGGAGTCACGGGGCAGGCTGACGACGCTGGCCCGCTCCCGGTCGCTGGAGACGTGCACGATCATCATCGTGTCCGTGCAGTGGCAGGGCTGGCCGCCCAGCCGGTACGTCCGCCGCTCCTCCTCGCTGATCTTGTCCCGGCCGTCGGTGCCGACCAGCAGCACGTTCATGCCGTGCCCCGTCGGCGGGCGGTTCTTCATGTCCCGGAAGGGATCGACCCGGCTGATGTCGGCGTCCAGGCTGGAGACCACCGCGTGCCCGATCCCGGCGGAGGCGAGCAGCACCACCGACAGGGTGGTCGCCGCCCGCATGGCCCAGCGCGGTCTGCGCCGCGGCACGGGCGCGTAGGGCAGCTGGTCCGGCCGGGGCGACGGGGTCAGGGGCGGGCGCGGTCCGCGGCGCGACTGCGCGGGCGGCCGGGGCGGCCGGTGCGACGTGGTGGACATGGGGGACACCTCCGCTTATGGCGTGGGTGGACACCGTGAGCACCGTAGGGCCATACGATCGGCTGACCGGTGCGCGGGCCCCCGCGGCGCGCACCGGTGTCCCCCGTTCGCGGTAACGTGAGCACCGATGAACGCCAAGCCCGACGTGCGGTTCCCCGCCGTGTCTGTGATCATGCCCGTCCTCAACGAGGAGCGGCATCTGCGCGGGGCCGTCGAAGCGATCCTCGCGCAGGAGTACGCCGGCGAGATGGAGGTCGTCATCGCCCTGGGTCCGTCCACGGACCGCACGGACGAGATCGCCGCCGAACTCGTACGGAACGACCCGCGCGTGCACACGGTCCCGAACCCCACCGGCCGCACCCCCGCCGCGCTGAACGCCGCGATCAAGGCCTCGCGCCATCCGATCGTCGTCCGCGTCGACGGCCACGGCATGCTCTCGCCGGACTACATCGCCACCGCGGTACGGCTCCTGGAGGAGACCGGCGCGCAGAACGTCGGCGGCATCATGCACGCCGAGGGCGAGAACGACTGGGAGCACGCGGTCGCCGCCGCCATGACGTCGAAGATAGGCGTCGGCAACGCCGCCTTCCACACCGGCGGCCGGGCCGGCCCGGCCGAGACGGTCTACCTGGGTGTCTTCCGGCGCGAGGCGCTGGAGCAACAGGGCGGCTACAACGAGGAGTTCATCCGCGCCCAGGACTGGGAGCTGAACTTCCGCATCCGCGAGGCGGGCGGCCTGATCTGGTTCTCGCCCGAGCTGCGGGTCTCCTACCGCCCCCGCCCGAGCGTGCGCGCGCTGGCCAAGCAGTACAAGGACTACGGCCGCTGGCGGCACGTCGTCGCCCGCTACCACGAGGGCTCCATCAACCTGCGTTACCTCGCCCCGCCGACCGCGGTGTGCGCGATCGCGGCCGGGATCGTGGTGGGCGTCGCCGTGACCCCGTGGGCGCTCGTGGTCCCGGGCGGCTATCTGGCGGCGATCGCCGCCGGTTCGGTGCCGGCCGGCAAGGGCCTGCCGCTGAAGGCGCGGCTGCGGATACCGGTGGCGCTGGCCACCATGCACATGTCGTGGGGCTGGGGCTTCCTCACCAGCCCCAGGTCGCTGGCGAGGAAGGTCATCGCCTCCCGCCGCCCGGCGGTCGTCACCACCTCCGGCTGACCGCCCGCGGGCCACGGCGTCACGAAGGGTCCCTCCCGGCCTCGGGAGGGACCCTTCGGTCGCCTCGGGAACCGCCGGCGGCGGGACTTCACCGCCGGCCGGGCCTCACCACTGGTACGGCTTGTACACGTCCATGCACTGCTTGGTGTCGGCGCCGTTGATGGCGTCGGAGTTCTCCGGGATGTCGCCCGCCTTCGGCACCGCTTCCTTCGGATAGGAGTCGCCGGTGCGCCAGTCCGCGCCCACCACCAGGGTCACCCCGGAGACGTCCGTGGACTTCACCACCGAACTCGTGGGGATGCCCAGCGCCTTGGCGACCTGCTCGGCGTCGCCCTTCAGCTCGGCGCTCGGGTAGCGGACCACCGTCTTGTCGGCGGCCGGCGTCACCGACGCGTCCGCCGCCGCGTTGGTGAAGCCCTTGCCCTCCAGTACGTCGCTGATGTCGGCGGCCCGGTGGCGGACCGCGGCGAGCGCGGAGGTGCGGGTGCCGTTCTGCACCATGACGCCGATCTCGCCGGCCGGGTGCGCGGGGGTCGTGGACGCCTGTGCCGTGCCGGTGTCCTTCTTCGCGCCCGAACCGCCCTCGCTCGCGTCGCCGTTGGCGTCGAGGGGCACGTCGTCGCGGAGCATCTTCCAGATCTTCTCGGCGTCGGCCCCGTCCGGCACGACGTGGTCCTTGTTCTGCGGGTCCTGGACGTTGGGCATCGTCACCATGGTGATCCGGTCGGTGGGGACCGTCTTGAGCTGCATGGCCAGGTCGTACAGCTTCTTGACGGTGCCGATCTCCTCGGAGACCTGGAGCGACTTGGTGGCCGCCTCGGCCAGGTCCATCAGCCGGCCGGTGTCGGTGAAGACGTTCTGGCTCTTGAGCGTGCGGATCATCGAGTTGAGGTACATGTGCTGGGCCCGGGCCCGCATCAGGTCGCTGCCCCAGGCGTGCCGGGTGCGCAGCCACTGGAGGGCCTGCTCGCCCTGGACCTTGGTGGTGCCGGCCTTCAGCTTCAGCCCGGAGCCGCCGCGCTGGCTGGCCGTCGAGCGGTCCCACACGTTCTGGTTGACGCAGACGTCGACGCCGCCGATGGCGTCCGCCATGCTCACCACGCCCGCGAAGTCGATCGTCATCCAGTGGTCGATGTAGACGCCGGTGAGGTCCTGCCAGGTGGCGAGGGTGCAGCCGGCGCCGCCGCGGGCCAGCGACTCGTTGATGATGGTGTCGACCGGCTGGTACTCCTTGCCGGTCTTGGGGTCCTTGCACTGGGGGATCTGGACGCGGGTGTCGCGGGGGATGCTCACCACGGCGGCGCTCTTGCGGTCCGCGGACAGGTGGATGAGCATCTGCACGTCGCCCAGCGGCGGGTTGCCCCGGTTCTCCTTGCTGCCGCCGAGGGCGACGTTGGCGTCGGAGTTACGGCTGTCGGAGCCGATCAGCAGGATGTTCACGGGCGTCTGGCCGGCCGCGTTCGGCTCCGTCTTGTGCGCCTTGGAGTCGCCGCCGCTGTCGCGCTCGCCCTTGCGTATGTTGCCGTTGAGATGCTCGTAGTACAGGTATCCGGCGCCGGCCGTCCCGAGTATGACGATCGCCAGCACCGTCGCCGACCAGCGCAGCACCCGCCTCTTGGGACGTCTGCCGCCCGTGCCGCGACCGCCGTTGCCGCCGCCCTTGCCCCCGCCGCCGTGCCGGCCGCTGCCCTCCGTCGCGCTGCCACCCCGCGACGCCAGAGGCATCGTGTCATCGACCGCAGGCCCCTCCCCGCGCAGACCGCTCTGGGTCAACTCCCCATCCTCCCCACCCTGATGCTGCCATCGAACAGGCCTGTCATTCGTCCTGTGAGACGTATGACAGGCCCGTCAGGTCACACGGTTGTGCTCAACTGGCGCACTGAACCTTGTCCGCGGTGGACTGCCCCTGGACCGTGGGCGCCTTCGTCGGAGCGGTCAGCGAGATCCCCGCGCCCTTGAAGTCCTTGCCCAGCGTCAGTGTCATCGCGGGCAGCCCCTGCGCGTTGGTCACGCTCTCGCCCGGCTTGAGCGCGGACCCGGACAGCCCCATCAGCGAGGCGAGTTCACGGGCCTGGTCGGCCTGGTCGGGGGCGTACTCGAGCTGGGTCTTGTCGAGCTTCTCGGGGGCGTTGCTGCCGTTCTCCGACTTGGTCACGCCCTTGACGTTCTGCAACCAGGTGAGGGTCTCCTGCGCGGAACCGGGGGGCGCCCCGCCGTTGAGGATGCGCACCCGCACCTCGGAGGGCGCGGACTTGGCGCCCTTCAGCCGGGCGGCCTCGGCGTCCTTGGCCGCCTTCTCCTTCTTCTTCACGTCGGTGAAGGAGACGTCGTTGCTGATGGCGTCGAAGACCTGGGGAGCCTGGCTCTGATCGACGATGACGGTCTTGTGGACCTTGCCGTCGGCCGGGTTGTCGAGCACCGGCACGGTCAGGAAGGTGATGTTCTTCGTCGGCACCTTCTTCAGCTCCAGGGCCATGTCCTTGAGCGTGCTGACCTTGTCTATGCCCTGGTCGACGGTGAGCGCCTTGGTGGCGGCGTCGGCCAGGCTGTACAGCTTCGTGGGGTTGCTGAGCGTGTCGCCGGAGGCCATCTTGCGCATCAGCGAGCTGAGGAACTGCTGCTGCGCCTTGATCCGGTCCAGGTCGCCGTGGTTGCCGAAGCTGTGCCGGGTGCGCACGAAGGCCAGCGCCTGCTCGCCCTCGATCGTGGACTCGCCGGCGGGCAGCTTCAGGTGCGAGTCCTCGTCGTCGACCGCGTGCTTGAGGCACACCTCGACACCGCCGACCGCGCTCGTCAGCGTCTTGACCGCGTTGAAGTCGGCCATCATGAAGTGGTCGGGGGCGATCCCGGTCACTTCCTTGACCGTGCGCATGGTGCAGCCGGCGTCGCGGCCGTCCTGGCCGAGGCTGGTGTTGAAACGGACGTTCTCCGTCCCCGGGATGACCTTCTCGCTGCCGTCCGGCTGCTTGGTCGGGCAGTCCGGCACGTCCACGATCAGGTCGCGGGGGATGCTCAGCGCGGTCGCGTTGGTGCGGTCCTTGGAGACGTGCAGCAGGATGTTGGTGTCCGCGTGGCCGACGCTCCCCTTGTCGCCGTAGCCCTCGTTGCCCTTGCCGGTGCGCTTGTCGGTGCCGATGATCAGCAGGTTGAACGCCTCGTCCTTGCTGAAGCCGTTCTTGGCCGCGCTGCCGACGTCGGTGCTGCTGATGTTGCCCTCGAGGTGCTTGAGGACCAGATAGCCGGCCGTTCCGGCGCCCACCAGGACGAACGCCATGGTGCCGCCGGTCCACATCAGGGCCTTCTTGGTCTTCGACTTCCTGGCCTTCTCCGGCCGCCGCCCCCGCCGCCCGGGCAGCGGCTCCTCCGGCGGCGCGCCGCGGCGGCGGCGCTGGCCCGGCACCGGCCGGGCGGGCGCGTCCTCGCGCGACTGCTCCCGCGCGGGCGCGCCGCCGCGCCGGCCGGCCGCCGGTCCGGCGGCCGCACCGCGCGCACCCTTCGCGGCGGACGCACCGGGTGCGCCCGCTCCGCGGGAGCCCGCTCTGCGGGGGCCGGGGATCGGCGACTGCGGAGCGGAAGGCGTCAGTCGCAGTTCGTATTCGCCGGTGTCCGGATTGAGCACCCACTGGTCTGCGGGGTCGATGTCGTCCGCCCGCCCACGGCCTTGCGCGTCCACGGTTGTCCGAATCCTCCGTCGGGGCCACGCGGCGCCTTCCCCCTCAAAGGCGCTCAGGTCTGGTCACACAGTGCACGACCCCAGGGAGACCTCGCGGCCGGTTGCACCGGATCGCTCACACTATCCGGCCGGTTGAGCATTCAGCGAC
The DNA here is from genome assembly GCF_019890635.1 of Streptomyces sennicomposti. GTDB lineage: Bacteria > Actinomycetota > Actinomycetes > Streptomycetales > Streptomycetaceae > Streptomyces > Streptomyces sennicomposti. Next base: position 9,266 of record NZ_JAIOAB010000067.1, read on the forward strand.
GCCGGTGACGAATTCCACGTCCCTACAAGGGGGCAATCCGCCCATTTCCCTGGACAAAAGTTCGCCTTTGGCCGCGGTTTTACCCGCACGCGTCCTCGACGGCGGTGTTGCCGGTGAACGCCGGGGTGGGAGAGGGCGGGTTCCCGAAGGCCGCGGCCCGCTCACCGGTGTTCAGCGCGCCGTCGAAAACATACCGAACGTAGTCGCCCGACCGCACAGGAGAATCGCCTTCCGGGGTGCGGGGCGCAGGCCCCGCCGCGGGCCCGGATTTCGATTCCGGGGAAGCCGAATTGCCGCCCTTCGCGCGGGAATCCCGCGGAACGCCCTTCACCACCTGCACCGGCTCGTCCGCCCGCAGCCGGGCGAACAGCTGTCCGGCCGCCGGCTGCACCAACTGGTCGCGGTTGGCGTCGCGGGCGTACGCCTCGCGCGGCACGGTCAGGAACCGCACCTGCCCGGTGGGGATGTCGCGCAGCCCGCGCACCAGCTGGTAGAGCCCGCGCAGGCTCGCCAGGGCCGGATCGGCGGTCAGGGACCGGGTGGCCGCGTTCAGCACGGGATACAGCTTCGCCGGGTTCAGCAGCACGTCGTCGCCGCGCGCCTTGCCGAGCAGCGCGCCGAGGAACCGCTGCTGGCGCTCCATCCGGTCGGTGTCGCTGCCGTCGCCCAGCGACTTGCGGGCGCGGACGTAGCCGAGGGCCTGCTCGCCGTTCAGGGTGACCCGGCCCGCCGGCAGCCGCAGCCCGGCGTCCTTGTCGTCCACGGGCTCCTTCAAGCACATCGGCACGCCGTCCATCGCGTCCACCAGCTGCTTGAACCCGCTGAAGTCGACGGCCAGGTGATGGTCGACGCGGATGTCGGTCAGCTTCTCCACGGTACGGATCGTGCAGGCCGAACCGCCGGTCTCGTAGGCGCGGTTGAGCGCGGTGAGCGCCGGCGCGCTGCTGCTGCCGTCCGGGCGGTGACAGCCGGGCACGCGCACCATCAGGTCCCGGGGCAGCGAGACGGCGGTGGCGCTGCGCCGGTCGGCGGCCAGGTGCAGCAGGATCACGGTGTCGGAGCGCTCGGTGCCCGAGTCGTGCCCGTAGTGCCGGTTCCCGCCGGCGCGGGTGTCCGAGCCGATCAGCAGGATGTTCTGCGCGCCCTTGACCAGGGCGGTGGGCCGCTCCTTCTCGTAGCGGCGCAGCTCGGCCGCGGCGTCGTCGTCGGCGGTGATGTTGCCGCTGAGCGTCGTGTACGCCGCGAGGCCCGCCCCGGTGCCCCCGGCGACGAGGACGGCGAGCCCGAGCGCGCCGCCGCGCAGCCGGTTGCGGCGCCGCCGCCGGGCCAGACCGGCGCCGGTGGCCGACGCCCGAAGACCGGGGCCCATGGCCGCCCGGGCCCGCTCCTCGGTCTCCTCGTCCGGCCCACCTGCCCCGCGGGTCACCTCAGCACCCACCCTCCTGCCGTACGGACGCCCGTGCTGCTCCTACGACCATGCCCCGGGGGGAGGGAAGGGGCGGGATGGTGGTGGGCCGGACGGGGGAGGGGGACTGCCCTCCGGGCGCTGGAGGGGCGACGCGGAGAGCCCTACGGGCACTGGAGTGGCGGCGCGGAGAGCCTTCCGGGCGTGCGGGGACGGACTTCGGGGCGTGCGGGAACGGCCCCCCGGGCGGGGAGGGGACGCCCTCCGAGCGGGCTGGGCACGAGGACGCCTTCCGGGCCGGGCCGGGGAGCGGGCGGCTGCCGCGGAGGGGAGACGCTGTGGTGCGGCGGTGACCTCTGGCCGGGCGCGCGGGCGCGTTCGGGGCCGGGGAGCGAGTGGTCAGGCGCACGGACGCCCTCCGGGCCGGTGGGGGACCGGGCGGCCGCCCCGGCGGAGAGGCGCTGCGGCTGGGGCTCTCGCCGGACTGGGAGGGTACGGCCCTCGGGCAGAAGCGGACGCCCTCTGGAGCGGGTGGGGGAGCGGGTGGCCGCCGCGGAGTAGAGGCCCCTGCCTGGGGCCCTGACCCGGCCGGGCGCGCGGACGCTCTCCGGGCCGGGTGGGGAGTGGGCGGCTGCTGCGGCGGTGAGGCCCTGCGGCACGGCGGCGCTCCCCGGCCACGCGCGGACGCCTTCCGGGCCGGGCCGGGGAGTGGTCGCCAGGCGTGGCGGCCCCTCCGGCCGGCCGGAGGATCAGCACTTCGGGGAGGCCGCCGGCCCGGCCTCCGTACCTCACCGTGCCGTGGCGGTGACCCGTTCGCTCTCGATGCGCTTGGCCAGGGCGTCCTCGTCCAGCCGGTCGAGGTGGCGGCACAGCACCACCGAGCCGCCGGCGGCGAGCGGGGCGTACAGACCCGCGCTCAGCCCCTCCCAGGTGTCGTACGGCAGCCCCGACAGCAGCCGGGAGCCAGGCCCCGTCAGATCCAGTCCCGGCGCGTCGGCGCGGGCCCGCTCCACGACCTCGGCGGACGTGTACTCCGCCCCGGCCACGATCAGCGCCGGCTCCTCCGGGTCCACGGGCGCGAACGGCGCGAACCGGTCGCCCTGCGACGGCACCTCGACGGCGTAGTCGGCGAAGCCCGCGGGCGGCTGCGGAAACCGCCCGCCCAGCGGCCGCAGCGCCAGCGCCACCCGCTCCCCGGAGCAGGCGCGCGCGGCTTCCAGCGTGTCCGGGCCGCTGACGACGACGTCCGCCGCCGCCGGATCGCCGCCGACGTCCGCGACCGCGCCCACCGACGCGCACGCCAGCAGCCACACCGCGGTCTGCCAGTGCGCGGGCAGCAGCAGCGCGACCCGGTCGCCGGGCGCGGCGGCGAGGTCCCCCTGGAGGAGGTTCGCCGTCTTGGCCACCCAATTGGCGAACGTGGCCACGGACAATTCGACGCGTTCGCCCGTGGCGTCGTCGTAGAAGGTCACCAGGGGGCGCCCGGGGTCCGCGGCGAGCGCGGAACTCAGCAGGTCGGCAGGGGTGCGTTCGACGGCTCTCACCCGCGCAAGCGTACGCCGCCCACCGCCCCGCGCGCCGCGTGCCGCCCACCGCCGGGCCGTGGGCCGGCCACCGGTTCGGCGGAACGTCAGCCGACGCACCGTCAGTTCCTGGATGGACAGATATGTATGACTATGTCCAAGATCAGGAGCATGCGTCGATACGGATTCCTTGCGTCCTCGATCGGTGTCACGAGCGCGGCGGCCCTCGCCCTGTCGCCCGCCCTCCCCGCGACCGCGGCGACCGCCGCGACCGCCGCGACGGCGAGACCGGCGACCGGCCGGACCGCGGCCGCGCCCGCGTCCGTCCCCGGCAGCACCCAGTCCCTGCCCCTCGCCCCGCGCACCGCGGACCGCCCCGGCGACCGCGCCCTCGCCCCCTTCGAACGGAGCCTGTACCGCGCCCGCGTACGGCACTTCTCCCTCGTCGGCGTCGTCTGGGACAACCCCGACGTCCACCTGCGCGGCAGCGTCCAGATCCGCACCCGCTCCACCGCCACCGGCGCCTGGTCCGGCTGGCAGGACGTCGACACCCACAACGCCGACCACGGGGCCGACCCCGGCACGGCCGAGCGCACCACCGGCCATGTCCGCGGCGCCACCGCACCGCTGTGGGTGGGCGACTCCGACGGCGTCGACGTGCACGTACGCGCCGACACCGGGGACCGGGCCGGCGGTGACGACGGCGGCGACGGTGACGGCGGGGCCGCGCAGCCTTCCGTCCCGCTGCCCGACGGGCTGAGCCTCGAACTCGTGGACCCCGGCGACGAACCGGCCGCCGCGGGCCCCGAGTCCGACCAGGCGCGCACCGGCGAACTGACCGAGGAGGCGACCGCCGCCTCCGCCGCCAACGCCGCCCTCGTCCCGGTCGGCGCCGCCGAGATCCCCGAACTCGGCCGCGAGGACACCGAACGCGAGATGCTCGACCTGCGCGGCGGCGAACTGACGGCGGATCAGCGCGCCAAGCCGCATGTCGGACCGCGCCCGCGCATCGTCACCCGGCGCGGCTGGGGCGCGGACGAGTCGCTGCGCGCCCACGGCTTCGCGTACACGAAGAAGGTCAAGGCGGTCTTCGTCCACCACACCGCCACCGGCAACAACTACCGCTGCTCACAGGCCCCGTCGGTGATCCGCAGCATCTACCGCTACCACGTCAAGAGCATGGGCTGGCGCGACATCGGCTACAACTTCCTGGTCGACAAGTGCGGAACCATCTACGAGGGCCGCGCGGGCGGCGTGGCCAAGGCGGTCCTCGGCGCCCACACCATGGGCTTCAACAGCGACAGCATGGGCGTCGCCGTCATCGGCACCTACAGCAAGACCAAGCCCGCCAAGGCCGCCGTCACGGCCGTCGCCCGGCTGGCCGCGTGGAAGGTCGGCCTCTACGGGATGAATCCGCGCGGAAAGACATATCTGAAGTCCGGCGGTGGCAACCTCTACCAAAAAGGAAAGAACGTACGCCTGAACGTGATCTCCGGCCACCGCGACGGCTTCGCCACCGACTGCCCGGGACGTCAGCTCTACGGCAAGCTCGGCTCGATCCGCTCGTCGGCGGCGCGCTACCAGGGCCGCTGAGGGCCTCCGCGCCGCCGGGACCGCCGAGGAAAGAGCCGCGCGGCGCTGCGTGAGGGCGGCACGAGGTGCTGCATAAACTGTCCGGCCGAACGACGAGAGCGGCCGGTCCCGGCAGGAAGCGGAGACGACAGGTGACAGAAGCGATCCTCCTGGTCGGCGGCAAGGGCACCCGGCTGCGTCCGCTCACCGTGTACACGCCCAAGCCGATGGTGCGGGCGGCCGGGGTGCCGTTCCTCACCCATCAGCTGGCCCGGGCCAAGGCGGCTGGCGTCGAGCACATCGTGCTCGCCACGTCGTACCTGGCGGAGGTCTTCGAACCGTACTTCGGCGACGGCTCCTCCCTCGGCCTCCATCTGGAGTACGTCACGGAGGACGAGCCCCTCGGCACCGGCGGCGCCCTCCGCAACGTCGCCTCCCGACTGCACTCCGGCCCCGACGACCCGGTTCTCGTCTTCAACGGCGACATCCTGACCGGCCTGGACATCCGCGCGCTGGTGCGCACCCACGAGGAGACCGGCGCGGACGTCTCCCTGCACCTGACGAAGGTGACGGACCCGAGGGCGTACGGCCTGGTCCCGACCGACGGGACGGGCCGCGTCCTCGCCTTCCTGGAGAAACCGCAGACCCCCGAGGAGATCGTCACCGACCAGATCAACGCGGGGGCGTACGTCTTCCGCCGCTCGGTCATCGACACGATCCCGCAGGGGCGGCCCGTCTCGGTGGAACGCGAGACCTTCCCGGACCTCCTCGCGGCCGGCGCCCACCTCCAGGGCCTGGTGGACTCCACCTACTGGCTGGACCTCGGCACCCCGGCCGCCTTCGTCCGCGGCTCGGCGGACCTCGTCCTCGGCCGCGCGCCCTCGCCGGCCGTCCCCGGCCGCTGCGGCGACCGCCTGGTCCTGCCCACGGCCGTCGTCGCCCCGGACGCCAAGCTGACCGGCGGCACGGTGGTGGGGGAGGGGGCGTTCGTCGCCGAGGGCGCGCGGGTGAGCGGCAGCACGATCCTGCCCGGCGCGGTCATCGAGCCCGGCGCGGTCATCACCGACTCCCTGATCGGCACCCGCGCCCGCATCGGCACCCGCACCGTCCTCACCGGCACGGTCATCGGCGACGGCGCGGTCATCGGCCCGGACAACGAACTGCGCACCGGAGCGAGAATCTGGTGCCACGCCGAAATCCCAGCAGCCGCAGTCCGCTTCTCCCCGGACGAGTGAGCCCGCCGCATCTCCGGTCACCGTCCAACCGGAAGCGCCCCGCGCAACCCCCCCAACTGCCGGGCGCGCAGCCCACCCCCCAAGGCGAGCCCAGCTCACCCCGAACCCCTCAGAACCGCCCGATGTCCCCCCGAGTCATCCGCGGCCCCCGCCGTTCCGGCGCCCTCCCGCTCAGCAGAATCAACCGCGCAGCCCGATGCCGCTGCCCCGCATACGGCTCCAGCAGCCGCAACATCTCCGCGTCGTCGGCGTACCGATCCCCCGCCAACGCGAACCCCACGATCCCCGGCAGATGCAGATCCCCCACGGTCACCGCATCCGCCGCCCCATGACTGCGCTGCACCGTCTCCGCGGACGTCCACGGCCCGATCCCCGCCACCAGCTCCAGCCGCGCCCGCGCCGCCTCCGGAGGCATGCCCGCCGCCTCCTCCAGCCGCGCGGCGACCCGCACCGCCCGCAGCACCGTCGCCGCCCGCTTGTCCTCGACGCCGGCCCGGTGCCACTCCCAGGAGGGAATCAGCGCCCAGGTACGCGGCGTAGGCATGACGTACATCGACACCGGCACCGGTCCGGGCGCGACCTCCCCGAACTTGCGCACCAGCGTCCGCCACGCCGCGTACGCCTCCACCGTCGTGACCTTCTGCTCCAGGATCGACGGGATCAGCGACTCCAGCACCAGCCCGGTCCGCGTCAGCCGCAGCCCCGGCCGCCGGTGCCGGGTCACCGCGAGCAGCCGGTGCCGGGGCGCGAACGCGGCCGGATCGTCGGCGGCCCCGCACCACTCGGGCAACCGCTCCAGCAGCCACTCGGCCCCCGGCCCCCACGCCTCCCCGCGCACCTCGCCGCCGTACGCGCACACCCGCAGCGTCCCGGGCCCCAGCGGCGTGCGGCAGGCCCGCCACACCGAGCCGTCGGGCAGCGCCCGGAACGTCGGATCGCCGGGCCCGCGCCGCAGCGGCCCGAGCACGAGCCCGAGGTCCAGCGGCCCGTCCGGCGCCCAGACCCGCACCCGCCCCGTCGCCGCCCCGGCGCCCGCCTGCCGCGGCACCCCACCGGCAGGCGCCCTGGCACCGGCGGACGCCCCCGCGCCGGGCACGGCGACATGCCCGCCGCGCACGGTCGTACGCGTGGGCCGCGGAGCGAACCGTCCTGCCACGAAGAAAGATCCCGAAAACGCCGAAGAAGCGAAGGTGCCGAAAGTGCCCGAGAAGCGCTACGAGCCTAGACGCTCACCCGCCCTCACAGCGCCACGACGAACGTCTCCGCGTCCCGCTCCGGCCGTTCCCGAGGCGCCTCCGCCGGATGCCCGACCGCCACCGCCCCCATCGGGTCCCACCCGGCGGGCAGCCCCAGCACCTCCCGCACCACGTCCCGGCAGAACATCGTCGAGGACACCCACGCCGAGCCGAGCCGCTCCCCGGCCAGCGCGACCAGGAAGTTCTGCACCCCGGCCCCGGCGGCCACCACGAACATCTCCCGCTCGGCGCCGTCGCGGCGCGCGTCGCCGTAGGTGTGCGAGCCGTCCATGACGAGACACGGCACCACCAGATACGGCGCGCCCCGCAGCACGTCCCCGCGCCGCACCCGCTTGGCGATGGACTCCTCGCTCTTGCCGTCGCGCCGCAGATCCGCGATCCACGCGTCCCGCATCGCGTCCAGCAGCCGCGTGCGGACCTCGGCGGTCTCCAGCAGCACGAACCGCCACGGAGTGGTGTGGTGCGGCGCGGGCGCGGTCACCGCGGCGGCCACCGCGCGCCGCACCGCGCCGGGATCGACGGGCTCGTCGGTGAAGGCCCGCACGGTACGCCGCTGGGTCACCGCCTCCCGTACGGCCTCGGAGGTGCCGAGCCGGAACATGTCGTCGCGCGCGTCGCGCACCAGGGCCCGCGCGCCCTCGCCGTCGCCGTCGGCCAGCACGTGCGGCAGGCCGCGCACCACGGCGACGGGCAGCCCGGCGGCCTTGCCCTTGACCAGGTCGCCGGCGGCGGCGAGTTCGTCGGCGGTGGCGACGACGGTCGCGCTGAGCGGGTTGCCGTGCGCGTCGGCGCCGCCGCGCAGGTCGTCCAGGACGCGCAGTCCGGCCGCGCCGATGGCGACGTCGGTGAGCCCGGCCCGCCAGGGGCGGCCGAAGGTGTCGGTGACGACGACGGCGACATCGACGCCGAGGGCGTCCCGCAGGCCCTCGCGGATCGCCCGCGCGGAGGCGTCGGGGTCCTCGGGCAGCAGCAGCACGGTGCCGGGCCGGGTGTTGGAGGCGTCGACCCCGGCGGCGGCCATGACCAGCCCCTGCCGGTTCTCCACGATGCGCAGCGGCCCGCGCCGGGCCACCACCCGCACCGTCTCGGCGTCGATCGCGGCCTCCCGGTCGGCCGCCTCCACCAGGCGCCCCTCCGCCTTGGAGACGATCTTCGAGGTGACGAGCAGCACGTCCCCGTCGGCCAGAGCCGGTTCCGCGGCGGCGATCAGCTTGGCCAGGTCGTCGCCCTCGGCCACCTCGGGGATGCCGGGCACGGCCCACACCCGGAACGCGGGGGCCGCCGCGCCTTCCGGGCCGGCCGCCGTCGGGGCGCCGCTCATACGGCCCGCACCTCCTCGGCCAGGGCCAGCGCCTCGCGCGCCATCTGCGCGGCGGCGTCCACGTCGGTCATCATCAGCGGCACCGCCCGGCAGCGGATGCCGGCCGCCTCCACCCGCTCCACCGAGGCCTCGTCCACCGTGTCCACGAGCCAGCCGTCCAGCAGCCCCGAGCCGTAGTGCTCGGCCACCGCGGCGGCCGTGGACTCCACGCCCACCGCCGCGAGGACCTTGTCGGCCATCCCGCGCACGGGCGCGTCCCCGACGATCGGGGACAGGCCGACGACCGGCACCCCGGCCTCGGCGATCGCCTCCCTCATGCCGGGCACGGCCAGGATGGTGCCGACGGAGACGACGGGGTTGGACGGCGGGAAGAGCACCACGTCGGCCGCGGCGATCGCCTCCAGCACGCCCGGCGCCGGCTTGGCCTGCTCCGCGCCGACCGGCACGACCGCCTCGGCCGGGACCGAGGCCCGCAGCCGCACCCAGTACTCCTGGAAATGGACCGCCTTGCGCTCGCCGTCCAGTTCGACGGCGACATGGGTCTCCACCCGGTCGTCGGTCATCGGGATCAGCTTCACGCCCGGCTGCCAGCGGTCGCACAGCGCCTCGGTGACCGCGCTGAGCGGGTATCCCGCGCCGAGCATCTGGGTGCGCACGATGTGCGTGGCGAAGTCCCGGTCGCCGAGCCCGAACCACTCCGGGCCGACGCCGTACGCCGCGAGTTCCTCCTTGAGGTGGAAGGTCTCCTCGGCGCGACCCCACCCCTGTTCCTCGTTGATGCCGCCGCCGAGCGTGTACATCACCGTGTCCAGGTCCGGGCAGACCTTCAGCCCGAAGAGGTGGATGTCGTCGCCGGTGTTGCCGATGACCGTGACGTCCGCGTCCGGCACGGCCTTCTTCAGACCGCGCAGGAACCGGGCGCCACCGATGCCGCCTGCCAGAACCACAATCCGCATGCGCCCAAGTCTGGCAGGCGGGTCCGACAACGCGGTACGCGGTCGCGCCCGGCACCCGCACGAGTGCCCGCCGCCCCTCGCCCGCCCGGCGTCCCGCGCACACGCGCCCGCCGCCCGCACGCGCGTCCGCCGCGCCTCGGGCTCCCCGCGCGCCGCGGGCTCCCGGCGCCGTGCCGCGCCCTCACCCGGTGCCGCCTCAGGCGTTGACGGCGTCCAGCGGCTCGTACGGCCCGGCCACGGCGCCGGCGCACCGGGCGGCGTCGTGCATGGGCATCTCGGTGAGGCCGGGGAAGTAGACGTGCAGGCTGACGGCGGGGCGCAGCGTGTCGTTGACGACCTCGTGCGCGTACCCCGGCGCGAAGACGCGCTGCGCGCCCGCGTCCAGCGCGCGCGTGCCGCGTCCGGTGCGCTCGGTCAGCGTGCCCTCCAGGACGGTCAGCACGCCCGAGGACCGGCCGTGGTCGTGCAGCCCGGTGCCCTGCCCGGGCACCCAGGACAGCAGCCACACCTCGTAGCCCGGGCCGGTGCCCAGGCGGTGGTACCAGCGCGTCGTCGCGTCGTAGCGGACGAGGGGGCGCCACCGGTCGGCGTCGGCGGCGATCGAGCGGGCCAGCCCGGCGAACTCGGCCACGGTGGCGGGGTGCTCGCGCGGGGCCTGGAGCAGGTGGGGGACTTCGAGGATGTCGCCGGCGATCTGGAGGTCGCTGTCGCTGTTCATGGGGTGCGGTGGTTCCTCGGTGAGGGCGGGTCAGCGGGGGAACGGGTCGCCCGGCCGTGGGGGGCCGGACGGCGGCTGGAGCGCGCGGAATGCGCGAGGGCTCAACAGCCGCAGCAGCGACAGCTACAGCGAGCGCGGGCAGCACCGAGGGACCCGGCGGTGCGGGTCGAGGTGAGTGCCGAGTTCGCGAGCATGCCCACAAGGACACCGGCTCACACCTCCAGTGTCAACTCGACGCCCGGAATGTGGGACATGTTTCACCTCATCCGGTTCATCTCCCAGGTGAAAGGTTTGCTCATCGGGGTAGCGGGACACATGCGGCACATGCCGGGCGCGCAAGCGCCGTTGCCATCCCGTGATCCGACTGTGATCAGGGCCGCTTCGGCGCGCGTGTCGGAACGAGATCGAAGGCCTGGGCGTCCTTGCCTGTGCGGGCCCCGACGGGGGTTCCGCGCGGGACCGGAGGTTCTCGGGGCCCTGCGGTGTGTCAAGGTTTATGCCGATTTGAACACTTACTGCAGGGGCTTGGTTCCGCAGAGTGAATAAGGGGCCCAATAGCAGATCTCGGCTTGACTCGCCCGGAGCAGCACACTTGTAATTTCACTCGTGTCGTTCAGCCGGGATCGGTAACGGCTACATCACGGGGACGCGAAAGACAGACGAGGGGCGCACATGACCGAGCTGGTGCAGCAACTGCTGGTCGACGACGCGGACGAGGAACTCGGCTGGCAGGAGCGCGCGCTGTGCGCCCAGACCGACCCCGAGTCCTTCTTCCCCGAGAAGGGCGGCTCCACCCGCGAGGCCAAGAAGGTCTGCCTCGCCTGCGAGGTCCGCTCCGAGTGCCTCGAGTACGCCCTCGCCAACGACGAGCGCTTCGGCATCTGGGGCGGCCTGTCCGAGCGCGAGCGGCGCCGTCTGAAGAAGGCCGCCGTCTGACCCTCCACCGCCTGCCCGGCTTCTCCGCAGGCGTCCGGCCGCCCCTTCGCGCGGCCCGGCATCCGGCCGGACTCCACGGCCGACGGCCGCGTGCACATCACCGGCCACGTGCACATATCCCCAGGCAAACCTCACGAACGGCCCGTCGCGGGTGGGTTGTCCACAGGCGGCGGGCCGCCGTCATGGCCAGCCAGTAGTGTGGTCGCTCGTCCGAGACGCCCCGCTGCCTCAAGGAGCACCGGCGTCCACCGCAGTCCACCGAACCGGGGCCGTGTATCTCGATGTCCGTGCACAGCCATACGGCAGCCCACTACGACGTCACCGCGGCGGCGCCGGCCGCCCCCGAGCGCGCGCCGGCGACCGGCCCGGACGGCGCGCCGGAGTACCCGCGGCACGTCGTCACCGCCGTCCTCGTCTCCCACGACGGCGCCCGCTGGCTGCCCGACGCGCTCGCCGGCCTGCTCGGCCAGGAGCGCCCCGCGCAGTACGCCGTGGCGGCCGACACCGGCAGCGCCGACGCCTCCGCGCAGATCCTCACCGACGCCCTCGGCGCCGACCGCGTACTGCACCTCGCCCGGCGTACCGGCTTCGGCCAGGCCGTCGAGGAGGCCGTCCGCACCGCCCCGTACCTCACCCCGGACGACCTGCCGTACCTCAAGCGCCCCAGCGGCTGGGACCCCGTCACGCGCACCTGGCGCGACGACGCCTACGACCTGCCCGACCTGCCGCACGGCGAACCGGTGCAGTGGCTGTGGCTGCTGCACGACGACTGCGCCCCCGAACCCGACGCCCTCGCCCAGCTGTTGCGCGTCGTCGACGACGAGTACGAACTCGGCCGCCAGGACGTCGCCGTCGTCGGCCCCAAGCTGCGCGGCTGGTACGACCGCAGGCAGCTCCTCGAAGTGGGCGTCAGCATCGCCAACTCCGGCCGCCGTTGGACCGGCCTTGACCGCCGCGAACAGGACCAGGGCCAGCACGACCACGTCCGGTCCGTGCTGTCGGTGTCCACCGCCGGAATGCTGATCCGCCGTGACATCTTCGAACAGCTCGGCGGGTTCGACCGCCGGCTGCCCCTGATGCGCGACGACGTCGACCTGTGCTGGCGCGCCCACGCCGCCGGCCACCGCGTCCTGATCGCCCCCGAGGCCGTCGTACGCCACGCCGAGGCCGCCTCGCGCGAACGCCGCACCGTCGACTGCGTCGGCCGCACCTCCCGCCCGTCGCCCGACCGCCACCCCTCATCGACGCGCTTCGCGCGGCAGGGTGCATCCCCGCACAAGGTCGACAAGGCCGGCGCCGTCTACACCCTCCTCGTCAACACCCGCACCGCCGCCCTGCCCTGGGTGCTGCTGCGCCTCGTCCTCGGCACCCTGCTGCGCACCGTCGCCTACCTGGTCGGCAAGGTCCCCGGCCAGGCCCTCGACGAGATCCGCGGCCTGCTCGGCACCCTGCTGCGGCCCGAGCGGATCGTCGCCGGCCGCCGACGGCGCGGGAAACCGCAGATCGACAAGGGCGAACTGCGCGCCCTCTTCCCGCCGCCCGGCGCCACCGTCCGGGCCACCGTCGAACAGGTCGCGGGCAACCTCGTCGGCCGCTCCGACCCCGAGGCCTCCTCGGCCGGCCGGCACGGCGGCGCGGTCGAGTCCGGACCCGGCGGCGACGACGCCGACTTCCTGGAGATCGAGCAGTTCGCCCGCCTCAAGCGCATCGCCCGCAAACCCGGCCCGGTGCTCTTCCTGGTGCTGCTGCTCGTCTCCCTGGCCGCCTGCCGGGGCCTGCTCGGCGGCGGCGCCCTCACCGGCGGCGCCCTGCTGCCCGCCCCCGCCGACTCCGGCGACCTGTGGGCCCGCTACCTGGACGCCTGGCACCCCGTCGGCACCGGCGGCACCCCCGCCGCCCCGCCCTACCTGGCGCTCGTGGCCATGCTGGCCTCCGTGCTGTTCGGCTCCACCGGCCTCGCCGTCACCGTGCTGCTGATCGGCTCGGTCCCGCTGGCCGGGTTCACCGCGTACTTCGCCTCCCGCCCGCTCGTCCCCTCCCGGCTGCTGCGCGCCTGGGCGGCCGTCGCCTACGCCTTCCTGCCCGCCACCACCGGGGCGCTGGCCGGCGGCCGGATCGGCACCGCCGTGCTGGCCGTGCTGCTGCCGCTCATCGCCCGCGCGGGCATCGCCGCCAGCGGCCTGGCCCACTCCTCCGGCGCCCGCGGCAGCTGGCGCGCCACCTGGGCGTACGCGCTGCTGCTGACCGTCGCCACCGCCTTCACGCCCATCGTGTGGCCCATCGCGCTGGTCCTCGGCCTCGGCGTGCTCGCCGTGCGCCGCCGCGACCCGCTGGCCTGCGGACTGCGCTTCCTGGCCCAACTGGCCACCCCGCTGCTGATCCTCGCCCCCTGGTCGCTGTCCCTGCTGCCGTTCGGCTTCTTCACCGAGGCCGGCCTCGACTACGGCGCCTCGGCCGCCTCCGCCCTGGACCTGCTCGGCGCCGGCCCCGGCGGCCCCGGCACGGTGCACGGACTGATGCTCATCGGCATCGTCCTGGCCGCCCTCGCCGCCCTGCTGCGCTCCGAGCGCCGGTTCGCGATCCTGGCGGCCTGGACGGTCGCCCTGGTGGCGCTCGTCCTCGCCGTCCTGTCCAACCGCTCGACCTGGGCCGGCCCCGCCACCCTCGTCTACGGCCTCGCCCTGCTGGCCGCCGCCCTGCTCGGCGCCGACGGGGCACGCGCGCGCGTGGCCGAGCAGAGCTTCGGCTGGCGCCAGCCCGTGGCCGCGCTGATCGCCTTCGCCTCGGCCGCCGGCCCCCTGCTGGTCGCCGCCGGCTGGATGATCCGCGGCGCCGACGGCCCGCTGGAGCGGCGCGACCCGGTGCAGGTGCCCGCGTTCGTCGCCGAGGAGAGCAGCACCCGCGACCAGGCCCGCACCCTGGTCCTCGACAGCGACTCCGCCGCCCACGTCGGCTACATGCTGGTGCGCGGCTCCGGCGTGCGCATGGGCGACGCCGAACTGGCCGACGCGGCCGGCGAGAACAGCGCCCTCGGCAAGGTCGTCGCCAACCTGGTCGCCGGCTCCGGCGCCGACCAGGCCGGCCAGCTCGGCGGGTTCGCCGTGCGCTACGTCCTCGTCCACAAGGGCGCGCCCCGCGAGATCAGCCGCGTCCTGGACGCCACTCCCGGCCTGACCCGGCTCAGCCAGCAGGACGGCAGCGCCCTGTGGCGGGTGGACCGCGAGGTCTCCCGCGCCGCCGTCGTCCCCGCCGCCGGTTCCGGCTCCACCGCCACGGGCTCCGGCACGGCCGCCGCCCAGCCGGTGGCCGCCGGACCCGTCGAGATCCACACCACGATCCCGTCCGGCGCCGCGGGCCGCGTCCTGCGCCTCGCCGACTCCGCCGACCCGGCCTGGACCGCCACCCTGGACGGCAAGCCGCTCACCCGCACCACCGTCGACGGATGGGCCCAGGGCTTCCAGCTGCCCGCCTCCGGCGGCAGGCTGGACGTCACCTTCGACACCCCGATCGCCCACACCGCCTGGCTGTGGACCCAGGGCGCCCTCGCCCTCGTCCTCGTCGTCCTCGCCCTGCCCGGCCGCCGCCGCGAGATCGACGACGACCTGCCCGAGGAGCAGCCGGCGCCCGCCGAGGCGATCACCGGCGACGGCCGCCGCGCCCGCCGGCTGCGCGCCCAGGCGGAAGCCGCCGAGGCCGCCGAGGCGGCGGAGGACGGCCAGGAGCACCCGGCGGCCGCGCCCCCCGTCCCGCAGGAGGCCCCCGCGGTCCCGCACCAGCACGCCTACGGCGACTGGGACACGCGAGCCGCCGACAGCGACACCCACACCGACGCCGGAACCGACGCCTACGCGGAAACCGGCGCCGCGCCCGGATACGGCGGCTACGGCGACGGGCAGTACGGCGCCGTACCGCCCCAGCAGTACCCGGCGGACCCGTACGGCCAGGCGTACCCGGGCGGCCAGGACGGCCAGGGCGGCCACCCCGCCCCCGGCGGCCAGGGCGACCCCTACCAGGGCGTCCCGTACGACCCGTACGGGTACGGCGACCAGACCCAGCAGGGAACCTACGGGCAGCCGTACCACCAGGGGTACGAGGAGCAGCCGTACGACCCGGCACAGCACCACCCGCACGGCAACGGCAGTGAGCGCCCCGACGGGAGCCAGCAGTGAACCGCACGACCTTGTCCCTGATCGCCGGAGCGGCCGCGCTCGCCGCCGTCACCGGATTCGCCGCGCTGGACGCGCCCGGCGCAGCGGGCGCCGACCCGGCGGGGGCCGCCGCCCGACTGCCCGTCGAGCGCACCACGTTGGTGTGCCCGGCGCCGAGCGGCTCCGACATCGCCGAGACCTCGTACACGTCCTTCACCCCCGTGACCCAGGGCGCCGCCGGCGACGGCAAGGGCCAACTCCAGGCCGCCGCCGAGGAGTCGGGCACGGACGACGGCAAGAGCGACAGCAAGGACGACGACGGGGACGGCGGCAAGAGCGACAGCAAGGGCAGCGGCAAGAGCGGCGGCAAGAAGAAGGCCGCCGAGGCCGCGCTCCAGCCCAAGGCGCCCGGCACGCCGGCCACCGGCGACACCGACGGCGCGGACGCGCCCGCGCTGATCGGCACCGCCGAGGGCAAGTTCGCCCCCGGCTGGACCGTGCAGCAGACCAGCGAGGTCGCCGCGGGCGCCGGACGCGGCCTGCTCGGCGTCAACTGCACCGCCCCGGACACCGAGTTCTGGTTCCCCGGCGCGAGCACGGCCGCGAGCCGCGCCGACTACGTCCACCTGACCAACCCCGACGACTCCGCCGCCGTCGTCGACATCGAGCTGTACGGCAAGGACGGCGCCGTCAAGTCGGAGGTGGGCGAGGGCATCACGGTCGCGCCGCGCTCCAGCGAGCCCGTCCTGCTGTCCACGCTCGCCGACGCCGCGCAGGACGACCTCACGGTGCATGTGAGCGTGCGCAGCGGCCGGGTCGGGGCGGCGGTGCAGGCCCTGGACAACAAGCTCGGCGGGGACTGGCTGGCCGCCTCCGCCGACCCGGCCGGCGGCGTCGTGCTGCCGGGCATCCCCAAGGACGCCACGGACGTCCGGCTGATCGCCTTCACGCCCGCCGACGCGGACACCGACCTGAAGGTGAAGCTGGCCTCCCCGTCCGGCCTGATCACCCCCGCCGGGCACGAGACCGTGCACCTCAAGGGCGGCACGACGACCGCCGTGGACCTCGGCGACGTCACGCGCGGCGAGGCGGGCTCCCTGGTGCTGACCCAGTCCGCCCAGTCCGTGCCGGTGGTCGCCGCCCTCCAGGTGATACGCGGCAAGAGCGGCAAGCAGGAGACGGCGTTCATCCCGGCGGCCGGCCCCCTCGCGGCGCGCGCCACGGCGGCCGACAACAGCGCCGAGGGCGCCACGCTCTCGCTGACCGCCCCCACCGCCACCGCACAGGTCAAGGTCACCGCCTCGGCGGGCAGCGAGGGCGGTACGGCGGTGTCGAAGACGTACACGATCAAGGCGGGCACCACGCAGGACATCGCCCCGCCCGTCCCGGCCGGCCTGAAGGGCACCTACGCCCTGACGGTGGAGCGGATCTCCGGCGGCCCGGTGTACGGGGCGCGCACTCTCACGGCGACGGAGGAGGGCGTCCCCGGCGTCACCGTCCAGACCCTCCCGGACGACCGGGGCACGGTGTCGGTGCCGCACACGGACGAGGACGTCTCGGTACTCCAGAAGCCGTGACCTCGCGGCAGGCCGTGATCTCGCGGACGCCGTGACCTCGCGGCGGCCGTGGCGCACATGGTCCGGGGGAGAACCGCCCCCGGACCGTCCGTCACGGCCCGCACCGCCCCCCGGCACCGCCCCCCGGCAACTCCCGGCGACCGACGGCGGCCCCGGACGAGCCCCGGCACCCGGCCGGCTCAGAAGGGGCCGTACCTCCGGCCGGCTCAGCAGGGGCCGTACCCCCCGGCCGGCTCAGTCCTCCCCGTACCGTGGGTCCACCGTCTCCGGTGTGAGCCCCAGCAGATCGGCCACCTGCTCGACCACGATCTCGTGCACCAGCGCGGCCCGCTCGTCGCGGCCCTTGCTGCGGATCTCCACCGGCCGCCGGTAGACGATCACCTGCCCCCGGCGCCCGTCCCGGGCGGCGACCGTCGCCCCCAGCGGGACCGGCTCGTCGCTCCAGGTCTGCCCCGGCCCGTCCAGGCGGGGCACCTCCAGCACCACGAAGTCCACCTCGGCCAGCTGCGGCCAGCGCCGCTCCAGCCGGTCCACGGAGTCCTGCACCAGATCCGCGAACACCTCGGCACGGCTCGCGGCGAGCGGCACCTGCGGCGGTGCGATCGGGCCGCGCATGCCCCGGCCGTGGCGATCACGCCGGCGGGGCCCGGGACCTGCGGAACGGGGCGGTACACGGTTGTCCATCACTGCTGAAGCCTAGTCCCCGCGGCCCCTCCGCGCCCGGTTGCGCACGGCATCCCGGCCACCGCGCCGCCCACCCGGACGCGCCCAGCGACACCGACCGGGCGCACCCCGCGGCTCCGCCCCGACGCACCCCGCGGCTCCGCCCCGACGCACCCCCGCCACCCCGCCACCCCGCCACTCCGCCCGGACGCACCCGCGCTCCCGCCGCCGTCCGCCGGGCCGCCCGACCGTGTGTCCGTCTCCCCGGCAGCTCCGATCTCATGGACATCTCAAGGAGATTGGCCGGGTTTGCCCCCACTCGCGACCGCCGCAAGGGGTGTTGGAGATCTCGCCACCCGGGGTCCGCGCAGGTCAGAAACGTGTGTCAGAGTGGGTATGTGGGGTGTTTCACAGCACGACACGGGGGAGTGACCTGGTGGAGAGTCGTCGCGGCCCGCTCAAGAGTGCGGTACCGTCCAACGTCGTGAGCCCTGTACGTCGCTGTTCGCGCACCGCTTGCGGCCGTCCCGCCGTAGCGACGCTGACGTACGTCTACGCCGACTCGACCGCGGTCCTCGGCCCGCTCGCCACCTACGCCGAACCCCACTGCTACGACCTGTGCGCCGAGCACTCCGAGCGCCTCACCGCACCGCGCGGCTGGGAGGTCGTCCGGCTCCTCGACGGTTCGGCCCCCGCCCGCCCCAGCGGCGACGACCTCGAAGCGCTCGCCAACGCGGTGCGCGAGGCCGCCCGGCCCCAGCAGCGCGCGGCCGAGGCCGGCGGCGGGGCGCGCGGCGCGGACCCGATGGAGGTCGCGCGGCGCGGCCATCTGCGGGTGCTCCGCTCGCCGGACAACTGACGAAGCCGTTCACGGCCGAAGCCGTTCGTCGCGAAGCCCGGCAAAACCGTTCGCCACGGCCAGAGTCGGGGCGGCGGCGCCCCGCGCCGGACCGCCCCGCCCCTCACCTGCACCGGCCACACCTGCCGGAACGGGTAGTTTGTGGGGACCGATCGGGACGTCGGGTGCGGCGTCGGGTGTTCAGAAGGGTTGGCCGTGACTGCTGATCTGTCGCAGCTCGTGAAGGCGTACGACGTGCGCGGCGTCGTCCCGGACCAGTGGGACGAGTCGCTGGCCGAGCTGTTCGGCGCGGCCTTCGTGCGGGTGACCGGCGCCGACGCCATCGTCACCGGGCACGACATGCGGCCCTCCTCGCCCGGCCTGGCGGGCGCGTTCGCGCGCGGCGCGGCCCGCTCCGGCGCCGACGTCACCGAGATCGGCCTGTGCTCGACGGACCAGCTGTACTACGCCTCCGGCGCGTTCGGCCTGCCCGGTGCGATGTTCACCGCCTCGCACAACCCGGCGCGGTACAACGGCATCAAGATGTGCCGCGCGGGCGCCGCCCCCGTCGGCCAGGACACCGGACTGTCCCGCATCCGCGAACTGGTCGAGGAATGGAGCGAGTCGGGCGCACCGGAGCCGGCCGCCCGCACCGGAGCGGTCACCCGCCGCGACACGCTGGAGGACTACGCGGCCTACCTGCGCTCCCTGGTGGACGTGACCGCCATCCGCCGGCTGAAGGTGATCGTCGACGCCGGCAACGGCATGGGCGGCCACACCGTCCCCACGGTCCTCGCCGGGCTGCCGGTCGACCTGGTCCCGATGTACTTCGAACTGGACGGCACCTTCCCCAACCACGAGGCCAATCCGCTCGATCCGGCCAACCTCCTGGACCTGCGCGCCCGGGTCCGCGCCGAGGGCGCCGACCTCGGGCTCGCCTTCGACGGCGACGCCGACCGCTGCTTCGTCGTGGACGAGCGCGGCGAGCCGGTCTCCCCGTCCGCGATCACCGCGCTGGTCGCCGCCCGCGAACTGGCCCGCAACGGCGGCACGGGCGCGGTCATCCACAACCTCATCACCTCCCGGTCGGTCGCCGAGGTGGTGCGGGAGAACGGCGGCACCCCGGTCCGCACCCGGGTCGGCCACTCGTTCATCAAGGCCGAGATGGCCCGGACCGGCGCGATCTTCGGCGGCGAGCACTCCGCGCACTACTACTTCAAGGACTTCTGGAACGCCGACACCGGCATGCTGGCCGCCCTGCACGTCCTCGCGGCCCTCGGCGGCCAGGACGGCCCGCTGTCCGCCCTGGTGGCGCGCTACGACCGCTACGCCGGCTCCGGCGAGATCAACTCCACCGTCGAGGACCAGGCGGCCCGCATCGCCGCGATCCGGGCCGCCTACACCGGCCGTCCGGACGTCACCCTGGACGACCTCGACGGCCTCACCGTCAGCGCCGCCGACTGGTGGTTCAACGTCCGCCCCTCCAACACCGAGCCGCTGCTCCGCCTGAACGCGGAGGCGCGCGACGAGGCCACGATGGCCAAGGTCCGCGACGAGGCCCTGGCGATCATCCGGGCCTGACCGCCGCCCGGCCCGGGGGCCTTCGACCGCGCCGCCGCCGAGCCCCCCACCGGCGGTACCCTGACCAGGCACGTCCGTACAACCGCACACGCACTCCCGCGCCCCGAAGGGAACCCTCATGCCGCTCGAAGCCGGCCTCCTGGAGATCCTCGCCTGCCCGGCCTGCCACTCTCCCCTGAAGGAGGAGGACGCCGAGCTGGTCTGCACCGGCCAGGACTGCGGCCTCGCCTACCCCGTGCGCGACGGCATCCCCGTGCTGCTGGTCGACGAGGCCCGCCGCCCCGCCTGACCGGCGAGCGGCGTCCCCGGCGCCGTTCCGCCGTCCCGACGACTCGCCGTCCCGAGGCCCCGGCGCTCGGAGCCCGATCGGAGGCTGCCGCCCATGCTCGACGAATCGCTGCTCGACGACCCGGAGGCGCTCGCCGCCGCCGACCGGCGCGGACTGCTGCGCGGCGCCGCCGAGGCCGGCGCCCGGGTCCGCACCGCCGCCCGGCACGCCGCCGAGGCCGGCGTGGCCGGGCTGAAGCCCGACGGCCGCCCCCGCGCCGTCCTCATCGCCGGACCCGGCGCCGCCGCCACCCACGCCGCCGACCTGCTCGGCACCCTGGCCGGCGCCGGCAGCCCCGTCACCCGGCTGGCGCCCACCGGCGTCGCCACCGCCTCCGGCGCCCTGCGCTGGGAGCTGCCCGGCTGGGCCGGCTCCGTCGACCTGCTGCTGATCGCCACTCCCGACGGCACCGAACCGAGCCTCGGCGTCCTCGCCGAACAGGCCTACCGCCGCGGCTGCTCGGTCGTCGCCGTCGCCCCCGCCGGCACCCCGCTCGCCGAGGCCGTGGAAGGCGCGCACGGCCTGTTCGTCCCCATGGCGACGGCCCCCTACGACCACGACGAGCCGCTCGCCGGTTCCGCGCCGGGCGTGCTGTGGGCGCTGCTGACCCCGCTGCTCGCGCTCCTGGACCGCATCGGCCTGCTCGCCGCGCCGCCCGACGCCCTGGAGGCCGCGGCCGACCGGCTGGACCTCGTCGCCGAACGCTGCGGCCCCGCCGTCGCCACGTACAACAACCCGGCCAAGACCCTCGCCGCCGAACTCGCCGACGGACTGCCGGTGATCTGGACCGAGGGCGCCGCGGCCGGGCCGGCGGGCCGCCGCTTCGCCGCCGTGCTCGCCGAACTCTCCGGCGTCCCCGCGGCCGTGGCCGAACTCCCCGAGGCGCTCGCCGCGCACGACGCCCTGCTCGCCGGCCCGCTGGCCGCCAGCGCCGACCCGGACGACTTCTTCCGCGACCGGGTCTCGGAGCCGCCCGCCCTGCACGCGCGCGTGGTCCTGCTGCGCGACCGCCCGCTCGGCGGCCTCACCGCCGCTCCCGCCGCCCGTGACCTGGCCCTCGGCCACGACACGCCGATCAGCGAGCTGGAGCCCGAGCCCGGCGGCGAGATCGAGGCCCTCGCCGAACTCATCGCCGTCACCGACTTCACCGCGGTCTACCTGGCCCTCGCCTCCCGCGCCTGACCCGCGACCGCCCCCGCCGGCGCCCCGGCGCCGACACGGTCGTACGCGCCCCCACGGACGTACGCCCCTCCCACGGTCGTACGACAATCTGACGGACGTACGACACCCTCGCGGCCGTACGGTGTCGTACGGCCCCGCCCGGCCCGCCGCTCCCGCCGCCCGGCCCGCCCGGAAAGAACCGCAGAGAGAAGCGCATGGACCGCCTCGACAACACCGTCCGCCCCTACGCCTGGGGTTCCGCCACCGCCATCCCGCACCTGCTCGGCGTCGAGCCGACCGGCGAACCCCAGGCGGAGATGTGGATGGGCGCCCACCCCGGCGCACCCTCGCGCACCGCGCGCGGCACCCTCGCCGACCTCGTCGCCGCCGCCCCGGAACGCGAACTCGGCGCCGCCACGGTCGCCAAGTTCGGCCCCCGCCTGCCCTTCCTGCTCAAGATCCTCGCCGCCGGCGCCCCCCTCTCCCTCCAGGTCCACCCCAACCTGGAGCAGGCCAGGGAGGGTTACGCCGACGAGGAGCGCCGCGGCGTCCCGCTCGACGCCCCGCACCGCAACTACAAGGACGCCAATCACAAGCCCGAACTCATCTGCGCCCTCACCGAGTTCGACGGCCTGTGCGGCTTCCGCGAGCCGGCCGGGGCCGCCGCCCTGCTCGACGCGCTCGGCGTGGACTCCCTCAAGCCCTACGTCGACCTGCTGCACGCCCGCCCCGAGGAGGCGGCGCTGCGCGAGGTCCTCACCGCGATCCTCACCGCCGACCGCGAGGAGATCGCCCGCACCGTCCACGAGGCCGCGGCCGCCTGCGACCGCCTCGGCGGCGACCACGCCCCCTACGCCGCCATCGCCCACCACTACCCGGGCGACCCCGGCGTCCTGGCCGCGATGCTCCTCAACCACGTCCGCCTCCAGCCCGGCGAGGCCCTCTTCCTCGGCGCCGGCGTCCCGCACGCCTACCTCGACGGACTCGGCGTGGAAATCATGGCCAACTCCGACAACGTCCTGCGCTGCGGCCTGACCCCCAAGCACGTCGACGTGCCCGAACTCCTGCGCATCGTCCGCTTCGAGGCCGGCGACCCCGGCGTCCTGCGCCCCGAGGCCGCCCCCGACGGCGAGGAGGTCTACGAGACCCCTATCGAGGAGTTCCGCCTCTCCCGCTACGTCCTCGCGCCCGGCGCCGCCGCCCACGACCTCACCCTCGGCGCCCCGCAGATCCTGCTGTGCACGGCGGGCGCGGTCGAGGCCGGCGAACACCGGCTGACGCCGGGGCAGTCCGTGTTCGTCCCGGCCGGGGACGAGGCCGTGGTGTCCGGCGAGGGCACCGTCTTCCGGGCCACCGTCGTCGTCTGACCCCGCCCGGCGGTCCGGCGGCCACCTGGCGCACCGCCCCGGGGCCGGGCTGCAACAATGGCCCACCGGCAAAGGGCGGGCAAAGACCGCGACCGGCACACAGGCGTGCGGCGCGGGTACCCGCCCGCACACGGACACCAGCGCACGAAGGCGAAGGGACAACCCGAACACATGAGCGCGTCAGGCGGCACCAGGGCGATCGTGGCGGCACTCGGCGCCAACCTCGCGATCGCGGTATCGAAGTTCGTGGCCTTCGCCTTCAGCGGCTCCTCGTCGATGCTCGCCGAGGGCGTGCACTCGCTCGCCGACTCCGGCAACCAGTTCCTGCTGCTCATCGGCGGCAAGAAGGCCCAGCGCGAGGCGACCCCGCAACACCCCTTCGGCTACGGCCGCGAGCGCTACATCTACGCCTTCCTGGTCTCCATCGTGCTGTTCTCCATCGGCGGCATGTTCGCCATCTACGAGGGCTACGAGAAGATCAGCCACCCGCACGAGCTGGAGAACTGGTACTGGCCGGTGGCCGTCCTCGCCTTCGCGATCTGCGCCGAGGGCTTCTCCTTCCGCACCGCCATCAAGGAGTCCAACGAACTGCGCGGCAAGCTGTCCTGGGGGCAGTTCATCCGCCGCGCCAAGGCCCCCGAGCTGCCCGTCGTCCTCCTGGAGGACTTCGGCGCGCTGATCGGCCTCGTCCTCGCCCTCGGCGGCGTCGGACTCGCCCTGATCACCGGTGACGGCGTCTGGGACGGCATCGGCACCGTCTGCATCGGCGTCCTGCTGGTCGCCATCGCCCTCGTCCTGGCCGTCGAGACCAAGTCGCTGCTGCTCGGCGAGGCCGCCGGCGTCGAGGTGGTCCGGCAGATCGAGGACGCCACCGTCGACGGCGAGAGCGTCACCCGCATCATCCACATGCGCACCCTCCACCTCGGCCCCGAGGAACTGCTGGTCGCCGCGAAGATCGCCGTCCGCCACGACGACAGCGCCGCCGAGGTCGCCGCCGCCATCGACGCCGCCGAGGCCCGCATCCGCGCCGCCGTCCCCATCGCCCGCGTCATCTACCTCGAACCCGACGTCTACAGCGAGACCGAGGCCGCCAAGGGCCCCGACCCCGAGGCCACCCCGGGCGGCCCCACCCCGCACACCGGCGGCCACTGATCCCGCCGACCGACCTCGCACCCACGGGGCCCGCCGATCACCGGCGGGCCCCGTCGGCGTCCACGAACGGCCGGATCCGTTCGCAGGCCCACTGGGGGCCGCACCGCCCTCCGGTGTAGCTTGGGACGGAGCCAGACGTCGCTGCTGATGGCGGTCGGGCGATCCGGTGACGGACCGTCCGAGGGAGAGAGGGCCTCCGACGGACTGCGCTGCGCGCACGCGGGCATGCCTGTGTCCTCCTCGGGCACCCCTGTGTCCGCCGCCGCGCAGGTCAGCCGTACCCACCTCGACCCAACCACCGAGGAGCAGCCCGTAATGACGACTGTCGACAAGCGACAGGACTTCAAGGTCGCCGACCTGTCCCTGGCCGAGTTCGGCCGCAAGGAGATCACCCTCGCCGAGCACGAGATGCCGGGCCTGATGGCGATCCGCAAGGAGTACGCCGAGGCGCAGCCGCTGGCCGGCGCCCGCATCACCGGCTCCCTGCACATGACCGTGCAGACGGCCGTCCTGATCGAGACGCTGGTCGCGCTCGGCGCCCGGGTCCGCTGGGCGTCCTGCAACATCTTCTCCACCCAGGACCACGCCGCCGCCGCCATCGCCGTCGGCCCGAACGGCACCCCGGAGAACCCCCAGGGCGTCCCGGTCTTCGCCTGGAAGGGCGAGACCCTGGAGGAGTACTGGTGGTGCACGGAGCAGGCCCTGACCTGGCCCGACGCCGCCACCGGCGGCCCGAACATGATCCTGGACGACGGCGGTGACGCCACCCTCCTCGTCCACAAGGGCGTCGAGTACGAGAAGGACGGCAAGGTCCCCTCGCCCGACACCGCCGAGTCCGACGAGCACCGCGTCATCCTCCAGCTGCTGACCCGCACCCTGGGCGAGAACCCCCAGAAGTGGACGCAGCTGGCCTCCGAGATCCGCGGCGTCACCGAGGAGACCACCACCGGCGTCCACCGCCTGTACGAGATGCAGCGCGACGGCACCCTCCTCTTCCCGGCGATCAACGTCAACGACTCCGTCACGAAGTCGAAGTTCGACAACAAGTACGGCTGCCGCCACTCCCTGGTCGACGGCATCAACCGCGCCACCGACGTCCTGATCGGCGGCAAGACCGCCGTGGTCTGCGGCTACGGCGACGTCGGCAAGGGCTGCGCCGAGTCCCTGCGCGGCCAGGGCGCCCGCGTGATCATCACCGAGATCGACCCGATCTGCGCCCTCCAGGCGGCGATGGACGGCTACCAGGTCACCACCCTGGACGAGGTCGTCGAGACCGCCGACATCTTCGTCACCACCACCGGCAACAAGGACATCATCCTCGCCTCCGACATGGCGAAGATGAAGCACCAGGCCATCGTCGGCAACATCGGCCACTTCGACAACGAGATCGACATGGCCGGCCTCGCGAAGATCCCCGGCATCGTCAAGGACGAGGTCAAGCCCCAGGTCCACACCTGGACCTTCCCCGACGGCAAGGTCATCATCGTGCTGTCCGAGGGCCGCCTCCTCAACCTCGGCAACGCCACCGGCCACCCGTCGTTCGTGATGTCCAACTCCTTCGCGGACCAGACCCTGGCCCAGATCGAGCTGTTCACCAAGCCCGACGAGTACCCGACCGGCGTCTACGTGCTGCCCAAGCACCTCGACGAGAAGGTCGCCCGCCTCCACCTGGACGCCCTCGGCGTCAAGCTCACCAAGCTGCGCCCGGAGCAGGCGGCGTACATCGGCGTGGACGTCGACGGCCCGTACAAGGCCGACCACTACCGCTACTGACCGAGGCCGAGCCGCTTCCCGCGTCTCACCCAGGTCCCCAGAGGCAGGCCCCCGCACCCCCGTGCCGGGGGCCTGCCCCTTTCGGGCCGAACCGGCGGCCGTCACACACGCCGGACCGGCTCGCCGAGGCGACCGGACACGACCGGGAACAGATCCGGCCAGGCCCGACCCTCAGAACCCAGGACCCCTATGCCCCGCGGCCGCTATTCGCTTCTCGATCCGCACGATCACACCCCTTTCGCACACGAGCACTTCCAGTGCGCCCCCGGCCCCTCCGGCTGGCGCTACGTCTCCCAGGTCACCACCACCGAGGGCGACCACCGCGGCTCCGTCGACCTAGCCCTCGACGAACTCGGCCGCCCCCTCCGCCTCGAACTCCACACGGGCGGCTGGCAGGTGCGCGGCGCCGCCCTCGACGGCGTCACCTGGGTCCGCACCGACCCCACCGGAACCCACGCCACCGAAGGCAATGTGCGCGCCCACGCCTTCACCGGCACGTCCCCCGCGTTCCTCGTCGCCACGGCACGTCTCCTGCGCCTCACCCCCTCCGCCGCGGCCACCCGCGTACGCCTCGTCGACTTCACGGAACCGGTCCTCGCCCCCCTCACCGTGGACCAGTCCTGGACCTTGGTGGAAAGAGAAGCACACGCCACTGACAACGGCCCCCTGATCGTGGACGCGTACCAGGTCACAGCCCTGGACACGGGCGAGCGGCACACCGTCCACCTGGCCGGCGACGTGGTGGTCGCGGCCCCCGGCGTCGAGCTGGACGACCTCCAGTCACCGCCGTCGGTCTTCGCCCCCTGACCGGTCCCCGCCCACGCTCCACCGAGGACATCCGGACACCCGGCCCCACCCCCGCTAAGCCGGCGGCACGAACCCCGTACCGGCTCGCGGCGACGACACCGCGTCCTGAGCCGGTGAAGAAGCGGGAGAGGGCCCCGAAGCCGGCACCGGGTCAGGCGCCGACGGGACAGCCGACCCCGACGGGACAGCTGGCCCCTGCGGAACAGCCGACCCCTGAGGCCCGACCGGTCCCTGAGGGAAAGCAGCCCCCTGCGGGAAGGCAGGAGCCGACGGAACTCCCGGCGCCCCGGGCCCGACCGGCGCCCGCCCGCCGTTCCCGAACGCCCGCCTGGCCTCCCGCACCTGCCGCTCCTGCAACACCGCCGCCAGATACATGGCGGGCGGCACCCCGGGCGGTGCCGGAGCGCCGGTACGGGCCGCGAGATCGGTGGCCAGCCGCTGCGCCATGCCCCAGCCGACCTGCGGGTCCAGCTGGTGCATCCGCGTCAGGTACTGCCGGACCGCCAGCCACAGCCCGTCGGGCACGGCCGACAGATCGAGCGCCTGGAACCGCCCCGCCAGCCAGGGCGGCGGCGGAGGAACGAAGGACGCCCGCCCGCCGGCCACCCGCTCCCGCACGACCAGGGTGCCCGCGAACACATCGCCCAGCCGGCGGCCGCGCGCCGACACGAACGAGGCGATGCAGGCGACCACTCCCAACGTCATCAGGATCTCCACGACACCGATCGCCCCGCGCACCAGCGCGTGCCGGAACCGGATCGGCCCGCCGTCGTCCCGCACCACCCGCAGCCCGCACGCCAGCTTCCCGAGCGAACGCCCGTGGCTGAGCGTCTCCACCGCGATCGGACCGCCCACCAGCACCAGCAGGAAGCTCGCGATCGACAGCGCGATCTGCGCCGCCTCGTCCATCGACGCCGTCGCGACCACCACACCCACGGACACGGCGACATAGGCCGCCCCGGCCACCGCCAGGTCCAGCAGCACGGCCAGCATCCGGCTGGGCAGCCGCGCCGGGCGCAGCTCCAGCGCCACCGCCTCGCCCGTGATCAGTTCGCTCACGCCGTCGTCCTTCCCCTGACCTGCCCCTCGGACCGCCAGTCTGCCAAGCTGAGTCCCGTCGCGCCGCAGTAGGACAAGCTGACGCATCCCATGGGTAGTCGAACAACCAGCCGAGGAGCAGGCAGACAACGATGGACCTGGACGTCTTCGTCTCCGCCCACCGAGCCGAGTGGGACCGCCTCGACGCCCTGCTGCGCCGCCGCCGTCGCCTCACCGGCGGCGAGGCCGACGAACTCGTCGCCCTCTACCAGCGCGCCGCCACCCATCTCTCCCTCATCCAGTCCAGCGCCCCTGACCCTCAGTTGACCGGACGGCTCAGCCAGCTGGTGGCCCGCGCGCGCAGCACGGTCACGGGCACCCGGAAGGCGTCGTGGCGCGACGTCACCCGGTTCCTGCTGGAGGGCTTCCCGGCCGCGGTCTACCGGGCGCGCCACTGGTGGGTGCCCACGGCGGTCCTGTCCACCGTCGTCGCCGCCCTGCTGGGCTGGTGGATCGCCGCGCACCCGGAAGTACAGGCCACCATCGCGGCCCCCGACGAGCTGCGCAGCCTCACCCGGCCCGGCGGCGAGTACGAGACCTACTACTCCAGCCATCCCGCCACGGCCTTCGCCGCACAGGTGTGGACGAACAACGCGCAAGCCGCCGCCATGTGCCTGGTCCTGGGCGTCTTCCTCGGGCTGCCGGTCCTGTGGATCCTGTTCGAGAACATGCTCAACCTCGGCGTCGGCATCGGTCTGATGTCCTCGGCCGGCCGCCTCGACACCTTCCTCGGCCTGATCCTTCCGCACGGCCTGCTCGAACTGACCGCGGTGTTCGTCGCCGCCGGCACGGGCCTGCGCCTCGGCTGGACCCTGATCGACCCGGGCCCCCGCTCCCGGCGCACCGCCCTGGCCGAGGAGGGCCGGGCCGCGGTCGGCATGGCGATCGGACTCGCCCTGGTCCTCTTCGTCTCCGGAGCCATCGAAGGCTTCGTCACCCCGTCCGGCCTGCCCACCTGGGCCCGCATAGGCATCGGCATCCTCGCCGAACTGGCCTTCCTGACCTACGTCTACGTCCTCGGCGGCCGTGCCGTGCGCGCCGGCGACACGGGTGACCTGGCGGCCGCCGAACGCAGCGCCGCCGTGCCGACGGCCGCGTGATGTGCGGTCGCGGCTCTTGAGCTGCTAGTCTCCTCTTCGCCCCGCCGGAGCCGTTGACACGGAGCCGTAGGGGAGGTAGATTTGAACAGTTGCCTGGAGCTGGACCTGATCCGCACGGGCGATCGTGAACATCTATCCGCTTCCGAAATCATCGATTTCCTGGAAGCCCCCGATGAATCGGAAACTACAGCCGGTCAGACCGGCGCGAAACTTCTGATAAAGTCGGAACCGCCGGAAAGGAAAACGCGGAAGCGGGAACCTGGAAAGCACCGAGT
>NZ_JAIOAB010000068.1 GCF_019890635.1 Streptomyces sennicomposti
GTGCATGGCGTCGCGGAGCAGGCGGGAATGTGACGACACGGCCTAGGCTGGATGACATGACCGAGAGCGCGAGCCCGTACATTTCGCAGCCGCGGATCATGGTGCTCGGGGTGCAGCCGGGCACCCCGCCGTTCCGCATCGTGGAGATCGACGGCGAGGTCGTCGGCGAGGCCAGGACCGTCACCGACGTCCTCCAGGCCGCCGCCGCGTTCGGCATCAGCGTCCACGACCTGGACGACCCGGACGTGGTCCGCTGGGTCGGCGGCGACAAGTTCACCTGGAGCCCGCGCTACTGACCGGCCACGTCCGGGCCGGGCGCGCCGGGGCCGGCCCGGAGCACCGGACGGCGCGCGCCGCCCGGCCCGGCTCACGGTTCGCCTCCGGGCGTGCCCGGCTCGCGGTTCACCGCCGGGCGTCAGCCCACCGTCCACTTCTGGGCGGCCGTGCCGTTGCAGGTCCAGATCTGCAGCCGGGTGCCGTTGGCGGAGTTGGCGCTCGGCACGTCCAGGCACTTGTTCGCCTGCGGGTTGACGATGTCGTCGGCCGAGGAGATCGCCCACTTCTGGTTCGGTCCGCCGGTGCAGTCCCACAGCTGGACCTGGGAGCCGTCCGCGGTGCCGTTGTCCTTGACGTCGAGGCACTTGCCGAGCGCGCGCAGCGTGCCGTCCGAGCCGACCGTCCACTGCTGCGCGGCGGTGCCGTTGCAGTCGTAGAGCTGGACCGCGGTGCCGTTGGCGGTGCCGGCGGCGGCCACGTCCACGCACTTGCCGGCCAGCCCCCTGATGGCCTTGCCGCCGCTCGGCGTGTCGCTCGTGGTGACCGAGACCGAGTCCACCACCAGCTGCTGCGGGAAGCTGGTCGAGCCGTCCGGGTCGCCCGGCCAGTAGCCGCCCACGGCGAGGTTCAGGATCAGGAAGAACGGCTTGTTGAACACCCACGTCTTGCCGCCGAGGTCGGCGGGCGTGCGGCGCTGGTAGACGTTGCCGTCCACCGACCAGGTGATCGAGTCGGGCGCCCAGTCGACGGCGTAGGTGTGGAAGGCGTCGGCGAACGCCTGGCCGTTCGGCAGCGAGTACGGCGCGCCGATGCCGGCCGAGCCGGAGTAGCCGGGGCCGTGGATGGTGCCGTGGACCGTGGAGGGCTCGAAGCCGACGTTCTCCATCACGTCGATCTCACCGGAGTTGGGCCAGCCGACCTGCCCGATGTCGGTGCCGAGCATCCAGAACGCCGGCCACATGCCCTGCCCGCGCGGGATCTTCATCCGCGCCTCGACGTGCCCGTACTGCGCGGAGAACTTCCCCGAGGTGTTGAGCCGGGCCGAGGTGTACTGGCACGTTCCGTACCAGCACTGGTAGTTGGCGGGGTTCTCGCGCTTGGCGGTGATGACCAGATGGCCCTGGCCGTCCAGGGCGGCGTTCTTGGTGCCCGAGGTGTAGTACTGCCGTTCGTGGTTGTTGACGTTGTCGCCGGTCTCCAGCTGCCACTTGCCGGAGTCGACGGCCGCGCCCGCCGGGCCGTCGAAGGTGTCGGAGAACGTCGACACCGCCGCGACGGCGGGGGCCGCGGCGGCGGAGGCGTCCGCCTGCGCGGTGCCGACGGCGGCGGAGCCGACGAGCGCGGCGGCCGACAGGGCGGCGAGGAGACATCTGCGGAGCACACGTGGACGTGCCACGGCTCTCCCTTCCGTACGGCGGCCCGTGCGAGGGGGCGCGCCGACAGTCGTGGGGGATGGGGGAAGAGTGTCGCCTCTTGATTTAAGGAGTGAGGTAAGGGGCCGTCAATACCTTGGTCCGGACCAGTCCTGACGGTTCGTTCACACCTTCACGCGCCGCTTGCGGGCGTGTACGGCCCGTCCCATCCGGCGGCCCACGAGCAGGTAACCCAGCAGCGCCCCGGCCGTGTTGAGGATGACGTCGTCGACGTCGAAGGCCCGCCCGGTGATCATCGCGCCCTGCGCGAACTCCACCAGCAGCATCACGACCGCGGTCAGCAGCAGCACCCTGAACAGCCCGCGCGCCCGCGGCGCCACCACCGGCACCAGCACCCCGAACGGCACCCCGAGCAGTACGTTGCCGCCGATCTGCTTGACCGCCTCGCGCAGCCCCGGCGCGTCCAGATAGGCCCGCAGGGAGCTGCCCGGATGCAGATTGGTGTGCGTCAGCGACGCGGAGGCGGGGGAGGGCTCCAGCGTCAGCCGGGCCAGGACGACGGCGAACGCCACCATGAAGACGAAGGCGCACACCATCGCCAGCAGCCGCAGCGGCCAGGGCGCGGGCCGCCGCTCGACGCCCTGCGCCGGGGCCGCCCGCCGGGTCCCGGCGGCGGGCGCGTCCTTCCGCTCCCGCCCCGCACGCGTGCCGCGCCCGGGACCGCTCCCGCGTGAGAAGCGGAACCCGCGCAGCGAACCGCCGGACCCGGCGGCCGGAGCGGCGCCGGAGGCCGAGGAGGACCCGGGCCCGGACCCGGAAGCGGTGGCGGTGGCGGTGTGCGGGCGCGTGCGGTCGCGCGGGCGGAGCGCCCAGCGGTCCATGAGGTCCTCCAGTCGTCAACTTCCCTTCCTGTCGGGCCGGTTACCCGCGATGCGCCACGGAATACCGCCGCCCCGCCGCGTCCTCGCCCGCCCCGGCCCCGCCCCGCGCGGGTCCCGCGCCGGTTTCCGTTGCTGCTGTCGGGGCAACCGGGCTCCAGACCCGCGCGCCGCCGCCCGCCTCGCGGCCGGCCCGGTGTTTGGATGCCGACAGACGCCGTACGGCACTGCGGCGCACAGCGACGAGGGCGACGACCGAGCGGTGGAGGTGGCGGGTGAAGGCGCGTTCCGCACTCCTCGCCCTGGGCGAGGTGGTGCTCTGGTGGGCCGCCCTCGTCGTGCTCTGGCTGATGCTGATCAGCACCGTCTACACCCTGGAATGGGCGGTCGGCGCAGGCGCCGCGGGCGTGGGCGCGATCGTCGCCCGGATCGGCCGGCGGGCGGTGGTCCGCCGGTGAACGGCTGGCTCCTCGCCGCGACGGCGGTCCTGGCCGTGGGCCTCGGCGCCAGCCTGTGGGGCGTGTCCACCGGACCGCTGGGGCGGCGCGTCACCGCGCAGAACCTCTCCACCGCCCTGCTCTGCCCCGGCCTCCTGCTGCTCGCGCAGGGCTACGACCGCACCTCCTACGTCGACCTCGCGCTGCTGCTGGCCCTGCTCGGCCCGGTCGGCACCCTCGTCTTCGCCCGGCTGCTCGCCGACGAACTCGCCGGCGACCCGCCCCGGGCCTGGGGACCGACCTGGGCCGCCGCGGCGCTCGGCACGGTCGTCGTGGCGGTGCTGTGCGCGGTCGCCGGACCCGGCCGGGCCATGGTGAAGCTCCTGATCGTCGGGGCGCTGCTGGTCGGCGGGAACCTCATCGCCTCCCGGGCGCTGTCCGGCGGCTTCGCGGAGGTGGACCGTGGCTGACGCGGTGATCGTCCTGACCCTGCTGGCCGTCGCCGGCTGCGCGACCGCCGCCGTCGTCAACCGCGACCCCGCCCGCCAGGCCCTGGTCCTCGCCGTCCTCGGCACCGTCCTCGCCGTCCTCTTCACCGTCCTGCAGGCCCCGGACGTCGGCCTCTCCCAGCTCGCCGTCGGCTCCGCGCTGACCCCGCTGCTCATCATGCTGACGGTGCGCAAGGTCCGCCGGCGCTCCGCCGCACCGAAGGACGGCCGGCAGTGACCCGGCGTGCCCGCCTGTGGCTGGTGCTCCTCGGCGGCGCGGGCCTGGCCGCCCTGCTCGCCGCCGCCTGTCTGCGGCTGCCCGCCTTCGGCGGCGCCCGCCACCCCTACGGCGACCGCGCGGTGGCCGCCGCCCTCGCCCGGCGCACCGCCAACACCATCGCCTCCGTCAACTTCGACCAGCGCGCCTTCGACACGATGGGCGAGATGTCGATCCTGTTCGCGGCCGTCCTCGGCTGCGTCGTCCTGCTGCGCCAGGCCCGCGACGAGCACCGCGACCCGCCCCGCCCCGCCGAGGTCGCCGCCCCGGTGCGCCGCTACGCGCTGCTCACCCTGCCCGTCGCCCTGGTCACCGGCCTGTACGTGATCGCCCACGGCCAGCTCAGCCCCGGCGGCGGCTTCCAGGGCGGCGTCGTCGCCGCGACCTCCCTGCACCTGATGTACCTGGGCGCCGACTACGCCGCCCTGGAACGCGTCCGCCCGGTCGAGGCGTACGAGATCACGGACGCCCTGTCCGCCTCCGCCTACCTCGTCCTCGGCTTCGCCGGGGTGCTGGCCGGCGCCGCGTTCCTCGCCAACACCCTGCTGCCGCTCGGCACGTTCAACACGCTGTCCTCCGGCGGCGTCGTCCCGCTGCTGAACGCGGCCATCGGCATGGAGGTCGCCTGCGCCGTCGTCGTGCTGCTCGCCCGCTTCCTGGACCAGGCCGTCGAGATCGAGGAGGAGAGCGGGGAGTGAGAACGCCGTGAGCGCCGTCATGCACGTCCTTCCGTACCTGGTGGCCGCCTATGTGTTCCTGATCGGCTGCTACGGGCTGGCCACCAGCCGCAACCTGATCCACGCCGTGGGCTGCCTCGCGGTGTGCCAGTCGGCGACCTATGTGCTGCTGCTGGCCGTCGGCTACCGCGACGGCGCCACCGCGCCCGTCTTCTCCGACATCGCGCCCGGCTCGCGGCCCGTGGTGGACCCCGTCGTCCAGGCGCTCACCCTCACCGACGTCGTCGTCGGCGCGACCGTGACCGCGCTGCTGCTCGCGCTGACCGTGCAGATCTCCAAACGGCACGGCACCGTCGACCCCGACGAGCTGAGGGAGCTGCGCGGCTGATGCACCGTCTGCTGCCGCTGCTGCCCGCCGTGCCGCTGCTGGGCGCCGCGCTGCTCGTCGCCGGCGGCCGGTGGCTGCCCCGGCCGCTCGCGGAGACGTTCGCCTGCCTGGTCGCCGCGACCACGGCCGCCCTCGCCGCGCTGCTGCTGTTCCACTCCACGCCGCCGTCGGCCGAATGGGTCGGCGGCTGGTTCCCGAAGGGCGGCGAGAGCGTCGGCATCGTCATGATCGGGGACGGCGCGAGCCTCGGCATGGCCGCGCTCGTCTCGCTGCTGACGCTGGCCGCGCTGGCGTACTCCTGGCACTACTTCGACGAGCCGCCGAGCGGCCACGCCGGTTCCTTCCCGGCGCTGATGCTGCTCTTCCAGGGCGGCATGTGCGGCTTCGCGCTCGCCGGGGACCTGTTCAACGCGTTCGTCTTCTTCGAGCTGATGAGCGTCGTCGCCTACGCCCTGACCGGCTACCGCATCGATGAGGCCAAGGCCGTGCAGGGCGCCCTCGGCTTCGCCCTGGTCAACTCGCTGGGCGCCTACTTCATGCTCATGGGCATCGCCCTGCTGTACGCCCGCACCGGCGAACTCGCCATGGCGAAGATCGGCCAGGGACTGGACCAGGCCGCCGCCGGACACGGCCCCGACGCGCTCGTCCTGGCCGGGTTCGTGCTGTTCCTGACCGGCCTGCTGGTCAAGGCCGCCGCCGTGCCCTTCCAGTTCTGGCTGCCCGACGCGCACGCCGTCGCCCCCACCCCGGTGTGCATGCTGCTGTCCGGCGTCATGGTCGAACTCGGCGTCTACGGCGTCTGGCGCGTGTACGGGCTGGTCTTCTCCGGCCCCGGCGGCGTCCCCGCGGCCGACGCCACCCGGGCCCTGGTGGTGCTCGGCGTGCTCACCGCCGCCGTCGGCTCGGTCATGTGCTGGTACCAGCGGCACATCAAACGCCTGCTCGCCTTCTCCACCATCGCCCACACCGGGCTGTTCCTCGTCGGCGTCGGCGTCCTCAAGGCGCAGGCCGACGAGGGCACCGCCCTGTACGTCCTCGCCCACGCCGGCGTGAAGGCCGCCCTGTTCGCCTGCGCCGGCATGCTGCTCGACCGCTACGGCAGCGTCGACGAGTTCTATCTGCACGGCCGGGCCCGGAAACTGCGCGGCGTCGGCATCATGTTCGCCGTCGGCGCCCTCGCCCTGGCCGGACTGCCGCCCTTCGGGACCGGCCTCGGCAAGGCCGTCAGCGAGGAGGCCGTGGGCGGCCCGCTCACCGTCCTCTACGTCGCCGCCTCCGCCCTCACCGGGGCGGCGGTGCTGCGGGTCGCCGCCCGCGTCTTCCTGGGGCTCGGCCCCCGGCCCGAGGAACGGGACGACGAGGAGCGCGACGAGGACAAGACCTCCGGCTCCGACGAGGAACCCGAGACGCGCCAGCGCCTCGACCACGTCCCGGCCACCATGCGCACGGTCCCGGCGGTGCTGCTGACCGCGGCGCTCGCCGTCGGCGCGGTGCCCGGCTTCGCCCACGCGGTGGGCGAGCGCGTCGACGAGGCCGGCGCCTGGGGCGTGTTCTCCGCCGTGCACTGGACCGCGCACGGGGTGCTGCTGGACCTGCTGTCCACCGCGCTGGCGGTGGGCATCGCGGGCGTCGCCGTCACCCGGCCGCGGCTGCTCGCCGCGCCCGGCTGGGCCCTGCCGCTCAGGCGCCTGCAGTCGGGGCACGTCGGCGACTACGTGGCCTGGCTGCTGGTCGGCGTCACGCTGCTCGGCGCGCTGGCCCTGCCGGGCGTCCTCGGCTGACCGGGTCCCGTGCGCCGGTCAGGCGCCGTAGGTGATGTGCACCTCGGTGAAGCCGAGGGACTTCAGCAGGCCCTGGAGCATGTCCGTGGTGTTGGACTCGGCCCGCGCGGTCAGCCCGCTGTCCCGGGCCGCCTCCCCGATGTGCTTGACCGCGAGCCGCTGCACGGCCTGCTCGCTGTTGGGATTGCCCGAGAACAGGTCGCCGAGCCGGTCCAGCAGCCCGCGCTGCTTGGAGACGGCGTAGGAGTGGTCCGCGTCCAGGGCGGGCGTGCCGAGCCGCGCGTGCGGCAGCCGGAGCGTGGCCGAGGTGCGGTCCTCGTCCACCGTCACGTCCTTGTCGCCGAGGGAGCCGAGATCCACATAGGCGTCCACGGTGCCCGCGCCGACGTACAGGGTGCGGGTGCCGCGGATCGCGTCCGGCAGGTACTTGGCGTCCTTCTCCAGGTCCACGACGACCTGGAAGTTGCCGGAGGCGGCGTCGTAGCGGCTCATGTCCCGTACCGACCTCAGCAGCGCGGGGCCCGAACGGTCGTGCGTCTCGGTGCCGAACAGGTCCTTGATGCCGGGCAGCACGGCCAGCCGGATCCCGGCGAACAGCACGGCGAGCACCAGCACCAGCGCGCCCAGCGCCTTCGCCCAGCCGGGGACGCGCCGACGCGGTCGTTCGATGGACGTCGTCATGCGAGGGCCCTCCTTCCTCCTTCCTGCGGATGCCCGCCAAATGCCGTACCAGACCGCACGGTTCGGGGCCTCGAACCGTCCGGCGGGGGCACCCGGGGCGCGGGGCGCGGCCCGGGGCCGGGCCGCGCGTACCGGGTCGCGGCCGGAGCGCGGTCAGTAGCATGGGCCGGGGCCGTCCGAATGATCATGCGAGGAGCGGATCGTGCGAGACATCGCGGTGTTCAGCGGCAGTGCCCATCCCCGGCTCGCGGCCGAGGTCTGCGCCCATCTGGGGGTGCCGCTCAGCCCGACCCGGGTCAGCCGGTTCGCCAACGACTGCCTGGAGGTGCAGCTGCGGGCCAACTGCCGCGAACGGGACGTGTTCCTGATCCAGCCGCTGGTCAAGCCGGTGCAGGAGCACCTGGTGGAGCTGCTGATGATGTGCGACGCGGCGCGTGGCGCCTCCGCCGGGCGGATCACCGTCGTGATGCCGCACTACTCCTACGCCCGCTCCGACAAGAAGGACGCCCCGCGCATCTCGCTGGGCGGCCGGCTGGTGGCCGACCTGCTGGTCGCGGCGGGCGCGAGCCGGGTGCTGGCGATGACGCTGCACTCCCCGCAGGTGCACGGCTTCTTCTCGGTGCCCGTCGACCATCTGCACGCGCTGCGGGAACTGGCCGCGCACTTCGGCCGCCACGACCTGTCCCGGACCACCGTCGTCTCGCCGGACCTCGGCAACGCCAAGGAGGCCGCCGCGTTCGCCCGGCTGATCGGCGCCCAGGTGGCCGCCGGGGCCAAGCAGCGCTACGCCGACGACCGGGTGAGCATCAGCTCGGTCATCGGGGAGGTCGCCGGGCGGGACGTGATCGTGCTGGACGACGAGATCGCCAAGGGCAGCACGGTCCTGGAACTGCTGGACCGGCTGCGCGAGTCGGGGCCCCGCTCCATCCGCGTCGCCTGCACCCACGGGCTGTTCGCGGCGGGCGCGCTGGAGCGGCTCACCGCGCAGCCGGACGTGCTGGAGGTGGTGTGCACCAACACCGTGCCGGTGCCGGGCGCCGACGGGACGGGGCAGGACGCGGGCGCGGGGGAGGCGGGGCCGGGGCGGGGCAAGCTGCGGGTGCTGTCCATCGCGCCCGCGCTCGCCGAGGCCGTACGGCGCATCCACAACGGGGAGTCGGTCAGCGCGCTGTTCGACGCGCCGCGCGACGAGCGGCCGGCCGAGCAGGGTCAGCGGCAGCCGGAGCGCGCCTGAGGCCGTTCCAGGGCCGCCTCCAGGGTCGGCCGCGGAGGCAGCAGCCGGGCCAGGCCGGTGACCTTGAGGACGCGCAGCGTCAGCGGGTGCGTGCACACCAGGCGCAGCTCGCCCTCGCGGTCCAGGAGCCGGGCGCGGGCGCGGTAGAGCAGGCGCAGCCCGGAGCAGTCGAAGAAGTCCACCCCGCTCAGGTCGATCACCACCCGGGCCTCGCGGCGGCCGGTCACCCGGTCCAGGAATGGCGTGATCCGTTCGGCCGCGGCGATGTCGATCTCGCCCCGGAACTCCAGCACGATGTGCCCGTGCACCCGGCGGACGCTCAGCTGCCGGTCGAGCGGCTCGGGAACGTTCGCCACGACACTTCGCCTCCAACGCTCCGTACGGCGGCGGGACGGGCGGCCACACGGCACAACTGCCGTCCCCGCCCCGCAAGTTACCCTCGATCGAGTGAATTCCAGCATGTTCGGTTGACATATGTCATCGGATTGCGACCGAGTCGCGCCGGGCCGTGCGCGTCTTTGGCCGAGTTCAGCCCCCCGGCGCGGGACCGGGGACGGCCCCGCCGACTGAATCCGCGGGGCGGGGACATCCGGAAGGGAGGGCGGCAGGACAACCGGGTACCGCCGCCGGACCCTTCCGGAGAAGACATGCCATTGGTCACCGCGGGCGTCGTCGTCCTCGACTGCGCCGAGCCGGAGAAACTCGCCGTGTTCTACAAGGGGCTGCTCGAGGCCGAGGAGACGGACACGAGCGCCAACCTGGTGGAGATCAGGGCCGCCGACGGACTGCGCCTCGCCTTCCGCCGCGACGCCAACGCCACCCCGCCGAGCTGGCCCCGCCCCGAGAACTCCCTCCAGGCCCACCTGGACTTCCTGGTGGAGGACCTGGACGCGGCGGAGCGCCGGGTGGTGGAACTCGGCGGCCGTCCCCTGGAGGCCAAGGACGGACCCGGCCCCTACGAGGAACGCGGCTACTCGGACCCGTCCGGCCACACCTTCACCCTGCGCAACACCCGCCAGACGGCTCCGAAACAGGGCTGACCGGCCGCCGAGGGGCTCGGGGGCGGTACGAGGGGGCGCGGTCCGGCCGTTCCGACGGCCCGCGGGCCGGGCGCGCCCCGCCGCACGGCCGCGGGGTCCGCCGGGCGCGTCCCTCAAGACGCCGTCCGGCGGACCCCGCGTGACCGTAAGGGCCCGGAGGGCTCAGTCGCGGCCGTTGTCGTCCTTCGTGGGCCACACGCCCGTCGTCCGCTCGATGGCCTTCGCGCCCGCGCGGTCCACCGCGCTGCGCACCACCGCGAAGATGGCGCCCTGGACCGCCGCGGCCAGCAGGATCTCGCCCCAGCGGCGGTCCGCGTCCAGCGCGTCGGGGGCGTCGTCCTCGTGCCGTACCGCCTTCCACACGGCGCGGAACGCCTTCCCGGCGACCGCGCCGCCGGCCCAGCCCAGCACGAAGCCGACCGGCTGGTAGGCGAGCGGGAACTTCTTCTTCTTGGCCACCTGTGTCTCCTTGTTCGGGTGTGTCGGTCGGGCGAAGGGACGCGCGGGCGCCGGGAGGTCAGGGCCTGCCCGACGCCGGGACCTCCTCACCGTGCGGCACCGGGCCGGGCGGCGTCCCCTCGCCGAAGGGACGGCCGCCGAGCTCCTCGCGGTGATGCGGCGTCAGCCATCCGCCGAGGTCGGGCCCGAGGGGCACGATGCGGGTCGGGTTGATGCCCGTGTGCACCTGGTAGTAGTGCCGCTTGATGTGGTCGAAGTCGACCGTGTCGCCGAATCCGGGCGTCTGGTACAGATCGCGGACGTACGCCCACAGCACCGGATTCTCCGCCAGCTTCCAGCGGTTGCACTTGAAGTGTCCGTGATACACGGCGTCGAAACGGACGAGTGTGGTGAACAGCCGGATGTCCGCCTCGGTGATCGTGTCGCCGACGAGGTAGCGCTGCCGGGCCAGCCGCTCCGCCAGCGCCTCCAGCCGCCGGAACACCCCCGCGCAGGCCGCCTCGTACTCTTCCTGGCCGGCGGCGAAACCCGCCCGGTACACGCCGTTGTTGACGTCCTCGTACACCTCGGCCGTCACCGCGTCGATCTCGTCGCGCCGCGCCCGCGGATACAGGTCCGGCGCCCCCGGCCGGTGCAGCGCGCTCCACTCGGTGGCGAAGTCCAGGGTGATCCGCTGGTAGTCGTTGGTGACCAGCGCCCCGCTCGGCACGTCCACGATCGCGGGCACGCTCACCCCGCCGGGGTAGTCGGCCTCCCGCCGGTCGTAGGCCTCGCTCAGGTACCGGATGCCGAGCACCGGGTCCCGGCCGTCCGGATCGAGCGTGAAACGCCAGCTGCGGTCGTCCTGGATCGGGTCGGCGACGGCCAGCGACACGGCGTCCTCCAGGCCGAGCAGCCGCCGCGAGACGAGCGCCCGGCTCGCCCACGGGCAGGCCCGGCTCACCACCAGCCGGTACCGCCCCGCATCGACCGGCCAGCCGTCCCGGCCGTCGGCGGTGATCCGGTCCGCGAAGTGGCTCTTGGACCGCTTGAAGGCCTTGTGGCCGTAGGCGCTGTTGCCGTCGCCCGCGTCACCCATGCCCGTCCTCCCTGCCGTAGCGCTGTCCTGTGGACGCGTTCCCCGAAATCGGCCGACGGCACGGTGTGAGCGGCACGGAGCGGGGGCAGTCGGCGAAACGTGAGCGGGACACCCAGCGAGCACGAGACGGACCACTCGACGCACCGCACGGACCGGCAGGGGAGGGAGAGCACCACGGAACGCGGCACGGGACACGACCCGGAGCCCGGCACCGGCCGGGGCACACGGCAGGACCCGCAACCGAGTACCGGAGGGGACACGGCGCACGATCCCGGACCGAGCGGCGGCCGGGACTCGGCGGACGAGCCGGGACCGAGCAGCGGCGGGGATTCGGCGCACGAGCCGGGACCGGGCAGCGGCGGGGATTCGGCGCACGACCCGCGGCCGGGCACGGAACGGAGCACCGGGCAGGACACGGGCGCGGGTGCGGGCACCGTGGCCGCCGCCGACCGCAAGACCCGCGTCACCGTGCTGGTGGCGCTCCTGGCGAACCTGGTCATCGCCGTCGCCAAGGCCGTCGGCGGGATCGTCGCGCACTCCCCGGCCCTGCTGTCGGAGGCCGCGCACTCCGTCGCCGACAGCTTCAACGAGATCTTCCTGCTGGCCGCGCTGCGCCGCAGCCGCCGCCCCGCCGACCGCCGGCACCCCTTCGGCTACGGCAAGGAGCGCTTCTTCTGGTCGCTGCTGGCCGCCGTCGGCATCTTCGTCATGGGCGGCTGCTTCTCCTTCTTCCAGGGCGTCGAGGCCCTGCGCAACGGCGCCCACGAGGACTTCCTCGGCTACACGGTGGGCCTGATCGTCCTCGGCGTCGCCTTCCTCGCCGAGGGCGTCTCCCTGCTGCGGGCGCTGCACCAGGTGCGCAAGCAGGGCGGCGGCAGCGGACTGCGCGACCCGGCGCTGCGCACGGTCGTCGCCGAGGACGGCACCGCGGTGCTCGGCGTCACCCTCGCCATGATCGGCATGGCGCTGCACTGGGCCACCGGGCAGGTCGTGTGGGAGGCCTCCGCCTCGCTCGCCATCGGCGCGCTCCTCGTCTACGTCGCCTACCGGCTCGGCTGCGACGCCCGCGACCAGCTGATCGGCGAGGCCGCGGACCCGGAGCTGAGCGGCCGGATCGGCGCGCTGCTGCGGGCGCAGCCCGAGATCGACAGCGTGGAGGCGCTGTTCACCATGAAGATGGGGCTCGACTCCATGCTGGTGGCCGCGCGGATCGACCTGGCCCCCGGCCTGGACAGCGAGCGCGTCGAGGAGGTCGCCGTGCGCATCAAGCGCTCCATCGCCCGCACCGTCCCCGACGCGGACCAGATCTTCCTGGACGTCACCGACCGCCCCGCCGAGGAGGCACGGGAAAGCCCCGCCGCGACGGGGGAACGCGGCGGGGCCTGAGGAACGGGTGCCCGGACCGGCCCCGCTCCATGCGCGGCGCGCCCGGGTTTCTCCTCAGTGCCCGTCGGCCGCCTCCAGCACGAACACCGGGATCTCCCGCGAGGTCTTTTCCTGGTACTCGGCGTACGGCGGGAACGCGTCGACCGCCCGCCGCCACCACTCCGCCTTCTCCGCCCCGGTGACCTCACGGGCCGTCATGTCCCGCTTGACGGGCCCGTCCTGCAACTCCACCCTCGGGTCGGCCTTGAGGTTGAAGTACCAGAACGGGTGCTGGGGCGCGCCGCCCTGCGAGGCCACCACCGCGTAGCGTCCGTCGTGCTCCACCCGCATCAGCGGGGTCTTGCGGAGTTTGCCGCTGCGCGCGCCCCGCGTGGTCAGCAGGATCACCGGAAGGCCGGTGTCCCTGAGCGTGGTGCCTTCGGTGCCGCCGGAGCTCTCGTACAACTCCACCTGCTCCCGCACCCACTCGGTGGGGCTGGGCTCGTACTCGCCCTCAAGAGGCATGGCGTCCGTCCTCTCCTCGCATCCAGGTGCCCGCTCGCGCGCCGCACGTCCCGCGGCGGCATCGGCACGCGTCCATCCCTACCACCCGGCCGGTTCCGGAAGGCCGAACCGGCCACCGGACGGCCGTATCCCGCCAGAGCGGCGCGCGAGGGACCACCGTCGAAGCGAGGCCGCCTCGGACCACCGTCGAAGCGGGGCCGCCTCGCGCCGGTCCCGCCCAGGCCCCTCATCTCACCCCGGCGACAGCGCCATCCGTACCGCCAGCAGCATGATCACGCCGCTGGACACCAGGGCCGTCGCCAGCCGTCCCCGGGGGCCGGTCAGGGCCCGTCCCAGCAGCGCGCCGCCCGCGGCCAGCAGCACCTGCCAGCTCGCCGACGCGCCGAACGCCGCCAGCACGAACACGCCCTGCTCCAGCGGGGCCGCCGCGTCACCGGCCGGCGCGCCGCCGAGGACCAGCGCCGCGAAGTAGACGGCCGTGGCCGGATTCAGGAGGGTGATTCCGAGCAGCCCGAGGTACGCCCGCCCGGCGCCGGGCGGGGGCGGCTCGGCGCGCACGGCGAGCGGGCGCGCCCGGTGCCGCCGTACGGCGCCCAGCGCGCCCCGCACCGCCAGCGCGGTGAGCACCAGGACCGAGGCCCAGCGCAGCGGCCCGAGCACCGGCCGCAGCGCACCGGCCAGGGCGGCGCCGCCGAGCACGGCCGGCAGGGCGTAGAGCCCGTCGGCGGTGGCGACGCCGAGCGCCGCGCACACCCCGGTGCGCAGGGACGTCCGCGCGGTCAGGGAGACCAGATGCGCCCCGACGGCGCCCACCGGCACGGCAACGCCGTACCCGGCGAGCAGCCCCGCGACCAGCGCGGCCGTCACGAGCGCGGCGGACCGGGCCTTGGGGGGAAACGGGGCTGCTGTCGCCGGCCGGCCGGACGGGCGGCGGACACGGGCGGCGGCAGGAGGTCCATCGTGGGCATGGCCGGATCCTGCTGGGCGGGCCCCCGCCGCGGCAACCGGTTTACGATGCGAAGGAGAGGCTTGTCGGCCAGATCCCGCGGATCTCCGATGTGGCCGAACTTCCCGTCGCCCTATAGATGCCTGGGGCATCTAATGAAGATCGGCACGACGCACCCTTCGTCTGCGAGGTCTTCCATGCCGGACCCGACCACCACCACGCCCCGACCCACCGAGCCCGTCGCGTTCCCGCAGGACCGCACCTGCCCCTACCACCCGCCCACGGGCTACGACCCGCTGCGCACCGACCGGCCGCTGTCCCGCGTCACCCTCTACGACGGCCGCCCGGTCTGGCTCGTCACCGGGCACGCCCTCGCCCGCGACCTGCTGGCCGATCCCCGCCTGTCCAGCGACCGCACCCGGGACGGCTTCCCGGCGACCACGCCCCGCTTCGCGGCCGTGCGCAACCGCCGGACCGCGCTCCTCGGCGTCGACGACCCCGAGCACCGCACCCAGCGGCGCATGATGGTGCCCAGCTTCACCCTCAAGCGGGCCGCCGCGCTCAGGCCCCGGATCCAGGGCATCGTGGACGAGCTGCTGGACGCGATGATCGCGCAGGGGCCGCCCGCCGAACTGGTCGGCGCCTTCGCGCTGCCCGTGCCGTCCATGGTCATCTGCGAACTGCTCGGCGTCCCGTACGCCGACCACGAGTTCTTCGAGGAGCAGTCCCGGCGGCTGCTGCGCGGACCGGACGTCGCCGACACGCTCGACGCGCGCGAGCGGCTGGAGGGATACCTGGGCGACCTCATCGACCGCAAGCAGAAGGAACCGGGGGAGGGCGTGCTGGACGACCTGGTCCGGCAGCGGATGGCCGAGGGCGAGGTGGACCGTGCCGAGGCGGTCGCGCTGGCGATCATCCTGCTCGTCGCCGGCCACGAGACCACCGCCAACATGATCTCGCTGGGCACCTACACCCTCCTCCAGCACCCCGAACGGCTGGCCGAGCTGCGGGCGGACCCGGCGCTGCTGCCGGCCGCGGTGGAAGAGCTGATGCGGCTGCTGTCCATCGCCGACGGACTGCTGCGCATGGCCACCGAGGACATCGAGGCGGCCGGCACGACGATCCGGGCCGGCGACGGAGTGATCTTCTCCACCTCCGTCATCAACCGCGACCAGGACGTCTACGCCGAGCCCGACGCGCTGGACTTCCACCGCCCGGCCCGCCACCACGTCTCCTTCGGCTTCGGCATCCACCAGTGCCTGGGCCAGAACCTCGCCCGCGCCGAGCTGGAGATCGCCCTGGGCGCCCTCCTGCGGCGGCTGCCCGGCCTCGCGCTGGCGGCCCCGCCGCAGGAGATCCCCTTCAAACCCGGCGACACGATCCAGGGGATGCTGGAACTCCCCGTGACCTGGTAAGAGGCTGCCGTCATGCCTATCGACATCGACAAGGACGTCTGCATCGGCGCCGGCCAGTGCGCACTGGCCGCACCGCATGTGTTCACACAGGACGACGAGGGCTTCAGCACCCTGCTGACCGACCCCGAGACCGGCGCCGCCGACCCGATGGCCCGCGTCGCGGCGAAGGCGTGCCCCGTGGGCGCGATCACGGTGACGGCACCGTCCGACTGAGGCCCGGGCGCCCGCCGAAGCCGCGTGCGCGCGGAGCCGCTTGCTGGGCGGAGCCGCGTGTCCGGCGAGCCGCGTGCCCGCCGGGGCGCGTGCCCGCCGGGGCGCGTGCCGGGCGGAGCTGTGTGCCGGGCGGAGCTGTGTGCCGGGCTGGGCCGCGCGCCCGGTGGGGCTGCATGCCGGGCGGGGCCGCGTGTCCGGCGAGCCGCGTGACCGGACCGGGGTCGTGTCCTCGGCTGTTCGTCCGGGGCCGAGCGGTGTGCGGGGCGCGTGCCCACGTGGGGGCTGGCGTCCTCCGGTGTCCGTCCGGTCCTGTGCGGGGTTGCGGGGCGCGTGCCTCTGCCCGGGCTCGTGTCGCCCGATCCGGCATGGGGCGCGCGCCCCCGTCCGGGCTCGTGACGCCCGATCCGTTCGTCCGGGCCCGTGCGGGGCGTGGCGCGCGGGACGCGTACCCCTGCCCGGACGCATGTCGCCCGGCCCGTTCGTCCGGTCCCGTGCGGACTGCCGGGCGCGTGCCCCTGCCCGGCGCGCCGTCCGCCGTCCGCCGT
The DNA here is from genome assembly GCF_019890635.1 of Streptomyces sennicomposti. Lineage (GTDB taxonomy): Bacteria > Actinomycetota > Actinomycetes > Streptomycetales > Streptomycetaceae > Streptomyces > Streptomyces sennicomposti. The sequence continues at coordinate 16,077 of NZ_JAIOAB010000068.1, forward strand.
CTGCCGGCCTCCGGGCCAGGCGGTCGGCCGCCGGGGCCTGCCCGCGCGCCGCCTCTCCGCTCGCCCTCACCGGCCCGGCCCCGCGCCTACGCTTCGTCCGCCTCGTCCTCGTCCTGTCGCTCGGGCGTCGGTACGTCCAGGACCGACAGCGGCAGGCGGCGCAGCACGGCCGGCGCGGCGATCACCTCGTACGCGGCGATCCGGTCGTCCCGGACGGTGATGTCCAGGGCGAACAGGAGACGGCCGTGCGGGGCGACCACCGCGCCGACGCGGCCGCCGACCAGGGCCGCGGCGGCGTACCGGGCGCGCTCGCGCAGGGCGACCGTGCCCCGCGCCACCGCCCGCGCGCCCCGCAGTTCCGGCGCCGCCCCGGCGGGCAGCGCGGCGGGGTCGGCCCGGCGTACGACGTCGGGGGCGAGCACGTCCAGCAGCGCGCCCAGGTCGCCGCCCCGCGCCGCGGCCAGGAACCGCTCGACGACCGCGCGGTGCCCCTCCAGCTCGGTCGCGGACACCGACGAGACGCCCCGCACCTTGTGCCGGGCCCGGCTGGCCAGCTTCTTCGCGGCCGGCTGCGAACGGTCCAGCACGGCGGCGACCTGGTCGAAGGGCACCGCGAACACGTCGTGCAGCACGAACGCCACCCGCTCCAGCGGGCTCAGCGTGTCCAGGACGGCCAGCAGCGCCACGCCCACCGAGTCCGCGAGCACCGCCTCCTCCTCGGGCGCGCCCGGACCGCCGCCGGTCACCTCGGGCGCGTCGTGCCCGTACGGGTCCTCCCGCCGGGCCGTGCGCGCCCGCAGCATGTCCAGGCAGACGCGGGAGACGACCGTGGTCAGCCAGCCCGGCAGGTTGTCGACGCCGTCCGCGCCGGTCCGCGCCAGCCGCAGCCACGTCTCCTGCACGGCGTCGTCCGCCTCGCTCGCCGAGCCCAGCATCCGGTACGCCACCGCGCGCAACCGCCCGCGCCGCCGCTCGAACAGCCGGGCCAGCTCCTCGTCGTCCGCGAGGGAATCCATGGGGTCACCTTTCCGCGTCGTGCTCCGTCACCCCACTGACGTATCCGACCCGCACGAGGTGACCTTCCGATGCCCGCCATGCTGCTGCACGTCGATTCCAGCGCCGACGCGACCGCCGACTCGGTGAGCCGCCGGCTGACCGCCCGCTTCGTCCGCGCCTGGCGCGAGCGGCACCGCACGGCCGAGTACCGCCGCCGCGACCTGGCCACGACGCCCGTCGCGCCGCTCACCGCCGCCTACACCACCCTCGGCCGCCGCGTGGAGCGCGAGGGCTTCGCGCCCCCGGCCAAGGTGCCCGCGCTGATCGAGAGCCCGGCCGAACAGCGGGAGTGGGACCTCACCCTGCCGCTGATCACCGAACTGCGCTCCGCGCACACCGTGCTGGTCGGGGTCCCGATGTACAACTTCTCCGTGCCCGCCGCCCTGAAGGCGTGGATCGACCGGGTGACGTTCCCGGGCGCGTTCGCCGACCCGGACTCGGGCGAGAGCCTGCTGAGCCGGACCCGGGTGGTCGCGGTCCTGGCCCGCGGCGGCGGCTACGGCCCCGGCACCCCGCGCGAGGCCTACGACTTCCAGACACCGTACCTCAGGGCCTACTTCGGCAACCTCGGCGTCGCCCCCGACCGACTCCACCTGATCGCGGCCGAACTCACCCGCGTGGACGTCCTCCCGCACCTCGCCGGCCTGGAACACCAGGCCGCACGGTCGCTCGCGGCGGCCGAGGAGACGCTGACGGAGCTGGCGCGGACGATCTGACGGAGCGGGCGCGGACGGCGGCCTGAGCCTGCGGTCCGCCGCCCGGACCGGGCGGGCGCCGGGCGGCCGTAGCGGCCGTAGCGGCCGGCGTACCGAGGGCCGTTCCGCCGGACGCTCCCCGGGCCGGGTCTCCCGGCCGAGCCCCGCCAGGCCGGGCCAGGCCCGGGTGGCCCAAGCCGGGCTCGGGCAGGTTCCGGCTCGCCCCGGACAGTCCCGCCAGGTTCGGCCAGGCCTTCCGGCCAGATTCAGCGTGCGTCCCGCCGAGCCCGGGCCGCTCCCGGGCAGGCTCGGTCAGGTCCCGGCCAGTCCCGGGCGGCAGCCCGAACAGCCCCGAACAGCCCCGAACCCTGGCCAGTCCCGGCAGGTGCGGCCAAGCCCCCGGGCCGGTGCTGTTGTGGCCCGGGGCGGGTCTCGGTCTCGGGGCGGGCGTCCTCCGGAATCCGCCCGGGGCCGCCGTCCGGGCGCGCACCCGTTCTCAGCCGGCCCCGGCGGCCCCCAACAGCAGCCGGGCCGTCTCGCGCGCCTCCCGGGCGGGCTCCGTGCTCCCGGCCGTCCCGGCCGCCACGATCGCGCCCTCGGCCAGCAGGAACAGCGCGCCCGCCAGCGCGGCGGGCCGCCCCGCGTCGGCGACCAGACCGGCCAGATACGCCCGGAAGGCCCGCTGGTGCGCCCGAGCCTGCGCCGTCACCCGGGCGGAGGACGCCCCCAGCTCGCCGTGGGCGTTGATCCAGGCGCAGCCGCGGAAGCCGTCCTCGCCGAACCACTCCTCCAGCCAGTCGAACACGGCGAGCAGCCGCTCCTCGGGGTCGCCGCGCTCCGCGACGTACGCCGCGAGCCGCCCGCGCCAGCGGATGTCGCGCCGCTCCAGATACGCCTCGACCAGCCGTTCCTTCGCCGGGAACAGCTGGTAGAGCCGTTTGAGGGAGACCCCGGAGGCGGCCCGGACGTCGTCCATGCCGACCGCCTGGACGCCGCGCCCGTAGAACAACCGCTCCGCGGCGTCCAGCGCCCGCTCCCGGGCCGCCGTGGTGTCCATCGGCGCACGACCTCCTCGACCGGCTTCCTTGACTGGAGAACGACCGTTCTCTAGATTATCGGACAAATGGAGAACGTGCGTTCTCCGCCCGGTCCCGACCGCCCGCCGAGGAGCGCCCCATGGCCGACCGCCCGCCCCTGCCGCCGTTCACCCGCGAGACCGCCGCGCAGAAGGTCCAGGCCGCCGAGGACGCCTGGAACACCCGCGACCCGCACCAGGTCGCCCTCGCCTACTCCGAGGACTCCGTCTGGCGCAACCGCGACACCTGCCTCACCGGCCGCGCCGAGATCGTCGCCTTCCTCACCGCCAAGTGGGAGCGCGAACTGGACTACGCGCTGCGCAAGGACCTGTGGGCCTTCGACGGCGACCGCATCGCGGTGCGCTTCCAGTACGAGTCGCAGGACATCGACGGCCGGTGGTGGCGCTCGTACGGCAACGAGCTGTGGCGCTTCGACGAGCACGGCCTGATGACCCGGCGCGAGGCGAGCATCAACGACGTGCCGATCGCCGAGAGCGAGCGCCGCATCCTCGGCCCGCGCCCGCCGGCCGAGCACGGGCGCTCCTTCCCGGTGTGGTGAGGCGTCAGGAGAGGTTCAGTAGGGTTCCGGGATGACCGAACAGGCCCCGCAACCAGCCGAGAAGCCCTTCCTCTACGTCGTCGTCTGCGCCGCCGGCGTTGCCGAGGGCGTCGGCGCGCTCCTCACCGCCGCGCGCGAGCGGGGCTGGGAGAGCGGCGTCATCGCGACGCCGGCCGCCCTGAACGGCTTCTTCGACGTCGCCGCCGCCGAGGCGCTCACCGGCCGCCCCGTCCGCTCCGCCTGGCGCACCCCCGCCGACCCGCGGCCCTTCCCGCCGCCGGACGCCGTGGCCGTCGCGCCCGCCACCTTCAACACGATCAACAAGTGGTCCGCCGGAATCGCCGACACCCTCGCCGCGGCCACCCTGTGCGAGGCCCACGGACTGGGCGTCCCGATAGCCGTCCTGCCCTGCGTGGCCGACGCGCTCGCCGTCCACCCCGCCTATCGGGACAGCCTCACCCGGCTGCGCGCCATGGGCGTCCGCTTCGGCGACCCGCACACCGGCGACCCGTCCCCGGCCGGCGGCCGGCCCGGCTTCGCCTGGGAACGGGCCCTGGACCTGCTCGACGCCGCCCCCGCCGACCGGGACGACACGCCGCCCGGCCCCGGGTCCGCCATCCGGTACGACCCGCCGACATGATCGCCGACCGCCTAGGCTCGTTCCGGCAACCCGAAGAGGTGCCGGTGACCACCCGAAGACGGGAGCAGCAACGATGCAGTACGTGAAGCTCGGTTCGACGGGCCTGGACGTGTCGCGGATCTGTCTGGGCTGCATGACCTACGGCGTGCCCGACCGGGGCGCGCACGAGTGGACCCTCGACGAGGAGGCCTCACGGCCCCTGATCCGGCAGGCCCTGGAGGCCGGGATCACCTTCTTCGACACGGCCAACGTCTACTCCGACGGCACCAGCGAGGAGATCGTCGGCCGCGCGCTGCGCGACTTCGCCCGCCGCGAGGACGTCGTCCTGGCCACCAAGGTGCACGGCCGGATGCGGCCCGGCCCCAACGGCGCCGGCCTGTCCCGCAAGGCGATCATGACCGAGATCGACGACAGCCTGCGCCGGCTCGGCACCGACTACGTCGACCTCTACCAGATCCACCGCTGGGACCCGCACACTCCGGTCGAGGAGACCATGGAGGCGCTGCACGACGTGGTGAAGGCGGGCAAGGCCCGCTACATCGGGGCGAGTTCGATGTACGCGTGGCAGTTCTCCAAGGCGCAGTACACCGCGCGGCTGAACGGCTGGACCCGCTTCGTCTCCATGCAGAACCACTACAACCTCCTCTACCGCGAGGAGGAGCGCGAGATGCTGCCCCTGTGCGCGGACCAGGGCGTCGGAGTGCTGCCCTGGAGCCCGCTCGCCCGGGGCCGCCTCACCCGCGACTGGGGCGCCACCACCCACCGCAGCGACACCGACGCCTTCGGCAGCACCCTCTACGCGGAGGGCGACCGCGCCATCGTCGAGGCGGTCACCCGGATCGCCGAGGAGCGCGGCGTCCCACGCGCCCAGGTGGCCCTCGCCTGGCTGCTGCACCAGAGCACGGTCACGGCGCCGATCATCGGCGCGTCCAGGCCGGGGCATCTGACGGACGCCGTGGCCGCCGTCGAACTGGAGCTGAGCGAGAAGGAGATCGAGGAACTGGAGCGGCCCTACGGTCCCCACGAGGTCAGCGGCCACTGAGCCCATCCACGTCCTGAGGCCCGTACGGCGCGCACGCCGTACGGGCCTCGGCATGCCCGGCCCACGGGCCCTCGCGGTCTGCGCTCTCCGAAGGCGAACTCCGGCCCCCGGAGACAATTACAGTCCGGAATCCATCGGCCGCCGGTAATTGACAATTCGTCAACAGATCTATTTCCCGGGGGATATGCGGAAAACCGCGTGATCCCTTGTTGCTCCCTGTTCACTTGTGGAAAGGTGAGGCCCCGAAAGGCCGAAGTCCCCCCTGTTGGTACGGACTTGATCCGGCCGTGAGTGCGGAGGAAAACAGCCGTGAAAAACCCGGGCCCGTCCCCTTTCCCCGAACCGTCCGGTCCGTTCGGCAGCACGGACCAGGAACTGAGCGAGGAACTGCGGAAGTGGACCGGAGCGACGCCCGCCCTCAACCCCGTCGGCGAACTCCTCGACCGGCACTGGGAAGCGGCCTTCGCCTACGCCCGGCTGTGCACCGCCGGGCCGCATCCCGCGGGCATGCTCACCACCCAGGCCTTCACCCGCCTGTTCGGGCAGTCGCTGCGCCGGACCGGGCCGACCGCCGCGTGGCGGCCCCGGCTGCTGGTCACGGTGCGCCGGATCGCGGGGGAGTGGGGCGCGGACCACCGGCGGGAGACGCTGCACCCGGAACTGCGGGCCGCGGCCGGTACCGGCGCCGACGCCGGTGAGCGGGTGACGGCGTCGCTGCTGCCGCCGGTCGAACGGCGGCTGCTGTCCCGCGCGTTTCAGCGGCTGCCGCAGACGGCCGCCGCCCTGCTCTGGCACGCCGAGGTCGAGGCGGAGCCGCCCGCCGCGCCCGCCCGGCTGCTCGGGCTCGACGAGGCGGGCGCACGCCTCGAACTCGGGCGCGCCCGCGAACGGCTGCGGGAGGAGTGCCTCCAGGTCCACCGCGAACTCGCGCCCGACCAGGACTGTTTGCGGTACTTCCGGCTGCTGGACGTGACCTACCGGCGCGGTGGCATCGATGTCGATCCCGATCTGCGCCAGCACCTGGCCGGCTGCACGCACTGCCGGCACACCGCCGGGCAACTGGCGCCGTTCAACTCCGACCTCGGCACCGCGCTCGCCGAGGGGGTCCTCGGCTGGCGTGCCCGGGAGTACCGGGTACTGCGCCTGGCCGCCGCGGCGGAACCGAGCAGCGGGCACGGCCACGACTCCGGTACGGCCCCGCCGCCCGCCGATCTGGTCGGCGGCGAGGCGTTCACACAGGCCGCGAAGGGCACGCCACCCGGCGCCTTCGCACCACGTGAGGCGGACTCGGCGACCGAGGCGTTCGCCGCACCGGGAGCGGGCGCGGGGTCCGACGCGTACGGCTCGCCCGGAACGGGTGTGGCGGCTGAGGGCCATGCCCCGCCTGGAGCGGGTGCGGTGCCTGACGGCTGTACCCCGTCTGGGGCGGGTGCGGCGGCCGATATGTTCGCTCCGCCCGGAGCGGGTGCGATGCCCGACGCCTTCGCCTCGCCCCCCGTGGGGACGTCGGCTGATGTCTTTGCTCCGTCCGGATCGGGTGCGGCGGCCGACGTGTTCGCTCCGCCCGGAGCGGGTGCGATGCGCGACGCCCTCGCCTCGCCCGCCGTGGGTACGGCATCCGGCTTCTCCGCCCCGACCGGGGGAGGCGCTGTGCCCGACGCCTTCGCCCCGTCCCCCTCGGGGGCGCCGACGGCGGGCGCGGCTTCCGCCGCTCCTGACGCGCCGCCCGGGCCGGCCCCCGCCGCCCACGTGCCGCCCCGCCCCGACGCGGCGCCCTCCGCGCCGCAGGGCGCGCCGCCGTGGGGCGCGGGCAGCCGCTTCGCCGCGACGGCGGCCGCCGGCCCGACGGGTTCCGCCACCGGCGCCGGCGGCCGGTCCGCACGGCGGTCGGCCCGGCGGGCCGCGCGGAACCGGAACCTCGCCATCGCCGCGGCGACCGTGAGCGGTCTCGTCGTGCTGCCGCTCGCCGTCTGGTCGGCCCTCGGCTCGGGCGACGGCGCCGCGCCCGCCGCCGGAGGCCGCCCGAGCGGTTCGGCCGCGCCCTCCGGCACGGCGTCCCCGGCCCCCGCGCCCACCTGGGCCGGGACCGGCGCCGCGGGGAAGACGACCCTGCGCGGGCGGCTGCACAACGCGGCCTCCGGGCTCTGCGTCGGCATCGTCGGCGGGAAGGCCGTCGCCGGGGCGGAGACCGAGCTGGCGAAGTGCTCCGCCCAGCCCGGCCAGCAGTGGGCGTACGAGACCGACGGGCTGCTGCGCAGCGGCGCCGCGCCCGGGCTGTGCCTCGACTCGCACCTCGGCTACTCCGTGCAGCTCGCCCCGTGCGTCGCCGCCGGTGCGCCGGGCGGCCGGAACATCCGCTACGACTTCACCCTCCAGGGCACCCTCGTCCCGCGCTTCGACCAGGACCTGGCGCTGACCCCGGCGGCCACCGACGGCGCGGGCGCGCTCGTCCTGAAGACGCGGGCGAAGACCGACACCCAGCGCTGGTCGATCGACACGCCCTCCACCGACCTCCAGATGGAGGTGGCGAACTGGGCGGCGCACGGCGTGCCCCGGCCCTGACCCGGCGACGGCGCGGCCGCCTCAGGGAGGCGGGGGCGGCCCGTGCGGGTGCGGCGGGGGAGGCGGCGGCAGCGTCGTGAGGTCCGGCGCCGCCTCCGGCCACACCAGCAGCACCGGGCAGGGCGCGTGGTCGACGGCGAACCGCACGGCCGGTCCCAGACTGCGCGGGCCGAGCCGGTCGCGGTCGCCGTCGCGGGCCAGCACCAGCAGATCGGCGTCGTCGGCGGCCTTCACCACCTCGCGCTCGACCCGCCCGGCCCGTTCCAGCGGCGTGCACGGCCGGCCCAGCCGGGCCGCCGCCGCGGCCAGCAGTTCGGCCGCCGAGGCGTCGCCGAGATCGGCGACCTGGTCGCCCGGGTCCCGCTCCCAGCCGTCGCCCGGTGCGTGTCCCCGGCGGTGTCCGCGCCCGAGGAGCCCGGCGAACGCCCCGTGCGCCACCCCCGGCACGTCCGCCGCGCTGACGTGCAGCAGCACCACCTCCGCGTCCTCGGGCGCATGGGCGCGCACGGCGTCCACACAGGCGGGCCAGGTGCCCTCGACGAGCCAGGCGATCACGCGCATACGGCGGCCTCCCTCAGCCTCCGGTCTTCCCCGCCGCACCCCGCGCCTCACCCGGCCGCGCCGCGCGGCTCACACGATCCGCAGCGCCCCCCACAGTGCCACCACCGCGGGCACGAGCGCGGCAGGCACCGCCAGCAGGCCCAGCCGGGTGAACTCCTTGAGGTCCACCCCGTGGTCGTGCTGGTGCACGATCCGCCGCCACAGCAGCGTCGCGAGCGAACCGGCGTAGGTGAGGTTGGGTCCGATGTTGACGCCGAGCAGCACCGCCAGGACCGCGCCCGGCCCGGCCGGCGCGGTCAGCGGCAGCAGGACCAGCACCGCCGGCAGATTGTTGATCAGATTGGCCAGCACGGCGGCCACCGCGGCCGTGCCGAGCAGCGCGAGCAGTCCCGTGCCGCCGGGCAGGACGTGCCCGAGCGCGTCGGCGAGCCCGTTGTCGACCACCGCGCGCACGACCACGCCGAGCGCCAGCACGAACGCGAGGAAGGCCGGCGCGGCCGCCCGCACCACGCCGAGGGCGGTGGCCTCGCGCCGCACCAGGGCCCGCCCGGCCAGCACCAGCGCCCCGGCCAGCGCCGCCCACGCCGGTTCGACGCCGAACGTGGAGGCGAGGACGAAACCGGCGAGCGTACAGCCCACGGTGATCAGCGCGAACACCGGCATCGCGGGCGGCTCGCCGGTGCCCGGCGCAGGCGCCGAGGCCGCCAGGTCGCGGGCGAAGAAACGGCGGAAGACGACGTACTCCGCGCCGATCGCCACCAGCCACGGCAGCGCCATCAGCGCGGCGAACCGGGTGAAGCTCAGCCCGCTCGCCGCGAACGCCAGCAGGTTGGTCAGATTGGAGACCGGCAGCAGGAGCGACGCCGTGTTGGACAGATGCGTACAGGCGTAGACATGCGGCTTGGGGCGTACGCCGGTGCGGGCGGCCGTGGCGAACACCACCGGGGTCAGCAGGACGACGGTGGCGTCCAGGCTGAGCACGGCCGTGATCGCCGACGCCAGCGCGAACACCGCCGTCAGCAGCCGCACCGGACGGCCCCGCGCCCACCGGGCCGTCCACGCCCCGCACGCCCGGAACAGCCCCTCCACGTCGCAGAAGTGGGCGAGGACCAGCACCGCCGCCAGGAACCCGACGACCGGCGCCAGCCGCACCACCTCGGCGCGCGCGTGGTCCGTACCGATCGCGCCGGCGGCGACGGCGACCGCGGCGGCGGGCACCGCCAGGGCGGCCTCCGGCCAGCCGAAGGGCCGGACGACCGCCCAGGCGAGCACGGCGACGAGCAGGACGACGGACAGGCTCTCCGCCAGCGGGGTGTTCAGGGCTCGGTCCTCCGGACGAGGTCGACGGTGCCCGCACATCAAAGCAAACAGCCGTCGCGCCTTCGCGCGGACGTGCGGGGACCGGGCCGCGTCACGGCGCGGCGCCGGACCCGAACCTCACGGCGCGGTGCCTGGGCTGAACGTCACGGCGCGGTGCCGGGCCTGGACGTCACGGCGCGGTGCCGGGGCTCAACACGGTCAGGAACACCGACGAGGAGTTGCCGCCCACCGGCACCTGACCGGCCGTCCACTTCACCGTGAGGTGGTCGCGCTCGTCCGGCGGCGTCACGATCAGCGCGGCCGGCTTCGCGGTGCGCGCCCCGCTCACGCCCGGGTTGGAGAAGGTCAGTCCCGCCCAGGCGCTGGCGCCCGGCTTCAGGGTGACCGTCGCCGGGGAGCCCGACGAGCGCTTGGGGTCGGGGCCGAGCTGGCGGCCGGAGGCGTCCACGAACGCGGCGCCCGGATAGCCGCGCACCGTGCAGGTGCGGCCGGAGACGTTGGTGAGGACCAGCGGGAAGTTCTCCTGCCCCGCGCCGGGGTCCATCCGGCCGATCGCGGCCCGCAGCTCGGAGGTGTGGCAGCGGCCGCCCTGCGCGGCGGTGTTCTTGTCGGAACCGGTGCCGGCGCCGGTGCCCGAGGCGGTGGCGTGGCCGGTGGTGGCGGGGGCGCCGGAGCCGGGGGGCGAGGCGGTACGGCCCGCTGTGGTGGAGCCGCCGCCCGGGGCGGTGCTCCCGGCCGCCGCGCCGGTCGTCGTGTCGCCCGTCGCGGGCGCCGCGGTGCCCGGCACCTTCTGCGGTCCGCCCGCCGTGCCGTGGTCGGTGCCGCAGCCCGTCAGCAGGCCCAGCGCGGCGATCGCGCCGGCGAGCAGGGCCGTACGGCGGCGGGACGGGGAGGTGTACGCCATGATCCACGCTCCTGGAGGTTCGTCGCACACGGTGCCGTGTGCGTCCGGCGCCTCGTGCGCCGACATGAGGTCCGATGCGCGGTCCGGATGGAAAGTTCGCGGTTCCCGCACTTTTCTTCCCGGGAGTTCTTCCCGCCGGGGACCGCGCCCTGTGCACCCGTACCCGTGTTCACCCCTACCGGGTCCGGGTGACCTGCAGCGAGCGGAGTATGCGGTCGGTCGGATCGTCGCCGCCCTGCCGGCGGACCTGCACGTACACCTGGGGCTGCCCGGCGGTCCCGGCCGGGACCAGCGCGGCCTCGGTGAGCAGACCGCCGCCGGGGCAGCCGCTCCAGGCGCGGACCCGGCCGTGCCACGGCCCGGCGGCGTAGGCGCGGTCGCCGTCGTAGTGGCAGCCGGAGTGCTCGACGGCGGCCACCCGGGCGGTGACGTCGCCGTGCTCGCTCAGCCCGACGAACACCCCGTCCACGCCCGCGCCCAGGTCCTGCCAGCGCGTGAGGTCGTCGGCGACGGCGAGCCCCGGCTCGTGCCCGGCGGGCAGCCCCAGCGTCGCCGGGTCCCAGCCCGAGTCCCGCAGCTGCCGCCCCCAGCCGTCCGGCACCCGCAGCGCGACCCGGCCGGTGGCGTCGGCGACCCGGACACCGGACGCGGCGGAGGTCTTCGGCGTGCCGGGCCACAGCGCCACGCCGAGGCCCACGCCCGCCGCGACGACCACGGCCACGGCGGCGCCCAGCGCGACGACCCGGCCGCCGCGTCGTCCACGCGGTCGGCCGGCGCTCGGTCCCCACCGCCCGCGCGGCCGTCCCACGCCCCGGCCCCACCGCCCGCGCGGCCGGACGGCGGCCGGGCCCGCCGCCGCACAGGTCTCCAGCTCCTCGGCCAGCGCCTCGGCGGTCGGCCAGCGGCGCTCGCGGTCCGGCTCCAGGGCGCGCATCAGCGTCCGCGCCACGCCCGGGTCCACGTCCGGCCGCAGCCGCTCCGGCGGGACGACCTTCCCCGGCGCGGCCGGCACCGTGCCGGTCACCAGCTCGTAGCCCACCGCGCCCAGGCTGTACACGTCGGCCCGCGCGTCGATCCCCGCGCCCGGCTCGGCCTGCTCCGGCGGCCGGTACCCCTCGGAACCGGCGGCCAGGGTCAGCCCGGAGGCCTGCGCGAGGCTCTTGGCGAGCCCGAGGTCGGCGAGCAGCACCCGCCGCGTCCCGTCGGGCGCGGTGCGCAGCAGCACGTTGCTCGGCTTGACGTCCCGGTGCACGATGCCCGCCTCGTGCAGCGCGTGCGCGGAGCGGGCGGCCAGCGCGGTCAGCCGCAGCGCCTGGGCCACCGGCAGCGGCCCCGCGGCGAGCAGGTCGGCGAGGGTGCCGGCGTCGGCGTACTCCATGACGAAGTACGGCCTGCCGTCGGGCAGTTCACCGATGTCGTGGACCTGGACCACCCGCGGCGAGCCCGCCTTGCGCAGCAGCCGCGCCTCGGACAGGAACCGCTCGCGCACATCGAGGCGGTGCGCCCAGTTCTCGGCGAGGACCTTCACCGCCACCGGGGCGTCGAGGTCGTCGTCGTGGGCGAGCCACACCGTGCCGAAGGCGCCGGTGCCGAGGCGCCGTTCGAGCCGGTAGCGGCCGATCCGCTCGACGGAGTGCATACGACTATCATGCCTGCCCTGAGATCGACTCCGAGGAGGACCCACGTGCCGGACGCGGCGCCGACCGAAGAACTCGCCCGGCGCGCCGCCGCCGGTGACGGCGCGGCACTGGAGGAACTCCTCACGGAGATCCGGCCGGAGCTGCTGCGGCGCTGCGGGCGGTTCCTGCCCTGCCGCGAGGACGCGGAGGAGGCCGCGCAGGACGTGCTGCTCCAGATCACCCGGAAGATCGACACGTTCGAGGGACGCAGCAGGTTCAGCACCTGGCTCTACACGGTGGTCGCCAACTGCTGCCGGCAGAAGTACCGCGAGCTGAAGCGGCGCGCCGCCGAGCACCCGGCCGCCATCGAGCCGGAGCGGTACGTCGACCCGCGCACCACCAGCGTCATCGCCGGTTCCCGGATCGATCTGCTGGAGGCGCTGGATCGGCTGGAGCGGGAGCATCCGCACCTGGTGGCGCCGCTGGTGTACCGGGACATCTGCCAGCTGGAGTACGCCGAGGCCGCCGAGCGCGCCGGCATCCCGCTCGGGACCCTGAAGTCACGGCTGCACGAGGCCCGCCGCCAGGTCAGGCCCTGGCTGGCTGCGGGGTCCTGACCGGCGGGCGGTCCCGTAGGGCGGCGCGCTGCGACGGCGGGCGGCGGGACCGGGGGTCGTAACCGGGGGGCGTGACCGGGGGCCGTGACCGGTGCGCAGGGCCGCCCGCGCGCCCCTCACTCCCCGTCGAGCAGGTTCAGCTCGGCCCAGATGGTCTTGCCCTCCGTGGTGTGCCGGCTGCCCCAGCGCTGGGTGAGCTGCGCGACCAGCAGCAGACCCCGGCCGCCCTCGTCCCAGGTCTTGGCGCGGCGCAGATGCGGGGCGGTGTTGCTGGTGTCGGACACCTCGCAGATCAGATGCGTCTCGTCGTGGATCAGCCGGAGCCGGATCGGCGGGGCGCCGTACCGGATGGCGTTGGTGACCAGCTCGCTCACCACCAGTTCGGCGGTGAAAGCGGCCACGCTCAGCCCCCAGTCGTCCAGCTGTTCGACGACCTGCTTGCGGATCGGGGCGACCAGCGAGGGATCGTCGGGGATGTCCCAGGTCGCCACCTGGGAGGCCGGCAGGCCCTTGGTGCGCGCCAGCAGCAGGGCCACGTCGTCGCCGGCGCTGCCGCCGGGCAGCAGGGCGTGCAGCACCCGGTCGCAGGTCTCCTCCAGGGAACCGCCGTCGGCGGCCAGCGCCGCGCACAGCAGCCGGTACCCGGCCTCCACGTCCCGCTCCCGGCTCTCCAGCAGCCCGTCGGTGTAGAACGACAGCACGCTGCCCTCGCGCAGCTCCAGCACCGCCGACTCGAACGGCAGTCCGCCCAGACCGAGCGGCGGCCCGGCCGGCAGGTCGATCCGGTGCGGGGGCCCGTCCGGCGGCAGCAGCACCGGCGAGGGGTGCCCGGCGCGGGCGAGCGTGCACCGCCGGGAGACCGGGTCGTAGACCGCGTACAGACAGGTCGCGCCGACCTCGCCGGGCCCGTCGTCGCCGTCCTCGGCGGACATCCGCACCACCACGTCGTCCAGATGGGTGAGCAGCTCGTCCGGGGCGAGGTCGATGTCGGCGAGGGTGCGCACGGCGGTGCGCAGCCGGCCCATGGCGGCCGAGGCCCGCACCCCGTGCCCGATGACGTCCCCGACCACCAGCGCCACCCGCATCCCGGACAGCGGGATCACGTCGAACCAGTCGCCGCCCACGTCGGCCCGGGCCGCCGGGAGGTAGCGGGAGGCCGCCTGCACCCCCGCGGTGCGCGGCAGGGAGCGCGGCAGCAGGCTGCGCTGGAGGGCGAGCGCGGTCTCCCGCTCGCGGGAGTAGCGGCGGGCGTTGTCGATGCAGACGGCGGCCCGGGCCGTGACGTCCTCGGCCAGCAGCACGTCGTCCGGCATGAACGGGTGCGGGTGCTGGAAGCGGGTGAAGACGGCGACGCCCAGGGTGACGCCCCGGGCGAGGATCGGCACCGACATCGTGGAGTGGATGCCGAGGCGCCGGGCGAGCAGGACGCGCTCCGGGTCCCAGGCGAGCCACTTCTCCAGGTCGCCGGACTTCTGCGACACCACGATCGGCTGACCGGCCAGCAGCGCGGCGCCCTGCGGCGAGGCGGCCGGGTACACCTCGCTGCGCCCGGGCGGGAACATGGCCTCCGGGTCGCCCGGAGCGGCCGAGCGGTGCGCGACGCGGCGCAGCGAGACGGGGACCTTCAGCGGCCCGATGGGCAGTTCGCCGCCCTGTTCGGGCGGGTCCACCAGATAGACGCTGACGAAGTCGGCGAGCGAGGGGACGCAGACGTCGGCCAGCTCCTGCGCCGTCCGGGTGACGTCCAGGGTGGTGCCGATGCGGGCGCTCGCCTCGTTGACCAGCTGGAGCCGCTCGCGCGCCCGGTACTGCTCGGTGAAGTCGTGCACGGCGACGCACACCCCGAGCACCCGCCCGTCGGCGCCCTTGACCGGGGAGACCCGGGCCAGCCAGGCGCTCAGCCGCTCGTCCTCGCCGTTCGAGACGTACGTCCGCACGTCGTGGCTCCGGCCGGTGTCGAGCACCCGGAGCATGTGCGACTCGATGTCCTGGCTGTGCGGCCGGCCGCCGATCTCCGAGTGGCGCAGGCCCCGCAGCCGTTCCCCGGAGAGGCCGATCACCTCCGCCATCGCGTCGTTGACGGCGTGCAGGCGCAGCCGGTCGTCGTAGACCGCGACGGCGCACGGGGACTGCAGCAGCTGCGCCCGCAGCAGCGGATCGTCCGGCGCCGGCGCCGGACCGCCCTCCAGCGGGGTGACCAGGAGCCAGTCGCCGCCGTCCTCGGGCCGGCGGTGGTGCGCGAGCAGCCATACGGGGACGGTGTGCCCGTCGCGGTGGCGCAGGTCGAGCGTGCCGGTCCAGCGGTGCTCCGCGGGCACGGCGGGAACCTGCGCGCCCTCGGCCAGCAGCCGATCGGCCGGCCTGCCCACGACTTCCTCGGGCGCCCAGCCGAGCAGCCGGCGCGCGCCTTCGTTCCACTCGGCGAGCAGGCCCCGTTCGTCGACGACGGCCCGGGCCGTGGCGGCATCGTCGAACGGATACACCGGGCTCATCGCCACTCCATCGCGCACACTCACAGTGATCAGACGTGTGTCACTCGCGATCCAGCCTAGTGCGTCCCCGCGGCGCGCGGTCGCCGACCCCCCTTTCCGCGCCGGGGCGTCTCCCGGTACCGCGGCGCGCGTGGTCACGGGCGGCGCGAGCCGGGCGCGCGCCCCGCCGTACGGGGCGCTCCCCGCGCGCCGGACGGCCTGCCGCACACCGGTTCCGGTACCGTGCCCGTACCGCTGTGACCAGCGGCTATTTACGCGTAAGTACCCGCGCGGTACCGTTTGGAGCATGCCAGCGCTCAATGTGGAGTTCAGTGACCGCGAGCTGGAGGACCTGCGCCAGATCGCCAAGGAACGCGGTACGTCGATGAAGGCGCTCGTGCGGGAGGCCGCCGCCGCCGACATAGCCCGGCACCGGGCCCTCCAGGAGGGCGCCGAGGCCTTCCGCCGGTTCTTCGCCGGCCACGCCGAAGAATTCGCCGCCGCGTTCCCCGACGACGAGCCGCCCACGAGGGGCGAGGGACGAGCCGCCTGACCGATGACCCCCGTCATCCACATCGACGTGCCCTGGCTGCTCCAGCGCCATGAGGAAGTGCTGCCCGACCAGCCCGCGGTCGACGACTTCTCGGCCCTGGTCGCCGCCGTCGCCCGCCATCGCGTGGACCCGCCCCGGCTGGGCGTGGACTCCGACGCCGCCTGGCGGGCCGCCGCCCTGCTGCACACCCTCGCCGTGCTCAAGCCGCTGCCTTCGGCCAACGCCCGCTTCGCCTGCGCGACGGCCGTCGCCTACATGTACGTCAGCGGCGTCGGCATCGACCCGCCCTACGGCGCCCTCGTCGACCTCGCCCGCGATCTGATGTCCGGCAAGACCGACGTGTACGGCGCGGCGGACCGGCTGCGGTCCTGGGAGATCTGAGACGGGGTGCGGGAGACCCGGTTCCGTGCCGGCGGCACCCGTCGCGCCCCTCTGCGGGAACGTTCCGGCATCTATGACGGGAGTGTTTCAAGTCGATTGCGGAACACGGGAGAACGCGCCATCCGGCTGGATCTCGCACCCGGCGGGCCCGTGGTTTCGGGGTTGGAACGTTCGAATTCCGTGACTTCACGCCACTGATTCAATACGCAAGGTTACCGAAACCCATGGGTTCGATGTGAGTTTCGGTGGCGGACTCGGCAGACTCCCGCTCGCCGGGTCCGGCACCGACCGCGCCGGACGGGCATCTCTCATCGAACCTTGCGGAAGGAAGCACACAATGCGGAACACCGCGCGCTGGGCAGCGACCCTCGGTCTGACGGCCACCGCCGTCTGCGGACCGCTCACCGGGGCCGCCCTCGCCGCCCCGGCCGCCGCCCCCGCCACGCTGTACGCCCCCTCGGCCCTGGTGCTCACCACGGGCCACGGGACGGCCGCCGCCACCGCCACCCCGGAGCGCGCCGTCACCCTCACCTGCGCGCCCACGGCCTCCGGGACCCACCCCGCCGCGCCCGACGCGTGCGCCGAACTGCGCTCCGTGGGCGGCGACTTCGACGCCCTGACCGCCGGCGGCGACGTGCTGTGCACCAAGGAGTACAACCCCGTGGTGGTCACGGCCGCCGGAGTCTGGCAGGGCAAGCGCGTCTCCTACGAGCGCACCTTCGCCAACGAATGCGTGAAGAACGCCGCCATGACGAGCGTCTTCGCGTTCTAGAGCCGGGATCGCACGGTTTCCGCGCAGCACCATGGGCCGCGTGACTGGGGAGTGCGCGGCCCGGCACGGGAACCGGCGGTGATCCCGCGACAGGGACCGGGGGGCGGGGGGGGCCCTCCCGCCGGTCCCTGACATCTTTCGCCGTCTTCTTCCGTATACGGAGGAAGACGGCTTCTCCGTGTACGGCTTTCTTCGTCCACGGCGGAGCGCCGCTACACCCGCTTGCGGTGGCTGGTGTCGCACCACGGGTAGCGGCGGCTGCGGCGGCAGGTGCACAGCGCGACCCGCCACCGGTCCGAGGCGACCGTGGTGCCGTCCTCCAGCTCCACCTCGACCGGGCCGTCCACCAGGATCGGGCCCTGCCGCTGCATGGTGATCCGGCGGGCCGGCGCCCGGCGGGCGTCCTCGGCGCTCTCAGAGGGCTCGTTCGGCACGGATGACCACCAGCTCTTCCTTCTCGTCCTCCGAGCCGAGCAGCCCGCGCTCGCGCAGCCACTCCCGTCTCGCCCGCAGCACCGGCCCGAAGGCGATCCAGCGGCGCCGCACCACCGAGGCCTTCAGCCCGGCCTCGCGCAGCAGGTCCAGGGTGCGGCCGGGACCGCTGAGCGCGGAGTGCACGATCAGCAGCACCCCGCCGGGCCGCAGCAGGCCGGGCGCGTCCCGGCAGATACGGTCCAGCACCTCGCGCCCGTCGTGGCCCGCGTCCCAGGCCCGCGCCCGCCCGCGCGGGGCGTGCCGTGCGCCGGGGGCCGGGACGTAGGGCGGATTGGCCAGGATGAAGTCGAACGTGCGGCCGCGCACCGGACCGAAGAGGTTGCCCCGGCGGGCGTGGACCGGCAGCCGGCGCAGCCAGGCGTTGAGGCGGGCGCTCCACACCGCCCGCCAGGACACGTCGACCGCGGTCACCTCGGCGCCCCGCCGGGCGGCCGCCAGCGCGAGCGCGCCGCTCCCGGTGCCCACGTCGAGGACCTCGGCGCCGGGCCGCAGCGGCTCGTCGCCCAGGGCCTCGGCCAGGAGGGCGGTGTCGTCCTGCGGGGCGTAGACGCCCGGAAGTACCAGTTCACTCACGCCACGCGAGTACCCCGTAACCCGGGGATTATCAGGAGGCGGGGACCGTCTCCGCCGACGCGAGGGGTACGCGCAGCGAGGAGCGGCCCGCCCGCCAGTCGGCCAGCAGCCGGCCGCCCAACCGGTCCTCCAGGAAGCCGGTCGCGTCGATCCCGAAGGCCACGTCGGCCGCCAGGTGCGGCTCCTCCTCCAGCAGCCCGGCGATCACCTCGTGGCGGACGACCTGCTCGTGCACCGCGTCCGCCTCGACGTGCTCGTCGTAGAAGAACTCGGCGGCCCGGCCCGCGCCCGTGCGGCGCATCGCCTCGGCCAGCCGCCGGGAACCGGGCGAGGAGGTGATCTCCACCGCCGCGAAGTGCCCCACCAGGGCCCCGCGCAGCGACCGGTGCAGCCCGAACAGGGACATCATGTTCACCGTGGCCAGGACCTCCGCCGAGGCCGCGTCGAGATAGCGGCCGTACGTCGTGTCCAGCCCGAGGTCCGTCATCAGGTCCGCGAACAGCCGGGCGTGGACGCGGGCCGCCCGGCCGCCGCCGTACTCGTCGAACTCCACCGCCGCCATCGCCGCCTTGGCCCGGCCCCACAGCCGCGGCAGCACCCAGGCATGCGGGTCCGCCTCCTTGAGGTGGTACAGGGAGCGCTGGGCGGCGTACTCGCGCAGCTGCCACAGCTCGCCCTCGTCCCGCAGATAGTGGGAGACGCCCGAGCCGTCGACTGGTTCGACCAGCAGTTCGCCGAGCGCCTCGTCGAGACTGCCGTGGCCGGGGGTGTCGGCGCGCAGGGCGGTCAGGAAGCGGTCCTCCAGCGCCGCCCGCACGCGCAGCAGGTCCGGGTCCCACTCACGCCCCGCGGCCACCCCGGCCCATCCGCGGTAGTGCAGCTCGTAGCACAGGTACAGGGCGAGCTGGAGGTCGTCGCCGTACGGGTCGGCGGCCCCGGCGTCCGCGGGGCGGGGGAGCGGGCCGGTGTCGAGCAGGTGGGCCGTCACGGCTGCGGAGAGCGGGCCCCGGGCGGGCGGCAGCTGGGGTCCTCGGCGATCGTCGTCCATGGAACCCGGGTACCCGGGGCGCCTGCGGCCATCCTCCCCGTGATCGCGGCCGGCTCAGCGGTCCTCGGCCTCCTCCTGGGCCTCTTCCTCCGCACCGGCGTTCGGGGTGATCGCCTCGGCGGCCTCGCCGCGGTGCCGCTTCTCCCGGGACTCGTCCACGTCCGTCTCGGCCTTCTCGAACTCGCGCAGGACCTCGCCGAGGGCGGTCTGCGGGCGGTCGTGGTGCTGCTTGCCGTCGTTGTCGGGCATGGTTCTCGCTCCTTGCCTGAAGTCGGTACGGTCCTGCCCCGGGCCCGGCGCGGCCCGGATCAGGGCCCCGTCCGGGGCCGGCAGGACCCGGTCCGGTTACGTCTTCCCGTCTTCGCCCGCTTCACCGGGTCGCGCTCGCGATCCGCAGCGGCACGGGGTCCGGGGGCGCGACGTCCTCGCTCAGCCGGGCGACCTCCGCCCACCAGGACGGCCCGTCCTCCAGGTGCCGCAGCAGCACGCCCTCGCGGATCGCCCACGGGCACACCTCGGCCGTCCTCAGCCCGGTCAGCTTCATCGCCGTGTGGCCGACCACCGCGCCGGCCAGGCTCTGCGCGGCCCGCGGCGCGGAGATGCCGGGCAGCGCCGCGCGCTCGGCGGCGGGCAGGGCGGCCAGCCGGTCCACGGCCCGGCGCAGCTCCCCGCGCCGCAGCCGCCGCTCCACGAACGGCCCGTACCGCCCGGGCGCGGCCCCGCACAACCGCCCCAGCTGCTGGAACGTACGCGAGGTGACCACCGCCGTGCGCGGCCCCTCCCAGCGGATCCGGGCGGCCACGTCCCGCAGCTGGTGGCGGACCCGGCGTCGCAGCGCCTTGACGCGCTCCGGCGAGGGCGGGTCCTCGCCGGCGAAGAACTCGTGGGTGAGCCGGCCGGCGCCCAGCGGCAGCGAGGCCACGAAGTCGGGCAGCCGGCCCCGCCCGAAGGCGACCTCCAGGGAGCTGCCGCCGATGTCGAGCAGCGCGAGCGGCCCGGACCGCCAGCCCGCCCAGCGCCGCGCCGCCAGGAAGGTCAGCTCGGCCTCGACCTCGCCGGGCAGCGTGCACAGCTCCACCCCGGTGCCGGCCCGCACCGCGCGCAGCACCTGGAGGCGGTTGGGCGCGCCGCGCACCACGGCGGTCGCGAAGGGCGGGACCCGCCTCAGTCCCGTTCCGTCGCCACCAGTTCC